>NZ_CP038634.1:1205206-1807809 GCF_004768545.1 Cupriavidus oxalaticus | reverse complement strand
CAGTCGGCAAAGCTGCGCGTGAAGCGCTCCACTTCGGCGTCGGGCAGGTGGTTGATGCCCCCGGCCAGGCGCCGGCCGCCTCCGGTCTCGAAGGCGCGGCAGAAGTCGGCCGCACCGGTGATGCTGTGCGCCGGCACGCGCACGCTGACCGCAAAGCCGCCGCCGGATTTGGGCGACAGCAGGCCGATCGCATCGCCGGGACGTCCGCGCACCAGCTCGTTGGCCAGCACACCGATCGCGCGCCGTGCCCACGGTGCGTCCGGCAGCACCAGCAGCGCGGCGCCGGGGACTTCATGCACGGGCGACAGGCGGCGCGCCTGGGCCATGTCGTCCTCGTAGCCATCGCACAGCAGCGCGTAGGTGGCGCACTGCGCGGCGAACTCCAGCGGGTCGGCGAACGGCAGCATGTGCTGCGCCAGCTCGGCGGGATCGCAATGCAGGTCCGCCACGCACTCGCCATACGCGTTGTAGTTCAGGCAGGTGCCGAGCCGTTCCAGCATCAGGGTTTCGCGCGCGTCCAGCCGCGCCTGCGCCGCCATCGCGCGCGCCACGTCGCCGAGGTTGTCGCCAAAGGCGGCGGTGATCGCCCAGCGCCGGTGGCGCCCGTCGAGGTGGCGGTCGACCAGGATGCTGGTGCAGACCGCCGCGCTTTCGTCGATATGCGCGCGCAGACCGGCATGCGACGGCAGCTCGCCGGCGTGGTGGTGGTCGAAGTAGTCCACCTGCGCACCGGCGGCGAGCAGCCGCAGCAGCCCGTCGCGGTTCTGTTCGAGCGAGATGTCCAGCGCCGTCACGGTATCTCCGGCACAGGCGTCGATCCGCTCGAGCAGGCGGATATCGCGCTTGACGCCGGTGACCAGCGCCGCATCGCCGGGGTGCAAACGACGGGCCAGGCGCAGCTGCTGCAGGGCACACAGGCCGTCGGCGTCGCCGTTGAAGGCAAAGTAGCGGGTCATGGCAGTTGGCAGTAGAGCAGTCGGTCCGGCCGGTCAGGGCATGAAGTCGCCACCGTTGGCATCCAGCGAGGCCCCGGTGATCGCACGGGCGTAGTCCGACACCAGGAACAGCGCCGCGCGCGCGCAGTCGTCGTCCGTCGGCATGCGGCCCAACGCAATCTGGGAAGCCACCGGTGCGATGATAGCGTCCTCGGCGACCCCCTGTTCGGCCGCGGCGTGGCGCACATAACCCTGCACCGGCGCGCCCCACATCCAGCCCATGAAGATGCTGTTGGCGCGGATGCCATGCGGCCCCAGCTCGCGCGCCAGGTACTTGACCGCCACCGCCAGCGCGCCCTTGGACGCGGCGTAGCCCGATTCGCCGGGCATCGGCTTGCGCGTGGCCTGGGTGTTGATCATCACGATGGCGCCGCCGCCCTGCGGCTTCATCAGCGCGGCCACCTCCTGCGTCAGCGTCATGGTGCCGAAGACATTGGTGTCGAACACCTGGCGCCAGACGTCCAGGTCGGCGGCTTCCACCGGCTCGGGGAAATTGCCGTGCTGGAAGGCGCTGTTGACCAGCGCGTCGATGCGGCCGAAGCGGCGCACGGTCTCGCTGGCGAGATGGCGGGACTGGGCGCGGTCGGTGATGTCGGTCACCACCTTCAGCACTTCACAGTCGGCGCCCAGTGCATCGATGCGGGCCTGGGCCTCGTCCAGCTTCGCGGCGGTGCGCGCGGCGATGGCAACGGCGCGGGCGCCCTCGCGCGCGGCCTCTACCGCCAGCTTGATGCCCAGACCGGGGCCGATGCCCGATACGATCACGATCTTGTCTTTCAGCAGCATGTGGATGTCTCCTCGGTGTGTTTTCGGTATCAGTCGCGGCTCAGCACATGGCGTGCGCGATAGCCGGCGAAATCGCGTGCCAGCTGTGCCTGGCTCAGCCCGAACTGCTCGGGCGTATAGGCGTGCGCCGCGCGCCGGTTGCGCGGATTGCTTTCCATCCATGCCCACATGCCGGCGCGCGCGGCCTCGGTCAGCGGCATGCCGGCGAAGCGATAGACCGCCTGCGCCACACCGAAGGGATCGCGCACCGTATCCTCGAAACGCACGTCGAGGAAGCGGCCGGCGGGCATGGCGTCGCGCACGGCCATGGCGTGATCGGTGCCGCGCCGCATCTGTTCGCTCCATTGGCGGCCTACCGCGACCGGATCCGGCGCATCGGCGTACATCTTCCACAACGTATGCGCCATGCTGGCCATCGACGGGATGGTCTGGACCGGATCGCGGTGGGTCAGCACCACCTGCGCGCCCGGGAACACCCGGAACAGGACTCCCAGCGTATGCAAATGCTGCGGGGTCTTCAGCACCCAGCGCTGCGCGGTCCCCTCGCCGCGCTGGCGCTTCTGCCACTGAAGGAACTGCAGCATGGTCTTCAGGTAGTCGTAGACCTCGGTGCGGTCCTGGCACGCCAGCCAGCCGGTGTAGCCGGGCACGTTGGCGTAGGAGTCCATTGCGCACAGGAATGAATGCTCCATCAGCATGAATTCCTCGTCGGCGGCCATGGCGTCGAGCGGATGGATGGCGAGGATGTCCGGGATGAAGCGGATCATCTGCGCCACTTCGTCGCGCGCCAGCGCAATGCGCCGGCTGGCATCGCGCACGTCCTCGCCGGGCAGCGGCGCGGGGTAGCGGGTTTCCCACCACGCCGCCGAGCAGAAGCGCGCGTCGGTAGCCAGCATGCGCTGCAGCAGCGTGGTGCCGGTGCGCGGCAGCCCGACGATGACCAGCGGGTCTTCCACGCGCTCCTGCAGGATCCCCGGATGGCGCCTGCAGTAGTCCTGGATCACCAGCCGGTTCACCAGCTGGGCCTGCAGCTTGGCTTGCAGCAGTTGCTCGCCTTGCTGCGAGAGGCCGGCCTCGCGTGCCAGCGAATCGGACAGCACGTCCAGGGCCTCGCGGTAGTTGCCCGGGCCGAAGTCGGCCAGGCCGCCGGCCTGCTCGCTCGCCTGCGCAAGCAGGCCCTTCACGTTGATGCCCTTCATGCGTTGTTCTCCCTGAGCGATGCGAGCTTGACCACGCGCGTGCGCGGATGCGCCGGCTGCGCCGCGCCCACCCAGCGCCAGCACATGGTGCCGTTGCGATGGCCGGCGGTCTCCAGCCAGTTGGACAGGCCCGGATCGCCCGCACTGAGGATGACGGTGACGCCGCCACCGGCATCGAGCCGGGCGCCGTGCTTGTTGATGCAGATGTCGTGGTAGCGGTAGTCGAGCGACTCCATCCAGTAGTTGTTGATCTGGAAGTTCCAGAACTCGCAGTCCGGCACCCGGTCGACCTCGACCACCAGCGCCTCGTCATCCGCGAGCTGCCAGCAGGAGTGGTAATAGAAGATGTTGGGATCGCCGCCCGCCGCCTGGCACACGGCCTGGTCCGCGGGCGGCAGGGCGTTGACGTGGCCACCGTAGCCCCTGGCCCAGTCGGCAAAGATGCGCGCGGTGCTTTCGACAAAGCCGGCGGCGCGCAGCAGGCCGCCGTGCAGGCGCTCGGCGCTCAGCGCGGGCGGCTTGCCGTTGCCGTCAACGCGTTCGATATGCAGTTCGGCCGGGGTCTCTGCCTTGCGGTCGAGGAAGGTCTGGCGCACCACCAGCGCATTGGTGGCCGGCTCCATGCGCACCCAATTGCCCTGCTGCGGCTGAGCGCCGAGGACGATCTCGAAGCTGCCGTCCGCCGCCACCGCCAGCTGGCTGCTGTCGATAAAGCCGGTCTGGACCATGCGTCCATCGGTTTCGTAGCCACCCTTCTGCGTGCCGAAGCTGAGGTACGCCACCGTGCCGCGCCGGCCGCGGATGCGGTACGCCGCATTGCCGTCCAGGCGCGCGTAGCGGTACAGGTTGTCCGGATTGTCAGCGCCGATCTTGGCGGTCTCGTGCGACGGCGAGAAGAAGCCGGGAAACGCCGGATCGGCGAACTCCACATGCATCTCCAGCGCAATGCGCAGCAAGCGGCTCAGGTAGCGGAAGCCCTCGGCGCGCGTGAGCGCGTCGGTCGGCGCTTCGGGGCGCAGGATCTGCTGCCCGCTGCGCTTGAGCACTTCGCAAAACTCGGCCCAGGTGTGGCCGCTCAGCAATTGGTCTTCGGCGGAGGTCGCCATCTGCCTGCTCCCGTGGTTCGTCGGCGAAGCAACGATACCCAGTGCAGGCCCAGCGCTTCCTCGTCCGGGCGGACTAGGAATTGCATGCCGCGGCCCGCGATTTCCTAGTCCGCCCGGACGAAGTGGCGCGGGGCCCCGGCTCGCTACCTTGTGGCCATGCCAGGCCACCGCGAGATCCGTGCATGGGCCGGCAAACCAAGAGGAGAACCCGATGTTGACCCACCTGGAGCAACTGGAGGCGGAGAGCATCCACATCATGCGGGAGGTGGTGGCGGAATGCGAAAACCCCGTCATGCTCTATTCCATCGGCAAGGACAGCGCCGTGATGCTGCACCTTGCGATGAAGGCCTTCCATCCCGCGCGGCCGCCGTTCCCGCTGCTGCATGTCGATACCACGTGGAAATTCCGCGAGATGATCGCGTTCCGCGACCAGACCGCCGACCGGCTCGGCCTGGACCTGCGCGTGCATATCAACCCCGAAGGGGTGGAGCGCAATATCAGCCCGCACGAGCACGGCTCGGCCGTCCACACCGACGTATGGAAAACGCAGGGCCTGAAGCAGGCGCTGGACCACTACGGCTTTGACGCCGCTTTCGGCGGCGCGCGCCGCGACGAGGAAAAGTCGCGCGCCAAGGAGCGGGTGTTCTCGGTGCGCACCGCCCAGCACCGCTGGGACCCGAAGATGCAGCGCCCCGAACTCTGGCGCCAGTACAACACCCGCAAGCGCAAAGGCGAGAGCCTGCGCGTGTTTCCGCTGTCGAACTGGACCGAGCTCGATATCTGGCAATACATCTACCTCAACGACATCCCGATCGTGCCGCTCTACTTTGCCAGGGAGCGTCCGGTAGTCGAGCGCGACGGCACGCTGATCATGGTCGACGACGAGCGCCTGCCGCTGCGCCCCGGCGAAACGCCGCGGATGCGCAAGGTCCGCTTCCGCACGCTGGGCTGCTACCCGCTCACCGGCGCGATCGAGAGCGAGGCCGACACGCTCGGCGGCATCATCCAGGAAATGCTGCTGGCGACCACGTCGGAGCGCCAGGGACGGCTGATCGACAGCGATTCGGCCGGTTCGATGGAGAAGAAGAAGCAGGAGGGATACTTCTGATGGCAACGCTGATCGACACCGCGCCGCCGATGGCGCAGCCCGCGGGCACGCAGAGCGAGATCGCCCACTACCTCCATGCCCAGCAAGGCAAGAGCCTGCTGCGCTTCATCACCTGCGGCAGCGTCGACGACGGCAAGAGCACGCTGATCGGCCGGCTGCTGTATGAGTCGAAGATGCTGTTCGAGGACCAGCTGGCGCAACTCGAAGCCGATTCGAGGAAGATGGGCACGCAGGGCGACAACCTCGACTTCGCGCTGCTGGTGGATGGCCTGGCCGCCGAACGCGAACAGGGCATCACTATCGACGTGGCCTACCGCTTCTTTGCCACCGACAAGCGCAAGTTCATCGTCGCCGACACGCCGGGGCACGAGCAATACACCCGCAACATGGTCACGGGCGCGTCCACCGCCGACCTGGCCATCCTGCTGGTGGACGCGCGCCGCGGCGTGCAGACGCAGACGCGCCGGCACAGCTACCTGGTGTCAACGCTGGGCATCCGGCGCGTGGTGCTGGCGGTCAACAAGCTCGACATGGTGGACTACTCGCGCGAGGTCCATACGCGCATCGAAACCGAGTACCGCGAATTCGCACGCCAGATCGGGCTGACCGATATCACCTGCATCCCGATGTCCGCGCTGCGTGGGGACAACATCACCGCGCCCAGCGCCAGCACGCCGTGGTACCAGGGCCCGACGCTGATGCAGCACCTGGAAACCGTGCCGATCGACAGCGCACCCGTGCAGGACGAGTCGTTCCGGCTGCCGGTGCAGTGGGTCAACCGGCCCAACCTGGATTTCCGCGGCTTCGCCGGCACCGTCAGCGCCGGCGAAATCCGCCGCGGCGACCGGGTGCGCGCGCTGCCCTCGGGCCGCGAAAGCCGCGTGGCCGCCATCGTCGGCGCCAATGGCGAATGCGAGCATGCGGTACGCGGCCAGGCGGTGACGCTGACGCTGGCCGACGAGATCGACATCAGCCGCGGCGATGTGCTCGCGTGCGCGGAAGACCCGCCCGCGGTGGCCGACCAGTTCGAAGCCACGCTGGTGTGGATGAGCGAGGATGCGATGCTGCCCGGCCGCCCCTACCTGCTCAAGCTCGGCACGCGCACCGTGGGCGTGACGGTCGCGCAGCCCAAGTACAAGGTCAACGTCAACACGCTCGAACACCTGGCCGCGCGCACGCTGGAGCTCAACGAGATCGGCGTGTGCAACCTGCACCTGGACCGGCCGGTGGCGTTCGACCCCTATGCGCGCAGCCGCGAACTGGGCGGCTTCATCGTCATCGACCGCCTGACCAACAACACCGTCGGCGCCGGCATGCTGCATTTTGCGCTGCGCCGGGCGCAGAACGTCCACTGGCAGGCGATCGACGTAGACCGCCGCGCCCACGCCGCGCTCAAGCACCAGTCACCGCGCATCGTCTGGTTCACCGGGCTGTCCGGCGCGGGCAAGTCCACCATCGCCAACCTGGTGGAAAAACGTCTGCATGCGCTCGGCCACCACACCTACCTGCTCGATGGCGACAACGTGCGCCATGGGCTGAACAAGGACCTGGGCTTCTCCGAGGCCGACCGCGTCGAGAACATCCGGCGCGTGGCTGAAGTGGCAAGGCTGATGCTCGATGCGGGGCTGATCGTGCTGGTGTCGTTCATCTCGCCGTTCCGCTCCGAGCGTGAGATGGCGCGCACGCTGGCGGGCGACGGCGAATTCGTCGAGGTCTTCATCGATACGCCGCTGGCGGTGGCCGAGCAGCGCGACCCCAAGGGCCTGTACCGCAAGGCGCGGCGCGGCGAGCTGAAGAACTTCACCGGCATCGATTCGCCGTACGAGGCGCCCGACCGGCCCGAGCTGCGCATCGACACCACCGCCGACACGGCTGAGCAGGCGGCGGAACGGATCGTGGCGTGGCTGCGGGATAGGACTTAGGCTGAATGGACGATGAGGCCGTGGTGGGGGTGGGTACGATGGGCGAATCCGAGTTTCTGCCGGAGATCCTGACCGCGCCCACCCGGGACCAATGCGCTTGCATGGCCGACTGCTTGCTCCCTCTCCCGCCTGCGGGAGAGGGAGCACACCGGCCATCAACCCACACGCCTCGACCATGCTGCCACATTCCCTGCAGGCCGCCGAACTCAGCGCCCTGCTCGCCCAGCTCTACCAGGGTCCCACCGAAGCCGTCCCCTGGGCCGGCTTCCTCGAAACCGTGCGCCAGCGCCTCGAGGCCGTCTTCGTCACGCTGGTGCTGCGCCACCCCGCCACCGACCGCCTTGGCCTGATCGTCAACGCCTCCGCCTACGGCCCGCACCTGCCCGGCGAACCCTCGTACAGCGAGCAGTACTACGCGCTGTGCCCCTTCCTCGACCTCCATCCCGACCGCCTCTTCAGCGCCGATGAACTGTTCGGCGAAGCCGGGTGGCTGGCCCACCCGTTCTATACCCAGTACCTCGCGCCGCTGGACCTGCGCTATATCCTCGCCGCCAACCTCGTCACCGCCGACGGCGTGGAATGCGCGCTGTTCATCAGCCGCGGCGAGGCCGGCCAGGATTTCGGCGCCACCGAGAGGGCGCTGCTGCAAGGCCTGCTGCCGCACCTGAAGCGCGCGGTCGACCTGCATGCCGCGCTCGACCTGCTGCAATCCGAGCGCGCCCTGTACGCGGAAGCCGTGGACCGGCTGCTGGTCGGCACCATCATCCTCGACGAACACGGCAAGGCCATCCGCAGCAACGACGTCGCCAGGCGCCTGCTGCAAGAGCGCGACGGCCTCCATCTGTCCGGCGGCACGCTGCACGCACACTGCCCGGTGGAAAACCGCCGCTTCCGCAAGATCCTCGAAGACGCCGCGCAAGCCCACGCACTGGCCACCTCGCGCAGCGAAGTCACGCTGCTCAGCCGCCCCGCGGCGGCCACGCCGCTGAGCGTGCTGGTGCGGCCCATTCCCCTCAGCTACCGCACCGAAGACAAGGCCCGCCGCCCCGCGGTCGCGGTATTCATCCGCGACCCGGCCGGGTCGCCGCGCAACACGCACGCCAGCCTGCGCAAGCTGTTCCACCTGACGCCAACGGAGATCGAGCTGGCCTTGCTGATGGTCGATGGCCTGACGCTGGATGAAGCAGCCGTCAGGCTCGGCGTGAAGAAGAACACGGTACGCGCGCACCTGCGGGGGATCTTTGCCAAGACCGGGGCGACAAGGCAGGCGGTGTTGGTGAAGATGCTGTTGTCTAGTGTGGTGGGGATGGGGTGAGGCACCCACAGCTCTGGGCTCGTTCAACAATCGCGTCAATGCCGAGCCGCAAGCCAACATTCCATAAAAAAAATGCCGACCATCACCCCCAAGGCCGGCACCAAGCTCACAGCATCCGGAGACTCGCGGAGCATACCCCCAATATCCCCCAGCAACACCAAATCATCATCGTCCACCCAGACTCGTCCATTCAGGGTATGCGCCCCGCACAGCCCAGCCCTAGTGTTGGATTCCCAAACAAAGAAATGAAAGGAGACAACAGAATGGCCAAGCCAGAAAATCTGGTCACCTCAATCACCGTGGAAATCGAAGCCCCCGCTTCCCTGGTATGGGAAGTCCTGACCGACTTCCCCCGCTACGCGGAATGGAACACCTTCTGCCCCGGCCTGGAAACCACTGCGAAGCTTGGCGACATGGTCCACATGCAAGTCCGCATCCCGGGCACCGACCAGATCATCCCGGTCAATGAGTACCTCGTGGCATGGGAACCGGAACGCCTGCTGTCGTGGGAGCAACGCCCCACCGACGCAAACAAGGACGCCGCCCGCCGCGACCAGTACATAGAAGCAATCGCACCCGCCCGCACCTACTACTTCACCACCGACCTGTTCCTGGGCCTGAACGCCGAAACCATCATGCGCGAACACGGCGCCTGGGTAAAACAGGGCTTCGACCAGGTGGCAAGGGATGTCAAGGCGCGCGCCGAAGCGCTGCACGCGCAGCGCCAGGGCTGACCCATAGCGTGGAAGACCACCCCGCCGCCGTCATTGCGGCGGGCGCTGGCTGAGCACCACCATCGCCGCAACGCCCCGGCTGCGCACGCAGGCAGCATCGCACCCATCCGGACCCGCCGTGCCGGCAGCACGGGCTTCATCGTGGCCGCCGTATGCCACGGCGACCCCATTCCCGCCTGCAAGCACCCAGGCCACTCCCAGGCCGGCCCCTACCGCGGCCAGCCCGGCCGCCCAACGCAATCCGAGCCGCTTCATCGCTGTCTCCTCCGCACCCTTTCCGGGTCCTTTGACAGCATCGTAGGCGGCGCTCGCCGCCGTCTCTTCGTCCGAGCAGACTAGGGGGTATCCCGAGGAAATGCCGGGCCGGTGGCCCCGTCCGGGCATGCACCGCGTTGCATACCAGGTGCCGCATACAGCCGCGCCAGCGATGCCGCGCACCCGGACAAGCCGGACGGCGCCAGCTGCAGCGCATGGGCGCTGAGCAAGCCCCACAGGTGCGCGACCAGCAGGCCAGCCTGGGCTGGCTCGGCCATCCGGGCCGCCAGCGCGTTGCGCAGGGTATTGGCACCCTGCAACACGCGCGCGCGCAGCGGACACAGCTCGCAGGCGGTGCCGCACTTGTGCTGCAGCAGGAACGCCAGCAGGCTGACATGGCATGCCATGCCATCGCCATCATCGCCATCGAGCAAGGCGGCAAGCGCCGGCTCCAGCAGGTCCGTGGCCGCGCCGGCGGAGCGCCGGGCCAGCGGTGCGAGCCGTTCGGCAAGATCCGCTTCGGCACAGGACAGCAGCGCGCCCATCAATGCGGCGCGCGAACGGAAATGGGCATACACCGCCCCGCGCGTCATGCCGATGGCGCGGGCCACATCCTCCAGCGTGACGCAATGCACGCCCCGCTGGCGCATCAGTTGCTGCGCGCTGGCAAGAATGCGCCCGCGCGTGGCGACAGCATCGTCGCGGCTACGCCGGACCATGGTTGCAGTTGGCGCGGTCTTACATGAAATGCACGTCGTCCGGCCCCCAGTGGGCGCGCATGCTCTGGATGCGCCCGTCCGCGCCGAACGTCATGATGTCGGTCACGTCGATGCGTGCGGCCCGTCCTTCAAGCCGCGCATGCACGGCAAAGGTCAGCGCCGCGGCATTGCCGTGCGAACCGCGCGGCGGCGCCACCATCTCCAGGCGCGCGCCGAGCGAGGTGGCGTGCTGGTAGAAGGCAAGGATGGCCGGCTTGCCGGCAAGCGGCTGCGCGCCGACCGGATCCTCCACCGTGGCATCGTCCGCGTAGAGCGCGGCGATGCCCTCGGCATCGCCGGCATTGAAGCGTTCGACATAGGCAAGCAGCGTGGCTTTCATCGCGGCGCTATCGGGCATCGTGCTCTCCTCGTCCTGTCAGCGCGCGGTGTAGCCGCCGTCGATCACCAGCTCGGCGCCGGTGACATAGCGTCCGGCATCGGAGACCAGGTACAGGATGCCCGCCGCGATGTCGCGCGGCTGCCCGACTTGGCCGACCGGCGTCAGGCCGCCGAGATAGTCGAACAGCGCCTCGCCCTGCCCCGAGGCCTGGGCCACGTGCTCGAGCATTGGCGTGCGGATATAGCCGGGATGGATAGAGTTGGCGCGAATCCCCTTGGCCGCATAGAGCATGGCATCGGTCTTGGCCATCATCCGCACCGCGGCCTTCGACGCATGGTAAGGCGGCACGTCCGGCCCCGCGGCAATGCCATACATCGACGACACGTTGACGATGGCCCCGCTGCCGGCGCGCTCCATGTGCGCGATGGCATGCTTGGTGCACAGGAAGGTGCCGGTCACATTCACCGCCATCACCTTCTGCCATTGCTCCAGCGTCACCTGGTGGGTCGGTTCGTTCGGGCCTTCGATGCCGGCGTTGTTGACGAGGATGTCGAGCCCGCCGAAGCGCGCCGCCACCGCGCCCAGCACGCGCGCCACGTCGATTTCGCTGGTGACGTCGAGCTGCCAGAACGCGGCCTCGCCGCCTGCGCCGCAGATGGCCTCGGCGGTGGCCTTGCCGTCGGCTTCCAGCACATCGAGCACGGCCACCTTCGCGCCTGCCGCCGCCAGCACACGGGCGGTTTCCGCGCCGATGCCGCGCGCGGCGCCGGTGATGGCGGCTACCTTGCCGCGCAGGTCGAACAGGCTATACGGGTATTCCATGATGTCTCCTGAGATATCGTTGTATGGATATGCGCGCCAATTATGCCGCCACGGCCTGCGCGGTATCGGCCAGGAAGCCTAGGCATTCGCGATTGAAATACGCGGCGTGCTCGACCATCACCCAGTGCCCGCAGCGGTTGATCATGACAAAGCGGGCATCGGCGCAGCCGCCGAGGAACTTCATCGCGCCGGCGGCGGGATTGAACTGGTCCTCCGTGCCCCAGAAGCCGAGCACCGGGCAGCGGATCTCGCCCAGCCGCTCCGTCAGGTTGGGCACCCTCATGGTGGCCAGCACCTCGCGCGGCTGCTCGCGGCACACCGCCATGCGCTCGTCCACCAGCGCGTCGGTGACCAGGCTGGCGTCATGCACCAGCAATTGCAGCAGCTGCCGCATGGTGTCCGGGTTCATGTGCCCGCCGGTGAACAGCGACACCATGCGCTGGATGCCTTCCATCTGGAAGTAGGTCTCGCGCTCTTCCACGCCGCCCGGGGCCATCATGACCAGCCGGCTCACATGCTCGGGATAGTCCAGCGCGTACTTCAGCGCAATCGCGCCGCCGAGCGAATTGCCGACCAATACGCAGCGCTGCAGCTCCAGTGCCACCAGCTGCTCCCGTAGCGCGGCGACGAAGAAATCCAGCGTGTATTCGACGTCATCCGGCTTGGACGACAAGCCATAGCCGGGCAGATCCACCACCACGGTACGGAAGCCCGCCGCAGCGAAGGCCGGCACGTTGAAGCGGAAGTTGCTGTGCCCGCTCGCGCCCGGGCCGCTGCCGTGGATAAAGACCACGGGTTCGCCACTGCCAGCGTCCAGGCTGTGCAGCCGCAGGCCCCCGGACGTGGTGACGAAGCGCCCGACCGGCAGGTTGGGATGCAGGGATGAAGGCGGTTGCTGTGGCGTAGCGGACATGAGGGCGTCTCCCGTGGAATCGTGCAGCGATATTGCGCAGCCACGGCCTGCCGGGCATCGTTCATTCGGACTAAGAGCGATCCCTCCACTTCTCCTACGATGGGCCCTCCATGCATCAGGGGGGACCCCATGACAGGATTCGACTACACCGGCCAGGCCGTGCTGGTGACCGGCGGCATGCGCGGCATCGGCCGCGCCATCAGCGAGGCTTTCCTGCGCGCGGGCGCGCAGGTCTTCGTCTGCGGACGCACCGCGTCCGCGCACGACGGCGAGCTGCCGAGCGCAGACGGGCGCAGCGCCCGCTTTATCGCCGCGGACATACGCGACCTCGAACAGGCCGATGCCATGCTGGCCGAGATCGCGCAGGCCAGCCCCACGCTGGACGTCGTGATCCACAACGCCGGCGGCTCGCCGTACGCGCTGGTCGCCGAAGCCTCGCCACGCCTGCTGGAATCGGTGATCCGGCTGAACCTGGTGGCACCGCTGCAGCTGGCGCAGCGCGTCAATGCCCGCATGCAGCGGCAGCCCGGCGGCGGCACGCAACTGTTCGTCGGCAGCGTCAGCGCGCTGCGGCCCTCGCCCGGCACCGCGGCCTATGGCGCCGCCAAGGCCGGCATCCTCAACGCGGTGCGCACCCTCGCGGTGGAATGGGCGCCGCGCGTGCGCGTTGCCGCGGTCAGTCCGGGCATGGTGCTGACCGACACCTCGCGCGACCAGCACTACGGCGATCCCGGGGCACTGCGCGCGATGGCCGCGACAGTGCCGCTGGGCCGCCTGGCACAGCCTGATGACATCGCCAATGCATGCCTGTTCCTGGCTTCGTCGCAGGCGTCGTATGTGTCGGGCGCCAACCTCGTGATCGATGGCGGCGGCGAACGCCCGGCCTTTCTCGACGCGGCATCGCTCAACCGCGTGCCGTAGGGAAACCGCCTAGTCCGTTCTGCCGATTTGTGCAGGTCTCCCCCTCTCTACGCTTGCGGCCAGATGCGCGCCATTCGAAGTGCCAGGCCATGAACCACCACCGAAACCAAGGGGAGACCACCATGCAACAACCACCACGCGGCCCAGTGAAGCGCCGCAGCCGGCTGCGGCCGATCGCCGCCGCGGCACTGGCTACGCTGGCCACGCTGCTCGCGCCTGCCGCGCATGCCGGCGACACCATCGAATTCGGCCGCGGCACCACGCTCGACTACAGCGTCACCGCATCCTACGGCGCCGCCGTGCGCACCGGCCACCGCAGCGACACGCTGCTGAGCCCGGCGAATATCAACGGCGACGACGGCGACCGCAACTTCAAGCCCGGCGACATGATCGCCAACCGCGTGTCGCTGCTGGGCGAGGCACATCTGCGCCACGGCGCCTTCGGCGCGCTGGTGCGCGGCAGCGTGTTCTACGACTGGGCCTACCGCGGCACCAACTCGAACAACGCGCCGTTCACGGTCAACCACAGCGGCCCGTTCAACCAGTTCACGGAATCGGCGCAGGACTACCACGAGCATCGCGCCCAGCTGCTCGATGCCTATGTCTACGGCGCCACGCCGGTCGGCGGCACCCAGCTGAGCTTCAAGCTGGGCAACCAGGTGGTGGCATGGGGCGAGAGCCTGTTCTTCGCCAATATCGCCGGCGCGCAGGGGCCAGCGGACGCCACCAAGGCGTTCGTGCCTGGCGCAGAGGTCAAGGACATCCTGCTGCCGGTGCCGCAGGCCTCGCTGCAGCTGCAGGTCACGCCGTCGTTCAGCCTGATGGGCTATTACCAGTTCACCTTCAAGCCGAACCAGCTGTCGGCGCCGGGCAGCTATTTCAGCACCAGCGACGTGGTCGGCCCGGGTGCGGAGTTCATCATCGGGCCCGGCTTCCGCATCCCGCGCGGGCCGGACGTGCGCCCGTCCGACTGGGGACAGTGGGGCGTGGGCGCGCGCTGGCGCGTGTTCGAGGGCACCGAGCTCGGGCTCTACCAGCTGCGCTACCACGACAAGAACCCGAGCGTCGTGACCTCGCTGTTCCCCACGCTGCAATACCAGGAGAAGTTCTTCGGCGGCATCAACCTGACCGGCGCCAGCTTCTCCACCCAGGTGCTCGGCGCCAACATCGCCGGCGAAGTCAGCTACAAGGACGGCATCCCGATGCTGGTAGACGTGGCCGGCTCGCCCACCGCCTCGCGCGGCAAGGCACTGCAGGGACAGCTGTCCGCGATCTACTCGGTGGGGCCGACCTTCCTCGCCAACTCGCAGTCGCTGCTCGGTGAAGTCGCCTACCTGCATGTGCTGAGCGTCGATCCGGTGATGGGCTTCAGCCAGCTGACCAACACGCGCAACTCGGCGGCGTTCCAGCTCGGCTGGTCGCTGACCTACAACAACGTGTTCGATGGCTGGGACCTGACCGTGCCGCTCACCTACGCGCACCAGTTCAGCGGCCGCTCGGCGGTGGCCGGCGCCTTCGGCACGCTGATGGGCTATGGCGACCGGCGCGCCAGCGTGGGGCTGACCTTCAAGTACCTGAACAACCTGGAGCTCAACCTGACCTACGCGGCGTTCATCGGCGGGCCGAGCATTACCAACCGTCCGCTGGCTGACCGCGACTACGTGGCGTTCAACGCCAAGTATTCGTTCTGACGCCTGCTTCGTCCCTGGCTGCCGCGGCAGGTCCGCGGCAGCGCAACCCGTTCCTCCCCATGCACCCGGACCAGATCGCCACGCTCAGCCAAGAACTCCACCACGCGCTCGTCACGCGCTCGCCGGTGCCGCCACTGAGCGGCCGCGGCCTGGCGCTGGATGTGAACGACGCCTATCGCATCCAGCAAGGCTTCATTGCCCACCGCCTCGCCGCGGGCGACCGCGTCGCCGGCAAGAAGATCGGCGTGACCAGCAAGCCCGTGCAGCAGATGCTGGACGTGCACCAGCCGGACTTCGGCATCCTGCTGCAGAGCATGCACTACGCGGCGGGCCAGCCCATTCCGACCGATACGCTGATCCAGCCCCGCGCCGAGGGCGAAATCGCCTTTTTCCTGCGGCGCGACCTGCGCGGGCCGGGCGTGACGCGCGAGGACGTGCTCGCCGCGACCGAGTCGGTGGCGGCGTGCTTCGAGATCGTTGACTCGCGCATCCGCGACTGGCGCATCCGCATCGAGGACACCGTCGCCGACAACGCATCCTGCGGCGTCTACGTACTCGGCGACGAGCGCGTCAGCCCGCACGGACTCGACCTGGCCGCCTGCGCGATGACGCTGGAGAAAAACGGCGAATGCGTAGCAACGGGCCTGGGCAGCGCCGCGCTCGGCCATCCCGCCGATGCGGTGGCCTGGCTGGCCAACACGCTGGGCAGCTTCGGCATCCCGCTGCTGGCCGGCGAGGCCATCCTGTCGGGCTCGCTCGCGGCGCTGATCCCGGTCCAGGCCGGCGACCGGCTGTCCATGCACATCACCGGCATCGGCGGCTGCAGCGCCGCGTTTTGCTGACTTCCTTGCTGACTTCCTGATTCCTTCCACTTGCCACGCGAGACACCATGAACAAGATCCGATGCGCCCTGATCGGGCCCGGCAATATCGGCACCGACCTGCTCTACAAGCTGCGCCGCAGCGACATCCTGGAACCGGTCTGGATGGTCGGCGTGGAGCCGTCATCCGAGGGCCTGGCACGCGCGCGCGAGCTCGGCCTGAAGACTACCAGCGACGGCATCGACGGCCTGCTGCCGCACCTGGAGGCCGACGATATCCGCATCGCCTTCGATGCCACGTCGGCCTACGTCCACGCCGGGCACTCGGCCAGGCTGACCGCGCGCGGCGTGCGCGTGATCGACCTGACGCCGGCGGCGATCGGGCCGTTCTGCGTGCCGCCCGTCAACCTCGAGGCCCATATCGGCAGCAACGAGATGAACGTGAACATGGTCACCTGCGGCGGCCAGGCCACCATTCCGATGGTGTTTGCGGTGTCGCGCGTGCAGCCGGTGGCCTATGGCGAGATCGTGGCGACGGTGTCGTCGCGCTCGGTCGGGCCCGGCACGCGCCGCAATATCGACGAATTCACGCGCACTACGGCAGGCGCGATCGAAGCCGTGGGCGGCGCGCGCCAGGGCAAGGCCATCATCGTGATCAACCCGGCCGAGCCGCCGCTGATCATGCGCGACACCATCCACTGCCTGACCGACGAGGCGCCCGACGTCGCGGCGATTACCGCGTCGGTGCACGACATGATCGCCGAGGTGCGCAAGTACGTGCCCGGCTACACGCTGAAGAACGGCCCGGTGTTCGACGGCAAGCGCGTCTCGATCTTCCTGGAGGTCGAGGGCCTGGGCGACTACCTGCCGAAGTACGCCGGCAACCTAGACATCATGACCGCCTCCGCCGCCCGCACCGCGGAGTGCATCGCCGCCGCGATGCTGTCCAGCGCCACCACCACTGCCTGAGGAGCCACGCCATGGTCCAACGCATCACCCTGCACGACATGACCCTGCGCGACGGCATGCATCCGAAGCGCCACCAGATCTCGCTGGAACAGATGAAGGGCATCGCCCGCGGCCTGGACGCCGCCGGCGTGCCGCTGATCGAAGTGACCCACGGCGATGGCCTGGGCGGCGCCTCGGTCAACTACGGCTTTCCGGCGCACAGCGATGAAGAGTATTTGCGCGCGGTGCTGGGCGAACTGAAGAACGCGCACGTGTCCGCGCTGCTGCTGCCCGGCATCGGCACCGTCGACCACCTGCGCATGGCGCACGACATCGGCGTGCAGACCATCCGCGTCGCCACCCATTGCACCGAGGCCGACGTGTCCGAGCAGCATATCGGCATGGCGCGCCGGCTCGGCATGGATACCGTGGGCTTCCTGATGATGGCGCACATGGCGCCCGTAGAGGTGCTGGTGCAGCAGGCGCTGCTGATGGAAAGCTATGGCGCCAACTGCCTGTACATCACCGACTCGGCCGGCCACATGCTGCCGCACGACGTCACCGAAAAGCTGACCGCGGTCCGGCAGGCGCTGCGTCCCGAAACCGAACTGGGCTTCCACGGCCACCACAACCTCGCCATGGGCGTGGCCAACTCGCTCGCCGCGATCGCCGCCGGCGCCACCCGCATCGACGCCGCCGCCGCGGGACTGGGCGCCGGCGCGGGCAACACGCCGATGGAGGTGCTGGTGGCGGTGTGCGAGCGCATGGGCATCGAGACCGGCGTCGATGTGTTCCGCATCGCCGACGTGGCCGAAGACCTGGTCGTGCCGATCATGGACCAGCCCATCCGCATCGACCGCGACGCGCTGACGCTGGGCTATGCCGGCGTGTATTCGTCGTTCCTGCTGTTCGCCAAGCGCGCCGAGGCCAAGTACCGCATCCCCGCGCGCGAGATCCTGGTCGAGCTGGGCCGGCAGCGCCTGGTGGGCGGCCAGGAAGACATGATCGAGGACACGGCGATCACGCTGGCGCGCGCGCGGGGATTGCTCGCGGCGTAGGGCGCCGCTTCATCGGTTCGCTTCATTACTTTTACCCGGCGCCGCGGCCATGCAGCGCTTTCCACACCATCAGAACGAGGAACTGGTTCCATGCTTCGACTTCCCGCCGCTTTGCGGCTGAGTCTCGCTGCCGCGGCCCTGGCCGCTGTGGCCACCCCCGCCCAGGCGCTCAATGTGCTGCTGACCAATGACGACGGCTGCGCCGCGCCCGGTATCACCGCGGTGCGCAAGGCCTTGCAGGATGCCGGGCACCGCGTCATCACGGTTGGCCCGGCCAGCAACCAGAGCGGCTCCGGTGCCGCCTATGCCGTGCCCGACGGACGCACGCGGCTGGTGGTGGAACCGCTGGCCGGCGGCGCCGACACGTACTGCGTGCACCGGGTCAAGCCCACCTACGTGGCCGGCGGCGCGCTCAACGCCACCAATGCCGACTACATCGGCAGCGGCTCGCCGGTCGATGCCACCGCCATGGGCCTGAAGATCGTCGGCCCGGAAAGCGGTTTCACGCCCGACCTCGTCGTCTCCGGCGCCAACTTCGGCGAGAACCTGTCGGACTCGATCCCGCATTCGGGGACGGTGATGAACGTGCTGTTCGCCGCGCGGCGCGGCGTGCCGGCCATCGCGTTGAGCGTCGGCGTCGACTTTGCCGAGGCGCGCAGCGGGTTTCCGGCAACGCTGGCAGCCTTTCCCAAGGCCGGGGCCTTCCTGGCCCGCGTGATCGCCAGCCTGGAGGCCACGCGGCGCGCGGCGCAGCCGTTGCTGCCCGTGGCCAATCCGCTCAGCATCAACTACCCGATCACCGCGGGCGGCCAGGCCCCGGCCGGCGTGCGCCTGACCGTGCCGGGCACGGTGGATTCGTTCACCACCGCATACAAGCGCAATGCCGACAACACGGTGTCGATCGAAGCCGGCGCAGCGGATGCCGAGTTGAAGGCGCTCGCCCGCACCGCCGAGACCCCGGCGTTCCTGGCCAAGTTCATCACCATCTCGCCGCTCGACGTGGATTTCCGCCCGACGCCGCTTGCGCGCGGCCTGTTCAACCGCTCGCACCGCGACCTGGCCGCGCTGGCGCCCTGAGGACGACACTGAGGAAGACACCATGGGCAAGCAACCTGGAAACTGGCGCCACCTCGTGCTCGCAGGCGCGGTGGCGGCCCTGGCGGCATGCGGGGATGACGAATCGCGCGACATCGGCGGCACCGCCGCGGTCGGCGCGGCCCTGGCAGGCGCATCGGTCCAGCTGCGCGACACGCAAGGCCAGGTGCGCCAGGCCACCGCCGACGCCAGCGGCGCCTTCCGCCTGCACAGCGTGCCGGACGGCGCGGTGATGGTGCGTTGCGACGGCGGGCAGGCACAGGGCGAGGCCAACCGGCAGCGGCTCCACGGCCTGGTGCTGGCCGGGCAAACCGTCAATTGCACCCCGTTGACCGAACTGGCACTGTGGAAGCTGCTGGACGGGCCGCCGGCGCAAGCCTTCGACAGCTTCGGCCCGCAGCACGCGGCGCGCCTGGGCGCCGATGCCATCGCGGCGGCCGAGCAGGCGGTGCTTGACGCGCTGGCCGAGGGCGCCGGTGTCGGCATCGATCCCGCCGCCGTGCCGCGCCGCTGGCATGACACGCCGCTTGCGGCCGGCAACCCCGCCGATCCGCACGACGCCGCGCTGGATGCCATGCGCGAGGCGATCGCCGACCAGCCAGCCCTGGACCTGATGGGAGAGATGGTGCTGCACGGCGTTTGCCGGGCAGACGACTCCTGCGGGTAAGTGGCACGCCGGAGTGGACGGAGTGAAGCGCGGGCGACTTGCCGTGCTTCCGCGCCGGTGCTTCTCCTACCAAACCGCGCGGAAATGTCCCCTTTGGCAAGAGGGTGGCTTTTCCGCCTTTTTTATTCGCCGTTGAATCTTTTTTAGAGCGCTGTCGCAAAGTGGAGCCCCGGGGTGCATTTGCAGCTACACTTGCGCGACCGTTATCAGCCAGAAGCCGTACCAGTTGCCGCAACATTGCGCCGTGCCATCGCGGCGGGTATCAAAGTTCCCGCGCCGCGTGGGCCGTCCGCCCTGGAAGCATGCAAAGGAACTGCCATCCTGCCCATGACCCGCTCCGTCCCGCCCCGCTTCCACCGGCCCCCGCTACACGCCGCCGCCGGCCTGCTCGCCCTGTCATGCCTGTCGTGGCCGGCGGGCGCGCAAGCTCCGGCCGCGGGCGCCGCGTCCGTGCCTGCCGCAAGGCCGTCAGCCACGCTCCTCACGCCTGCCGCAACCGCGCCGGCCAACTCCGCCACCCACGTCCTCACCCTGCGCCAGATGGGCGCCTACGGACCGATCGCGCTGCGCGGCGTGGACCACGCGCGCCAGCTCGATATCGGCGTGCGGCTCGATGAAGTGGTCACGGCGGCCAGGCTCAAGCTGGCGTTTACCTATTCGCCGGCGCTGGTGTTCCCGCTGTCGCATATCAAGCTGACGCTGAACGACGAGGTCATCGCGACTTTGCCGCTGGAAGAGAAGGAAGCCGGGCGACTGGTCACGCGCGAGCTCGATATCGACCCGCGCTTCTTCACCGACTTCAACCACCTGCGGGTGCAGCTGATCGCGCACTACACGCTGGATCATTGCGAGGACCCGCTGCACTCGAGCCTGTGGGCCGACATCAGCCCGGCCACCACGCTGACGCTCAATACCTTGCGCGTGTCGCTGCCGGATAACCTGGCGCTGCTGCCGGCACCGTTCTTCGACCGCCGCGACAACCGCCGCGTGACCGTGCCGTTCGTGCTGCCGGCCGGCGCCGACAGCGCGACGCTGCGCGCCGCCGGCGTGGCGGCATCGTGGCTGGGCGCGCTGGCCGCCTGGCGCGAGGCGCGCTTCCCCGTGGCGCGGACCGCGCCGGCCGGCAGCGATGCCATTGCCTTCGTCACGCCGCAGACCATTCCGGCGGGCCTTAACCTGCCGGCGATCGCCGGCCCCACCGTGAGTCTCATGCCCAACCCGGCCAGCCCGGACCGCAAGCTGCTGGTGGTGGCCGGCCGCAATGCGCAGGAGCTGCAGACCGCGGTCAATGCCCTGGTGCTGGGCAAGGTGGCCATGGCCGGCAACAGCGCGCGGGTGGAGTCGGTCGACATAGGCAAGCCGCGCCGGCCCTATGACGCGCCGGCGTGGGCGCCGACCGACCGCCCGGTGCTGTTACGCGAACTGGTGGCGGACCCGCGGGACCTGCAGGTCGCCGGCGGCAACCCGAACCCGATCCGCGTCAACCTGCGCGTGCCGGCGGACCTGTACGACTGGACCCGCAGCAACGTGCCGCTGAACCTGCGCTACCGCTACACCGCGCCGCCCACCTACAACGACTCGGTACTGAGCATCGACATCAACGACCAGCTGGTGCGCTCGTACCGGCTGCGCCCGCTGGCCAGCACCGACGACCACAACGTGGTCAGCGTGCCGCTGCTGTCGGGCACCACCGCGTCGGCGGCGCAGCGGGTCGGCATCCCGGCGTTCCGCGTCGGCAGCAACAACCAGATGCAGTTCCAGTTCCATATCGATTCGCAGAAGACGGCGCTGTGCAGCTCCACCGCGACCGACGTGGCCCGTGCGGCGATCGATCCCGACTCGACCATCGACTTCAGCCAATTTTCCCACTACACCGGCCTGCCCAACCTGGCGTACTTCGCCAACAGCGGCTATCCCTTCACCCGGCTGGCCGATCTCGCCGACACCGCCGTGGTCGTGCCCGACGCGCCGACCGCGACGGACCAGGAAGCGCTGCTGTCGCTGCTGGGCCACATGGGCAAGTGGACCGGCCTGCCGTCGCTGCGCGTGACGGTGGTGCCGACGGCAAAGATCGATACCGTGCGCGACCATAACCTGCTGCTGATCGGCACCGGCAGCGGCGCCGCCACGCTGGAAAAATGGGGCAAGTCGCTGCCGCTGCTGATCGCGCGCGGCAAGACCGAGATCTCGCTGCGCGACCAGCGCACCAGCATCCGGTCGAACTGGCTCGCCGGCATGCGCGAAGACCCGGTCACGCCGGTGGGGCGCGCCATCCTGTCAGCCGATGGCCCGGTGGCGGCGCTGGTCGGCTTCGAATCGCCGCTGGCCGACGGCAATACCGTGGTCGCGCTGACCGCCACCGAGGACCGCCGCGTGGCCGACGTGCTGGACGCCCTCGAGAACCCCGGCAAGGTGGCGCAGATGCGCGGCGACCTGACCGTGATCCGGCAGGACCAGGTCGATGGCCTGCGCCTGGGCGAGCGCTACTACGTCGGCGACCTGCCGTGGTATGCGCGCATCTGGGTGCGGGTGTCGGCCTTCCCGAGCCTGATGGCGATCGGCGGGTTGCTGGCCGGACTGGTGGTGGCGCTGTCGCTGTTCTGGACATTGGGCAGGCTGGCGGCGCGGCGCGGCGGGAGCTGACATGCGGCGCACGCTGACAGGGCTGGGCCGATGGCTGGCGGCCGGCGCGCTGGCCTGTGCCGCGCTGGCCCCCATTGCGGCCAATGCCGCGCCCGCACCGGCCTGCAAGTGGGCCGACTGGGATGCCTTCCGCCAGCACCTCATGAGCGCCGACGGGCGCGTGATCGACCGCAGCTCGGACCAGCAGGCCACCGTGTCCGAAGGCCAGGCCTATGGCCTGTTCTTCGCGCTGGTGGCCAATGACCGCGCCAGCTTCGACAAATTGCTGGCCTGGACCGAGAACAACCTGGCCCAGGGCGACCTGGCCTCGCGCCTGCCCGCGTGGATCTGGGGCAAGCTCACGCCCGCGCAGGCAGCCAGCGCCGGCCATGTGGACAACCCGGGCAGCGGCTGGGGCGTGATCGACAGCAACCCGGCATCCGACGCTGACCTGTGGATCGCCTACGCGCTGCTGGAAGCGGGCCGGCTGTGGCAGGAGCGCCGCTTCACCGCGCTCGGCACCTTGCTGGCGCGGCGCATCCTGCGCGAGGAAACCGCGCTGCTGCCCGGCCTGGGCCGCACCGTGCTGCCGGGACCGCAGGGCTTCAGGCTGGGCGACAAGCGCTGGCGCCTGAACCCCAGCTACGTGCCGCTGCAGGTGATGCGCCGGCTCGCCGCCGCGCTGCCGGAAGAGCCGGCGTGGCAGCAGATGGTCGGCACGTCGGCGCGGCTGATGCTGGACACCGCGCCGCGCGGCTTTTCGCCCGACTGGGTCGAATACGAAGCCGGCCGCGGCTTCCTGCCCGACGCGGCCACCCGCGCCGAAAGCGCCTACAACGCGATCCGCGTCTACCTGTGGGCCGGCACGCTGCCGGCCGACGAGCCCCAGCGCGCCGCGCTGCTGCGCACCTTCACGCCGCTGGCCGACTATGTCGCGGCCAGGGGCTACCCGCCCGAGCGCATCGATACCCAGACCGGCCAGCCCGGCCCCAACGCGGGCAACGGCGGCTTCAGCGCCGCGGTGGCGCCTTACCTGGCCGCGCTCGGCCGCGCCGACCAGGCCGCCGCGCAGGCGCGCCGCACGCGCGAGCTGGCGCAGCGCGAGCCCGGCGGCCAGGCCGGCTACTACACCCAGGTGCTGACGCTGTTCGGGCTCGGCTATCTCGACGGCCAGTACCGTTTTGCCCAAGACGGCGCGCTGCTGCCCGCATGGAAGACCGGATGCCCCGCGCGCTGAATCCGATCCTGCTGCCGGCACTGTTCGGCGCCGCCACGGTGGCACCGATGGCGGCCGCGCCGGCGCTGGCCCAACCGGCTGCAAAGCCCTCGCCCGAGCTGGCGCAACTGCTGTCCGCGGCACGCATGTGGGAAGCCAAGAACCGCACCGACGTGGCCCGCGGCATCCTCGACAAGGCGCTGCTGATCGATCCCAACCAGCCCGACGCGCTGATGCTGATGGGCCTGATCGAGCTGCGCTCCAACCGCCCGCTCGAAGCCGAGAAGATCCTGCGCCGGCTGCGCCAGGCCAACCCCGGCCATCCCGCCACGCTCGAACTGGAAGACGCCTGGCGCATCGCCACGCGCGACAAGGCCGAGATGGCGCGCATCCGGCTGCTGGCGCGCGCCGGCAAGTCCGACGAAGCGATCGCCCGGCTGCACAGGCTGTTCCCGCACGGCGCCCCGCGCGGCGAGCTGGCGATCGATTACTACCGCATCCTGGCCGGCACGCCCGCCGGGCGCACCGCCACCATTGCCGAGCTGCGCACGCGCGTGCGCCAGAACCCTGACGACCTGCGCCTGCAGATGGCACTGGCCAGCCTGCTGACCGACCGCGAGGCGACGCGCCAGGAAGGGCTCGGCATCCTGCAGCGCATTGCCCGGCGGCCCGACGGCGACCGCAAGGGCGCGCTGGAGATGTGGCGGCGCACGCTCTACAACGTCAGCGACGATCCCGCGTACTACAAGTGGTACGAGGCCTACCTGCAGGAAGTGCCGGACGACGACGCCGCGCGCCAGACGCTGGCCGAGCTGGGCAAGCACGGCACCGCGCGCCAGCGCGAGCAGGCCAGCCCGGCCTACCAGGCGCGGCGCGAGGGCGAGAAGCAGCTGGCGCGCGGCAATGTGCGCGAGGCCGAAACCGCGCTGGAGAGCGCCAACCGCAAGCGCCGCAACGAAGGCGAGACGCTTGGCAACCTGGGGCTGGTGCGCCTGCGCCAGGGACGCCACGACGAAGCGCGCGAACTGTGCACGCGCGCCGCCGAGCTCGATCCCGGCAACCGCGGCAAATGGCGCAGCCTGCAGGGCACCGCCACGTTCTGGGGCACGCTGGCGCGCGCGCGCGAGGCCAACGCCCAGGGCAAGCCGGCGCAGGCCGAAGCGCTGGCGCGCCAGGCGCTGCAGCAGCAGCCGGACAACGCCAATGCCCGCGCCATCCTCGCCGACGCGCTGATCGCGCAGGACCGGCCGGCCGAGGCCGAACGCCTGCTGCGCGCCAACCTTGCCGGCCCCGAGCCGGATATCGGCAGCCTGCGCACGCTGGTCAGGCTGCTCAATGAAAGCGGGCGTGGCGACGAGACCGGGCCACTGATCGCCAGCACCGCAAGCCGCCTCAAGGACTCGGCCGAAGAGCTGCGCAGCCTGCGCGCCGAACTGCTCGCGCTGCAGGGCGAACAGCTGCTGGCGCAGCGCAAGCAGAGCCCGGCGCTGGCACGGCTGGAAGAATCGATCCGGCTGGCGCCGCAGGATCCCTGGACGCGCTTCACGCTGGCACGCGCCTACCGCGACCTGGGCCTGCCCGTGCTGGCCCGGCGCGTGATGGACGAAGGCGTGGCCGCCGCCGGCAACGCCGAGATGCGCTATGCCGCGGCGCTCTACCTGAATTCGGTCGACGACATCGACGCCGCCAGTGCGCTGCTGGCTGGCGTGCCGGACGCCGAGCGCTCCGACGGCATGCGCCGCCTGTCCGGCAACCTGGCCGCGCAGCGCCTCCTGCGCGAAGCGCGCCAGCTGTCCGCGCAGGGCCGCGAAGACGAAGCCATGGCCCGGCTGCGCGCGGCCGCAGCCGAGGTGCCCGACGATCCGCAGATGCTGGCCTCGGTCGGGCGCGAATGGATCGCGCTGGGCCAGCCGGACACCGGCCTGAAGCTGGTCACGGACTGGCTCGACGCGCATCCGGACGACCCCGCCATCGACGTGCGCATCCGCTATGGCGAACTGCTGGCCGCGGCCGGGCACGACGATGCGCTGCGCGCGTGGATCGCCGACGTGCGCGCGCGTCCCGGCCTGAACGCCGCGCAGCGCGCCGATCTCGACGACCAGTCGCTGCGGCTGGCGGTGCGCGAGAGCGACCGCCTGATTGCCGAGGGCGATTTCGCCGGGGCGCAGCGCACGCTGATGGCCGTGCCCGCAGCGCAGCAGCGCGAGCGCCGCTGGCTGCTGGCGCTGGCCGACCTGCGCGAGGCCCGCGGCGACTATGCCGGCGCCGCCGACGCCGCGCGCCAGGTGCTGGCGGCCAACCCGACGGACGCCGGCGCGCGCCTGATGGTGGCCAACATGCTGGAGCGCCAGGGCGACGAGAACCAGGCGCTGGAGATCGTGCGCGCGGTGCTCGCCGATACCCCGGGGGACGACATCGACACGCGCCTGTCGATCGCGCGCCGCTTCACGGCGATGCGGCGCGAGGACGAGGCGGTGGCGGTGGTCGGCCCGCTGCGCCAGCGCTATCCCGGGCACGCCGACATCGCGGTGCAGGCCGGGCGCATCGCGCAGTCGCGCGGCGATTTCGACCAGGCCGCGGCGCTGTACCGCGAGGCGCGCGTGCTGGAGCAGCGCGAGGGCGTCAGCCCGGGCCCCGAGGGCGCCGAAGGCACCGCGGCCGGCCGCGCGCTGGCCTCGCTCGAAGCCCGGCGCGAAGGCCAGGTGGCCTCGGCGGTGCTGTTCTCGCACAAGACCGGCGATCCCGGCATCTCGCGCCTGCTGGCAACCGAGATCCCGCTGTACGTGCGCATTCCGCACGGCTACACCGGCCACACATTCTTCCATGCCGACACGGTGCTGCTCGATGCCGGCACGCTGCCCGCCGACAACCTGTCCGCCTCGCGCGACTTCGGGCGCATCCGCGCGCTCGGCAACACCGGCCTCGGCCCGATCGGCCAGAACGACCGCGGCGTGGCGCTGGCGGCCGGCTACGAGTTCAACGGCGCCTACAACAGCTGGCGTGCCGACATCGGCACCACGCCGCTGGGCTTCCTGCGGCAGAACATCGTCGGCGGGCTGCGCTGGCGCGGCGAGATGGGGCCGGCATCGACCACCATCGACGTCTCGCGCCGCGCCGTCACCAGCAGCCTGGTGTCGTACGCCGGCGCCACCGATCCCGCCCATGTCGACCCGACCACCGGCGTGGTCTCGCCCGCGGCCACCTGGGGCGGCGTGGTGCGCAACGGCGTGCATGTGCGCTATGCGCGCGACGTGGGGCGCTTTGGCCTGTTCGCCGATCTGGGATACGGCATCTACACTGGTCACAATGTCCTGACCAACCGCGAGTTCACCGTGCGCACCGGCTTCGACGTGCCCGTCTTCGTGCGGCGCGACCAGCGCCTCACCAGCGGCCTGGTGCTGAACTACTGGCGCTACAGCGAGAACGAGCGCTACTACAGCTTCGGACACGGCGGCTACTACAGCCCGCAGCGCTACCTGTCGTTCGGCATCCCGCTGGACTGGACCGGGCGCCGCGACAAGCTGTCGTGGCGCGTGCGCGGCTCGGTGGGGCTGTCGAGCACGTATGAGAAGTCGATGCCGTACTACCCGACGGATTCCCGGCTGCAGGAACTCTCCGGCAATGCCACCTATGGCGGCGGCTCCGGCGGCGGCTTCAGCTATACCATCGGCGCGGCGATCGAGTACCGTCTTGCCCCGCACTGGGTCGCCGGCGCGGTGTTCGAGATCGACCGCTCGCGCGACTACGCGCCAAACCGCGCGCAGGCCTACGTGCGCTATATCTTCGACAAGCAACAGGGCCCCGTGCCCTACCCGCCCACCCCGGTGCGGCCGTATTCGACTTACTGAGCCATCCCGACACGATGAACGACGCCAGCCGCCCCACCGCCCCGCCGCCGCCGCGCACGCGCAACAAGCCGCGCGCCTGGCTGCAGGCGCGCCCGGCGCTGGCCATCGATGCGCTGCCGCCGGCGCTGGCGGCGCTCGAGCCCACCGCCGTGCACGTGGTCTATGCCGACGCCACGCCCGCCTGCGACGCGCTGTTCTGGCAGAGCGCGGCACGGCTGCTGCGCGCACGCACCACGGTGCTGTCCCCGCGCGAACCGGCCGGGATCGCCGACATGCTGCGCGCGCACGGCCTCGACATCGAACGCTCGCGCACGCTGCATCCGCGCGCCAACGTCTGCACGCTGCGTGGCGTGCCCGGCCGCTCCGGCATCGCCGTGCTGACCGAAGCGCTGCAGGCCATGGTGGACCAGTGCGGCGCACAGGGCAGCCAGTTCCTGGTGGAAGGCGCGCAGGCGTATTTCCGCTGGGACGACCCGGTCGCGCTGGCCGATGACGGCGAGCTGCTGGCACGATGGTGCAGAAGCAACAGCTGTGGCGTGCTGCTGGTGATGGCGCCGCCCGGCGGCACGGAAGCGCTGCAGCTGGCGTCGCTGGCGGGGTTCCACCGGCATTTCGCCGGCGTCGCGCGGCTGGCGCAGCAGCACGGGCACTTTGTCTGGGAAGTCGGCTTCTGGCGCCACAAGGACGCGATCCTGCCGCCCGAGATGGTGCCGCTGCGCTTCTCGCCGGTAGACCGCGGCCTGGTGGCTGGCAGCGGCGCCGACGAAGCCATCGCGCCCGGCGAGGCGCCGACGCTGCTGGCCCCCGACGAGGACCGCATCATCGTCAGCCGCGCAGCCGTGCTGCGCGAACGCTGGATCCCCGCGCACTGGCAGGTGGTCGACGACAACGCCGCCGCGGTGGCCGCCGCCGCCGGAGCGGTCGCGGCCACCGTGGTGTTGCACTACGGCCAGATCGCCGAGCTCGAGACCCTGGCCGGCCAGGTGCACCAGCTGCGCCATGACGGCGGCAAGGCGCTCAAGATCGTGGTGCGCGAGGACCACGAGATCCTGCGCCAGCGCTACGAGCTGCTGATGTTGACGCTGGGCGCCAGCCTGGTGATCCACCGCAACACGCCGTTCGCGCGCGTGCAGACCATGATCGAGGCGATCCAGGGCCAGGTGTTCTCGCGCCCGATCCTGCCGGACTACAAGAACGCGCTGTCCGCGGTGGTGGCCACCGCCGCCACGGGCTACGTGCCGCCCGCCGACTTTGTCTCGTTGGTGCGCACCACGCTCGAACGCAGCAGCGTGATCCGGCTGCCGCACGTGCTGCTGGAGCTGCCGCTGCTGCCCGAGGTGGCGCATGTCGACGCGCTGCGCGCGTGCCAGATGCAGGATGCCGGCGACCTGTGCACCGCCGGCAGCAACGCGGTCTACGCCTTCTTCTTCGCCTGCCGCATGGAGAACGTCGAGACCGCGTGCCGCCATGTGTTTGTGCGGCCGATGTCCGAGCTGTTCGGCGGGGAGCTGCGCTGCGGCGATCCCGAATCGATCCTGGGCTCGCTTAAACGGCTCGAATCCGATCTCGCGCAGCGCCCGGTGCAGGACTACAGCGGCTGGCTGGCCAGCCAGCCCGGTCCGTCGCCGGTGGCGGCGCCGGCGGAACTGCCGCCGCAGGACGCGCCGATCCCGCTGCCCGCGACCTCGCGCGCGCGCCGTGGCCGGCGCGCGCAGCCACAGGCGTTTGCCATCCCGCTGAAGCCGCAACGCTAGGCAAGATCGACAGGAAACACCATGGACTTGTTTCTCGGCTATTTCATCTGGGGGCTGATCCTGGCCGTGCCGGTGGCCTGGGTCGTCTGGCACTTCCGGCTGCTGCGCCTGCTGCCGCGCTGGCGCCTGCCGCGCGCGCGCCGCGCGGTGCGGCTGCCGCCCCAGCTGCAGCCGGTGGTGATCCGCGGCCGGCGCTGGCGCGAGGCGAGCGGAGAGCGCGAATGAAGACCGTGGCCATCGTCTCGACCGTCGGCGGCGCGGGCCGCACCACCGTCACCGCCGAACTCGCCACGCTGCTGGCCTGGCACGGCCATCCGGCGCTGGCCGTCGAATGCGACCCGCGCGGGGTGCTTGGCTTCCACTTCGGCCTGCGCGCGCCGGCCGGCGCAGGGTTGTGCAACAGCGCCAGGTGGAATGAAGCGGGACAGCGCAGCGACGACGGCGTGCTGTTCGTGCCGTGGGGCGATCCCGGCAGCGCGGCCGAGCAAGGCCGCATGGCCGAGCGGATGGAGCGCGATCCGCACTGGCTGCGCGGCCTGCTGGCCCAGGTCGACCTGCCGAGCAATGCTTTGGCGCTGGTCGACAGCGCGCCGTGGCCGTCGCCGCATGCGCGCCAGGCCATTGCCGCGGCCGATCTCGTGCTGGTGCTGGTGCCGCCGCAGCCGCAGACCTGCGCCACGCTGCCGCCGCTGCGCGCGGCGCTGCGCGAGAGCGGCGCCGCCGTGGCCTGCGCGGTCACGCGGCTGCAGCCGGCGCGCCAGCTCCATACCGATATCTCGGTGCTGCTGCGCGCCACGCTGGACGGCGAGCTGCTGCCGTATGAAGTGCACGAGGACGCCGCCGTGCCCGAAGCCTTTGCCCGCGGCGAGAGCTTCTGCCGCAGCACGCCGTACTCGCAGGCGGCGCATGACCTGCAGGGGTTGGCCTCGTGGGTATCGGGCTGGAGCCTGCTGGCCGTGCGCGGCAACGCCGGACCCGCCAGCGTGCGCGACATGGGCGCCCGCCAGATGGCCGCCGAGGCCGACCGGACATGATGCGCGCGCTGCTGCCCCTGCCGCTGCGCCAGCGCGCGGCCGACTGGTTCCAGGCGCTGCGCCGCGCGCTGGCGCGCGAGCTGGGCGTGGCCGCCGAAGCCCCGGTCAGCCTGTGGCTGCTGCGGGTGTTCTTCCGCACCCCGCCGCGCGGGCGCCCCGACCTGGCGCTGCTCACCGCCAGCTGGATGCGGCGGCGCCTGCGCCAGCGCCTGGACATCCCGCGCCACCGGCACGGCCCCGGCATCTGGCTGAGCCGGGCGCTGCTGCGGCCGCCGCGCGCACTGGTGCCGCTCGCCGCCGACGTGCACCATCGCCGCAAGCCGCAGGCGCCGCCCGAGCCGAGCGCGCTGCGCCGCTGGTTCCGCGGCTGGCTCGAGCCGGTCTACTTCCGCGCCAAGCGGCTGCGCCGGCGACTGCTGGCGCGGCTGCCGGGCATCGACTGGAAACGCGTGGGACTGCGCCTCGAGTCGCTGTCGCCCACCTTGTCCGGCGTGCCGTGGCTGATGCCGGCGCTGCTGTCGCTGGCCGCCGCCGCGGGCATCCTGCTGTGCACCACGCCGCTGCCGCTGCGCGACCAGCTCCTGCTGGCCGTGCTGATCATCCTGGGGCTGCTGGTGCTGCGCCGCATCCCGGGGCGCGCCGCCACGCTGGCCATGGCCGCGCTATCGGTAATGATGGCCGGCCGCTATATCTGGTGGCGCATCACGACCACGCTGCAGTTCGAGAGCGTGCCGGAGGCTGTCTTCGGCTACCTGCTGTTCGCGGCCGAGGTCTATACCTGGATCGTGCTGTTCCTGGGCTACGTTCAAACCATCTGGCCGCTCAACCGCCAGCCGGCGCCGCTGCCTCCCGATACCGCGAGCTGGCCTACCGTCGACGTGCTGATCCCCACCTACAACGAGCCGTTGCGGGTGCTGCAGCCGACCGTCTACGCCGCACTGGGACTGGACTGGCCGCAGGACAAGCTGCGCATCTATATCCTCGACGACGGTGCCCGCGACGAAGTGCGCGACTTCGCGCGCGACGCCGGCGTGGGCTACCTGGCACGCACCGAGCACGCGCATGCCAAGGCGGGCAATATCAATTCGGCGCTGCGGCACACGCAGGGCGAGTACGTCGCGATTTTCGACTGCGACCACATGCCGGTGCGCTCCTTCCTGCAGATGACGATGGGCGAGTTCCTCGCCGACCCCAAATGCGCGATGGTGCAGACGCCGCACCATTTCTTCTCGCCGGACCCGTTCGAGCGCAACTTCGACACCTTCCGCCGCGTGCCCAATGAAGGCAGCCTGTTCTACGGCCTGATCCAGGACGGCAACGACTTCTGGAATGCCACCTTCTTCTGCGGTTCGTGCGCGGTGATCAAGCGCGCGCCGCTGGAAGAAGTCGGCGGCATCGCGGTGGAGACCGTGACCGAGGACGCCCACACCGCGCTCAAACTGCATCGCCGCGGCTACAACAGCGCCTATATCCGCATCGTGCAGGCCGCCGGGCTCGCCACCGAGAACCTGGTGGGCCATATCGGCCAGCGCATCCGCTGGGCGCGCGGCATGGCGCAGATCTTCCGCATCGACAATCCGATGTTCGGCAAGGGCCTGCACCTGTTCCAGCGCCTGTGCTACACCAACGCGATGCTGCACTTCTTCTACGGCGTGCCGCGGCTGATCTTCCTGACCATGCCGATCGCGTACCTGTATTTCGGGCTGCATGTGATCCATACCTCGGCGGTACTGATCATGGCCTACGTGCTGCCCTACCTGTTCGTCGCCAACGTCACCAACTCGCGCCTGCAGGGACGCTACCGGCATTCGTTCTGGGCCGAGGTCTATGAATCGGTGCTGGCGTGGTACATCGTGCTGCCGACCACGATGGCGTTCATCAACCCGAAGCTGGGCAAGTTCAACGTCACGGCCAAGGGCGGACAAATCCGCGAGGAATACCTGGACTGGACCATTTCCAAGCCTTACCTGGTATTGCTGGCGCTGAACGTGATCGCGCTGCTGCTGGGGCTGGGGCGCATCCTGTTCGATCCGGCCTTCGAGCCCTCGGCGATCATCATGAACCTGGGCTGGGCGCTGGCCAACCTGGTGATGCTGGGCGCGGCCATCGGCGTGGCGCGCGAGGCGCGCCAGGTGCGCGTGTCGCACCGCATCCCGATGCGCGTGCCGGCGACGCTGCTGCTGCCCGACGGCCGCACGCTCGCCTGCAAGACCGAGAATTACTCGCTGGGCGGGCTGGGCCTGGCGCTGCCGGTGGAGGCCAGGGTCGAGCCCGGCACGCACGTCGGCGTGTGCCTGTCGCGCGGCACCCGCAGCTACCATTTCCCGGCGGTGGTGACGCGCAATGTCGAGCGGCAGATGGGCGTGCGCTTCGACGGCATGGACGCGCGCACCGAGCAGCAACTGGTCCAGTGCACCTTCGGCCGCGCCGACGCCTGGATCCACTGGGTCGACGAGCAACCGGTGGACGTGCCGCTGCGCGGTCTCAAGGAAGTGATCGAGATGGGCTACCAGGGGCTGCTGCGGCTGGTCGATGCGTTCCGCGGCGCCACCACGGCGCTGGCCGAGCGCGTGCGCCCGCGACGGCTCTGAACTCAAACACAACGGAAACGCGGCCACGCCACGCTTCGGACAATGGGCATCTGGAACCTTTACTTCATCGCCAAGCTGTACCTGTTTTTTATCGGCCGGCTGCATCCGCAATGGCTGCTGAACCTGCTGTTCGCGCTGGTGCTGGTGGTGCGCATCCGCCATCCGGCGCTGTCCGCGCTGCGGCACATGCTGGCGGTGGTGGCGGGCGCCGCGCTGATGTACCGCGAATCGGAGCTGCCGCCCTTCGCGCGCGTGGTCTCGCAGTTCACCAGCCTGCAGGCGTTTACGCCCGCGTACATGCTGGAACTGGCGCAGCGCGTGATCACGCGCGAGATGCTGCTGGTCGCGCTGGCCGCGCTGGTGATCTTCTGGCTCGTGAACCGCTGGGTGCGGGTGACAACGCTGGTGCTGGGCGCGCTGGTCGCGGTTCCGCTGTGGCAGGCGCTGTACGGCGCCGGCGAACCGGGCGGCATCGCGGGCGCCCGCGCCGGCACCGCGACCGCGGCGCTGACCACGGGCGCTGCGCTGGGCACTGGCGGTGCCGAGGTCGCCGCAAGCGGCCCGGATGCCCGGCTGGCCGCGTTACGCAACCAGGAAGCGCTGCGCCAGGTCAGCTTCCCGCGGATGGCGGCCACGCCAGACACGCAGTACGACGTGATCGTGCTGCATGTCTGCTCGCTGTCATGGGACGACCTGGACACGGCGCGCGCGCGCGACAACCCGCTGCTGCAGCGCTTCGATTTCCTGTTCACCAATTTCAGCTCGGCGGCCAGCTATAGCGGCCCGGCGGCGATCCGCGTGCTGCGCGCGGCCTGCGGCCAGCCCGAGCACAAGGCGCTGTACGACCCGGCGCCGGCCCAGTGCCACCTGTTCCAGGCGCTGGCGCAGGCCGGTTTCTCCACGCGCATGCTGCTCAACCACGACGGCCACTTCGACAACTTCCTGAAGGAAGTGCAGAAGGAGATCGGCGTCGACGGCGTCGCGCCGCCCCCCAACACCGGCCTGCCGGTGGCGATGCGCTCGTTCGACAACTCGCCCGTCATCGGCGACTTCGACGTGCTGCAGCGCTGGTTCCGCGATCGCCAGCAGGCCGGCGGCGGGCCGCAGGCGCTGTACTACAACACCGTGACGCTGCACGACGGCAACCGCATGACCGACAACCGGCTGTCCAGCCTGGAGTCCTATCCGCTGCGGCTGTCGCGGCTGCTGGGCGACATCGACAAGGTCATCGAGATGGTGGCGCAATCGGGCCGGCGCGCGGTGATCGTGTTCGTGCCCGAGCATGGCGCGGCCTTGCGCGGCGACGCCAACCAGATCGCCGGCATGCGCGAGATCCCGACCCCGCGCATCATCAACGTGCCGGTGGGCGTCAAGCTGGTGGGACTGCCCAGGCCCAACAACAGCACCGTCACCATCGATGCGCCCACCAGCTACCTGGGCCTGTCGCAGCTGCTGTCCAACCTGATTGCCGAGAACCCGTTCGCCGCGCAGGCGCCGGCGCTGGCCAGCTATGCCAGCGACCTGCCGCAGACGCAGATGGTCGGCGAGAACGAGGCCACCGTGACCATGCGCGAAGGCAACGGCTATGTCGTGCGCACGCCGGACGGGGTCTGGATCGAGGGCAAGCCATGAAGCCGGCCAACGCACGCGGACAGCCGCTGGCGCGCAGCGATATCGACGTCCTTGGCAGCGAGGTCGACGGCTTCGACCCGCGCCGGTATTTCGACCACCAGGAACGGCGGGCCGCGCAAGCGGCCGCGCGGCGCTGGCCGCTGCTGGCGGGGTTGCTGGGCTATGACGCGGAGGCGCCGCCGCGCGACGCCTGACCGCCGCGGCCGCCGTACCGGCACGGCCGTTGCATGGCTCGACGGCGTGGCCGCTATCGTCCGGTCAGATCACCAGCTCGATCAGGAACGGTCCCTTGCGGCCGTTCGCCGTCCGGAACAGGTCGGCGAAGGTCTCCATGTCCTTCGCCCGCGCTCCTTCCACGCCCATGCCGTTGGCCAGCTTGACCCAGTCCAGGTCCGGTATTGCCAAGGCCCAGCATGTCGAGCGCGGTCTTGCCGGGGCTTGCCCCGACGCCGGCCAGTTCGCCCAGCAGGATCGCGTACTTGCGGTTGGCGAGCAGCACCACGGTGACATCGAGCCGTTCGCGCGCCATGGTCCACAGCGACTGCAGCGTGTACATGGCCGAGCCGTCGGCCTGCAGCGACACCACGCGCCGGTCCGGTGGCGCCACCGCCGCGCCGACCGCCAGGGGCAGGCCGTCGCCGATGGCGCCACCGGTCAGAGCCTTCGGTATCGGCGGTCAGCGGCGCATCGAGCGGCCGGTGGCAGGTGGCCTGGTCGCCGATGATGTTGCGTGCCACACCATGCACATCAGCGCACCGCATCCGGCCAGAATGCCAGCATGCCCCGACCTCCCCGGGGCAGGCGCGGCTGCCGCCTGCAGCCCTTTCAAGGAGTCAACACATGTTGATGCGAGACGTGATCCCCCAAGTCCTGAACCACGCGACGACGATGCCGGAGCCAGGCTCGCTCGAGGCCGGCGAACACAAGACCTTCCACCATGCAATCGACATCTACCTCAAGGATTCCAACGCCTTCATGAATACGTACTTCGCCCGCTATTTCGAATGGCAGGGCATCTGCCGCGAGCGGTGGTTCCATGAATGCATCCATGACAACCTGCTGGCCGCCGGCGGCGTCTTCGTGACCAAGCGCGCGCACCAGGAGTATGTCGAGGAGACCTTCCCGTTCCAGCGCGTGGACTGCTACCTGAACACCTTCCAGGTGCGCCAGTGCTCGGCCTACCTGCTGTTCCGCTTCTGCGTGGGCGGCAAGCCGGTGTCGCTGGGTTACCAGCAGATCGTGTTTGCCGACCGTCAGAAGCGCATTTCGCGCTTCCCGGCGGGAATCATCGAACGGGTGAAGGAGTATGAGCTGGCGTTGCCCCGGTTTGCCAGCTGATGCAGCGGCCCGGCGTGGCATGCGTCAGTGCAGCGCCTGGCCTGATACCCGCTGAAATGCACGCTGAAAGGCAGCAAGACGTTGTGGCATGACCCCTACCGCCGGCGTGGTTCAGCCGGCGGTGCTGGTGCGCAGCCGGCTGTCGGCCATCGGGGTGAAGCGCGGCAGCCGCAGCGTGAAGGTGGTGTGCACCCTGGGCACCGACTCGCACTCGATGCGGCCGCCAAAGGTCTCGATCACGCGGCGGCAGAATGCCAGCCCGAGGCCGGCGCCGAGGCCATGCGCCTTGGTCGAGAAAAACGGCTCGAAGATGCGCGGCAGCACGTCGGCCGCGATGCCGGGGCCGGAATCGCGGAAGCGGATCACATGGTGCTGGCCTTCGGTCGCGCCGGTGATGTCGATGCGCCCGCCGCCGGTGGCGCGGATCGCATGCAGCGCATTCTTGAGCAGGTTGAACAGCACGTAGACCAGCAGCGTGTCGGAACCGACGAAGCGCCAGCCCGCATCGATGCCGCGCACATGCACCCAGCCGCGCTCATCGCCCTGGAACGGGTAGCGCTCCAGCGCCGCATGGACACAGTCGGCAATGCCGTGCGGCGCGAAGGTGCTGCGGTCCAGCCGCTCGAGCGTGACCGAGGCCAGCGCCATGTCGATCACCGTGCTGGTGCCGTCGACCTCGCGCGTGATCGCGCCGACCAGGCTCGACACGCGCTCGAGCTGCCCGGGGCGCATGCGGTCTTCGCACAGGCCCTGCTCGACCGCCAGCTGGTAACCCTGCAGCACCTGCGGCCAGGTGCGCGCCAGCTCCTGCGCCTGCATGCGGATCGTGGCCAGCGGCGTGCGCACTTCATGCGCGACCGTGGCCGCCAGCGAATACGGATGCATCAGGTCGTAGCGCACCACGCTGACAGCCAGCATGCCCAGGCTCGCCGCCACGAAGACCACACCCGGCGGGTAGAAGGCCACGCCGTAGTTGACCAGGTAGTCCACCGCCGCCAGCGAATACAGCACCACCGCCACCAGGCACAGGTTGTAGCGCTTGCGGCGTTCGGCGGTGGCGTTGCGGCGGGCCTCGGCCAGGATCCAGGCGCTGCGGATCGCCACCAGCACGGTCTGCGCGAGGTGCAGCGGATGCAGCGGCCCGGCCTTGGGATAGTCGCCGAAGAAATAGGTGTAGTAGCCCGACACCACCTGCCCGGTGGTCAGCAGCAGCACCACCAGCACCAGGCTGAGCCCATAGGAGGCCAGCAGCAGCGGCCGTTCCCGGCGGCGCTCGGTCACTTCGGCGATGAAGTGGTAGAACGTCGTCGGCAGGAACAGGATGAACAGGTAACCCAGGCGGGCCAGCAACAGCGCCACGTCGGGATGCGTGGCCTGGTACAGGAAGACCCACGTGCCCTGCCAGGCGAAGGTGGTCACGCACAGCAGGAAGAACGATGCCGACACGCGCGTGACCCCCTTGGTCACCAGCACGTAGAGGCCGTAACCGAGGAAGGTGGACGAGACGAAGGCAGGCAGGGCAGCGTACATGCGCGGTGCGGGTAGCCAGCAGGCGTATAGCGGCAGGTCGGCGCCTATCGCTGGCGCGCTGCCGCGACGCGACATGTTATGACGTCTGCGCGTGATGCGTGCTTCATTTCTTTGCATACAGAGCTAACGCCTGCTTAATGCAGCGGGGATCACTCCCCACGACGTGGGGGTATCCAGAGCGCAGCCCGGGCAACAAAGAAGGCGGGACGTCCAAGGACGTCCCGCCTTATGCTGCCGTGACAAACCGGCTTACCAGCGCGAGTCGTTTTCCCACGCCTTCATCTCTTCCTCGGCGCGCTCCTTGGAGTAGCCATAGCGCTCCTGGATGCGGCCGGCGAGCTGGTCGCGCTTGCCATTGATCTGCGCGATGTCATCGTCGGTGAGCTTGCCCCACTTTTCCTTGATCTTGCCCTTGGCCTGCTCCCACTTGCCTTCGATCTGGTCCCAGTTCATGTTGTGCTCCTTCATGCGGGGGCGGACGGGCCGCGCGGTGGCCGCCCGCCATTGCGTCGATGAATGGTCCGCCAGGGGCTGGCGGGCGGCCCGGCTGGACCATGCCGGCGACTGCGCCGGCATGGGCTGCCTGTCGACTTACTTGCCACCTTACTTGCCGTACTTGGCCTTTACGTCAGCCTGGCACTTGTCCTTGGCATCGCCGGACATTGCATCGCAACGTTCCTTGTCGGCCTTGTAAGCGGCGTCCATCGTGTCCTTCTTGGCATCTGCGCGGGCTTCCGCCACATCGGTGCGCGAGCCGGTTGCCGCGGCCTTGTCGACCTTGGCGGCGGTCAGGGCCTTTTCATGGGCAGCCTTGGCGTCCTTCTTGCAAACGTCCTTGTCGTTGCCCTTCTTGTCGTCGCACATTTCCTTGGCAACGTCGTAGTCACGGTCGGCCTTCACTTTCTCGGCCTTGGCCATGGACTTCTGCGTGCCGTCGCGCCGGGCTTCGGCCTGGGCCTTGGCCACGTCGCGGTCGCGCTTGGCCTCGGCCTTGCACACGTCCTTGGCGTTGTCCTTCATGCCGTCGCACTTGGCGGTGGCAGCCTTGTAGTCCGCATCAGCCTGCTTGGCCGCGGCGTCATAGTCGGCGCGGGTGCCAGCGGCGGCCGTGGTGGCCGGCGGCGTGCCGGGCGCTGTCGCCTGGGCCAGGGCATAGCCCGCGGGGGCCGCGACCATCATCGAACACACTGCTGCAGTGAGCCATTTCTTCATCATGTCGAGCTCCTTTCCAGTTGGTTGCGTGGTCGTACGCATAGTCGTACGCATAAGGGGCCGGCGGCGATGCGCTGCTGGCCACGCCGTATGTACAGCGTAGGCTGCAGGGGTAATGGGAAGCAGGCGTTGGGTTCCGAAAGGCGCGTCAGACTATTCCGACACCAGGGTCCGGGAGCGGCACTTGCGGGGATAGCGCGCAAAAAAAGAATCCCCTGTACCGCTCACGGAACAGGGGAGGACACCAGCCGGGGAGCCTCAGCCGGAGATAGACGTCGTCAGCCTGTTCTCGTCAGGCGCCGGGGCTTCTTCGTCCGGCCAGTTGCGGCCGACCATCCATTCGTACAGCGTCGGCAGCACGATCAGCGTCAGCACCGTGGCGGTGATCAGGCCGCCGATGATGACGATGGCCAGCGGGCGCTGCGTCTCCGAACCGATCGCACGCGAGATCGCCATCGGGAACAGGCCAAGCATTGCCAGCAGCGCCGTCATCAGCACTGTGCGCAGCCGGTCCATCGAACCGGTCAGCACGGCCTGGCGCACCGGCATGCCCTCGTCGCGCAGCTGGTTGAAGTAGGTCACCATCACCACGCCGTTGAGCACGGCCTGGCCGAACAGTGCGATAAATCCGATCGCCGCCGACACCGACAGCGGGATGCCGGTCAGGAACAGCGCGAACACGCCGCCGACCAGCGCGAACGGGATGTTCGAGATAATCAGCGTCGCGCTCTTGAACGACTTGAACGCGTTGAACAGCAGCAGGAAGATCATCAGCACCGACAGCGGCACCACGATCGCCAGCCGCGCCATGGCGCGCTCCTGGTTCTCGAATTCGCCCGACCAGCTGATCTTGACGTCGTCGGCCTTGACGTTCTTCTTCACCAGCGCCTGCATGTCCTTGACCACGCTGCCCATGTCGCGGTCGCGGATGAAGATGCCGATCGAGGTGGTGCGCTGGCCGTTCTCGCGGCTGATGTTCATCGCGCCCGACGCTGCGCGGAAGGTCACCAGCTGCGACAGCGGCACCTGCGCGCCATCGGCGGTCTGCATGAAGATATTGGGCAGGTTGGGCAGCTCGCGCTCGGACGGCTTCAGGCGCACCGCCACGCTGAAGTGGCGCTCGCCTTCCCACAGCTCGGTGGCGGCCTTGCCCGCCAGCGCGGTTTCCATCAGGTCCTGCACGTCGGCCACGTTGATGCCGTAGCGCGCGGCCTGGGCGCGGTCGAACTCCAGCACATACTGCGGCAGCTCGCCGTCGCGGTCGATAAAGGCGCGCATCACGCCCTTGACCGACTGCACGTTGGCCAGGATCTGGTCGGCCACCTTTTTGTTCTGCTCGAGGCTGTCGCTCTGCACCTTGATCACGATCTGGCCCTTGATCTGCGAGATGCTTTCCAGGATGTTGTCGCGCACCGGCTGCGAGAAATTGGGCTCGATGCCAGGCAGCTGGCGCAAGTTCTTGTCGATTTCGCCGATGATGGCGCGCTTGTTGAAGCCATCGCGCCATTGCTTCTCGGGCTTGAGATCGACCAGGACCTCGACGGTGTTGATCAGCTTGGGATCGGTGCCGTCGTCGGGGCGGCCCACCTTGGAGATGGTGGTATTGACCTCCGGCGTCTTGCGGATGATGCTGCGCAGCAGCCGCGCCTGGTCGCGCGCCTCATCGACCGAGACCGAGGCCGGCAGGTCGAAGCTGACCCACATCGAGCCTTCGTCCAGTTCGGGCAGGAATTCGCTGCCGAGGAACTTGCCCACGCCCACCGTCACCAGCAGCAGGCCCAGCGCGGCACCGATCACCAGCTTCTTGTGGTCCAGCGCCCAGCCCAGCATGGGCTCGTACAGCCGCTTGCAATGGCGCACGATGAAGTTGTCGTCGTGCGCGATGTTCTTCGTCAGCAGCAGGTGGCACAGCAGCGGCACCAGCGTCAGCGAAATGATCAGCGAACCGATCAGCGCACCCGTCACGGTATAGGCCATCGGCGCGAAGATCTTGCCCTCGTGCCGCTGCAGCGTGAAGATCGGAATGTGCGCGGCGATGATGATGACCATCGAGAACACGGTCGGGCGGCCCACCTCGGTGGTGGCCAGCAGGATCGCGTGCAGCCGCGCCTTGCTGTCGCGGATCTGCTGCTCCTTGAGCTCGCCCAGGCGCTTGAAGATGTTCTCGACCACGATCACCGCGCCGTCGACGATGATACCGAAGTCCATCGCCCCCAATGACAGCAGGTTGGCCGGGATGCCGACCCAGGTGAGCCCGATGAAGGTCGACAGCAGCGCCAGCGGGATCACCAGCGCCACGATCGCCGCGGCGCGCACGTTGGCCAGGAACAGGTACAGCACGGCCATCACCAGCAGCGCGCCTTCGACCAGGTTGCCGAACACCGTGTGCAGCGTCTTGTCGATCAGCGTGGAGCGGTCGTAGTACGGCACGATTTTCACGCCCTTGGGCAGGATCTGGTCGTCGAGCAGGTCGATGCGCTTCTTCAGCGCTTCGAGCACCAGCGACGGGTTCTCGCCCTTGCGCATCACCACGATGCCCGAGACGATGTCGTCTTCGTCGTCCTGGCCCATCAGGCCCTGCGGCGGCGCGCTGCCAACCTTGACGTCGGCGATGTCCTTGACCAGGATCGGCGTGCCGTTGTTCTCGGCCACCACCACGTTGGCGATGTCGGCCGAGGTGCGGAAGCTGCCCAGCGAGCGCAGCAGGAACTGCTGGCGCCCGTGCGCGACGGCGCCGCCGCCGGCGTTGGCGTTGGCGCGCTGCAGCGCGGTGAACAGCTGCGACAGCGAGATCTTGGCGTCGCGCATGCGCGCGAGGTTGGGGTTGACCTCGTACTGCTTGATGGTGCCGCCGATCGTCACCAGGTCGGCCACGCCCGGCACCTGGCGCAGGTTCTTCTCGACCACCCAGTCCTGCAGCGTGCGCAGCTCCTGCGGCGTATAGCCCTTGCCGGTCAGCCGGAAGCGGAAGATCTCGCCGATCGCGGTCGACAGCGGCGCCAGGTCCGGATGCACGCCGTCGGGCAGGTCGACGCTGCGCAGCCGCTCCAGGATCTGCTGGCGCGCGGTCACGTCGGTGGCACGGTCATTGAAGGTCACCATCATGAACGACAGGCCGAACTGGGTGTGCGAGAACACCCGCACCGCGTTGGGCGTGCCGGCCAGCGCGGTCTCGATCGGGATGGTGACCTGCCGCTCGACTTCTTCCGCGGCGCGCCCCGGGTACAGCGTGATGACGTTGACCTGGATGTCGGATACGTCGGGGAAGGCCTCGATGGGCAGGTTCTTGAACGCGGCCAGGCCGCCGCCGACGAAGATGAGCAGGCCCAGCCAGACAAAGAGCTTCTGGTGCAGGGCAAAGCTGACGATGCGCGAGATCATGTGGCGACCGTCCTCACTTCTTGTCGGCCGCACGCGCCGCATTGACTGCTGTGGCATCGCGCAGGATGTCCTGCAGGTAGAGGTTGCCCTCGGTCACCACGGTCTCGCCTTCCTTCACGCCTTCCAGCAGTTCGGTGGTGCCGGGCATGGTCACGCCCACGCGCACCTGGCGGCGCTCGAAGGTATTGGGGGCGGTGCGCACAAAGACATAGTTGCGGTTGTCGGCCAGGAACACGGCCTTGGATGGCACCGCGATGCCTTCGAACGACGCCGCGGGCAGGCGCGCCGTGACAAACATCTCGGCCTTCAGGCGGCGCCCGGGATTGGGCACGCTCAGCCGGACCTTGATGCTGCGCGCGGTCGGGTCGACATAGTCGGCGATCTTGACCACGGTGCCGGTGAAGGTTTCGCCGGGGTAGGCGGCGGTGACCACCTGCACGATGACACCGTCGCGAAACAGGCTGAGGTCGGATTCACCGGCATCGACCTGCGCCCACAGCGTGGTGGGGTCGGTGATCAGGAACAGCGGCGCGGCCGGCGGCTGGTCGGGGCGCAGTTCCATGCCCTGGTTGATGTTGCGCTCGACCACCAGGCCGTCGATCGGGCTGCGCAGCGCGAAGCGCTGGTTCACGCCGTCGCTGCCCGCCGCTGCGCCGTACTGGCGCAGCGCCGCCTGCGTGCGCTGCAGGTCGGCCGCGGCGCGCGCCGCGTCGGCCTGCGACTGTTCCAGGTCCTTCTGTGCGATGACGCCGGCGCCGTACAGCTCGCGCTGGCGCGCCAGCGCCTTGGCCGCGACCGCGCTGTCGGCGGCAGCCTTGCGTGCGTCGGCCTGGGCCACGCCGAAGTCCGGCGACGTCAGGCTGGCCAGCGGCTGGCCGGCTTTGACCGTGGCGCCGGGCTGCACCAGGACCTCGGTCACGCGGCCGGCAAAGGGCGTGGACACGCGCACAGTCTTGTCCTCGTTCCAGACCAGCCGGCCCGGCAGGTTCAGCATGCGCTCGCCGCCGGACTTGGCGGGTTCGCCGGCAATGCCGGGCAGCGATTTCACGCTGGCCGGGAACTGGATGGTGTTGCCGCTGACCTTGGGATCGTCATCGGGCTTGGGCGGCTCGGACTTGCCGCAGGCGGCGAGCACCAGCGCGCACAGCGCCATGGCGCAGACGGAAGACAGCCGTGCGGGCACGGCGGTGGAAAGCGGACGATGGGTGCAGGACGTGCGGCGGAACATGCGTGACAAGTAAGACATGAAGAATGCGCGGGAACTGCGGTATCAGGGACGTGCCTGCGAGGCCACGGGCGCGCCCGCGGTGCCAGAGGTCTTGGAGGTCTGCAAGGCGGCGCGGTAGGCCGACAACGCCTTGGCGTATGCGCCCTGCGCTTCGACGGCGTCGAGCCGGGTCTGGCGCAGCGCACGGCGCGCGTCGAGCAGGTCGAGCACGCCGGTGGCGCCCTTGCTGTAGGCGAACTCGGCGCTGCCGGCGACGCTTTCCGCGGCGGGCAGCACTTCGTCGCGCATCTGGCGCAGCGACTGGCGCGCGGTTTCGAGCTGGCTGCGCAGCCGGTCGATTTCGTTGCCCGCCTCCAGCATCACGCGGTTGCGGTCGTCCAGCGCGGCGTAGTAGTCGACTTCGGCACGCCGTGCCTCGCCGCTGTTGCGGTGGCGCACGAACAGCGGGATCGACAGGAACACGCCGAAGCTGTTGCCGGTGCCATAGGAGTTGGTGGGAGAGACCGGATAGTGCTCGGCCTGCGCCCCAATGGTCACGTCAGGCACGCGTCCGGCGCGGGCCAGGTCGCGCGCGGCGGCGGCCGCTGCCAGGCGGGCCTCGGCGGCGGTCACGTCGGGGCGGCGCTCGAGCAGGTAGGGATCGGGTTGCGGCGCCGGCGCATCGAGCGCTGGCCAGTCGGCGACCAGCCGGTTATCCGACAGCGTGCCGGGAACCCCCATCGCCTGCGCCAGCGCGGCCTTGTCGCTGTAGTGGTCGGTCATGGCCTGGCGCATGTCGTTCTGCGCGCGCAGGACGTCGAGCTGCAGCTTGTTCACGTCGGCGCGCGCCACGTCGCCTGCCTTCAGCCGCGTTTCGCTGGCCTGGCGGGTACGCTCGTACAAAGCCAGCGTTTCCCGGAGCACCGCCACGTGTTCCTGGCTGACCAGCGCCTCGAAGAAGGCCTGCTCGACCGCGGCAGTCTGCTGCGCCACCACGGCCTGCACCGCCTCGCCCGCCGCGGCGCTGGCCTTTTGCGCGGCGTCGACGCGCAGGTTGCCCTTGTTGGCGGTCTCGATGAGCTGGTCGACGCGCAGCTTGGAGTCCACCGTCTTGCTGCGCAGGTTGCCGGAGCCGACGCCGGCGTGCGGGTTGATGTTCTCCACACCCAGGCTCAGCACCGGGTTGGGCCGCTGCGACGCGATCTGCACATCGGCCTGGCTGGCTTCCACGCCCCGGCGCGCGGCAATGATGGTGCGGTTGCAGCGCAGCGCGTCCAGGCGCGCCTGGGCCAGCGTCAGCGTGGCGCCGGCGGGCGGTGGCGTGCAGGGGGCGGCGGCATCGACGGTATCGGCGGCGGCGGTATCGGCGGCGGTATCGGCCGCAGGCTCGGATTCGGCGGCAATGCTGGCCGCAGGTGTGGCGAGAACGCCCAGCAGGAGCAGGGTTCCCGCGGTGGCACGGGCAAAGACAACGGGCACGGTCAGTCAGGCTCGGTTCGAAAGCGGTTTTGCGGTCAACGGTCTGCGGTAAACGACCGTGCCCCCAAAGCGGTGCACCGACCGATGAATTTTCATCCGTCTGGCAGCTGCTCCGGCGGTCGCCCGGCTGGGCTGTCATGCCGCGTCCTCGCGCGCCCTCGCCCTGCTATCCCGATGCTTCAAACGCCACCCGGGCACGATCTCCCGACGGCATTCAAACCGAATCGCTTTACAAACGGCTTTCATATCGTTGACAAAAGCCTTTAACTGCGTGAAAACCCCAGTCCGCGCGACTTCGATCAAGAATGCAAGCGGCCCGGGAATCACCGACGCGTGCGTCGGTGATTCCCGGTCCGTTATTCCAGCCTTGGCCGCCCTGGTGGCTTATGCCTTGGCGCGGTCGTCCAGCCCGAGGCTGCGCCCGATGATTTCTTTCATGATTTCGCTGCTGCCGGCGTAGATTCGCGAGATCCGCGCATCGGTGTACATCCGGCAGATGCGGTACTCCTCCATATAGCCGGCGCCGCCGTGCAGCTGCACGCCCTCGTCCACCACGCGGCCCTGCAGCTCGGAGGTCAGCAGCTTGGCCGACGCCGCCGTCTCCACCGTCAGCGTGCCGGCGTTATGCTGCAGCACGCACTGGTCGACAAAGGTCTGGATCGCGTCGAGCTGGGCGCGCAGCTCGGCCAGCTTGAAGCGCGAGTTCTGGAAGGTGCCGATCGGCCGGCCGAAGGCCTTGCGTTCCTTGACGTAGTCCAGCGTCAGGTCGAACGCCACCTGCGCCGACGCCATGTAGCCGCAGGCGCCGATCAGCCGCTCCTCGGCCAGGTGCCGGGTCAGGTAGCGGAAGGCCTGGCCGGGCTCGCCGAGCACGTTGGCCTTGGGCACCTTCACGTTGTCGAAGAACAGCTCCGAGGTGTCCTGCGAATGCAGGCCCATCTTGCGCAGCTTGCGGCCGCGCTCGAAGCCCGGCATGCCTCGCTCGACGATAAACAGCGTCAGGCCGTGGCTGCGCTCGGGGTCGGTGCGCGCCACCACTACCACGTAGTCGGCCAGCTGGCCGTTGGAGATATAGGTCTTGGCGCCGTTCAGCACCCAGTGGTCGCCATGATCCTCGGCCCGGGTGCGGATGCCGGCCAGGTCGGAGCCGGTCTGCGGCTCGGTCATGGCGATGGCGAAAATCGCCTCGCCGCGCGCCGCGGCCGGCAGCAGGCGCAGGCGCTGCTCTTCGTTGCCGATGCGGCCGACATACGGCGCCACCAGGCGCGAATGGAGCGTGCCGAAGAAGCCGGAGTCGCCATGGCGCGCGTTTTCCTCGATCAGGATCTGCTCATAGCGGAAGTCATCGACGCCGGCGCCGCCGTATTTCTCGTCGGCCCACATCAGCAGGTAGCCCTGCTCGCCGGCCTTGCGGAACACCTCGCGGTCGACGCAGCCCTGCTCGCGCCAGCGCTCGCCGTGCGGCCCGACCTCACGCTGGTAGAAGCGGCGGGCGGATTCGCGGAAGGCGTCGTGTTCGGCTTCGAAGATCAGGCGTTGCATGGCTGGAGTCCCCCTTCTGGTGTGATGTTCGGATCGGTTGAGTGTCTGCCGTGCCGCGCGCCTGAGGTTCGTCGGAAAAGATGATTTTTCTACAACCCGTGCCCACGCTGGCGTTGCCGGGACAGGCCATTCAATGCAGTTTTATTGATATGAACCCATGATAACTTTCATTTACCCGCGGGCATGGTTTGTGCCAATACTAGGAGACACCGACACTTATTCGATGGAGCGGGAAATCATGGAAACCGTCCTCTGGATCGCGCTGGCGCTGGCGCTGTTGGCGCTGGGAGGCACTGTTACCTGGCTGATCGGCACGCGGGTACCTGAACCGGTATTCGAGCGCGTGCAGCGGCATGGCCGCTTCGCCGGCCTCGAACCCAGGCCGCCGCGCCGGCCGCGGGGCGGCAAGCGCGTGCGGCAGTACCGGCTGGTGCCGGCCGGCATGCCCGGCTGGGCGGGGCTGTCGGCGCGGCCCATGCCAGTGCGCGCCTGATGCCGCGGGCGCCCGCTACAGTGGCACGTCCCAACGCTGCGACCAGTCCGATTCTTCGCGCACGATATCGCGCAGCATGCGCACGGCCTCCTGCGTCATGCCGGCTGGCGTCCTGGCGCAAACAAGGAAGACCGGATACGAGAATTCCGATGCGCTGTCGACTCGCACCAGCGCGCCGTTGTCGAGGTAGCTCTGCACGACCCGCGTACGGAAATACCCGCTGCCGCCGAACTGGAGGATGTACTGCAAAGCCAGTGGCCCGAGGTTGAAATACAGCGACGCGCGCGCATGCTGGGGCAGGACGCTGTCATGCTGGCGCCGGAATTCCGGCCCCCAGTCAACGTAGACATAGGGGCCGTCGCGCTGGGCCGAGCGGATCAGGATCAGCTTTTCCTCCATCAGCGCCTCGACATGCATGCCGGGCGCGTACTCCGGCTGGTAGACCAGCGCCGCATCGAGCGTGCCCGACTGCAGCTTGTACTGCAGCGCCTCGCCCTCCCCCACTTCAGCGCGCACCGCCAGCGCCGGCATCTGCTGGCGCATGCGCGTGGCCCACAGCAGCGCCAGCGGATTGCCCAGGCTGATCTCGGCGCCAAAGCGGAACAGGTTTGCCAGCCCAGCCGGCAGTGGCAACTCGCGGCAAGCCGCCTCCCAGGTCTGCACCAGCTGGCTGGCATAGCCCAGGAAACGCTGGCCGTCGGCGGTGAGGCGCGCGCCGGCCTTGTTGCGCTCGAACAGCCGGCAGTTCAGCTGTGACTCCAGGCTCTTGATCCGGGCCGTTACCGCGGTTTGCGTGACGTGCAGCTTGTCGGCCGCCGCCAGCAGGCTGCCGGTGCGCACGACTTGCAGGAAGGTGCGGGCGAGTTCGATGTCCATGGTCGGAGCTGCGTTGGGCCGGTGTGACGGATTGTAAGCAGATCCCAACCGAGAATCGGAAATCTCACACTGACTCCCTTGCATCCCGCTCAACGAACCCGCGGCTTTGCCGAAACCGGTCGCATCGCCGCGCCGGCATCTCCCGCACTCGGCCCACGCACCTCGCGCGGCTGCCGCAGCGGCGCGATGCCTTCCGGTTCCCGCCACGCCACGCCATTGTCATAGCCGGTGGACACGGCCTCGAGGTAGCCGGGGGCGAATTTCTGTTCAGGGGTGACAGCCGCTGCCGCGGGAGCGGCGGGCTGCGGGGCTTCGGCCTGTGCGCAGGCGACGCTGTTCAGGCACAGCCCCAGCACACGCAGCAGCACGACGGCGCGGCGGGTGCGGTGCAGCAGTTTCTTTTGCGGGCGCGATGCGGCCTGCCCGCGCTGGCAGGGGGATTGGGGGTTCATCGGTGTTCTCCGGGGAAGCCATTGCTGGCGGGTGGGACAACGAGCATCGGCGCCGCGCTCGCTGTCCATTCCGCAATGACCGTGCCACCACCACTACGCCGCCTGCGGCGCGGTGCAGGGCACTTTCCGGGCTGTTCCGCTGATCATTCGTTGGCACCGGGCCGACGACCAGCGAAAAGCTGTCGGTATCCGTCCAACACCGCATGAAGCTCAGGGCAGGTACCCCAGCAGCCGCCACCAGAGGTAATCCAGCGGCAGCAACGCCACCACCGTGATGGCCGCCAATGCCAGGCACAGCCGCGTGCCATGGCGTAGCCCGACGCCGCCCAGCTGCATCGCGATCACGATCGGCGGCGACTGGTAGGGGAAGAACACCGTGGAGAACACCGGCACCTGCAGCATCAGTACCGTCTCCAGCGGCAAGCCGGTGGCGCTGGCAAATTCCCGCGCCAGCGGAGACAACACCGCCGGCAGGCTCGGCAGCGTGGTCATCAGGCCCATGCTGGCGCCCACGGCGCCGAGCGCGCCGACGTTCGCCACCGTGTGCCCCGGCGTCAGCTGCAGCCAGTTCAGCAGCGCGTGGCTGACGGCAGTGCCCAGGCCGGTCGACTCCACCACCGCGCCAAGTCCGAGGAAGCCCGCCACATAGAGCAGCGGCACCAGGTGAACCTGCTCGGCCAGCGCCCTGGACGAGACCAGCCCCACGCCCGGCAGCAGGCAGACGATGCTTGCGGCCAGCGCGATCCAGGCCGGCGAGATGCCATGCAGCGCGTCGGTGGCGAATCCCACCACGGCGATCGCCAGGATGACCGCCAGCAGCCGCTCCTGCCGGCCCATCGGCGCGCGCGCTGCCGCCGGCGCCGCGGCCAGCGGTGCGTCGTGCGGAAACAGCCGGCACACCAGCCAGACCAGCACCACGGTCTTGAGCAGCCCGAGGATCGGGAAGTGCAGCAGCAGGTAGCCGCCGTAGCTGAGGTTGATGCCGTACAGCGAGCTGGCCGCGCCCAGCAGCACGCTGTTGGGGATATTGGCGGGCAGGATGGTGGTCGGCGGCATATAGCTGGCCGCAGCCACCGTCAGCACCAGACCGATACGGCCGTTGGAGCCGGGGGCCAGGCCCACGCGGTCCGCCAGCGCCAGCACGATCGGGATCAGCAGCAGCACGCGGCCGGTGGTGGACGGCATCAGGAACGCGAGGCCCACGGCGCTGGCCGCGACCAGCGCGACCAGTTGCGGATACCCGTGCACCCGGCGCTGGAAGATGGCGTCGGCCAGCCGCAGCGCCAGCCCGCTGTTGCGCAGCGCCACGCCGGTGACGGCGCCGCCGAACATCAGCCACCACGCGGGCGACGCAAAGCCGCTGAACACCACCTTGGGCGGCGCAATCTGGAATACGACCGCGCACAGGAAGAACAGCAGCGTGGCGGTGGGCTCGGGCAAGGCGCCGAGCGCCCAGCAGCACACCGTGGACAACACCAGCGCCGCGGCCCAGACCAGCGCCGGCGGCGCGTCGATGGCGTGGCCGGCGCTCAACACCAGCGCAATGCACACGCCGATGGCAAAGGCGGCCCTGGCGGATTGCCGCAGGCCGGGGTCGGAAATGGTGTCCCGCACCGGCGCGGTGGCGGCCAGCGTGGCATCCGGGCCGCTCAGGCCGAAACGCGCCGCGGCGCGGCGTACGAATGGAGGCATGGAAGAACATCTCGTCTATGGCGCCGGTCCCATGCCGCGCGCGATTTCGGCGGGCCGGTGCCTGTTCGGCAATTGGCCGGTCACCTTTCCGGTCGCGGCCGCTCGATGCATCGTAGGCCGACCGCGATTGGCGGAGTTACACTAATCAGGCAATTTCTTACGATTTCATGCCACACGACGTCGCCCCCGCCCCTGCCCTGCCTGCCGCCTCGCCGCCCGCCCCGGCCCGCCGCCGCCCGGTCTACTCGCCGGTGCCGCGCGCACGTCCCAGCGCCGCCGACCCGGTGATCGCACACCTGCGCCGGCCGCCTCCCAACGCGGTGATCCACCCGCACCGCCATCCGTGGGGCCAGCTGTCGTTCCCGATCAGCGGCAGCCTGCGCATCACCGCCGGCGGCACCACATGGCTGGTGCCAGCGATGCGCGCAGTCTGGATCCCGCCCGACGTGGAGCACAACGTGGTGGTGCTGGGCACGGTGCGCTTTTACGCCTGCTATATCGCGCCGCAGGCCTGCGCGCTGTCGGCCGATTCATGCGCGGTGCTGGAGGTGTCGCCTCTGTTGCGCGAGCTGATGGAGGCCCTGGCCCACGACGACACGCTCGGCGAGCGCCGCCGCCAGCTCTGCGCCAGCCTGCTGGTGGAGGAACTGGCGGCCGCGCCCACGCTGTCATTGGGGCTGGCGCTGCCGTCGGACCGGCGGCTGCAGGCGCTGTGCCACGCGCTGATGGAAGATCCCGGCTCCAGCCTGACGTTGTCCGAATGGGCGGCCCGCACCGGCGCCAGCGAGCGGACGCTGGCGCGGCTGTTCGAAAGCGAGCTGAAGACCAGCTTCGGCAGCTGGCGCCAGCAGTTGCGGCTGGCCCATGCGATCGACCTGATGAGCCGCGGCCGGCCGCTGGCGCATGTGGCCGCGGAAACCGGCTACGCCCACGCGGGCGCGTTTTCGACCATGTTCCGCCGCGCGCTCGGGCAAACCCCGCGCGACTTCATGGCGCGCCGGCGCCGCGTGCTGGCTTGAGGTGACGCACGGGAGGTGACGCGGGTGGGTAACGTACAGCGGCGCCGGGTCAGGGCTTCACCGCGGCGGCCAGCACCGCCGGCATCGGCACCTCGAAGCCGCTGCCGCGCATATAGCCGGCCACCGTACCGCGCAGCACGGCCCGGATCTCGTCGCGCGCCCGCGGGGTCTGCGCGCGCAGCGTGGCGGCCGCGCGCACGGTGCCTTGCGCAAGCGCATCGAACAGCTGGTCCGGCGTGGAAAAGCGCCATACCTGGTGCACGTGCCGGCACGACGGGGCAACGAAGCCGGCCTGCTGCAAGGCGCTGCGGCACTCGTTGGGATCGCTGAAGAGAAAGAAATTGGGCCCCGCCGGCAGGTCGACCTCCATCGAGCCATAGGCACGGATGGCGGCATAGACCGCGCCGAAGCCCACCGCGCGTTCGGGGGCATCCCACACCGTGAAGGCTATGCGACCGCCTGGGCGCAGCACGCGGAAGGCTTCGCGCAGCGCGGCATCGGGATCGGACAGGTGGCACATGCCGAAGCCGTTGACCACGACATCGAAGCTGGCGTCGCCGAAGGGCAGCGCCTGCGCGTCGGCCTGCTGGTAGTCGATGTGGGGATACAGCTTGCGCGCCAGCTCCACCTGCGCCAGCGAGAAGTCGATGCCGATGGCCTCGGCGCCGCGCCGTGCCGCCGCCGCGGCGATATGGCCCGAGCCGCTGGCGACATCGAGCACACGCTGCCCGCTGGCGGCGCGCGCGTCGTCCAGCAGCGCCTCGATCGATTGCCGGGTCACGTGCGACAGGTGCTCCTGGTAGCGGCTGACGACTTCGGGGTCCTCCCAGCCAGCCAGCTCAAAGGCGCGAAACGAATCTCCGGTGTGATCCATGCCCCCCTCCCAGGCGTCGGTGTCCAGGCTGCGGTTTGCGCGGGGACGAAGCAGGCACGATTGATGCCCCGCGGCCCCCTCCAAGCGAAGTATAGTCAGCGTGGCGCCGGCGCAATGGCCTGGAAATGGTCAGCAGATGGCCAGGCGATGGCCCCGCTCACACGCAGCGCAGCGTGGCAGCGCCGGGGCAGTCCGGCATGGGCCTGGCCGCTATTTCGCCCCGCTCACACGCCAGATGACATTGCCGACGTCGTCCGCCACCAGCAGCCCGCCGCGCTTGTCGATCGCCACGCCCACGGGCCGGCCGCGCGCATTGCCCTCGCCGTCGACAAAACCGGTCAGCACGTCGAAGGGCGCGCCGTTCGGACGGCCTTTGCTGAACGGCACGAAGATGACCTTGTACCCCGCCAGCGGCCGCCGGTTCCAGGACCCATGCTGGCCCACGAACATGCCCTCGCTGAAGCGCGCCGGCAGGCTGTTGCCGGTGGCGGCCGCGAGCCCCAGCGGCGCGGTATGCGCGCCGACCGCGTAGTCGGGCACGATCGCCCTGGCCACCAGGTCGGGCGCCGGGGGCTTGACGCGCTTGTCGACGTGCTGGCCGAAGTAGCTGTATGGCCAGCCATAGAAGCCGCCGTCGCGCACGGTGGTGATGTAGTCGGGCACCAGGTCGCTGCCGAGCTCGTCGCGCTCGTTGACCGCGGTCCACAGCGCGCCGGTGACCGGCTCCCACGCCATGCCGTTGGGATTGCGCAGGCCGCTGGCAAAAATGCGGTGCGAGCCGTTCCTGGGATCGACCTCCCAGATAGCGGCGCGGCCCGCTTCCTTGTCCATGCCGTTCTCGGCCACGTTGCTGTTAGAGCCCACTGTCACGTAGAGCTTGCGGCCGTCGCGGCTGGCGATGATGTTCTTGGTCCAGTGGTGATTGAGCGGCCCGCCGGGCAGGTCGACCACCTTCTGCGGCGCCGCGGCGATCTCGGTCTGGCCGGGCTGGTACGGGAAGCGCAGCACCGCGTCGGTGGCAGCCACGTAGAAATCGTTGCCGACCAGCACCATGCCGAACGGCGAGTTGATGTTTTTCAGGAATATCGACCGCTGGTCGGCGACACCGTCGCCGTTGCTGTCGCGCAGCAGCGTGATGCGGTTGGCGCTGGGCGTGCCGGCGCCGGCGCGCTTCATCACCTTCTTCATGATCCAGCCCTTGATGCCCTTGCCGTCGTCGGGCTTGGGCGGGGCATTGCTCTCGGCCACCAGCACATCGCCGTTGGGCAGCACGTAGACCCAGCGCGGATGATCGAGCTTGTCGGCGAAGGCGGTCACCGCCATGCCCTCGGCCGCCACCGGGCGCTGCCCTTCGCCCCAGCCGACGGCGGGCGCGATCTTGACGGTGGGGATGGCGGTCTCGTTCGGCGGCGGCAGCTGCGGCGTGGGTCCGAAGCCGGCCTCGGAAGGCAGCTTGGCCGATTCGCCGCACGCGCCCAGCGTCGCGGCGGCGCCCGCCAGCAGCACTGCGCCACACAAGCGGGAAGAAGGCGGGAAGGGCTCGGGCAGCGGCATGGTGCGGACTCCTCGGGCGAGGCAGGATGCGCCCGCTACTCGACTATAGGATGCGTGCCGCCGTCCCCTCTGTAGGCCCCTGGGAAGGCCCGGTGTAGGACAACGCCCACGCCGGCCCACCGCATGCCGGCACTCAGCCGCGATGCGGCGTATCCAGCCCCTTCACCACCGCCGGGCGCTGCACGAACGCCTCCAGCACGCGCCGCACGTTGGCAAAATCCTTGAAGCCGACCAGGTCGCCTGCCTCGTAGAAGCCGACCAGGTTGCGCACCCACGGGAAGGTGGCGATGTCTGCAATGGTGTACTCGTCGCCCATGATCCACGCGCGCCCGGCCAGGCGCTGCTCGAGCACGTTGAGCAGGCGCCGGCTTTCCGCCACGTAGCGGTCGCGCGGGCGCTTGTCTTCATAGGCCTTGCCGGCAAACTTGTGGAAGAAGCCGACCTGCCCGAACATCGGGCCGATGCCGCCCATCTGGAACATCAGCCACTGGATGGTCTCGTAGCGCCGTGCCGGATCGGCCGGAATCAGCTTGCCCGACTTGTCGGCCAGGTACAGCAGGATCGCGCCCGATTCGAACAGCGGCAGCGGCTTGCCGCCCGGGCCATTGGGATCGAGAATCGCGGGGATCTTGTTGTTGGGGTTGAGCGACAGGAATTCCGGCGAGAGCTGGTCGTCGGTGTCGAAGCGCACCAGGTGCGGCTCGTACGGCAGGCCCGTCTCTTCCAGCATGATCGATGCCTTGACGCCGTTGGGCGTCGGCAGCGAATAGAGCTGGATGCGCTCGGGATGCTGCGCCGGCCATTTGCGGGTGATGGGGAAGGCGGACAGATCGGACACGTGGGCTCCGGTGGTGGCATGGTGCCAGACGCGCGGCCGGCACCGGATGGCTGAAAGCCCGGATGATAGCCCGGCGCGGCAAACCATGCCGGGAGGCTGGCCAATATGCAAAACCCCGCATCTCTCGCGAGATGCGGGGTTTTGTTTTTGCCGTGTGGGGCGCTGTTGTGCGGCGGCGCCCCGCCGCCCTTACCAGCTCAGTGCGACGCTCAGACCGTCACGCCGTCAGCCACTTCCTTGAAGTCCTCGATCTGGTCGAAGTTCATGTACTTGTAGATCTTGTCGCCATTCTGGTTGATGACGCCAATATCGGCCATGTACTCGTCCTTGGTCGGGATGCGGCCCAGGCGCGAGCAGATCGCTGCCAGTTCGGCGGAACCCAGGTACACGTTGGTGTTCTTGCCCAGGCGGTTCGGGAAGTTGCGGGTCGAGGTCGACATCACCGTCGCGCCTTCGCGCACCTGTGCCTGGTTGCCCATGCACAGCGAGCAGCCCGGCATTTCGGTGCGGGCACCGGCGGTGCCGAACACGCCGTAGTGGCCTTCCTCGGTCAGCTGCTTCTGGTCCATCTTGGTCGGCGGCGCCACCCACAGCTTGACCGGGATGTCGCGCTTGCCTTCGAGCAGCTTGGAAGCCGCGCGGAAGTGGCCGATGTTGGTCATGCACGAACCGATGAAGACTTCGTCGATCTTGGCGCCGGCCACGTCCGACAGGGTCTTGACGTCGTCCGGGTCGTTCGGGCAGGCCACGATCGGCTCGTGCACGTCGGCCAGGTCGATCTCGATCACGGCGGCGTACTCGGCGTCGGCGTCCGGCTCCAGCAGCTTCGGATCGGCCAGCCACGCTTCCATGGCCTTGATACGGCGCTGCAGGCTGCGCGGGTCCTGGTAGCCCTGGGCGATCATCCACTTCAGCAGCGTGATGTTGCTGTTGATGTATTCGATGATCGGGTCCTTGTTCAGGCGCACCGTGCAACCGGCGGCCGAGCGTTCTGCCGAGGCGTCCGACAGTTCAAACGCTTGCTCGACCTTCAGGTCGGGCAGGCCTTCGATTTCCAGGATGCGGCCCGAGAAGATGTTCTTCTTGCCTTGCTTGGCCACGGTCAGCAGGCCTTGCTTGATCGCATACAGCGGGATCGCGTTGACCAGGTCGCGCAGGGTCACGCCCGGCTGCATCTGGCCCTTGAAGCGGACCAGCACCGATTCCGGCATGTCCAGCGGCATCACGCCGGTGGCGGCGGCAAAGGCCACCAGGCCCGAACCGGCCGGGAAGCTGATGCCGATCGGGAAGCGGGTGTGCGAGTCGCCGCCGGTGCCGACGGTATCCGGCAGCAGCATGCGGTTCAGCCACGAGTGGATCACGCCGTCGCCCGGGCGCAGCGAGATGCCGCCGCGGGTGCTGATGAACTCGGGCAGGGTGTGGTGGGTCTTGACGTCGACCGGCTTCGGATAGGCGGCGGTATGGCAGAACGACTGCATCACCAGGTCGGCCGAGAAGCCCAGGCAGGCCAGGTCCTTCAGCTCGTCGCGGGTCATCGGGCCGGTGGTGTCCTGCGAGCCCACCGAGGTCATCTTCGGTTCGCAGTATGTGCCCGGGCGGATGCCCTTGCCTTCGGCCAGGCCGCAGGCACGGCCGACCATCTTCTGCGCCAGCGTGAAGCCCTTGCCGGTATCGGCCGGGTTTTGCGGCAGGCGGAACAGCGTCGACGGGGCCAGGCCCAGCGCTTCACGCGCCTTGGCGGTCAGGCCGCGGCCGACGATCAGGGGGATACGGCCGCCGGCACGGACTTCGTCGAACAGCACGTCCGACTTGACCTTGAACTCGGCGATCACTGCGCCGTCCTTCAGGGCCTTGCCTTCGTACGGGCGCAGTTCGACCACATCGCCCATTTCCATCTTCGACACGTCCAGCTCGATCGGCAGTGCGCCGGCGTCTTCCATGGTGTTGTAGAAGATCGGGGCGATCTTGTTGCCCAGGCACACGCCGCCGAAGCGCTTGTTCGGGATGAACGGGATGTCTTCGCCGGTGAACCACAGCACCGAGTTGGTGGCGGACTTGCGGCTGGAGCCGGTACCGACCACGTCGCCCACGTAGGCAACCAGGTGGCCCTTTTCCTTCAGCGATTCGATGAACTTGACCGGGCCGCGCTTGCCGTCTTCTTCCGGCTGGAACGCCGCGCCTTCGCGCTTGTTCTTCAGCATGGCCAGCGCGTGCATCGGGATGTCCGGGCGGGTGGTGGCGTCCGGGGCCGGCGACAGGTCGTCGGTGTTCGTTTCGCCCGGCACCTTGAACACGGTGATGGTCAGGCTTTGCGGGACTTCCGGACGGCTGGTGAACCATTCGGCGTCGGCCCAGCTTTGCAGCACTACCTTGGCGTTGGCGTTGCCCTTGTCGGCCTTCTCCTTCACGTCGTGGAAGGCGTCGAACATCAGCAGGGTCTTCTTCAGCGCGTCGGCAGCCACGGTACCGACTTCAGCGTCGTCCAGCAGCTCGATCAGCGGCGAGATGTTGTAGCCGCCCAGCATGGTGCCGAGCAGCTCGGTAGCCTTGGCGCGGGAGATCAGCGCGCACTTTTCCTTGCCCAGGGCAACGGCGGCCAGGTACGAGGCCTTGACCTTGGCGGCGTCGTCCACGCCGGCGGGAACGCGGTTGCTGATCAGGTCGACCAGGTTCTGCTCTTCGCCTGCGGGCGGGTTCTTCAGCAGTTCGATCAGCTCGGCCGTCTGCTTGGCGGTCAGGGGCAGAGGAGGGATACCAAGCGCGGCGCGCTCGGCCACATGTGCGCGATAGTTTTCAAGCATGGGAACCTGCTGAGTAATTAGGTTTTGAAAAACTTCCTTTGACGTTCGCGATTGTAGTCGGTGTGGGGGCTTCGGTCAAATGTCTTATATCTTATATAAGAGTTGGGTTTTGAAAATCCTTATTAATCAATGGGGTTCTGGATAGAAGAGTTGGTGGGTTGCAGGGGGACTACTTGAGTAGGGGAGTCGGGAATGGTGGCTTTGTCTTGGATATGTGGCTTTGGCATGGCATTTGATGGGTTCGTGCGCCTTCGGCTTGGTATCTAGTGGTGATGGATGCGCCCTGTTCCGCCCTCCCGGGCAGGTCACTTTTTGGCCGAGCGCCAAAAAGCCACCAAAAAACGCGTTTACGGCCGTGCGGGCGGCCACTCTTATCGTAGTGTGCCCGGGCTTTCGTACGGGGCTTTGCTTCGTTGCAGGGCCTCGCAGGGGTCGGCTTGAGCGAATTGGTTGGGCTTCACTCCGTGGCGGCTCCGGCCCTCTCCCCCGCCCGCAAGCGGGAGAGGGGAGAAAACGGTGGCCGCCCGCAGGGCCGTTACGCGCTTTTGGTTACTTTTGCCGCTCGGGCAAAAGTGACTCGCCCCTTTAGGGGCGAAACCGGGGCATATCAAATCCCGCCAGATGCCAGCCGCCAGGCAAAACAAAAACACAAAAACAACCACATCCCACCCCCACCACCCCCAAACTCAAGTTCCCGCCCCACCACTCGTTAACCCCCCTGCAGGCGCGCACCACAAAGCGCCCGCTAGCGTAGCCATGCCTGCTCCCTTTCCGCTCAAACGGCCAAGCTGAAAGGGTTTCCCCCTTTTTTTCGGCCCTTTGCTGGCCTGCGATTCCGGAAGAATGGCAGGCATTCCGACACAGGCTTCTCATGGCGAACACGGCTTCCCCTTCCCAGACTGGCAGCAACACAGGCAAGCGCGGCCGGCTGCTGCTGATCGGCGGCGGCGTGCTTGTCGTGGCACTGGGTGCCGGAGGCTTTGTGCTGGGCAGCGTGCTGAGCAACCGCCTGCCGGCGGCGCCCGCCGCGCCCGCCGCCCCGGTCATTCCGCCACCGATCTTCGTGCCGCTGGATGCGTTCACCGTCAACCTGAAGAGCGAGGACGGCGACCGCTTCCTGCATACCGGCCTGTCGCTGAAGGTGGCGGATGCCGAGACGCAGGCGCGCCTGGCGCAGTACCTGCCCGAGGCACGCAGCCGCATCCTGCTGCTGTTGTCGGCACGCCAGCCCGCGGATCTGGCCACGGTCGAAGGCAAGCGCAAGCTGGCCGACGACATCCGCACCACCATCGCCCAGCCCTTCGCCACCGGCCTGCCGGCCCAGCGCGTGCTGGATGTGTTGTTCACCTCTTTCGTGGTGCAGTAAGCGCCCGCTTGCGCCCTGCCCCGCCCGCAAACCGATATGAAACCGTCCGCCGCCACAAAGGCCCGCCCTGCACACGCATGCCGCCGGGCACGGTGATGCGCGCCTGGCCATGCCGCAACGGTTTCATCCATAACGACGCCGCATAAAGCCGCACAAGGGGCAGGACACCAGATGGCCTACGACAAGTTCCTCTCGCAAGACGAGGTCGACGAGCTGCTCAAGGGCGTATCCGGCGAGGCCGATACGCCCAAGGCCAGCGAGCCGGCGCTGGACGACAGCGGGGTGCGCCCGTACAACCTGGCGACGCAGGAACGCATCATCCGCGGCCGCCTGCATACGCTGGAAATCATCAACGAGCGCTTTGCGCGTTCGCTGCGCTCGGCACTGTTCAATTTCATCCGCCGCGGCGCGGATATTTCGGTCGGCAGCATCAGGATCGAGAAGTTCGGCGATTTCGCCCGCAACCTGCCGATGCCGACCAACCTGAACCTGGTCCACCTGAAGCCGCTGCGCGGCACGGCGCTGTTCGTCTACGACCCGAACCTGGTGTTCCTGGTGGTGGACAACCTGTTCGGCGGCGACGGCCGCTTCCACACCCGCGTGGAAGGGCGCGACTTCACCCAGACCGAGCAGCGCATCATCCAGCGCATGCTGGAGCTGACGCTGGCCAGCTACGGCAGCGCCTGGCGCACCGTGCATCCGATCGAGACCGAGTACATCCGCTCGGAGATGCACACCAAGTTTGCCAATGTCGCCACGCAGAACGAAGCCGTGGTGACCACCGCCTTCCATATCGAACTGGGCGCAGTCGGCGGGCAGCTCCACGTGTGCCTGCCGTACGCGATGATCGAGCCGCTCAAGGACCTGCTGATGAATCCGCTGCAGGACGAGAAGGAAGTCGACAAGGGCTGGGTCAACCAGCTGTCAAGGCAGCTGCGCGCGGCCGAAGTGGAACTGGTCGCCGAGTTCGCGCACCTGCAAAGCACGGTGGCCGAAGTGCTGGCGCTGCGCGCCGGCGACGTGCTGCCGATCGAGCTGCCGGAGAAGATCTTCGGCAAGGTGGACGGCGTGCCCGTGATGCAGTGCGGCTTCGGCACCATGAACGGCCAATACGCGCTGCGGGTAGAACGAATGATCAATCACCAGGACGGCCAATCCCACCTGGACACCGAGGACACCGATTATGAGTGACGGCTTCGAGGACAAGCCGGTCGATCCGATGGACGACTGGGCCAGCGCGCTGGCGGAGCAGACCAGCGCCACAGCCGCCGGGGTGCCCGCCGCGGCCCCTTCGGCGGCCTCCGCGCCCGCGGCCACCCCGGCCGCCGCCACTGTCTTCCAGCCGCTGGCGAAGGAAACGACCAGCGGCTTCCACAACGATATCGAGATGATCCTCGATATCCCGGTGCAGCTGACGGTGGAACTGGGCCGCACCAAGGTGCCCATCAAGAACCTGTTGCAGCTGGCACAGGGCTCGGTGGTCGAACTGGACGGGCTGGCCGGCGAGCCGATGGACGTGCTGGTCAACGGCTACCTGATCGCGCAGGGCGAGGTGGTGGTGGTGAACGACAAGTTCGGCATCCGCCTGACGGACATCATCACGCCGTCCGAACGCATCCGCAAGCTGAACAAATGACCATCCGGAAGTACCCCGCGCCCGGTGCTGGCCGCCTCCGGGCCGTCGGCGCCAGTCTCGCCACGCTGATGCTGGCGCTGACCCCGGCGCTGGCACTGGCCGCCGACGACAAGCCGGCACCGGCCATCAGCGGCGCGGGCAGCCTGGCCCAGGCCGGGCTGGGGCTGTTTGCCGTGATCGCGCTGATCCTTGGCATGGCATGGCTGGCCCGGCGTGCCGGACTGGTGCGCCATGCCACCGGCGGGGTGATGAAGGTGGTCGGCAGCACCATGCTGGGCGCGCGCCAGCGGCTGGTGCTGGTGGAAGTCGGCGATACCTGGCTGGTGCTGGGCGTCAGCCCCGGCGAAATCCGCCCGCTGCACAGCATGCCGGCGCACACCGCTGGCGGTTCCTCCTCTGCCTCCGCCAACCCGCTGACCCCGGCACACGCCACCGGCATGCCGCAACCGCCGACCGGCGGCACCTTCGCCGAGAAGCTGCTGCGTTCGCTGCAATCCCAGTTCAAGTCATGAGTTCCCTGCGTGCCGAATGGCGGCGCCGCTTCCGGCCCGCGAGCCTCGCCGTGGCCGCGCGCTACCGCCCGTTGTCGATTGCCCTGGTCCTGGCGCTTGCCGCCGCCGTACTGGCATTGGCCCCAGCGCCTGCCTGGGCGCAGCAGCTGCCCGGCGTGGTCAGCAAGCCCGCCCCGGGCGGCGGCCAGATCTGGTCGCTGCCGATCCAGACGCTGGTGCTGCTGACCTCGCTGTCGTTCCTGCCGGCGGCGATGCTGATGATGACCGGCTTCACCCGCATCATCATCGTGCTGGGCCTGCTGCGCAACGCGCTGGGCACGGCCACCTCGCCGCCCAACCAGGTGCTGGTGGGGCTGTCGCTGTTCCTGACCTTTTTCGTGATGGCGCCGGTGCTGGACCGCGTCTACAACGACGCCTACAAGCCGCTATCGGAAAACAAGATCAGCCTGGAAACCGCCGCCGCCAGGGCCGCCGAGCCGCTCAAGGCCTTCATGCTGCGCCAGACCCGCGAAAAGGACCTGGCGATGTTCGCGCAGATGGCCAAGGCGCCGGAGATGCAGGGCCCGGAAGAAGTGCCGCTGAGCATCCTGGTGCCCGCCTTCGTCACCAGCGAGCTGAAGACCGCGTTCCAGATCGGCTTCACCATCTTTATCCCGTTCCTGATCATCGACCTGGTGGTTGCCAGCGTGCTGATGGCGATGGGCATGATGATGGTGCCGCCGGCAACCATCTCGCTGCCGTTCAAGCTGATGCTGTTCGTGCTGGTGGACGGCTGGCAGCTGCTGCTGGGATCGCTGGCGCAGAGCTTCATGAACTGAGGCCAGTTGCCTCGCCCTTCGCATTCCTATCCGCAGGATCCGAGCCATGACCCCGGAAACCGTAATGACCATCGCCACCCAGGCGATGAAGATGACCCTGCTGCTAGCCGCGCCGCTGCTGCTGGTGGCGCTCGCGGCCGGCCTGGTGGTGAGCCTGTTCCAGGCCGCAACGCAGATCAACGAGATGACGCTGACCTTCATCCCCAAGCTGATCGCGCTGTTTGCCACCATGGTGCTGGCCGGCCCGTGGATGATCAACACCATGGTCGACTATATGCGCGAGGTGTTCCAGAGCATTCCCGCGCTGGCGCACTGACGCGCGCTCACTCCCGCCTTCCGCCAGACTGCCGTGGTCGAGTTCACTTCAGCCCAGCTCTATGGCTGGCTCGCGGCATTCCTGTGGCCCTTCTTCCGCATCCTGGCGCTGATCGGCACCGCGCCGCTGTTCGGTGAGTCGACCATCCCGCGGCGCGCCAAGATCGCGCTGTCGGCGATGATCGCGATGGTGGTGTCGCCTACCATCGCCCAGCTGCCGGCGGCGCCGGTGTACTCCTTCGAGGGCCTGCTGATCATCCTCAACGAGGTCGGCATCGGCCTGGCCACCGGCTTTGTCATGCGGCTGGTGTTCGCCACCGTGCAGCAGGCCGGCGAAATCATCGGCCTGCAGATGGGCCTGTCGTTCGCCTCCTTCTTCGACCGCGCCGCCGGCGGCCAGACCATGGTGCTGTCGCGCTTTCTCAACATCATCGCGGTGCTGCTGTTCCTCGCGCTGGACGGCCACCTGATGATGCTGGGCGCGCTGGTCGACAGCTTCAATGGGCTGCCGATCGGGGGGACGCCGCTGTCAGCGGGCGGCGCCATGGCCGTGGCGCGCGCCGGCGGCATGGTGTTCGCTTCGGGGCTGCTGCTGGCGCTGCCGATGATCGCCGCGCTGCTGACGCTGAACCTGGCCATGGGCATCCTGAACCGTGCCTCGCCGCAGCTGTCGATCTTCGCGGTGGGCTTCCCGGTGACGCTGTCGGGCGGGTTCCTGGTGCTGATGCTGGTGATGCCGCAGATGGGCACCTTCATGCAGCACCTGATCGAGGCCGGGTTGGAATCGATCGGAACGGTGCTGGGGCAGTTCGGGCGCTAGCGCCACGGCGGCACCGCGCCTTCTTTGCGGCTGCAATTCCACTCTTTTCGGCAACAAGGTAACGCGGCGCCACGCCGATCTTCAACGCGTGCGCGCATTAATCTTAGACCTCGAATATGTCTTGACACGAGGCGGCAAGGCGCTAAGATTGCGCCATGTACTTCGATCTCTAAGATTATTGACCGCAACCCCTACCCAGGAGCCCTTACATGTACGACCTCTTTGCCACCGACAAGCTGATCGACCTCTGGCTGACCGAAGACATCGGCATCTGCGACTTGACCGTCCAGACCATGATCGAGCCCGGCGAGACCGGCACCTTCTGCATGAACGCCCGCGAGCCGATGATCATCGCCGGCATCGACGTGGCGGCACGTATCTTCGCCCGCTACGATCCCACGCTGTCTGTCGACGTGCGCGTCGCCGACGGCGACAAGGTCGCCAAAGGGGCGGTGCTGCTGAACGTGAGCGGCAATGCGCGCAGCGTGCTGACGGCCGAGCGCACCGCGCTGAACATCATGCAGCGGCTGTGCGGCATCGCCAACCTCACGGCCACCTATGCCCAGGCCATTGCGCATACCAGGGCGCGCCTGATCGACAGCCGCAAGACCACGCCAGGCCTGCGGGCGCTGGAAAAGCATGCGGTGACCTGCGGCGGCGGCCTGAACCACCGACTGAGCCTGGACAATGGCGTGATGATCAAGGACAACCACATCTCCGTGTGCGGCAGCATCGCCGCCGCCGTGGAACGCGTGCGCCGCAAGCTGCCGGTGCTGACCAAACTGGAAGTGGAATGCGACCGGCTAGAGCAGGTGCACGAGGCCCTGGCCGCCGGTGTCGACGTGATCATGCTGGACAACATGTCGGTGCCCGACATGAAAGAGGCCGTTCAGGTCGTCAATGGCCGGACCAAGGTCGAGGCCTCGGGCGGCATTCGCCTGGAAACGATCCGGGCCGTGGCGGAAACCGGCGTGGACTACATCTCGACGAGCAAGATCACGCAGTCGGCACCGGCCGTGGATATTGGACTGGACGACGCCTGACGCATCGCGCCTGTCGGGGCCCAGGCGCTCCGGCATCGGTTTCACGCCTTCTACCCAAGGCATTCCCCCTCGCCGGCATGGCCGACGGGGGCTTTTTCATTGGCGCCAGCCGACTACCGCTACAGGTCCGACAACAGCCGCCCCACCTCCTGCGTGGACGGCACCCGCCGGCCGTTCTCTGCCGACGCGATTTCGTCGGCGACCAAGCGCTTGGCGATGGTAATCAGTACGCGGCGCGTAGTCAGCACATCCTCTTCGCTCACGCCTTCCACGCTGAGTTCGTTGACCTCGGTGGCCAGCGGTTCGAGCTTGCGGCGCAACGCGCGCCCGGTCTTGCTCAGGAACACGTGCACCTTCTTCTTGTTGCCGGGAAGGTGCGTGCGTTCCACATAGCCCAGCGCTTCCAGCGCCTTCACCGCCGCAAAGGTGGTCGGCTCGGTCACGCCGGCCCGTTCGCTCAGCTCCCGCTGCGACAGACCATCATGGCGCCACAGGATACGCAGAATGGTCCAGTGGCCGTACGAAACCGAATGTTCCGCCAGGCGCAGTTGCAGCGCCCGGATATAGGCGCGCGCAGCGTCCTTTACCAGGTGGGCAAGCCGTTCTTCATCGGCTTCATCCGGCGGCGTGATTTTGACCGGAGCATCCGGCTTCCTTGTGGCCATAGTTGTGACGGGAAATGAGATGTATGCATGCGGCACCATGATGCGGTGCAAGCGACAGCGCACATGATAGCGCCTCGCGAGCTCGCGCGTCCGGCACCGCGCCCCTGGCCTCCGGTCCTCTTTATGTAGTATTCACTCCATTAGTGCACCATGCGCGCAACCGATGCATGAGGCACCGGCAGCGCGCATGCGGTGACCCGTGTTTTCCCCTACGACCATGCGAATCCCGCGTACACACTGGATTTGCGGGGGATGGTCCATTGCTTGCATTACCTTAGACATCGAACTTATCTTGACACCCGTCTAGCCGGTGCTAGCATAGCCGTACAACTTCGACATCTAAGATAATCATGAAGGCAACCGGCACATTCTTTCTCGTTGTAGGGCCCAGTGGCGCTGGCAAGGATTCCTTGATCGACGGTGCGCGTGCCTCGCTCGATGACGACTATGTCTTCGCACGGCGCGTCATCACGCGCCCGGGCGGGTCTGCCGGCGAGGATCACGAGGGCGTTTCGGAAGCCGAGTTCGCACGGCGCCAGCGAAAGGGCGAGTTCCTGGCCACCTGGGACGCACACGACCTTCGCTATGGATTGCCCATGTCGCTGGTGCGCGAGCTGGAACGCGGGCGCAACGTCGTAGCCAATGGCTCGCGCGGCGTCGTCGCCGACCTTGCCGCCCGCTTGCCGCGCTTCGTGGTCATCCTGGTGACGGCACCGCAGGAGGTGCTGGCACAGCGCATCAGCGCGCGCGGACGTGAATCGGGCGACCAGGTCGCCAGGCGGGTGGCGCGAGCGGGAGTATCGATGCCTCCCGAGGTCGCCTGCATCACGGTGTCAAACGACGGCACGCTGGAAGCGGGCATGGCACGCTTTGTCGAAGCGCTGCGAAACGGCACCAGTACATCCGCCGCCAGGCAGCCGGCCAGCCGCGCCAACCTCATGGCCAAGCTGCGCGGCGAGCCGCTCGACGAAGCTGCCTATGTTGCCGTGCTGCAAGACGCCATCGCCGGGCGGTACACCGAGGCAGAGCTGACCGACTTCCTCATTGCCGCAACCCTCACGCTGACCGATGACGAAGTGGTGGCGCTGGCACGCGCTCGGACGGCCTTCACACCCCGCATCGACTGGGACGAGCCTCTTGTCGTCGACAAGCACTCAATGGGCGGCGTTCCCGGCAGTCGCATCACGCTGGTCGTGGTGCCGATTGTCGCGGCCTACGGCCTGGCCATGCCCAAGACGTCATCGCGCGCTATCACATCTGCTGCCGGCACCGCCGATGCCATGGAAACCATCGCGCGGGTCGACCTGACGCACGAGGACGTGCGCCGATGCGTGGCGCAGGCGCGTGCATGCATTGCATGGAACGGACGCCTGAACCATTCCGTGATCGACGACGTGATGAACGCGATCACCCGGCCCCTGCGCCTCGATTCGCGACGCTGGTCGGTGGCGTCGATCCTGTCGAAGAAGTTCACCGCCGGCGCCACCCATGTCATCGTCGACCTGCCCTTCGGGCCGCAGACCAAGCTGGCGACGCGCGCCGACGCCGAGGCGCTTGGCGCACTGTTCGAACACGTCGGCAAGGGACTGGGCCTGCACGTGCGCGCGCTGGTCACGGACGGCAGCCACCCGATAGGCCGTGGCATCGGCCCCGCGCTGGAAGTGCGCGACGTCCGGCTGGTGCTCGACAACGATCCCGCGGCTCCCGCGGACCTGCGTGAAAAGGCCCTGCGCTTTGCCGGCGGAATCATCGCCTTCGATCCGCGCGTGGGCTGCGCCGAACAAGGCATGCGCATTGCGGCTGCGCTGCTGGACGAAGGCAAGGCAAAGGCCGCATTCGACCGGATCGCCGCAGCGCAGGGTATTCGCTCCCGCCCGGTGGCGCCGGGTACGCATACACGGATCGTGGCCGCCACGACGCGGGGCCAGGTGACGGCCATCGACGGCTTGCAGATTTCCGGCGTGGCGCGCGCCGCCGGGGCACCGCGCGCTGCGGGTGCAGGCATCGACCTGCTGTGCACGCTCGGTGCGCAGGTGGCGCCAGGGCAACCTCTCTACCGTATCCACGCCGACTCCGCTGCAGCACTTGAGGCGGCATCGGCACTGGTCGGCGTTGGTGGCGAGTGCCATCAGGCAGTGCGTATAGATTCCGATTGACCAGCGTTTCCCCTTCCTTCAACCTAACCGACGAGACATATTGATGAGACCCCTATCCGTCGTCAACAGCCTGGCATCGCTCCTGTTTGTTGCAGGGAGCCTGGGCACCCTGCCCGGGCGCGCCGAGGCCAATATCGCCAGTACCTTCCCGCAGAAGCCCATCCGCATGGTGGTGACGTTCCCGGCCGGAGGCGGGACCGATTCCCTTGCGCGCGTGATCGGAGCGGACATCAGCAAGTCGCTGGGGCAGCAGGTAGTCGTCGACAACCGGCCCGGCGCCAGCGGCAACATCGGCGCCGAGTACGTCGCCAAGAGCCCTGCCGACGGCTGCACGCTGCTGATCGTCAACAGCAGTTTTGCCATCAACCCGAGCGTCTTCAAGAAGCTACAGTTCAACCCGAAGTCCGATTTCAGCGCCGTCATCACCTTTGCTTCGGTGCCGTCGGTGATCGCCGTGCCATCGCACTCGAAGATCCGCACCTTCAACGACTTGCTGGCGACGGGCAAGAGCGCCTCCCCCCCCAGCTATGCCTCGTGCGGTAACGGCACGCCCCAGCATCTGGCCGGTGAATTGCTGAAGGTCTCGGCAAAGATCGCTATGCTTCACGTGCCGTACAAAGGTTGTGCACCCGCCATCGCCGACGTGCTCGGCAATCAGGCCGATGTCAGTATCAATACGCTGACCAACACCATGCCCTACCTGAAAAGCAACAGGTTGCGCGCGCTGGCCGTCACCTCGAAGGCACGTTCGCCGTTCCTGCCCGACGTGCCAAGCGTGAGCGAGCTTGGCATCCCCGGCTATGACGTCGACCAATGGTTCGGCATCCTGGCTCCGGCGAACACGCCGCCCGAAATCGTGCAGAAGCTGAACACGGAAATCGCCAGGGCCATCTCCAAGCCCGAGGTCAGGTCTTCGCTGGAGCAGCTCGGCTTTGCCACGACCACGAGCACCCCTGCCGAATTCCAGAAGCTGGTGACCTCCGATATCGATCGCTGGCAGAAATTCGCGACGAAGATCAATCTGCTGGTCGACTGACCACCCGGGTGACCGGCCGGGCCACAGCAGCCGGAGCCCTGCCTTTCTCCCTTGCATTGTTGCCGCGCGGGCCTTGTCGCGCCTACCCCTTTACACACACCACCTGCCGCAGCGTATGCACCACCTCGACCAGGTCCGACTGCGCCGCCATCACCGCATCGATGTCCTTGTACGCCATCGGGATCTCGTCGATCACCGCGGCGTCCTTGCGGCATTCCACCCCTTCGGTGGCTTGCTTCTGGTCAGCCACGGTGAAGCGGCGCTTGGCTTCGCTGCGGCTCATGGTGCGGCCCGCGCCGTGGCTGCATGAGCAGAACGATTCCGGATTGCCCTTGCCGCGCACGATGAAAGAGCGCGCGCCCATCGAGCCGGGGATGATGCCCAGCTCGCCCGCGCGCGCACTGACCGCGCCCTTGCGTGTCACCAGCACTTCCTTGCCGAAGTGATGTTCCTTCTGCACATAGTTGTGGTGGCAGTTGACGGCTTCGAGCCGTGCCTGGAACGGCTTGCGCAGCACGCGCTGCGCCGCGGCCAGCACCGCTTCCATCATCAGCTCGCGGTTGCGGCGCGCGAACGCCTGCGCCCACGACACCGCGAAGACATAGTCCTCGTAGTGCTGCGAGCCTTCGACAAGGTAGGCCAGGTCGCGATCCGGCAGGTTGGCCAGGTGGCGCCGCATGTCCTGCTGCGCCAGCGTGATGAAGGTGGTGCCGATGGCGTTGCCCACCCCGCGCGAGCCGGAGTGGAGCATGAACCAGACCGCTTGCGACTCGTCCAGGCAGACCTCGATAAAGTGGTTGCCGGTGCCGAGCGTGCCCAGGTGGTTGCGGTGGTTGGTGCGCGCCAGCTGCGGGTATTTGTCGGTAATGCGGCGGAAATCCGCGGCCATGCCCGCCCACGCCGCGTCGACGTGCGTGGGCACCGAGCCCCAGGCGCCCTGGTCGCGCCGCCCGCCCTGCGCCGTGCGGCCGTGCGGCACGGCGTGCTCGATCGCGCTGCGCAGCGGGCCGAGGTTGTCGGGCAGGTCCGAGGCGGTCAGCGAGGTCTTTACCGCCATCATGCCGCAACCGATATCCACGCCCACCGCGGCCGGGATCACCGCGCCCACGGTCGGGATCACCGAGCCGATGGTCGAGCCCTTGCCGAGGTGCACGTCCGGCATCACCGCCAGGTGGCGGAAGATAAACGGCATCTGCGCGGTATTGACGAGCTGCTGGCGCGCGGAGTCCTCCACGGGGACACCGCGGGTCCACATCTTTGCCGGCTTGCCGGCGCCGGTATCGAGAACGTCATAGTGCTGCCTGGCCGTCATGGTCTGTCCTGCTCTGGCGTTGCGTTGCAGGTTAGACGGCCGGGCGCCGCACGGATTCCGGATAACGCAAGGCAGTCGCGGCTCAGCTCGGCTGCCCCTGCAGGAAGCCGGCAAAGCTGCCCAGGTCGACATTGCCGCCGGAAACGATGATGCCCACACGCTTGCCCCGCACATCGAGCTTGCCATGCAGCACGGCGGCCGCGGCCAGGCAGCCGGTGGGCTCGACCACGATCTTCATGCGGCCAGCGAAGAACTTCATGGTCTCGACCAGCTCGGCGTCCGAAACGGTCACGATATCGGTCACCCGTTCGCGGATCACGGCAAAGGTGTACTGGCCGAGGAAGGGAGTCTGGGCACCGTCGGCGATGGTGCGCGGGGTGTCGATGCGGACGATCTCGCCGCTGCGCAGGCTGCGCTGGCCGTCGTTGCCGGCTTCGGGCTCGACGCCGTAGACCTCGCAGCCGGGCGACATGGCGTGCGCCGCCACGGCACAGCCCGACAGCAGCCCGCCGCCACCCAGGCACACCGCCAGCATGTCCAGCGGGCCGGTTTCCTCCAGCAGTTCCTTGGCCGCGGTACCCTGCCCGGCCATCACGTGCGGATGGTCGTACGGCGGGATCAGCGTCATGCCGCGCTCGGCGGCGATGCGCCGGCCCAGGGCCTCGCGATCCTCGGTGTAGCGGTCGTACAGCACCACCTCGGCGCCATAGCCGCGCGTGGCCTCGATCTTGATCGCCGGTGCGTCCTGCGGCATCACGATCACCGCCTGTACGCCGAGCAGCCGAGCCGACAGCGCGATCGCCTGCGCGTGGTTGCCGGAGGAGAACGCCAGCACCCCGCCGGCCTTCTGCTGCGGCGTGAACTGGGCGATGGCGTTATAGGCGCCGCGGAACTTGAAGGCGCCGATGCGCTGGAAATTCTCGCACTTGAAGAACAGCTGCGCGCCGGTGGCCGCATCGGCGGTCGCGGAAGTCAGCACCGGCGTGCGGTGGGCCGCGGCGCGGATGCGGTCGTGGGCGGCGGCAACGTCTTCGAAGGAGATCGGCAGGTTGGGCATGACGGTGGCGATGGAAGGGAATGGGACAGGCAAGTCTACCCGTCCCGCGCCGCCAATGCATCCGCCGGTTTGCTCTCCTCTCCCGCTTGCGGGAGAGGAGCCGGGGGAGAGGGCATGGCCGTGGCATACCGCTGCGCTGACATCGTTGCTACGCCGGCCCTCTGCCCAACCCTCTCCCAGAGGGAGAGGAAACAAGGCAGCGCTATGCCGTCGCCAGCGAGCCTGCCTGACGGCGCGCCGCGACTGCCGCACCCGGCACCGCACGCCCGCCACCCTCACCCGGCAGCCGGAAGAACGACACCACCTCGTTCAGCTCGCGGCCCTGCTCTTCCAGCACGCGCGATGCCATGGCGGCCTCGTTCACCAATGACGCGTTCTGCTGGGTCACCTGGTCGATCTGCACGATGGCCTGGTTGACCTGCTCGATGCCGCGGCTCTGCCCGGCCGACGCCGTGGCGATGTCTTCCACGATACCGGTCACGCGCCCCACTGCCTGCGACGAGCCGTCCTGCACCTGGCGGCCCGAAGCCTCGATCAGCTCCTTGACTTCCCTGGCCGCGCTCGACGACCGCTGTGCCAGCCCGCGCACCTCGCTGGCCACCACCGCGAAGCCGCGCCCCTGCTCGCCCGCGCGCGCCGCCTCGACCGCGGCGTTGAGCGCCAGGATATTGGTCTGGAAAGCAATGCCTTCGATGATGCCGGTGATCTCGGCAATCTTGGCCGAGCTGGCGCTGATGTCCTGCATGGTGCCGACCACGCGCTGCACGGTGGTGCTGCCGCGCAATGCCACCTCGGCGGCATTGCCGGCGGCGATCTCGCTGGTCGACAGCGCGATATTGGCGCTGCTCGCGCGCACCTGCGTGACGGTGGCGGTCGCGCCGTCCCTCAGGCAGACACCTCCCCCGGCTGCCGCTGCCCCTGTCGCCGCGCCAGCAGGTCCAGCGCCACGTCGACGATCATGTCTTCCTGCCCGCCCACCATGCGGCGGCGGCCCAGCTCGACCAGGATGTCGACCGTACCCAGCCCATAGCGTGCCGCCGCCGCTTCGGCATGGCGCAGGAAGCTGGAATACACGCCCGCATAGCCCAGCGCCAGCGTCTCGCGGTCGACCCGCACCGGGCGGTCCTGCAGCGGCCGCACGATATCGTCGGCGGCATCCATCAGCGTGTACAGGTCGCAGCCGTGGTCCCAGCCCAGCCGCTCGGCGGCAGCGATGAACACTTCCAGCGGCGCGTTGCCCGCGCCGGCACCCATGCCTGCCAGGCTGGCGTCGATGCGGTCGCATCCCTCTTCCACGGCGACGATGGAGTTGGCCACGCCCAGGCTCAGGTTGTGGTGCGCATGCATGCCGGTCAGCGTTTCGGGCTTCAGCACGTCCTTGAACGCGCGGAAGCGCTCGCGCACGTCCTGCATGCCGAGCGCGCCGCCCGAATCGACCACATACACGCATTGCGCGCCGTAGCTTTCCATCAGCTTTGCCTGCTGCGCCAGCGCCGCCGGCGTGGTCATGTGGCTCATCATCAGGAAGCCCACGGTGTCCATGCCGAGTTCGCGCGCCGACTCGATATGCTGGCGCGAGACATCGGCCTCGGTGCAGTGCGTGGCCACGCGTACCACGCGCGCGCCGGCGTCATAGGCGGCGCGCAGGTCGTGCACGGTGCCGACGCCAGGCAGCAGGAGCGTCGCCACGCGCGCATGGCGCACGGTCTCCGCCACAGCGGCGATCCATTCCAGGTCGGTATGCGCGCCGAAGCCGTAGTTGAAGCTGGAGCCCGACAGGCCATCGCCGTGGGCCACTTCGATCGAATCGACCCGGGCCGCGTCGAGCGCCGCGGCGATGCGGCGCACCTGGTCCAGGCTGTACTGGTGGCGGATGGCGTGGCTGCCGTCGCGCAGCGTCACGTCGGAGATGTAGAGCTTCTTGTTGGGCGTGTTGGACGGTAAGGTCATGTTCGTCTCCCTGCGGTGATGGGGCCGCGCTCAGGCGGACAGCCGGGTCGCGGCCAGGCGCTCGGCGCAGGCCAGCGCGGCGCTGGTCATGATGTCGAGATTGCCGGCATAGGCCGGCAGGTAGTGCGCGGCGCCCTCCACCTCGAGGAAGATCGAGGTCTTGAGGCCGCTCATCGGTCCCAGCCCCGGGATGTTCAGCGGCGCCGAGGGGTCGATGCGCTCGAACTGCACGCGCTGCTTGAGCCGGTAGCCCGGCACGTAGGCCTGCACCGCCTGCGCCATCGCTTCGATGCTCGCCTCGATCGCCGCCGTGTCGGCATCCTCCGACAAGGTGAAGACGGTGTCGCGCATCATCAGCGGCGGCTCGGCCGGGTTCAGCACGATGATGGCCTTGCCGCGCGCCGCGCCGCCCACCGAGCACAGCGCCTGGCTGGTGGTCTCGGTGAATTCGTCGATATTGGCGCGCGTGCCCGGCCCCGCCGACTTGCTGGAGATCGACGCGACGATCTCGGCGTAATGCACCTTCGCCACGCGCGACACCGCCGCCACCATCGGGATGGTGGCCTGGCCACCGCACGTGACCATGTTGATATTGGGCGCCGCCAGGTGCTGGTCGAGGTTGACCACCGGCACCACGTGCGGCCCGATCGACGCCGGCGTCAGGTCGATCACGCGCACGCCGTGCTGCTGCAGCACGCGGTTGTGGTGCGCGTGCGCGCCGGCCGAGGTGGCATCGAAGGCGATGCGGATCTCGCCAAAGCCGGGCATGGCGACCAGCCCGTCGATCCCTTCCGCGGTGGTCGGCACGCCCAGCCGCGCGGCGCGGGCGAGCCCGTCCGACGCCGCGTCGATGCCCACCATGGCGCCCATCTCCAGGTGCTGCGATTGCCGCATCACCTTGATCATCAGGTCGGTGCCGATATTGCCCGAACCGATGATGGCCACCTTGTGCCGGGCGTTTGCTTTCATGTCCATGTCGCTGTCTCTCCGTTGTCTTCCCTGTCTCTGCGCAGTGCTCAGCGCCCCAGCGCCTTGGCGGTCGTGCCGCCTATGCCGAACTGCGTCTTCGGCACCTCGGTGATCATCACGCGCACGGTTTCCACCGGCGCGCCCACCGCTTCCACCGCGGCATCGGTCAGCGCGCGGATCAGGCGCGCCTTCTGTTCGTCGGTACGGCCTTCGATCAGGAAGACCTGCATGATCGGCATGGTGTGTCTCCTTTTTCCAAACGTTCGCGGCGCGGGTTCAGGTGAAGCGCATCGAGACCGTGCCGAGATGCTGGTAGCGCACGGTGATGCTGTCGCCCGCGGCGACCGCGATGGCCTCGGTCACGCCGCCGGTCATGATGAAGGTCCCTGCAGGCAGCTCGCGGCCGCGCGCGCCCAGCATGTTGGCCAGCATGGCAACGCTGTTGGCGGGATGGCCCAGCACCGCGGCGCCGGCGGCGGTGGCGACCACCTCGCCGTTCTTCTCCAGCACCACGCCGAGGGTCTTCAGGTCGAGCCCGTCGGCGCCGCGGTGGCTGCCGCCGACCACGAAGCGCGCGGACGAGGTGTTGTCGGCAATCACGCTCTTGAGGTCGAAGCGGAAGTTCTCGTAGCGCGAATCGATCACCTCCACCGCCGGCACCACGAAGTCGGTCGCCGCCAGCACGTCGCCGATATGGCAGCCGGGGCCTTTCAGCGGCGCCTTGAGCACGAAGGCGATCTCGGCCTCGACCTTGGGGTGGATCAGCGACGACGTATCGATGGCGGCGCCGTCCATGCAGGCGCCGTAGTCGGTGAGGAAGCCGTAGACCGGATCGCTCACGCCCATCTGGCGCATCTTGGCGAACGAGGTCAGGCCCATCTTGAGGCCGGCGATGCGGGTGCCCCGCGCCAACTTGCGCGCGCGAATCGCGTCCTGGATGGCGTAGGCGTCGTCCCAGTCCATCTCCGGATGCGCGTCGGTGATCTTCGGCACCGCTTCCCGGTGCAGCTCGGCGTTTTCCAGATGCTCGGCCAGCCGGGCGATGGTGTCTTGCGTGAGGTTCATGGCTTTGTCCTGCTGAAGGGATGGAAGGGGTCAGACGAAGCGCACGCCGGCCGAGCCGATGCCACCCAGGCTGATGCGCAGCTGGTCGCCGGCGGCGACCGGCACCATCGCCGCCAGCGAGCCCGACAGGATCACCTCGCCGCGCTTCAGGCCAAGCCCCAGCCGGCCGAGCGTGTTGGCCAGCCACGCCACCGCATTGGCGGGGTGCCCGAGCGCGGCCGCGCCGGCGCCGGTGGCGACGATCTCGCCGTTCTTCTCCAGCGTCATGCCGACCGTGCCGAGGTCGAGCCGGCGCGGATCGACCGCCGCATCGCCCAGCACGAACACGCCGGAGGAGGCGTTGTCGGCGACGGTGTCCTGGATGCGGATCTTCCAGTCGCGGATGCGCGAGTCGACGATCTCGAAGCACGGCAGCACGTAGGCAGTGGCGCGCAGCACATCGGCATTGGTCACGCCGGGTCCTTCAAGGTCGTCCTTCAACACGAAGGCGATCTCGCCTTCGGCCTTGGGCGCGATCAGGGAATCGGCGGCAATGGCGGCGCCGTCGGCATACACCACGCCCGACAGCAGGTGGCCGAAGTCGGGCTGGCGCACGTCCAGCATGTCCATCACCACGCGGCTGGTCACGCCGATCTTCTTGCCGACCACGCGCTCGCCGGCATCTAGCCGGTGCTGCACCATGGCGAGCTGGATGCGGTAGGCGTCGTCGAGGGTGAGCTCGGGCCAGGTTTCGGTCAGCGGCGCCAGCGGGCGGCGGCTCGCCAGCGCCTGGTGCAGGCTGGCGCCAAGTTCGCGGATTTTTTCGCTTTGCATGTGGTGGCTCACAGTTTGACGCAGACGTTGCGCAGCTCGGTGTAGAACTCGAGCGAATGGACGCCGCCTTCGCGGCCGATGCCGGATTGCTTCGCGCCGCCGAACGCGGTGCGCAGGTCGCGCAGGAACCACGCGTTGATCCAGCAAATGCCGACTTCCAGCGCGCTGCCCATGCGGTGCGCGGTGCCGAGGTCGCCGGTCCACACGGTGGCCGCGAGACCATACGGCGTGGCGTTGGCCAGCGCGATGACTTCCTCTTCGGTGTCGAACGGGGCGATATGGCAGCACGGTCCGAAGATCTCCTCGCGAATCACCGCGGCGCTTTCCGGCAGGCCGGTCCAGATGGTCGGCTGCACCCAGGCGCCTTCGGCGAGCTTGCCCTGCATCTGCGGCACGCCTCCGCCGGTTATCACCGTGGCGCCTTCCTCGGCGGCCTTGCGGTAGTAGGACAGCACCTTGTCGCGGTGCTCATGCGAGACCAGCGGCCCCATGTTGACGCCGGTTTCCGTCGGTGCGCCGAGCTTCAGCCCTTCAGCCCTGGCCTTGAGCGCGGCGACGAAGCGCTCGAAGATCGGGCGCTGCACGTAGACGCGCTCGGTGCCCAGGCAGACCTGGCCGCTGTTCTCGAATGCCGAGCGGGTGATGCCGGCGACCGCCTTGTCGAAATCGGCATCGGCGAAGACGATGCCCGCGTTCTTGCCGCCCAGTTCAAACGACACCGGACGCACGCCGCTGGCGGCGGCCTTCATGATCGCTTCGCCGGTGCGCGTTTCGCCGGTGAAGGTGATGCCGTTGACTTGCGGATGCGCCGTCAGGAAGGCGCCAGCGGAATCCGGGCCAAAGCCGTGGACCACGTTGTAGACGCCCGGCGGCACGCCGGCCTCGTTCATAACCTCGCCCAGCAGCGTGGCGGTGGCGGGGGTTTCCTCGGACGGCTTGACCACCACGGTATTGCCGCAGGCCAGCGCGGGGCCGACCTTCCACGTCATCAGCAGCAACGGCAGGTTCCATGGGCAGACCACGCCGATCACGCCGCGCGGGCTGCGCACCGCATAGTTGATGGCCTTGCCGCCATCCGGTGTATCCATGGCGAAGCTTTCGGTGGGCACGTTGCGGATCAGGTCGGCGAAGACCTTGAAGTTGGCCGCGCCGCGGGGGATGTCGATATGGCTCGCGAGCGCATAGGGCTTGCCGGTATCGGCAATCTCGGCCTGCACGAATTCCTCGAAGCGGCGGTTGATGCCGTCGGCGACGGCGTGCAGCAGTTCGACGCGCTGCGCTACGGTCATGCGGCCCCAGGGACCATGCAGCGCATTGCGCGCGGCCTGCACGGCGGCGTCGACTTCGGCCTGGCCGGCTTCGTGGACATGGCCGATCACGGTGTTGTCGGCGGGGTTGCGGTTGGGGAACGTGCGGGTAGTGCCGACCCACTCGCCGTTGATGAAGTTCTTGAAGTCTTTCATGTTGGTTCTCTGTGTTGGGCGACGTATCCACTACGGCTTTCCCGCTCACCGATTGGTTGCTCCCTCTCCCGCAAGCGGGAGAGGGAGCAAACCAGCTGCGGGCTGGCGCAATGCGTTCTCAAGTCAGCACATTCAAAAACGCCTCGTTCAGCTTGCGGTCGTGATAGAAAATCGCCTTGCCCAGCTCGTTGTCCGTCCACGTGATCGTCGGCTTGTCCGGATAGTGGATATAGCCACCGGAAAACACCTCGTTCCGGTTTCCCGAAGGATCGAAGAAGTAGATCGTCGCCCCGCGCGTGATCCCATGCCGCGTCGGCCCGATATCCAGCGACACGTCCTTCTTGGAAATAATGTCCGCCGCCTTCAGCACCTCGCTCCAGTTGTCGAGCAGGAACGACGCATGGTGGAAGCGGTTCTTCTCCGGGTGCCGGATGAAGGCCACGTCATGCGCCTTGTTCGAGCATGTCAGGAAGGCACCGATCAGCACCTCGCCGTCCGGCCCGGCCACCACCTGCTCCGCCAGCGAGAACCCCAGCACATCGCGGAACAGCTTCACCGTGCCGTCGACATCGTCGCCATACAGCAGGCAGTGGTCGAAGCGGCTGGGCGCCATGCCGCGCAGGTCGTCCGGCCAGGGATCCGGGTTGAGGTCTCCGGTCTTGCAGCCGGGCTTGTCCTTGTCCGCGAACAGCTCCATCGCATGGCCGGTGGGAATCGTGAAGCGGAAGCGCACGCCGGTGTGCGGATGCTCGCCCGCGGCGATCCACTGGCATTCGGTGGCCAGCCCCGACTGCTCCACCTCCTGCGCCAGCCGCTCCAGCGTGCGGCCGCTGTCGACGCGAAAACCCATGTAGTCCATGCCCGGGCTGTCGGACTCGCGCAGCACCACGCTGTGGTGGTCGTGCTCGTCCCACGCCTTCAGGAACACGCGGCCGTGCTCGTCGCGGGCGGTTTCGATCAGGCCGAGGACCTCGGTGTAGTGCTTTACCGCCGGTTCCAGCTCCAGCACGCGCAGGGCCACATGCCCCGGGCGCAATACGCCAGTCAATGCCATGTCTGTCTCCTTGTGTGTGTCTTCACTGCTTGGTCATGCGTGATTGCTTTTGCCGGCATGCCGCTCCAGGCAGCGCTGCAGCAGCGCCACCGGGCGCAGCCGGATATCGCTGTCGGGATAGGTCTTGCAGGCGAGCACCAGTCCGTCGCGCTGCTCCGACTCGGACAGGCAGGTGCGGCTCATCTTGCCCACGTGGTAGTGCCCGGCCTCAATACGCACCTTGCACACACCGCAGCCGCCACCGCGGCAGCCGGCGGGAATGCCACGCTGGCCCAGCACTTCCATGGCCCGCAACAGGTTCTGCTCCGGCGCGCATGCGTAGCGCTGGCCGCTGCCGGCGATTTCGACGGTATGCATGCATGGCCCTCCCCGATCAGATCTTGAACAGCGGGCTGCGCGCGCTGTTCTGCGCATCGCCCGCGGACAGGAACTTCTCTGTGTGGATATCCGCCTCGAACAGGCGTCCCTGCATCAACGTGCGGATGCAGGCCTCGATCATCGGCGGCGGCCCGCACAGGTAAGCCTTGTGGCCGCGGAAGTCGGCGCTGCCGTCCTTTGCGTAGAGCTGGTGCAGCACGTCATGCACGTAGCCGCGCGCGCCGTCCCAGCCGCTGCCGGCGGGCTCGTCCGACAGCGCCGGCACGTAGCGGAAGTTTGCATGCGCCTGCGCCAGCGCGTGGAACTCGTCGTCGTAGTACAGCTCATCACGGTTGCGCGCGCCCTGCACCAGCGTGATCGGCAGCGTTTCGCCGGCGGCGAGCAGGTCGAGGATCATCGAGCGCGGGCTGGACAGGCCCGAGCCGCCGGCCAGGAACAGCATCGGCACCTGCGCCGACTTGCGCACGAAGAAGCGCCCGTACGGGGCCGAGAAACGCAGTTCGCTGCCTACGGCCAGCTGCTCGTGCAGCCATGTGGTGGCGGGCCCGCCGGGCACGCGGCGCACATGCAGCTCGACCAGTTCATCGCCGGGCTTGCTGGCAAGCGAGAAGGCACGGGGCTGGTCGCAGCCCGGCACCTGCAGGTTCAGGTACTGGCCGGCCTGGAACGCGGTGCGCTGGCCGTCCTTCGGCTTCAGCCAGATGCCGAGGATGGTCGGCGTCAGCGCGCGCGTGGCCACCACCTCGGCGCGGTAGTCGGCCAGCGGCAGGCCTTCGGCGTCGGCGTCTTCCTCGATATCGGCTTCGATCACGAGGTCTGACTGCGCGGTGGCGCAGCAGGCCAGGCACTGCCCGTTGTCGCGCTCGAAGTCCATCAGCGCGAAGCCGGATGCATCGCCCTGGTCGACCTCGCCGTCGACCACCTGCACCTTGCAGGTGGCGCACAGGCCATGGCAGCAGGCATGCGGCAGCCACACGCCGTTGCGCAGGCAGGCATCGAGCACGGTCTGCCCCGGCGCGATGGGAATGGTCTGGCCGATCGGTTCAATGGTCAGCGAATACATCTCGGTCTCCTTGCTTGCCAACCGCGCATCAGCTGCCGCTGCCGCCGATGCCATCCAGCCCTGGTGTGCGGAAGCGGATCACGTCCTTGTGGCCCAGGCCGTTCTCTGCCAGCGTGCGGTCCAGGTCGGGCTGCCACGGCTGGCCGCCGCGCAGCCACTGCACCGCGCTCCAGTCGATGCGGGCGAAGTCCGGGTGATAGCCGTAGACGCCAGGAAGCACGTCCTGCACCACCGCGCGCAGCGGCATCGACGGCGCAAACGGGAAGCAGTGCGGCGCGCAGAACAGCAGGTGGCCGTCCCAGCCGATATAGAGCAGGCGGTTGCCGTGGAACGCGTCTTCGCGGTCGGCCGGCGCGAAGGTGTAGTCGCCGATGGATACGACGGGCATGGTTGTCTCCTTGTCTGTGATGCGTCGCTCAGGCGGCCGGCGCGATGCCCTTCCAGGCATTCCAGTTGCGCTGGTCCTGCGAGCCTTCGAAGTCGAGGTTGTCGGCGCCCTGATTGATGCGGTACCACTGCAGCACCTCAGGCAGCGTGGCGCCGCCGCAATTGCCCTGGTAGATCTGGTGCACCGGCAGCCAGGCCTGCGCGTACTTGCCCGGCTCGTCGTCGAAGATGTCCTTGCAGCCGTCGGAGCAGAAGTGGAACTTCATGCCGTGGTAGCTGCTTTCGCGGTAGCAGGTCTGGGTGGGGTCGTCCGCTTCGGAGAACACCATCGGGATCTGGCAGGTCTGGCACAGCATCGGCAGCGTGGCGTTGTAGAAGCGCCCGCCGGCCTGCTGCCGATCCTGCCAGTGGTCCAGGCGCGGCTTGTAGTAGCGCTCGAAGGTCTGGGGGTATTTCTCGGCCAGCCACGCCATCTCGTCGGCCTTCGGGATCCAGGTGTGGAAGCCCGCCGCGGCCGCGTAGTTGTAGAAAGTGCCCCACGCCTCGTGCGTGATGCGGTCCTTGGTCCTGGTGGCGACCTCGTGGTACTTGGGCATGCGCAGCCCGTAGCGCTCCAGGTCCTTGAACAGCGCGCCGCCGGCCTGCTCGAAGTACATCTCCCACGCCTCGGCCCACGACATCACGCGCTTGGGCAGCATGTAGTCCATCATCATCCCGACCAGCGTCAGCAGGCGGAAGCCGCGCCAGAACCATTTGTCCAGCCACTTCTGCAAGATCGGGATGTTGCCGGGGTCCTGCTCGCACAGGAACTTGACCACCTCCAGCCCCAGCGTCATGTGGCGCGACTCGTCCGACTGCGCCGAGAAGCCGAAGGTCACGGTGGCCATGTCGCCGTTGTACGCCGCGCCCGACATGAACGGCATGAACAGCAGGTTGGTCAGCACGTATTCGAACGAGAACGAGATCGCGGTGATGAACTCGAACGGCCCCGCGCTCATTGCGTCTTCAAAGTAGGACTTGGGCACCGACAGGTACCAGACCCGGTCGTGCATATGGCGCCATTCGCCGAAGCCGTGGAAGTACTTGTTGTAGACCGACAGCGTATGCAGCTGGGTCTGCGCGTGGCGCAGTTCGTCGATCGACTGCATCTGCGCCGCCACTCGCGCGCCGGCGCCGCGAAAGTGCCGGCCCAGGTGGGCATAGCCGCGGTGCGCGGCATATTCGAGCGGCGTCACGCCGGTCAGGAACAGCCGCAGCGCGTTCAGGTAGCGCGGGTCGGATACGTTGAGGTGGCCGTTGTTCTGCACGAACGAGTCGATGATCGCGTACAGCTTGCGCTCCTTCTCCGACTGGTATTTCCAGTAGGCGTCCATGGTCATGCGGAACGGGTCTTCCCACTTGTCCCAGTCGTGGATCTTGATCCCTTCGTACTTGTCGAAAGGAAAGACCTGGTCCATCGGCTCGTAGGTCGTTTCCCAGGCGAGGTCGCGCGTCATCGAGGCGTACTTCTCGCGCAGGTTGAGCTTCTTGCGTGCGTCCATGATGTCTCCGTGTTGTCCTGTATGCGTGGGGTCAGGCGTTCCAGCGCAGCGTGAAGGCGTCTTCGTCTTCGTCGATGTTTCCGCACAGCGAGATCAGGTTGAGGTGGATCTCCTGCAGGTCCCAGTCGCGGCCGAGCTTGCCAGCGACCAGCTCGCGCACGATGGTCAGGTGGCCGGGGGCGTCGATCTTGACCATGGCCGGGAACTGCGAGACCACGGCGTGCGGGTTGGCTTCGGTGATGGCGTCGATGATGGGGCGGGTGTCGTCGTTGTTCTGCAGGGCGATGTAGACGTTGGCAGCGGTCGTCATGGCGGGTCTCCTTCTTTGCAGTCAGGCAGCAAGGCCGAGCTTGTTCAGGCGGACTTCAAACTGTTCGCGGCACAACGCCACCATCTGGGCACCGTCGGCTCCGGTCAGTGCGTTGGCAACTGGGACCAGCGCTTCGGCTACCTGCGCCGCGGCGGCGTGCGCCCAGCCGGACAGCAGCGCGCGGTTCGCGTCGGACTCCGCGGCGGCGGCCTGGATCACCGCATCGACCCAGCGCGCATGCTCGTCGCGCCAGTCATTCATGAACTCGGTCAGCACGGCGAGGCCGGTGCCGCAGGCGCGCACGATGACCGCGTCGGCGTGCTGGTAGACCAGCGGGTAGAGCAGCCCGTCGAGCACCAGGTTCTGCGCGACGAAGGTCTCGAACCAGTCATCGGTGACGAAGCTGTGTTCGACATAGCGGCGCAGCGGCTGCCACGCCGCGCCTTCCAGCCACGCCACTCTCGCGCGCTCCAGCGCCACGCCGGTATTGCCGTCGAGCAGCATGCCGATGCGCGACAGGTACTGCGCGATGCCGAGGCGATCCATCGCGCAGTAGGTGCAGGCCTGCGTGATCGCCGTGCCCCAGCCATAGTCGGCGCAATAGAAGTTGTTCATGTTCGCGCCCCACTCCACGTGGCGCAGCGGCAGCAGGCCCGTGGCCAGGCGCTCCTGCCATTCAGCCGGCAACGCCTGCAGCAGGCCGCGCTTCTCGACGAAGGCGAAGTTCTTCTCGGCGGCATCCTGCTGGCGGCCGCGCGTGGTCACGTAGGCGCCGTAGTAGTACTGGCGCGGATCCTTTAGCGCGTACCAGTCCTGCATCACGATGGCGGTGCGGCGCTTGTCGTACAGCTCGAAGCCGGGGTCCCAGGTGGGGCGGTAGTGGAAGTTGACCTCCGACTGCACGTCGTAGGTCGCCTCCTGGTAGCGCGACGCGGGCTTGTCGCCGAAGCGGCGCGCCACGTGGCCGTAGGTCTGGCGCAGCGGCTGGATCTGCTGGGTCTTGATATCGACTTGCATCGCTTGGTCTCCTGTGTCCCTCTCTTGTGGTGCGGTGGGTGGGGTTGGTTCTGTCAGGCTTCGTCTTGCTGCGGGGCTTCTGCCAGCGGCGGCAGGAAGCGCACGCGGTTGACGCAGCAGAAGGCTTCGAACATCGGCTCTGGCATGATCAGTTCGACGTTGAGGTCGGGGTCGGCCACGCTGAAGGCGAATTGCACGAAGCCTTCCGGAGTACGGCCTTCGACGCGGACGTAGCGCGGCGTGGCTTCGAACAAGGGGACCGATGGGGTGGTCATGGCAGGCTCCTTCGCAATGGCTTGGGGTGCGGGGGTTATTGCGAAGACTGTGCCAAGGGCTTGGAAGGCTGGTGGGATAAGGGATTGCGGGGGATGGGCGTGGCTTGCGTCGGCGTTAACCCGCAGGCGCTGGCGTTGTGGCGATCATTCGATTGATCAAGCTGGGGGGAGTGTTTGATCAAATGATCAAAAGCCGCTTGGGGTGGGCGATTGCGGGTAGCGGGGGTATTGGGCGTGTTTGCCTTGCGGCGCAGCAGCTAGTTACACGGTTGTGCCTTTAAGTTGCTGATGTGACAGGGGAAATGCAGTGAGGCAGTGCAGCATTGCGCTACCGCGGGAACTGACAGGATGGACTGGGGATGGATTAAATGGTGAAGCCAGGTTTTGCTGTGCCTGACGGCTCGGCATCTGGCGGATACTTGATGCGCCCGGTTCCGCCCTAAAGGGCGGGTAACTCTTTGTCCGAGCGACAAAGAGTCACCAGAAAGCGCATTACTGTCCTGGGCGGACGGCCACTCTTATCGTAGTGGGCTGGGGCTTTCGTACGGGGCTTGGCTTCGTTGCAGGGCAGGACTGCCTGACGCCCTGGTGCGCCACGGTGGCTGGGATTGATTCGATTTTTGAACGAGCCCAGAGCTGTTGGGTGGCCCCTGCTGCTGGCGGCGTGGTAGGAACGCCTGCGGCTGCGCTGCGCGCGGGTCCTAGTTGGTTTGCTGGGCTTGGCGATATGGCTATCGCTAATGAGAATCCGGGGCCCGGTCTGAGGGAATTGGCTGGATGCACTTCGTGGAGGCTCCGGCCCTCTCCCCCGGCCCCTCTCCCGCAAGCGGACGAGGGGAGCGAGCAATGGGTAGGGATGCGCCTGTGGGCTCATCGGCGATAGCGCCAAGCGAGCGCAGCGACGCGTTCGTGCCGGAGCTCCTGACCTGAGATGCTGCCGGCGCGCAGCGCAGCCGTAGGCGTCCCCGCGTTGACGCCAGCAGCAGGCGGCCACCCAACAGCTCTGGGCTCGTTCAACAATGGCGTCAATCCCGAGCCACGGTGGCGCGCCAAGGCGTCAGGCAGTCCTGCCCTGCAACGAAGCCAAGCCCCGTACGAAAGCCGTTGCCCACTACGATAAGAGTGGCCGCCCGCAGGGCAGTTAACGCGCTTTTGGTTACTTTTGCCGCTCGGGCAAAAGTGACTCGCCCCTTTAGGGGCGAAACCAGGGCATATCAAATAGCTACCAGATGCCGAGCCGAAGGGATTAAAGCAATTTCAATTCCCCCCTCTCCTAATCTTCCACCGATAAGCCAACTGCGGCCGCGTAATCCCCAACAACCGCGCCGCCTGACTCATATTCCCATCCGTCCGCTGCATCGCAGCCTCCATCAACACCGTCTCCACATCCCCCAGCGCCAGCTGCTGCTCCGACAACTGGTCAAGCAACGCATGCACAGCCGCCTCACGCAGTTCGGGCAGCGTCCCGCCAGCACCAAGGCGTGGTGCGGTATCCACCGGCGGCGCAGCGCTTGCCGGCAGGAACAAATGATCCGCACCAATCTGCCCCCCATTGCTTGCAAGAATCACTCCCCGCTCAATCACATTCTCCAGTTCCCGCACATTCCCCGGCCAGTCATAGCGCCGCAGCTCCGCCAGCGCCCGATCGGTAATGCCAAGGATGCGCTTCCCATGGCGCGCGCCATAGCGCGCCAGAAAGCGTTCCGCCAGCAAACGAATATCATCCAGCCGCTCCCGCAACGGCGGAATCGTCACCGGATACACATTGAGCCGGTAATACAGATCCTTGCGGAAGGTGCCTTCCCTGACCGCCTGCGCCAGGTCGACATTAGTCGCGGCCACCAGCCGCACATCGACCTTGCGCGATCCCGAGCCGCCCACGCGCTCGACCTCTCCCTCCTGCAGCACGCGCAGCAGCTTGGACTGCGCCGATGCCGACAACTCCCCCAGCTCGTCCAGGAACAGCGTGCCGCCGTGCGCGCGCTCGAAACGGCCGGGCCGCGACTGGTGCGCGCCGGTGAAGGCGCCCTTCTCCACGCCGAACAGCTCCGACTCGATCAGCTCGTCCGGGATCGCCGCGCAGTTGACCGCGACAAAAGGCTTGTCAGCGCGGCCACTGACGCTGTGCAGCGCCTGCGCAAAGCGCTCCTTGCCCACGCCGGTCTCGCCCAGCAGCAGCACCGTCACGTTGCTGGCCGCGGCGCGCTGCAGCAGGTTCCATGCGGCACGGAAGCCAGGCGAGCTGCCGACCAGGTCGGCCGGCGTCGCGCGCGTTTCTTGCAGCGCGCGCAGGTTCTCGACCTCGCTCTGCAGCGCCATGATGGTTTCGATCACGGGATCCGGCTGGTACAGCGCCAGCACCTGCTGCCCGTCTTCCCAGGCCTCGACCGGCTTGCCGACGATGCGGCAGTGCGCATGGCCGCAGGCAATGCACTCCACCTCGCGATAGAGGATGGTGCGGCCCATCAGCGCCGAAGTGTAGCCGGTGGCATAGCCGATCTGCATCCAGCAGGCGGGCTCGTCGACAATACCGAACAGTTGCCGGTGCACGTCGCCCTCGAACGAGTCTTCCCACAGGAATTCGCCGTCGTAGATGCCGGCGGCGATATCGATATCGACCTTGACCGGCGTGACGCGGACCACGCCCTCGATGGTATGCAGGCACGGCCCGATCTCGAGCTGGCCGAAATCGCTCTGGCCGGCGCGCAGCTTCTTCGCGACCTCGGCATCGCGCATGCCGGAATGGAAGCCCATGCGCATAAACAGGCCGCGCGCGCGCTCCATGCCCATGGTGTCGACCAGCTCCTTGCGCAGCGCGCCAAGCGCCGCGGTGTGGATCAGGATCATGCGCTGCTCGTCGAGCCAGATCGCGCCTTCCTCCATGGCAAAGCGCAGCCGGCGCGCAAGGTCGGCCAGCCCGGCGCGCATGGTCGCCGAGAACTTGTCGGTTGAACTGCTCATTGTCTCCCCTCTGTGGCGGCGGGTAACCCGCTCGCGTGTGCCGTTTCACCGGCATCGCTTGCACATTATGTGCCAAAGGCAGAGGGGGTTTCTAGTGGATTTCCCTTGGAGAAACGGCCGTGCTCAGGCCCGGCAAAGCACCGCGGGCGCTTACGGTGGGACGCCGGCCCGCCACGGCCGGCGCTATATTGCGGGCCGGTCCCGGCATTACGCCAGCATCCGCACCTGCGGCTCGCGGTCCCACTGCCGCGTCTTGGCGGCCGCGATAAAGCGCGCGGTATCGCCGGCCGGCACCACCCCGTTATCGGGCTTGAGGTTGGCCTGCGCCAGCAGCGCATCGCCGCCGGCATCGGCCGCGATGGCTTTCAGGTGCGCGTAGGCAAAGCAGACGAAGTCCAGCGCCGCGCTTTCCTGCGCCAGCTGCGCCGCGCCGTCGGCGGACAGCACCACCGCCACCGCGTCGAACATCACGGATGGGGTGCCGGCAAGCTGCCCGTCGGCGGCCAGCCTGGAGCCGTCGGCCATTACCGCGCCGCCCACCTTGGGCGCGACGATCCTGACCGTGGCGCCGGCGGTGGCCGCAGCCTGCCGGATCGCCTCGACGGTCGCGCCATCGGAGCCATCGGCAACCAGGATGCCAACCTCGCGCCCCTGCAGCGTGTCTTTCATGCGGTCGATGATCTGCAGCGCCGGTGACGGCGGCAGGTCCTGCACCGGTGCGGCGGTGGGCAGCGGATCGGGCACCCGGTCCAGCGCCAGGCCGTCGGCGACGCGCCGGCCCAGGCCTTCGTCGATATTGCGCAGGTGCGCCACCATGCGCTCGCGCACGTGCACATGCTCGACCTTGGACAGCTCGAACACCAGCGCCGAGGCGATATGCGCCTGTTCTGCGCGGTTCTGGCTGCGAAAGAACATGCGCGCCTGGCTGTAGTGGTCGGCAAAGCTCTCGGCGCGGATGCGGCCCTTGTCGCCCTGCTCGGGCACGCGCGCGTTCGGGAAGCCGAGGTCCGGCGCCTCGCGCGGCGATGCGTCGTCGAGCGAGCTGGGATCATAGGCCACGCGTCCGCGCGGCACCTCCATCTGCATCTTGCCGTCGCGCTGGTGGTGGGCGAACGGGCACTTGGGCGCGTTGACCGGGATCTGGTGGAAGTTCGGCGAGCCCAGCCGCAGCAGCTGCGTGTCAAGATAGGAGAACAGCCGCCCCTGCAGCAGCGGGTCGTTGGAGAAATCCACGCCCGGCACGATATTGGCCGGGCAGAAGGCCACCTGCTCGGTCTCGGCAAAGAAGTTGTCGGGCCAGCGGTCGAGCACCATGCGGCCGACGATCTTCAGCGGTACCGTCTCTTCCGGGATGATCTTGGTGGGATCGAGGTGGTCGAACGGAAATTTCGCCGCGTCGTCCTCGGTAAAGAGCTGCACGCCCAGTTCCCATTCAGGGAAGTTGCCCGACTGGATCGCGTTGAACAGGTCGCGGCGATGGAAGTCGGGATCGGCGCCGGCGATCTTGACCGCCTCGTCCCACACGGTCGACTGCAAGCCCAGCCTGGGCCGCCAGTGAAACTTGACGAAGGTGGAGTTGCCCTGCCCGTCGAGCAGCCGGAAGCTATGCACGCCAAAGCCTTCGATCATGCGCAGCGAGCGCGGGATGGTGCGGTCCGACATGATCCACATCACCATGTGCATCGACTCGGGCGTAAGCGAGATGAAATCCCAGAAGGTGTCGTGCGCGCTGGCCGATTGCGGGAAGCCCCGGTCCGGCTCCATCTTGACGGAGTGGACCACGTCCGGGAATTTCATCGCGTCCTGGATAAAGAACACCGGGATGTTGTTGCCGACCAGGTCCCAGTTGCCTTCCTTGGTATAGAACTTGACCGCGAAGCCGCGCACGTCGCGCGGCGTGTCGACCGAACCCGCACCGCCGGCCACGGTGGAAAAGCGGGTAAAGACCGGCGTTTTCTCGCCGACTTCGGTCAGCATCCTGGCGGTGGTGAAAGCCGCGAGCGACTCGGTCAGCTCGAAGTAGCCATGCGCGGCCGAGCCGCGTGCGTGGACGATCCGCTCCGGGATGCGCTCATGGTCGAAGTGTGTAATTTTTTCGCGCAGGATGAAATCTTCGAGCAAAGTCGGGCCGCGCGGATTTGCCCTGAGCGAGTTCTGGTTGTCCGGAATGGGAATGCCCTGCGCGGTGGTCAGCGGCGGATGGCTGCTGCCGGCAGTCTGGTGCAGTTCGCCGCCGGTGCCGCGCCGGGCGTCGCCGTAGCCCGCCGGCGTGCCTGCTGCCGCCTGGCCTGCAGCGTTGTTTGCCCTGGGCCTTGCCTGTTTGTCGGCCATATCGATCTCCTTGCGCTGGGTAGTTGGAGGACGGGAGGAATGGGAACCTTCGCGATCGGTGCTCGTATCGGCTGGATAGCCGATATCTATTGAGTGCTTTACGCCGATCACAAGACCATCCAACCGCCAGCAATTGCCGCGCCTGGCGATACAGAACGTCCGGTTGCAAGACCAAGGAGACCAAATGTGCTTCGCGTCAGGCTTCTGACTGGCAAAAAAAACCGGCTCGCAGGCAGCGATGCCTGCGTGCCGGCGTGTGGAAGGGCCTAATGCAGGTCAGGCGCTCCGGCCTGGCGCTGCATTTGAGCGAGCACTACGGCGACGCCACGCCGGGATCGACGGTGTTCGTGCCGATGCAGGACATCGATGCGCTGCAGCGCGAACTGGCGGCGAAGGACTATGCGTATGCGCGCCCCGGTATCGAGACGCTCGGCTGGGGAAGGCAATTGCAGGTAGCGGATCCGTTCGGCAACCGGTTGCGCTTCTGCGAGCAGCCGGAATAGGCGCGAGCCTTCGCTACGCCCGCTAGTCTGCATCCCCGGCACCGATCGCGCCGCTGGCCATGACCTGCTCCATGCTCAGCTGCGCGATGCCCTGGTCGTAGCGGGCGCCATTGCCGCCTAGCACCCCGGTGGCCTGCCGCGCGACCTTGAGCAACGTTGCCACTGCCGCGTACATCGTCGGCGCCGCGGCAAGCCGCTGCTTCGGGCCCGACAAGGTCAGCGCGCCCACCAGCTCGCCGGTGGCGCCGAACACCGGCACCGAGGCCGAGGCGGTCTCGGCATCGCGCTCGCCATACGACACCGCCCATAGCCGCGCCCGCACTTCGCCCCATCGCTCGTCGCCGGGTTCGGTGAAAGCGCGCAGCACCTTGCCCGAGGCGCCGCGGTCGATCGGGAAGGCATCGCCGACGCCGATCGAGACGCGCACGGCGCGCGCCGGCTCGACGCGGTAGAGCACGAGGCGCTGCTCGCCCTGGCGCACGTAGAACGATGAGGTTTCGCCCAGTTCGCGGCTGACCTGCTCGAGCAGCGGCTCGATCACCGGACCGACGCGGAACGAGCGCTGGTAGATCGCCGCCAGCCGCAGCGGCTGCGGCCCGATCGCATACTGGCCGTCGTCGAGCTTGCGGATATAGCCGCCATGCTCCAGCGCCGCCAGCAGGCGCAGCACGGTGCTCTTGTACAGGTCGGTGCGGCGCGACAGTTCGGTCAGCGACAGGCGCTCGTCGGTCGGCCCGAAGGCGCCGAGGATGGCGAAGGCGCGGTCCAGTACAGCGACGCCGCTGGAGGTATCGGGGGCGCCGGCAGGTTGGGCGGGTTGGTTGTCTTCCATGGGCAAAGCGGTCGAAGTTCTGTCTAGTAGAACACAAATCCTAAGATTCTCGAAATTCGCGGGTATACCCGGATTAGTTTCGCTGCAGGACGGCATTAAAGTTCTTTTCTGTAGAACCATGTTCTATCTGAAAGAACAAAACGACGCCCCACTCGCCGCCAGTCAGGAGACCCAATGACCCGCCGATCCCTTCCTTCCCCGATGCTTGCAAAGCCGACGCGCGCGCTGGTTCGCGCCGTTGCCTGCTGCGCGCTGCCGGCGCTGCTTGCCGCCGGCGCCGGCGTCGCCCATGCCGCCGACGCCTATCCCGCGCAACCGGTCCGCCTCATCGTGCCCTTCCCGCCGGCCGGCGGCACCGACGTGCTGTCGCGGCTGGTCTTCAACAAGATCGGCATGGCGACCAAGTGGAACGTGGTGGTGGAAAACCGCGCTGGCGCCGGTGGCAATATCGGGCTCGACAGCGTGGCCAAGGCAAAGCCCGACGGCTACACCCTGGGCATGGGCCAGACCGCCAACCTGGCGATCAACCCCACGCTGTACCCCAGGATGCCCTACAACGCGCAGAAGGATTTCACGCCCGTGGTACTGGTAGCGGCACAGCCGGTGGTGCTGATCGTGCGCAACGACGCCCCCTACAAGACGGTCGCCGACCTGGTGGCCGCGGCCAAGGCGAAGCAGCTGTCGATGGCGTCTGCAGGCACCGGCACGGTCGGCCACCTGACCGGCGAGATGTTCGCGCGGCGCGCCGGCATCAGGATGCTGCATGTTCCCTACAAGGGCGCCTCGCCGGCGCTGACCGACCTGATGGGCGGGCAGACCGACTTCTATTTCGCCACGCCGCCGATCGCAATGCCCATGATCAAGGCTGGAAAGGTCCGCGCGCTGGCGGTGACCTCGGCCAAGCGCATGCCGCTGCTGTCCGCCGTGCCTACCGTTGCCGAGTCGGGCTACGCCGGCTTCCAGGCGGAAGACTGGAAGGCGCTGGTGGCGCCGGCCGGCACGCCGCCCGAGGTGGTGGCGCGGCTGAATGCCGAAGTCAACAAGGCGCTGGCGCAGGCCGACACCGTCAGCAAGCTGCGCGAGGAAGGCAGCGAGCCGCGCGGCGGCACCGCCAGGGAGCTCGGCGCCTTTATCCAGAGCGAGAACATGCGCTGGGGCGAGATCGTGCGCCAGTCCGGCGCGCGCGTCGAATAGCGGTTCAGACATCAACGGATCAGACACCAACACCATGCAAAAGCCCTTGCGCAACATCCGCGTGCTCGACCTCACCAACGTGCTGGCCGGCCCGTTCTGCTGCCACCAGCTCGCCCACCTGGGCGCCGAGGTCATCAAGGTGGAAACGCCGGGCACCGGCGACCTCGCGCGCCAGCTGGGCGCGGATGCCGAGCTGAACCAGCGCCTGATGGGCGTCTCCTTCCTGGCACAGAACCCCGGCAAGCAGTCGGTGACCATCAATCTCAAGCACGCTCGCGGCAAGGAAGTGTTCCGCAAGCTGGTGCGCAGCGCCGACGTGGTGGTCGAGAACTTCCGCCCCGGCGTGATGGACCGGCTTGGGCTCGGCTACGAGACGCTCAGGCAGGAGAACCCGCGGCTGGTCTATTGCGCGATCTCCGGCTTCGGCCAGGACGGGCCGCTGGCGGAACTGCCGGCCTATGACCAGATCATCCAGGGCATGTCGGGCGTGATGAGCATCACCGGCGATCCGCAGACGGCGCCCTACCGCGTCGGCTATCCGGTGTCCGACACCATTGGCGGCCTGACCGCCGCGTTTGCAGTGGCGGCATCGCTGGCGGACCACCAGCGCACCGAGGGCTATTTCATCGACGTATCGATGCTTGAGGCCACGCTGGCCACGATGGGCTGGGTGGTCTCCAACCACCTGATCGCCGGCAAGGCGCCGGTGCCGATGGGCAACGAGAACATGACCGCGAGCCCGTCGGGCACCTTCCGCACCGGCGACGGGCTGCTCAATATCGCCGCCAACAAGCAGGAGCAGTTCGAGGCGGTGTGCCGCGTGGTCGGCCGTCCCGACCTGGCGGGCGATACGCGCTTCGCGCAGCGGCAGGCGCGGCTCGCCAACCGCGCTGCGTTGACCGAAGCACTGGAAGCGGAGCTGGCGAAGAAGCCGGCCACCGATTGGTGGCCGCTGCTGAATGCCGCCGGCGTCCCCGCCGGCCCGGTGCTCGATGTGCCCGGCACGCTGGCGCATCCGCAGGTGCGCGACCGCGGCATGATCGGCGAATTTGCCGAAGTGCCCGGCGTGGGCCGCGACATCCGCGTGGTGCGCACCGGCTTCAAGCTCAACCGCGAGGCCCCGGCAGTGGATGCGCCGCCGCCAGAGCTGGGCCAGCACACGCGCCAGGTGCTGGAAAGCCTGGGCTACAGCAGCACGGACATCGACCAACTCAGCCAGGAGCGCGCAATATGAGCGGCATCGGCCAACCCAGCAACGCCGGCAAGGACGGCAAGGACGACATGGACCCGGGCCAGCGCCTGTCGCAGGACTGGTGGCACACCGGCATCATCGACATGAAGCCCGGCGAGATCCGCTACCGCGGCTATCCCATCGAGCAGTTGATCGGCCGCGTTTCGTTCGCGCAGATGATCTGGCTGATGCTGCGCGGCGAACTGCCGGGCCCGGGCCAGGGCGAACTGCTCGACGCCGCACTGATGGCCGCGGTCGACCATGGCCCGCAGGCACCTAGCATCGCCATCGCGCGCATGGCAGCCACCTGTGGCGTGGGGCTGAACAATGCGATGGCGTCGGCGGTCAACGTGCTGGGCGATGTGCATGGCGGCGCCGGCGAGCAGGCGGTGGCGCTGTATCAGGACGTCGCCGCGCGCATCGACAACGGCAGCAGCATGGACGATGCCGTCGCCGCGGCACTGCATGGCTACCGCGACCTGCACGGCAAGTTCGTTTCTGGCTTTGGCCACCGCTTCCATCCTGTCGACCCACGCGCACCGCGGCTGCTTGCGCTGGTCGAACAAGCCGCTGCCGATGGCGTCGTCACCGGGCGCTGTGCGTCGATCGCGCGCGCGATCGAACAGGCACTGTCCGCCGGACGCAGCAAAGCCATTCCGATGAATATCGATGGCGCCACCGCGGTCATCTATGCCGAGCTGGGCTTCCCCGCCCCGCTGGCCCGCGGCCTGTTCTGCCTGTCGCGCTCGGTCGGCATCCTTGCGCACGCGTGGGAGCAGACCTGCCAGGGCGGGCGCAACAAGGGACCCATCCCGCGCCAGTTCCTGTGGACCTATGACGGCGCGCCGCAGCGCGACGTGCCTTAGTTTAGTTAGTCGTTGATGAATCATTGCGTGGCGGCGGCACGCCTGCGCCTCGCCGCCATGCAAGACTGGCAAGCCCATGCACAACGCATCGCGGCACCAGTCATCCTTTTCCTATATCGATGTCGGCGCCTCACCGACAGCGAAGACAGAAGGCGGCCACTAGTATCCATGCAACAAGCAGTCACGCTCCCCACAAAAAGCTGATGCCCTCTCCGGCGTCCGGGCCGCGGCTGCGTTCCGCAACCCGAGAGTAGGAGAACGATCATGGATCGACGCCAGTTCCTGAAGTGGGGAAGTTTCATGACCGTCACGATCGCCACCGGCGGCCTGACCGCCTGCGGCGGCGGTGACGACGGCGATGAGCCCGATACCGGCAATCCGGAAAACTTCAATTTCGTACATGGCGTCGCCTCGGGAGATCCCAAGCCTGACAGCGTGGTGGTGTGGACCCGCGTCGAAGGCAACAACGGCAAGCGGCCCGTGGTGGTACGCCTGCAAGTCTCGACGCAGCAGGATTTCGCGCCGCAATCGCTGCTGGTCAACGAGCCGCTGATGGCCCGTCCGGAATGGGACTACACCATTCGCAACAAGGTCACGGGACTCACCGCCGGCACGCGCTATTTTTACCGCTTCCTGCTCGGCAACCGCGCCAGCACCGTGGGCCGCACGCGCACCGCCGCTGCGGCCGGCACGCCGCTGTCGCAGCTGCGCTTTGCCTTTGTCAGCTGCCAGGACTGGAACGCCAACCATTGGGCCGGCATGGAAGAACTGGTGCAGCAGGACCTGGACTTCATCGTCCACGTGGGCGACTACATCTACGAAGCGGTGCCCGGCGGCTCGCGCGCCGGCCTGGTGGAAGACCGCCACACCGCGCTGCAGCTGCCCAACGGCACGGTGCTGCCGGATGCCAGCGTCTACGCCACCACGCTCGACGACTACCGTTACCTGTACCGCAGCTACCGCAGCGATACCCGCTTGCAGGCGCTGCACGCGGCCTTCCCGATGATCGCGATCTGGGACGACCATGAGTTCTCGGACAACTGCTGGCAGGACCGCCAGACCTATGACTCGGACGACGACCAGACGCCACGCACCGCGCGCCGGCGCGCGGCCAGCCAGGCCTGGTTCGAATACCTGCCCGCAGACGTCAGCCTCGACACCAGCAACCCGTCGTTCCAGAACATCCAGATCTACCGTTCTTTCACCTTCGGCAACCTGGCGACGCTGCTGATGACCGACGAGCGCCTGTACCGCGCCAACCACGTCATGCCGGAGGAAACCATCGGCCGCACCGTGGGCAGCCTGTACCTCGTTCCCGCCGACACGCTGGCCGCCACCGAGGCGCAGAAGATCAGCGCCGCCGGCAATGCGCTGACGCCGGTATCGATGCTCGGCGACACGCAGCGCGCATGGTGGCAGGACCGCGTGGGCGGGGCGAATACCACGTGGAAGCTGTGGGGCAACCAGCTGTCGCTGCTGCGCATGCAGGTCGACGTCACCAAGGCCATCGCCGACCTGATCGCGCGGGCGCTGGTGCAGGCCCACAGTGCGCTGTCATCGCTGCAATCCGCCATCGCCAGCGCGCTGGAAAGCGACCTGGCCACGGCCAAGGCGGCTGGCACCTATGCCAACCTGGCGTACACCGAATTGCGCAACCTGCTGTCGCAGGCCGGCATCGATGCGGCGGCCTTTGACGCCAACATCCGCCCGCTGATCGAAAGCCGGCTGCCGGCGATCTCGCTGCTCGACCGGTTTATCCTCAATACCGACCAGTGGGACGGCTTCAATGCCGAGCGCAAGAACCTGATGGCGTTCCTGAAGGCCAACAGCGTGCGCAACGTGGTGGCGCTGAGCGGCGACATCCATGGGTTCTTCGGCGGCCAGGTCATGGACGACTACGATGCGGCCTCGCCCATGCCGGTGATGGTCGACCTGGTCACCGCGGGGTTGTCCAGCAATTCGCTGCTGAGTTCGTTCCGCGCTATCGTCGACAACGACCAGGAATTCGCCGCGTTGCGCGAACTGGTTTACAGCGACGTGGGCGGTGTGCTGTTCAACGCGTTCGACAACACGCTGCGCGCCTTCAATTCCTGGATCCGCCACGCCGACACCAACGCGGAAGGATACGCGCTGGTGACGCTGACGCCGGACAAGCTCAGCTGCACGTACCATACGCTGAAGTCCATCAGCGGCGGCGTCGCACCGGCGCTGCCGGCGACCGCAAGCACGCGGGTGCTTGAAGTGGCGGCAGGCACGGCGGATGTGAATGTGCTGTAGCAGGATGGGTGCGGTGCGGTACGGTGGGTGTATTCGGCTGCTGCGCCAGTCCGCTCAGGCGCCAGCCATACCCGCCGCGATCTTGCCCGCAATGCCAGCCAGCGGCGCCACAAACTTCGCCTCCGCCTCAGCCGGCTTGAGCGCGCGCGACAGGTAGACCACGTTCAGGCTTCCGAGCACGCGTTCCCCCGCGCGCAGCGGCACGGCAATGGCGCTGATGTTGCGCTGCTCGCTCCAGTCGCCATGATTGGTGCTGAAGCCATCCTGCCGCACACGCTTCACCAGGTTCTGCACGAACTGCGCATCGCTGGCGAGCGCGGCCTGGTGCTCGCCCCCGGCACCTGAGCGCAGCATCGCGACGATGCTCTCCTGCTCGGCCTCGGTGCAGTTGGCAAAGTAGGCGCGCCCCGACGCCGTCAGCAGCATCGGCAGCCGCCGCCCCACCATGGCGCGGTGGAACGACAGCGGGCTGAAGCGGTGCGTGGTCTCGCGGATGATCATCGCGTCGCCGTCGGGGGTGGTCAGGTCGGAGGGCCATACCACTTGCTGCAGCAGTTCGCCCATCAGCGGCGCGGCGGTGGTGGAGATCCATTCGTCGTCGGTGAAGCCTTCGCTGAGCGCGCGCACCTGCAGCGTCAGGCGGAAGGTGTCGTCCGACTCGCTGCGACGAACGAAGCCCTGCGCCACCAGCGTCTCCAGCAGGCGCCGTACGGTGGTGCGATGCAGCCCCGTCTCCTGCGCGAGTTGCTGGGCCGTCGCGCGCCCGCTTTCCATGCGGTTCAGCGCCCGCAGCACATCCAGGCCACGCGTCAGCCCCCTGACATTGGCGTAAATGGCATCCCGTTCCAGCGCCATAAAAAATCCTTTTAAATCAACGTTGTGCACTCCTTGCACAGTTTGCACATTTTTTTTGCCGCGAGCAATGCGGTCTCTAGACTTCCGTTCAAAGCAAGCCCCCCGAATGCAGGCACCCTGCACAGAACCTGGAGACAACCGAATGTCGACGCAAGCCGTCCCGGCCACCGCCCTCAATACGTCCACCACTGCCGCCAAGCCGTTCCAGAGCATCTGGGCCGACCTGCGCGGCGTCAGCTTCACCCAGGGCTGGCTCGATGCCGGCGGCATCCAGACACGCTACCTGCACGCCGGCGACCGCAGCAAGCCCGCGCTGATCCTGCTGCACGGCGTCGGCGGCCACGCCGAAGCCTATGTGCGCAACCTGAAGGCGCATGCCGAACACTTCGACGTCTGGGCCATCGACATGATCGGCCACGGCTGGACCGACAAGCCCGATGGCCCGCGCGAGGTGTCTGCCTATGTCGACCACGTGATCCGCGTGCTCGATGCGCTCGACATCGAACGCGCCTCGTTCAGCGGCGAATCGCTGGGCGGCTGGGTCGCCTCGCAGTTGGCGATCGACCATCCCGGTCGTGTCGAGCGCCTGGTACTGAACACCGCCGGCGGCTCGCAGGCCGACCCCGTGGTGATGGAACGCCTGAAGACGTTGTCGATGCGCGCGGTCGAAGACCCGAGCTGGGACTTCATCAAGGCGCGCGTGGAATGGCTGATGGCCGACAAGTCCAAGGTCTTCGACGACCTCGTCGCCACGCGCCAGGCGATCTATGCGCAGCCCGGCATGGTCGAGGCGCAGCGCGGCAACATGGTGCTGCAGGACATGGAGACGCGCCAGCGCAACATCCTGCGCGCCGGCGACTATGGCCGCATCCAGGCGCCGACGCTGGTGCTGTGGACCTCCGACGATCCCACCGCAGATGTCTCGGAAGGACGGCGCATCGCCACCATGATTCCCGGCGCGCTGTTCACGGTGATGGATGGCTGCGGCCACTGGCCGCAGTTCGAGGATGCCGACACCTTCAACCGCATCCAGCTGAACTTCCTGCTCGGCAAGCCGGTGCCCGAGGCCACCGCGGTCTGATGCGCTGCGCGCATCCCTGACGACTGGGCTGCGCACATCCCTGACGGTCCGGGCCGCGCCCGGACACCCACAACACATAACGGAGACAGACATGACCCACGCCATCGCCATGGCGGGCGGCGACGCTCGTCCTGACACTGTCGATTGCGATGTCGCCATCGTCGGTGCCGGGCCGGTCGGCCTGATGATCGCCAATATCCTCGGCCTGCAGGGCGTCAGCGTGGTGCTGGTGGAAAAGCTCGCGCAGATCATCGACTACCCGCGTGCCATCGGCCTCGACGACGAAGCGCTGCGCGTATTCCAGTCGGTCGGCCTGGCGCAGACGCTGCTGCCGCACACCACGCCCCACCACTGGATGCGCTTCGTCACCGCGGGCGGGCGCTGCTTTGCGTCGATCGAGCCGCGCACCGACGAGTTCGGCTGGCCGCGCCGTAATGCCTTCATCCAGCCGCTGGCCGACCGCATCCTGTTCGAAGGCCTGCGGCGCTTCCCGCATGTGCGCACGCTGCTGGGCCACGGCGTGGCGTCGTTCACGCATGACGACCACGGCGTGCAGATCGAAGCCGCCGACGAAGCCGGCCGGCCGGTGCGCATCCGTGCCGCCTATATGGTCGGTGCCGACGGCGGCAACAGCCTGGTGCGCCGCGCGCTCGACATGCCGTTCGAAGGCCGCACCAAGCCCAACCAGTGGATCGTGGTGGACGTGCGCAACGACCCGATCGGCACGCCGCACATCTACATGCACTGCGACCCCGAGCGGCCCTATGTGTCGGCCGCGCTGCCGCACGGCATCCGCCGCTTCGAGTTCATGGTCATGCCCGGCGAGACCGAGGAAGAACTGTCGCGCCCCGAGAACATGGCCGCGCTGATTCGCAAGGTGGTGGCCGACCCGGACAAGGTCGACTACATCCGCAAGCGCGTCTATACCCACAATGCACGCCTGGCGCGCGACTTCCGTGCCGGCCGCGTGCTGCTGGCGGGCGATGCCGCGCACATCATGCCGGTGTGGCAGGGCCAGGGCTACAACAGCGGCATCCGCGACGCCAGCAACCTGGGCTGGAAGCTGGCGATGGTGGTCAAGGGCCAGGCCGGCGATGCGCTGCTCGACACCTATACGGCCGAGCGCCGCGCCCATGCGCGTTCGATGATCCACCTGTCGGAGGTGGCCGGCGATATCTTCGCGCCTGCCAGCCGCGCGGGCTCGGCGCTGCGCGACGGGCTGACCAGGGTGCTGAACCGCTTCCCCGCGGTCAAGCAGTACTTCGTCGAGATGCGCTTCAAGCCGATGCCGCGCTACGAGCAAGGCGTCGTGCTCCTGCCCGAAGGCCAGCGCCGCGCGCATCCCGGCCTGCTGGCCCGCTGCCTGGCGCGCTCCGGCAACTCCGCGCTGGGCCGACTGCTGGGCCTGATGAGCGAGAAGCGCGAATCGCTGGTCGGCCGGCTGGTGCATGGCCGCGACCCCGCGGGCAACTCGCCGGTGGGCCGCATGTTCATCCAGCCGCTGGTGCGCACCGAAGCCAATAACGTCGAGCGCCTCGACGATGTGATTGGCAACCGCTTCGCCATCCTCGGCTGGGGCACCGATCCCACCTTCGGCCTGACGGCGCAGGCGCGCGCGGTGTGGCGCCAGCTCGGCGGGGTGTTCGTGCTGGCCAAGCCGGATCCGCAGCTCGACTACCGCGACGACGTGCCCGCTGGCGTGATCGCCGTGGGCGACGTGCATAACCGCCTCAAGGACTGGTTCGGCAACCAGCCCGGCTCGGTGGTACTGCTGCGGCCCGACCGCTTTGTCGCGGGCATGTGCTCGCCGCAGCAGGTCTCGGATTCGGTGGTGGCGCTGGCGCGCAAGCTGGCCTTGCGCACGCCGGCGGCCGAGGAGGCCGGGGAAACCGATACGCGCGCCGCCGCCCGTGCCGCCGCGCCTTCGTACGAGGCGCAGGCCGCCGCCGTCCGGCAGCTTGCCGCGGGAGCCTGACATGCCGATTCATCTCGAATGCCTGTCGCATACGCCGCTGCACGGTTACTACGACCCGGCGCCGGCAATCGTGGCCGAGGTCGAGCGCCTGCAGGCCGCCGCGCGCGCCCGCGTGGAAGCCTTCGATCCCGAGCTGGTGGTGGTGTTCGCGCCCGACCACTACAACGGCTTCTTCTATGACGTAATGCCGCCGTTTTGCGTCGGCGTGGCGGCCAGCGCCATCGGCGACTTCAACAGCCTCGCCGGTCCGCTCGACGTGCCGCAGGACGTGGCGCTGGGCCTGGCCGAAGCGGTGATGGCGCAGGACCTCGACGTGGCGGTGTCGTACCGCATGCAGGTCGACCACGGCTGCGCGCAGGCGCTGGAAGTGCTGACCGGCGCGCTCGACCGCTACCCTGTGATCCCGGTGTTCATCAACTCGGTCGCGCCGCCGATGGCAAGCTGCCGCCGCGCGCGGCTGCTGGGCGATGCCATCGGCCGCTACCTGTCGGGGCTGGGCAAGCGCGTGCTGGTGGTCGGCTCCGGCGGCATCTCGCACGAGCCGCCGGTGCCGGAGATTGCCGGCGCCAGCGCGGAAGTGGCGGAACGCCTGATCGCGGGGCGCAACCCGCCGCCGGCTTCGCGCCAGGCGCGGCAGGAGCGCACCGTGGCCGCCGCGCGCGCCTTTGCCGGCGGCGACAGCCACCTGCATGCGCTCAACCCCGACTGGGACCGCGCGTTGCTGGCGCTGCTCGCAAGCGGCGAACTGACCCGCGTCGACGGCATGACCAACGACGGCATCACGCGTGACGCCGGCAAGTCGGCCCATGAGGTGCGCACGTGGATCGCCGCCTTTGCCGCACTCGCTGCGAGCGGCGCCTACCGCGCCGAACTGGACTACTACCGCCCGATCCCGGAATGGATTGCCGGCTTCGCGCTGATGCACGCCGCGCCCGCGCATCACTGACACTTCTCAAGGACACAGCCATGCCAGACCAGGAAACCATCCTCGCCCTCGCCGCACGCCTGCGCGAAGCCGAGCGAACGCGCACACCGGTAGCGCCGCTGCGCGGCGAGATCGCCACGGACGACGCGGCCACCGCCTACGCCGTGCAACGCGCCAACGTCGCCGTCTGGCAAGCCGGCGGCCGCCGCGTGATCGGCCGCAAGATCGGCCTGACTTCGCCCGCGGTGCAGCGCCAGTTGGGCGTTGACCAGCCCGACTTCGGCACGTTGTTCGCCGACATGGTCTACGGCGACGACGAGCCGATCCCGATGGCGCGCACGCTGCAGCCCAAGGCCGAGGCCGAGGTGGCGCTGGTGCTGCGCCGCGACCTCGACGTAGCCGATGCCACCGTGCTCGACGTGCTGGGCGCGGTGGACTACGTGCTGCCGGCGATCGAGGTGGTCGGCAGCCGCATCGCCAACTGGGACATCTCGTATGTCGACACGGTGGCCGACAACGCCTCCAGCGGGCTGGTGGTAATCGGCGCAGTTCCGGTGCCCCTGGCTGGCCTCGACCTGAAAGCGGTGGAGATGGAAATGCGGTGCGGCGACGAACGCGTCTCGCACGGCAGCGGCGCCGCCTGCCTGGGCCATCCGCTCAACGCCGCGGTGTGGCTGGCGCGCAAGCTGGCCAGCCTGCGCGACCCGCTGCGCGCCGGCGACCTGGTGCTGACCGGGGCGCTGGGGCCGATGGTGCCGGTGCAGGCCGGCAAGACCTATGCAGCGCATATCACCGGCGTCGGCACCGTACGCGCGAAGTTCGCCGACAGCTGACATGACTGCCGAAGCTTTGAACCCATAACGACAGAGAAACGGAGACAACCATGCAACGCCCCCATCGCATGCATCGCCTGATTGCCAGGCTGCTCGCCCCCATCGCCATCGGCGCCGCCCTGGTCGGCAGCGCCGGCGCGGCCACGGCGCAGGCGCCCGCCTTCCCCAACCGCCCCGTCACCATCGTGGTCCCGTTCCCGGCGGGCGGCATCACCGACATGATCGCGCGCCAGGTCGCGCAGCAGATGCAGAGCGACCTCGGCAAGCCGGTGATCGTCGAGAACCGCCCCGGCGGCGGCGGGCAGATCGCCGCGCTGGCGGTCAAGCGCGCCGAGCCGGATGGCCACATGGTGTTCGTCGCGGCCACCGAGATGTTCGCGATCAACCCGGGCCTGTACCGCAACTTCTCATACGACCCGCTCAAGGACTTCAAGCCGGTGACGGCGCTGGCCGCCTCGCCGCTGGTGCTGGTGGTGCCGCAGAACAGCCCGGCCGGCTCCGTGAAGGACCTGGTCGCGCTGGCGAAGTCGCGCGCGGACGGGGTCAACTACGCTTCGCAGGGCATCGGCTCGATCGGGCACCTGCTCGGCGGCCTGTTCGGCGACAAGACCGGCGGCAAGTTCACCCATGTCGCCTACAAGGGCTCGGCCCCCGCGCTGCAGGACGTGATGGCGGGCCAGGTCGACATGATGTTCGACCCGGTCATCACCACCTCGCCGCTGATCAAGGGCGGCAAGGTCAAGGCCCTGGCGATCGCTTCAAGCAAGCGCTCCCCCAGCCTGCCCGACGTGCGCACGCTGGCCGAGCTGGGCGTGCCCGGCCTGGATGCCGGCGTGTGGTTCGGCATGGTGGTGCGCAGCGGCACGCCCGACGCGGTGGTCGCGCGGCTCAATGAATCCGCGCTGAAGGCGCTCAAGGCCCCGGAAGTGGCCAGGCGCTTCGCCGACCAGGGCCTCGATCCCATGCCGATGAGCCCGCAGCAGTTCGGCACCTTCCTCGCCAGCGAAAGCACGCGCTGGACCCCGCTGGTCAAGGCCAGCGGCGCCAGCGTCGAGTAACCCATCCAAGGAGAATCCCTATGACGCGCAAGCTCAAAGCCGCCATCATCGGCTCGGGCAATATCGGCACCGACCTGATGATCAAGATCCTGCGGCATGGCCGGCATGTCGAGATGGGCGCGATGGTCGGCATCGACCCCGCCTCCGACGGCCTGGCCCGCGCGGCCCGCATGGGCGTTGCCACCACGCATGAAGGCGTGGAAGGGCTGGCCCGGCTGCCGGTGTTCGGCGACATCGACATCGTGTTCGATGCCACCAGCGCCGGCGCGCACGTGAAGAACGATGCGTTCCTGCGCGCGCTGCGCCCGGCGCTGCGCATGGTCGACCTGACCCCGGCGGCGATCGGCCCGTACTGCATCCCGGTGGTCAACGGCGCCGCGCACCTCGACGCGCCCAACGTCAACATGGTCACCTGCGGCGGCCAGGCCACCATCCCGATGGTGGCGGCGGTATCGCGCGTGGCGCCGGTCCACTACGCGGAGATCGTCGCCAGCATCTCCAGCAAGAGCGCCGGCCCCGGCACGCGCGCCAATATCGACGAATTTACCGAAACCACCTCGCGCGCCATCGAGCAGGTGGGCGGCGCGCGCCGCGGCAAGGCCATCATCGTGCTGAACCCGGCCGAGCCGCCGCTGATCATGCGCGACACCGTGTACTGCCTGAGCGAGCCGGCCGACCAGGATGCCATTGCCGAATCGGTGGCGCGCATGGCCGCCGACGTGCAGCGCTACGTGCCGGGCTACCGACTCAAGCAGGCGGTGCAGTTCGAGGAAATCCCCGCGGAGGCGCCGCTCAATATCCCGGGGCTGGGCCGACTCGCCGGCCTGAAGACCACGGTTTTCCTCGAAGTCGAGGGCGCCGCGCACTACCTGCCTGCCTACGCGGGCAACCTGGACATCATGACCAGCGCCGCGCTGAACACCGCCGAAAGCATGGCCGAAGCCATGCTGGCCGAGTCCGCTGCCGCCTGAACCGGAACCACGCCATGAGCATCGACAAGACACTCTATATTTCCGACGTGACGCTGCGCGACGGCAGCCACGCCATCCGCCACCAGTACAGCGTGGCGCAGGTCCGCCAGATCGCCGCCGCGCTCGATCAGGCCGGCGTCGATTCGATCGAAGTCGCGCACGGCGACGGGCTGCAGGGCTCCAGCTTCAACTACGGCTTCGGCGCGCATACCGACCTGGAGTGGATCGAGGCCGTTGCCGACGTGGTCAGCCACGCCAGGATCGCGACGCTGCTGCTGCCCGGCATCGGCACCGTGCACGACCTCAAGGACGCCTACCAGGCCGGCGCGCGCATCGTGCGCGTGGCCACGCACTGCACCGAGGCCGATATCTCGCGCCAGCATATCGAGGCGGCGCGCGAGCTGGGCATGGAAGCGGTCGGCTTCCTGATGATGAGCCACATGACCACGCCGCAGCAGCTGGCGCAGCAGGCCAAGCTGATGGAGAGCTACGGCGCGACCTGCTGCTACGTGGTCGACTCCGGCGGCGCGCTGACCATGGACGGCGTGCGCGACCGCTTCCGCGCGTTCAAGGACGTGCTCAAGCCCGAAACGCTGACCGGCATGCATGCGCACCACAACCTGAGCCTGGGCGTGGCCAATAGCATCGTCGCGGTGGAGGAAGGCTGCGACCGCATCGACGCCAGCCTGGCCGGCATGGGCGCGGGCGCGGGCAATGCACCGCTGGAAGTGTTTGTCGCCGCCGCCGAGCGCATGGGCTGGCATCACGGCACCGACCTGTACCGGCTGATGGATGCCGCCGATGACCTGGTGCGCCCGCTGCAGGACCGCCCGGTGCGGGTCGATCGCGAGACGCTGGCGCTGGGGTATGCGGGGGTGTATTCCAGCTTCCTGCGCCACAGCGAAGCTGCCGCGGCACGCTATGGCCTGAAGACCGTCGACGTACTGGTCGAGCTGGGCCGCCGCCGCATGGTGGGCGGGCAGGAAGACATGATCGTGGACGTGGCGCTGGACCTGCTGAACCAGCCTCTGAACCAATCGGCTACGGCTCCAGCAGCCGGCTGATCTGCGCCAGCGCGTTGAGCGTGTGCTGCAGGTGCTCGCGCATCGCCTGCGAGGCTTCTTCGTTGCGCCCGCGCGCGAGCAGGTCTACCCCGAACACGCGAGGCAGCACCTGCACGTGCTGGACCACCATGAACCACGACCGATCCATTGCCACCCATCGCGACCGCGATCCCCCGGGCTGTCATGCGTGGGGCAGCGCGCTGAACGCAGGAAAGCTTTCGAGCTGCGCCGCGAGCGCCGCCAGCGCCGGGTGCGCCGCGCGGTCGACGTGACCGGGGAGCAGCGCCTGGGTGAAGGTCCACACCACGCCGGCGGTCAGCGTGGCCTGGCTCACGGCCGCCTCATCGGCCGGCACGGGCATGCGCGCGATCTCGTCTTCCAGCAGGGCAAAGGCACTGGCGCGCTGGCCGTCGACGCGCTCCACCCACGGCTGGTGCACCTTCTCCGCCGGCCGCAGGTTGTGCTCGTACACGTGCTGCACGGCCTTCTCGCTGGCCGCCAGCGCCAGGCCGATGGTGCGCAGCGCGCGCTGGCGCTCTTCCAGCGACGCCGGCATCAGGCTGCGGCCCGCCAGCGCTTCCGCGTAGTCGATGATCAGCGTCGAGTCCATCAGCACTACGCCGTTGTCGCACACCAGCGACGGCGCCTTGACCACCGGGTTGATGGCGCGGAACTGGTCGAAGGTGCGGAACACGGAGATGGATTCGTGGGTGAACGGCAAATCCAGCAGGCGCAGCGTGATGGCGGCACGGCGCACGTAGGGGGAATCGAGCATGCCGATGAGTCGCATGGGTATGGCTCCGGGTTGGGTTGGTTGGGGATGCGAGGCTGATTATGAGCGCGCACGCGCCATGACCGCCAGCCGTTTGCTCCCCTATCCCGCGCGAGGGAGAGGAGAGCGTATGCGAGGGGCGGAAGCAAGCTCTGATGACTGCACAGTCCCGGCGCCCTATCCCTCCTCCCACCGCAATTTCCCCAACGCCGCCACCAGCGATACCACCACATCGTCCTCCAGCGCCTGCCGCCGCCACATCACCCCCACCGGCGGCAAGTCCCAGCTCAGCGCATGCGGCAAGGCCGCCGCGCCCCCGCCTTCGACCAGCTCGGCAGCCACCGCGCGCGGCACGATGGTGATAGCCGCCGCGTGGTTGCGCAGCAGCGTGGCCATGGTCTTGATCGAGTAGGTCTCGACGATCGGCACCGGCTGCGCCACGCCGGCCACCGCGAAGATGGTGTTGATGGTGCGCCGGATCGGCGTGTTCGGCGGCGGCAGGATCCAGTCGCGCTCGGCCAGCCGGCGCCAGTCGAGCGGCCCGCGTCCGAGCCGGCCGGCGGCCGCGGCGGGCACCACCAGCGCGGGCTCTTCGCGGTAGAGCGGCTGCTGGGCGATGTCCGCGCCGGGCGCGTAGAAGGTCCGCGCCACCACGCAATCCAGCTCATGTTCGCGCAGCGCCGCCACCAGCTCGTCGGTGGTGCCCTCGCGCACCAGCACCGAAACCCGCGGCGACTGGGTCAGGCCGAAGCTGCAGGCCGCATCGAGCACGGTGCGGCTGATGAACGGGATCACGCCGATGCGCAGCCGCCCCGACATGCCGGCGCCGATCGCCGCCAGCTCGCGCCCCAGCGCATCGGTATCCGCCAGCGTCAGCCGCGCATGCGCCAGCACCGCGCGGCCCGTGGGCGTGGGCTCCAGGCCGCGCCGGGTGCGGGTGAACAGCGGCACCGTGAAGATGTCCTCGATCTCGCGCAGGGTCTTGGTGACGGCGGGCTGCGACAGGTTCAGCTCGGCCGCCACGCGCGACACCGAGCGCTGGCGCTCCAGCGCCAGCAGCAGCGGCAGGTGCCTGAGGCGCAGGCGGGAGACGAGGTTGTGGACCAGCTTGTCGGAGGCGGCTATGGGCACAGGAATCCTGCAACGGGGGCGCTAATGTCGTATTACCAAATGGTAATGCAACGATAACCAATCAGACTCTCGCGGTTATTCCACAATCCTATACTGGCTCGCATCACCGGAGTTGCAACCCATGTTCACTACCCGCCCCGAAATCGTCGGTACCTTTGGCGTTGCCGCCTCCACCCACTGGCTGGCCACGCAAACCGCCATGGGCGTGCTCGAACGCGGCGGCAATGCCTTCGATGCCGCGGCGGCGGCCGGCTTCGTGCTGCAGGTGGTCGAGCCGCACCTGAACGGCCCCGGGGGCGAAGTACCGATCCTGTTCTGGAGCGAGCGCGAGCGCCGCATGCGCACCCTGTGCGGACAGGGCCCGGCACCGGCGCTTGCCGATCCCGCCGCGTTGCGCGCGCAGGGCCTGGAGCTGATGCCGGGCATCGGGCTGGTGCCCGCCGCCGTTCCCGGCGCCTTCGGCGCGTGGCTGACGATGCTGCGCGATCACGGCACGTGGTCGCTGGCCGATGTGCTGGCGCCCGCCATCGGCTACGCGCGCGACGGCTTCCCGCTGGTGCCGCGCATCTCGCGCGCGATCCTGGCGGTGCAGGCGCTGTTCCGCGACGAATGGCACAGCTCGGCGGCCACCTGGCTGCCGGACGGCAAGGTGCCGCGCCCGGGCAGCCTGCACACGTTGCCGGCGCTGGCCGATACCTACACCCGCATCGTCGAGGATGCCCAGCGCCGCAGCGACAGCCGCACCGGCCAGATCGACGCCGCGCTGGATTGCTGGTACCGCGGCTTCGTCGCCGAGGAAATCGACGCCTACTGCCGCAACACGCCGGTGCGCGACACCACCGGCGACAAGCACACCGGCCTGCTGCGCTACGACGACATGGCCGGCTGGAGACCCGGGGAAGAGGATCCGGTCACGCTCGACTTCGGCCGCTACACGGTGGCCAAGTGCGGCATCTGGAGCCAGGGTCCGGTGTTCCTGCAGCAGCTCGGCATGCTGCGCCACGCCGGGCTGGCGCAGCATGCGCCCGATTCGCCCGAATTCGTGCACCGCATTGCCGAAGCCACCAAGCTGGCGATGGCCGATCGCCTGGCCTGGTACGGCGATCCCCGCTTCACGCAGAGCCCGCTTGCCACATTGCTCGACGACGGCTACCTGGCCGCGCGCGCGCAGCGCATCGGCGAGCGCGCGGCGCTGGCGATCGATCCCGGCACGCTCGATCGCATGGCGCCGCGCCTGCCCGACCTGGGTGTCGCCGAGCGCACGCTGCGGCAAGCCGACGTGCGCTTCGGCGTGGGCGAGCCGACCTTCGCCGAGCTGCCGCCGGTAGCCGAATGGGCCGAACGCGAACTCTTTGTCGGCGACACCTGCCATATCGACGTGATCGACCGCCACGGCAACATGGTCGCCGCCACGCCGTCGGGCGGCTGGCTCTCGTCGAGCCCGACCATCCCGGCGCTCGGCTTCGCGCTCAATACCCGCCTGCAGATGACCTGGCTGGAGCCCGGCCTGCCCAACACGCTGGCCCCCGGCAAGCGCCCCTGCACCACGCTGTCGCCGTCGCTGGCGCTGCGCGACGGCGAGCCGTATATGGTGTTCGGCACCCCGGGCGGCGACCAGCAGGACCAGTGGTCGCTGGCATTCTTCCTGCGCCATGCGGTGCATGGCATGAACCTGCAGGAAGCAATCGATGCACCCGCGTGGCATATCGACCATTTCCCGGGCTCGTTCTGGCCGCGCCAGACCGTGCTCAACCGCATCAGCGTGGAATCGCGCTTCCCGGCGGCAACGCTGGCGGCGCTGCGCGGACGCGGGCACGAAGTCCGCGTGGGCGAACCCTGGTCAGAAGGCCGCATGTCGGCATGCTCGCGCGAACGCGACGGGCGCGGGCGGCTGGTGCTGCGCGCCGGCGCCAATCCGCGCGGCATGCAGGGCTACGCAGTGGGTCGCTGACGATTCAAATCATGACAGCGGACCGCACCAGGTCCGCGCCAGTCCCAAGGAGGAAGGAAAATGCGCGCAGTACTGAAAACCCTGCTGGGCGGCGTGGCCGCGCTGGCGATGTGCCTGGCGGCCCCGGCCGGCGCCAGCGAAGCCTGGCCGCAGAAGCCGATCACGCTGATCGTGCCCTGGGCCGCCGGCGGCTCGACCGATATCCTGGCGCGCGTGCTGTCCGAGCACCTGACGCGCTCGCTCGGCCAGCCGGTGATCGTCGACAACAAGCCGGGCGCGTCCGGCAACATCGGCTCGGCCATGGTGGCGCGCGCCAGGCCGGACGGCTACACGCTGCTGGTGGGCTCGATGAGCACCCACGCCATGAACCCGGCGCTGATGTCCAACATGCCGTTCCGCGGCGTGGATGACTTCACGCCGCTGGGCCTGCTGGCTTACGTGACCAACACCATGGTGGTCCACCCCTCGGTGCCGGCGCAGAACGTGAAGGAGCTGGCGGCCTACGCCAAGGCCAATCCGGGCAAGCTCGCCTACGCCAGCGCGGGTCCGGGCTCCACCAACCACCTCAGCGCGGTGCTGTTCGAGAAGATGGCCGGCATCCGGATGCTGCACGTGCCGTACAAGGGCGGCGCGCCGGCGGTGGTCGATACCGTGGCCGGGCAGACCCAGCTGCTGTTCTCGGCGGGCACGCAGACGCTGCCGCACGTCAAGGCAGGCAAGCTGCGCCTGCTGGCCGTGACCGAGAGCAAGCGCTCGCCGCTGCTGCCCAACGTGCCGACCGTGGCCGAGACCCTGCCCGGCTATGAGCTGGCAGTCTGGTATGGCGCCTTCGGGCCGAAGGACATGCCCGCCGAGCTGACGGCACGGCTCAATCGCGAGATCAACGCCGTGATGGCGCTGCCTGAAGTGAAAGCCAAGATGAACGCCATCGGCGTTGAAACCGCGACCTCCACGCCGCAGCAGTTCGCCACCATCCTGCGCCGCGATGCCGACCGCTACGGCAAGCTGATCCGCGAGCTGGGCATCCAGGGGGAATGAAGTGAGCCAGGCAACGCACCCGGCCCCGCAAGCCGGCGCACCGCTGGAAGACGCCGGCTCGCTGATCGCGCAGGTCAACCTGCTGTGCGACGCGCTGCGGCAGGCGCGCGGCCCCGCCGCGGCGCTCGACGCGATCGGCGCAGCCACGCTGCGCACGCTCGGCCCCGGCCTGCTGACGATCAATGCCTGGCATGCGGAGACGGCGCGGATCGAACGTCTGTGGTCATCCGACACCGCCGCCTATCCGGTCGGCGGGCACAAGACCAAGGGCGACAGCCCGTGGCGCCGGCAATTGCTGGAGCGCGGTGAGGTCTTTGTCGGCGAGGGCGATGAAGCGCTGGCGGCGGTGTTCGATGACGTGCAGGTGATCCGCAAGCTCGGGTGCACGGCGGTGGTCAATGTGCCGCTGGGCTATCAGGGCCCGGTGATCGGCACCTTCAACTACCTGGCCGATCGCGCCATCTGGTCGGCGGCGGAGGTTGCGGCGCTCAGGCTGCTGGCGGCGCTGGCGGTGGCGCCGGTGCAGGCGCTGACCGCTGCGCGCCGCTGACGGAAGCGTCCGCCCACGCCGAACGCTACTCTGCGGTATGATTCCCCCGCCGCGTTGAAAGCACAACGAAGCACAGCGCGGCAACGTTCTCAGGGCAGGGTGAAAGTCCCTACCGGCGGTGAAGGCGTCTGACGCATAAGCCCGCGAGCGCCCGGCATGCCCACATGCCGGGGTCAGCAGATTCGGTTCAAATCCGAAGCCGACGGTGATAGTCCGGATGAAAGAGAGCGAGCAAAAATGCCCCCGTCTTCACGGGGGCAAGTCTCGTGCGCCCTGATTCTGGCCAACTCCATCCGTACAGGAACACCATGAATCAGCCTGTCTCTGCATTCCAGCGCGCCACCGCACCCGCGGCCGGCTTTTCCCTCCCCGAAGGCAAGCGCATTGCCTACATCCATGCCCAATGGCATGCCGATATCGTCCATCGTGCGCGCGACGCGTTCGTGGTCGAAATGGCAAAGCTCGGCGTCGCCGCGGATGCCATCGATATCTACGATGTCCCCGGGGCCTTCGAAATCCCGCTGCATGCGCAACGGCTTGCCAGGTCCGGCAAGTACGCCGCCATCGTCGCCAGCGGCTTTGTCGTCGACGGTGGCATCTACCGGCATGAATTCGTCGCCGATGCCGTCATCAGCGGCCTGATGCGCGTCCAGCTCGACACCGAGATCCCTGTGTTCTCGGCCGTGCTGACGCCGAAGAGCTTCCATGAGCACGACGAGCACCATCGCTTCTTTGCCGAGCATTTCGTGGTCAAGGGCCGCGAGGCGGCGCAGGCCTGCGTCCGCACGGTGGCGTCGCTGCAGAAGCTGGCGGCCTGATGCGTTGAAGGGCTGTGCCGCGCGGTTCATGTCCGCGGCATGTTCAGGAATCATGAACCGCGGGACTTGCTAAACGGCACGGCTCGCCCGCGGCGGCATCCGTTGCCGCCGCTCCCCTCCCCCGGATACTGCCTTCCGCCTCCCCGAGGCGTGTAAACTGCTGGCTTTTTGAATCCGGCGGTATGTCCCAAGAGCCCCGGCGCACAGGTTTCAGCGGTCCGACGCTAGTCCGGCTGCTGGCGCGCCTGACCGACGCCGACGCCCCACCTCCTGCAACGTCACTTTCGGGCCAGCTGAGCCAATGGCTGGGCTGGCCGGATGCGATCGCGTTGTCGGCGGCGCTGAAAGCCGCGCCGGGCGCGGGGCCGGCCGTTGCACGTGCCTCCGGCGCCACCGCCGAAGAGCAGGAGTGCGCACGCGTGCGCGCGGCGCTGAGCGACGCCATCGCGGGGGACAACGCCCTCGCCGCACGCCGGCGCGGGCCGGGGCGACCGTCCGAGGCCGTGGATGCGCAGGTGGACTTCGCCATCTACCGCCACCGCTACGTGTCGCAGCAGCAGTCCATGGAAACCGCGATCGGCGCCTTGCGCGGGCGGTTGCGGGCGGCGTTGTCGACGCGTGCGCCGGACATGGCCCGGCTGGCCATGGTCGATGCAGTAATGGAGCGCGTGCTGGGCGCGCGCGAGCAAAGCGTGCTCGGCAGCGTGCCGACCCTGCTGGAAGGGCATTTCCAGCGTTTGCGCCAGGCGGAAGCCGCGGCGCTGGCCGAGGCCCAGGCCGCCACAAAGCCGGCCGCCGCAGCCCCGGTCGCGCCCGGCGCGTGGCTGGCCGTGTTTCGCAAGGATATGCAAAGCGTATTGCTGGCCGAGCTGGAAATACGCTTCCAACCCGTCGAAGGATTGCTCGCCGCGCTGCGCGGCAGCTGACCAGGACCCCATGAACCGATACTTCTTCCATCTTGTTGTTTTCCTGGCGGGCCTGGCGGCCATGTGCTGGATCGCCGCAGGCTATGCCGGCTCGAATGCGCTGGCGTTGTCGGTCACGCTGCTGATCGGCGCCTGCTACGTGGCCGGCGCGCATGAGCTGCTGCGCTACCGGCAGGGCACGCTGGGGCTGGCGCAGGCGGTGCAGGGGCTGTCCGAAGCGCCGGCAAGCCTGGATGGCTGGCTGGAGCGCCTGCCCGCGGGACTGCGCAACGCGGTGCGCCTGCGCGTCGAGGGCGAGCGCGTAGCGCTGCCGGGGCCGGCGCTGACGCCGTACCTGGTCGGCCTGCTGGTGCTGCTGGGCATGCTCGGCACGTTCCTCGGCATGGTGTCGACGCTGCGCGGCACCGGCATGGCGCTGGAAACCGCGACCGACCTGCAGGCGATCCGCGCGTCGCTGGCGGCGCCGGTGAAGGGGCTGGGCTTCGCCTTCGGCACCTCGGTGGCCGGCGTGGCCACGTCGGCCATGCTGGGGCTGCTGTCGGCCCTGTGCCGGCGCGAACGCGTGCAGGCCGCGCAGGCGCTCGATGCGCGCATCGCCACCACGCTGCGCCCCTATTCCCGCAGCCACCAGCGCGACGAGTCGTTCCGGCTGCTGCAGCGCCAGGCCGATGCCATGCCGGCGCTGGTCGACCGGCTGCAGGCCATGATGGCGACCATGGAGCAGCAGAACCAGGCCATGGCGGAGCGCCTGGCGGCCAGCCAGGAAGCCTTCCACGGCAAGACCGAAACGGTGTACACGCAGCTGGCCGCCGCGGTCGGGCAATCGCTGAAAGACAGCGTTGCCGACAGCGCGCGCGCCGCCGGCACGGCGATCCAGCCGGCCGTGGAAGCGACCATGGCCGGCCTGGCGCGCGAGACCGCCGCCATGCGCGACGCCGTCACGCAGTCCGTGCAGCAGCAGCTCGAAGGCATCTCGGCACGCTTCGAGACCTCGACCGCCGGCGTCGCCGGGATCTGGAACGAAGCGCTGGCCAGCCAGCAGCGCAGCAATGAAGTCCTGACGGGCGAACTGCGCGGCGCGCTCGACGGCTTTGCACAGGCATTCGAGCAACGTTCGGCCGGCCTGGTCGAGCAGGTCGCGGCACGGCTGGAAACAACCTCCGCCAGCACCGCGCGGGCGTGGACCGAGGCCCTGTCGCAGCAGGCCCGCACCGGCGAGAAGCTCGCCGCCGACAACCAGCAGGCGCTGGCCGCCGCCACGGCGGCATTCGAACAGCAGGCGGCGTCGCTGGTGTGCACGGTGGGCCAGTCGCACGCCGACCTGCAGGCGGGCCTGGCATCGCATGACGAGCAGCGCCTGGCTGCGTGGGCCGGCACGCTCGGCAGCATGACCGAGGCGCTGCGCCAGCAGTGGGACCAGGCCAGCGCGCAGGCCGCGAGCCGCCAGCAGGAAATCAGCGAGACGCTGGCGCAGACCGCGCGCGAGATCGCCGCGCAGGCGCAAGCGCATGCCAGCGGCACCATCGCCGAGATCGAGCGGCTGGTGCAGGCCGCCGCCGACGCGCCCAAGGCCGCGCTGGGCATGCAGGCCGAGCTGAGCGCGCGCGACGAACAACGCCTCGCAGCCTGGACCGACGCGCTTGGCAACATGGCCGCCGGACTGCGCGGGGAATGGGAACAGGCGAGCGCACTGGCCGCGAGCCGCCAGCAGGAAATCTGCGCCGCGCTGGCGCAGACTGCCAGCGACATCTCGGCGCAGGCGCAAGCCCACGCCAGCGGCACCATCGCAGAGATCGAGCGTCTGGTGCAGGCTGCCGCCGACGCGCCGAAGGCCGCGCTGGCCCTGCAGACCGAACTGAGCGCGCGCGACGAGCAACGCCTCGCAGCCTGGACCGAAGCCCTCGCCGCGATGGCCGCCACGCTGCGCCAGGAATGGCAGCAGGCGGGCGCGCAGACCGCCACCCGCCAGCAGGAAATCTGCGCAGCACTGGCGCAGACCGCGCAAGCGATTTCCACCGAAACGCAGGCGCACGCCAGCGGCACGCTGGCCGAAATCGAGCGCCTGGTGCAGGCCGCCGCCGAGGCGCCCAGGGCCGCCGCCGCCCTGCAGGCCGAGCTGGCCGCGCGCGACGAACAGCGCCTGGCCGCCTGGACCGGCCACCTCGACAGCATGGCCGGCTCGCTGCGCCAGCAATGGGAACAGGCCGGCAGCCACAGCGCCAGCCGCCAGCAGGAGATCTGCGACACGCTGGCGCAGACCGCGCGCGACATCACCGCGCAGGCCGAGGCGCACGCCAGCAGCACCATCGCCGAAGTCGCGCGCCTGATGCAGGCGTCCGCCGAAGCGCCCAGGGCCGCGGCCGAAGTCATCGCCGAACTGCGCCAGAAGCTCACCGAAGGCATGGCCCGCGACAACACCATGCTGGAAGAGCGCAGCCGCATGCTGGAAACGCTGGGCACGCTGCTCGACGCCGTGAACCACGCCTCCACCGGCCAGCGCGCCGCGGTCGACACGCTGCTCGCGACCACGTCCGAGCTGCTGGAGCGCGTCGGCGGCCGCTTCACCGAGCAGGTAGAGTCCGAGACCGGCCGCCTGGCGCAGGCCGCGGCGCAGGTCACCGGCAGCGCCGTCGAGGTGGCGAGCCTGGGCGAAGCCTTCGGCGTGGCGGTGCAGATGTTCAGCGCCTCCAACGACAAGCTCTCCGAACAGCTGCAGCGCATCGAGGCCGCGCTCGACAAGTCGATGGCGCGCAGCGATGAGCAGCTGGCCTACTACGTGGCGCAGGCGCGCGAGGTGGTCGACCTCAGCATGCTGTCGCAGAAGCAGATCCTGGAAGACCTGCAGCATCTGGGCGGCCGGCAGGCACCGCGCGCAGAGGCGGCATGAAGGACGACTACATCGACGCCGGCGCCGAGCCGACGGTGCCGGCCTGGGCGGTCTTCGGCGACCTGATGTCGGTGCTGCTGGGCGCGTTCGTGCTGGTGCTGCTGGGCGTCATCGGCGTGCAGCTCGAACTGTCGGCGCGGCTTGAGGACGAGGTGCGGCAGCGGCAGGAAGAAGCGCAGCGCCGCCAGACGCTGGAGCAGGCGCTGGCCGGCCCGCTCGCCGCCGGGCGCGTGACGCTGGTGAACGGGCGCATCGGCATCAGCGGCAGCGTGCTCTTTGCCTTGAACTCCGACCAGCTGCAGCCCGAGGGCCGCGAGCTGTTGCGCAGCCTGGCCGCACCGCTGTCGGCCTACCTGCGCACGCGCGACGAGATGCTGATGGTCAGCGGCTTCACCGACGACCAGCAGGTACGCGAGGGCAACCGCCGCTTCGCCGACAACTGGGAGCTGTCGGCGCAGCGCGCGCTGACCGTGACGCGCGCGCTGATCGATGCCGGCGTGCCGCCCGCTTCGCTGTTCTCCGCGGGCTTCGGCTCGCAGCAGCCGGTCACGGCCAATACCGATGCCGGGAGCCGCGCGAAGAACCGGCGCGTGGAAATCGCGCCGGTGCCGCGCGTGACCATGGGGACGGGGAAGCCGCGTGACTGAAGACGTCGCCGCAAGCGCACGCGCGCAGCTCGACGCCTGGCGCGACAGCGATGCCGCCGGCGTCGACCCGGTGCGCTTCCGGCTGATCGATGCGCTGGCGCGGCGCTCGGCCGGCCATGACGGCGCGGTGCGGCAGATGCTGGATGCGCGGCTGGCGGCGCTGGTCGACAGCTACCGCGAAGCCGTGGCGCAAGACGCTGCGCGGCGCGAAACGGCCGCAGCAACCGAACAGGAAGCCACCGCAAATCCGATCGGCACGCTTGCCGGACTGGTCGGCTACATCAAGGCTAATACGCGCGCTGCAGGGATCGCGTCCGCACCGAGCGCCCCTGCGCCGCGCGCCGCTGCACCGGCGCGCGCCGTGCGTCCCGAACCCGAGCCGGAACTGGTCGACTATTTCCGCGACACGTGGTCGCGCGTCAGCGTGAGCCGGCAGTTGCGGCAGTCGCAGGCGCAGTTGCCGGGCAATGCCGGACCGCTCAATTCCGACCACCTCGTGCATCGTGCGCTGACGCTGATGCATGAGGTGTCGCCAGGCTACCTGGAGCAGTTCTTCTCGTATGTCGAGGCGATGGCGTGGCTGGAGCAACTGCATCGCGGCGGCGCACCGGCCGAGAACGAAGCGGTGCGGGCCACCAGCGCGAAGAAGACCACCCGCGCCAGGCCGCGCAAGGCGGCGGGCTAGTCCGCCGTCCCTGGCGCGATCGCAAACCCGTAGAGCGCCGCGGCATTGCGCCAGCGCAGCGCTTCATTCAGCGAAGCCTCCGCCGGCGCGGTTCCGGGCCAGCGGCTGGTTTCCCCGCACTCCCCCGCCCGCTCCCCGGCTTCATGATTGGTCCACGGCCAATCGCTGCCCCAAAGCAGCCGGTCGGCACCGACCACTTCCAGCCAGCGCTGCGCCAGTTCGCGCCACGCCCCCGGCGCCACCAACCGGTATGGCGCGCTGAACTTGACCCACACCTGCCGACGCGCTCGCACCGCCGCGGCCACGCTGAACACCGGGTCCGCCACGCCCGCCGCGCCCGGCCTGCCAAAATGGTCGAGCACCACCGGTACGCCTGACTCGCCCAGTACGCCATCCAGCGCGGCCAGCACCGCGCTGCCGTCGCCGTTGTCGGTATGGAGCTCGACATGCCAGCCCAGCGCGGCGATACGTGCGAACAATGCGCGCCACGGCGCTGTGCCGATGCGCTGCCAGCCGGGATCGCGATAGAGGTTCAACCGGATGCCGCGCACGCCGGCGTCGTCCAGTTCGCGCAATGCCGCATCGGATACGTCGGGATCGACCACCGCGACGCCGCGCAGCCGCGCCGGCATGGCGCGCAGCGCCGCCAGCAGCGCGGAGTTGTCGGTGCCGAGGAAGCTGGTCTGCACCACCACCCCGAACGGATCGCCAAGCGCCCCGGCCAGCAGCCGCCAGTCCGGCAGCGTGGCGGCATACGGGGGCCGGTAGCGAGCGGAGGGCGCTGCCGGGCCGGCATCGAAGGTATGGAAGTGGCAGTCCACCACCGGCGTTTCGGGTTGATTCATCTGTCTGCCCTGCTGTGTCCGCGGGTAATTCCGGATAGGGGAAGCAAGCCCGCGTCAGTATTCTAGTCCTCTAGAGGACATGGACAACAATTTAGCACGGCTCCAGACCGACGGACAACCGATGGCGGACATTGACCTGCTTCAGAAAATCACCAGCGCGGCCGGCCTGAGCCGGTATGGCCAGATCGCCGCACAGCTCCAGGCGCGCATTGTTTCTGGCGACTGGCCGCCGGGCGAGGCGATACCCGCCGAGGGCGCCCTGGCGAAAGAATTCGGCATCGCGCTGGGAACGATCCGACAGGCGATCGCCGTGCTGGTGCAGGAAGGGCTGCTGGAACGCGTGCAGGGCCGGGGCACCTTTGTGCGCAAGGGCCTGACCGGCGCCAGCCCGATGCGTTTCTTCCGCTTCGGCGGTGCCGACGGCGACGCCAAGGTGCCGCGCTCGGAAATCCTGTCGTGCCGCGCCGTGCGCCTGGACAAGGCCATGGCGGAGCGCTTCGAACTGCCATCCGGAGCGCGCGGCCTGGCGATCACGCGCCGCCGCTGGCTGGACGACAAGCCGCGCCTGCTGGAATCGATCTGGCTGCCGCTGCCGCGTTGCGAAGCGCTGCAGCAGTTGCCGGTATGGGAATGGGGCGACCTGCTGTATCCGCTGCTCGGCAGCCAGTGCGGCATCACCGTGCACCGCGCGGTCGACGAGGTCACCTTCCGCACGCTGGCGCATGACGAGGCCGAGTTGCTGGAACTGCCCGATGCGCACCCCTGCGCGGTGGTGACCCGGCACGCCTTCGACCTGCGCGGCACCTGCATCGAATACCGGCTGACCCGGGGCGATGCCTTCGCTTTTCGCTATACCGCTGACATCCGCTGATTGTCTGCTAGCCATCCGATACCTGATCCGCATCCGAGGAGACCGTTTCATGCATTCCATCAAGGCGCTGGGCGCGGCCATCGGCGCCGCCGGCATCCTGCTGCAACTTGCGCCGGCGCAGGCCGCCGAGAGCGCCGCCACGTGGCCGTCGCGGCCCATCACGATCGTGGTCACGTATCCGCCGGGCGGCGGCGCCGACCTGATGGCACGGCTGATCGCGCCGGGCCTCGGCCGCGAACTCGGCCAGTCGGTGGTGGTGGAAAACCGCCCCGGCGCCGGCGGCCAGATCGGCGCGGCCTATGTCGCCAAGGCGGCGCCCGACGGCTATACGGTGATGGTCGATGCCTCTTCCTACGCCGTGAATCCCAGCCTCTACGCCAGGCTGCCCTACGACCCGGCCAAGGCGTTCAAGCCCGTCGGCGTGCTGGCGCGCTATCCCAACGTGCTGGTTTCCACTGCCAGCTTCCCGGCCACCAAGGTCGGCGACGTGCTGGCGATGGCGAAGCAGAACCCCGGTTCGGTAGCGTTTGCCTCATCCGGCAATGGCTCGGCGCAGCACCTGGCGGGCGTGCTGTTCGAACAGCGCGCGGGGGTGGACCTGCTGCACGTGCCTTACAAGGGCGGCGGCCCGGCCATGACCGATGTCATCGCCGGGCAGGTGCCGCTGTTCTTCGCCAATGTTGCATCGAGCCTGCAGCACATCAAGGCCGGCAAGCTCAAGCCGCTGGCGGTCACCAGCCACCAGCGCACCAACGCGCTGCCGGGCGTGCCGACGATGCAGGAGGCCGGCGTGCCCGGCTATGAAGTCTATGAGTGGAACGCAGCCTTCCTGCCGGCTGCCACGCCCGAACCGATCGTCGCCAAATTTGCCGAGGCGTTGCACAAGGTGATGCACAGCCCCGAGACGCGGCAGCGCGTGACCGAACTTGGCGGCGAGGTGGTGGCCGCGCCGCCGGCACAGGCGCAGCAATTCATCGACGGCCAGGCCCGGCTGTGGGCCAAGGTGATCAAAGACGGCAACGTCAAGCCTGAATGATCGCCGGCATCGCCAGCCGCGGCGCAATCGCCGCAATCACTACGACCGGATACCCACGGAGACCCGCATGACCCGCGTCAACCACACCCGCCGCCAGTTGCTGCAAGCGACCGCGGCACTGGGCGCCAGCGCCCTCTTCCCCACGCTCGCCCGCGCCCAGGCGTGGCCGGCCAAGCCGGTCCGGCTGGTAGTGCCGTTCGCGCCGGGCGGCAGCTCGGAAATCGTCGCGCGCTCCACCGCGGCGGAACTGACCAAGCTGCTGGGCGTGTCGGTGTTCGTGGAAAACAAGCCGGGCGCCGCCGGCAATATCGCCATGGGCGAAGTGGCGCGCGCCGAAGACAACCATACGCTGATCCTCGGCCATATCGGCACGCTGGCGGTGAACCCGTTCATCTTCCCCAAGCTGCCCTACGACCCGATCAAGGACTTCCGCCCGATCTCGCTGCTGTCCAAGGTGCCAAGCCTGTACGTGGTGCATCCCGACGTGCCGGCGAAGAACCTGAAGGAATTCGTGGCGCTGGCCAAGAGCAAGCCGGGCAAGCTCAACTACGGCTCGGCCGGCAATGGCAGCGCCGGGCACCTGGCTTTCGAGTACCTGAAGGCGGCGACCGGCACCTTCATCACGCACGTGCCGTACCGCGGCAGCGGCCCGCAGATCACCGACCTGCTCTCCGGTCGGCTGGAAGCGGCCGCCGTGGGCGCGCCGGCAATCCTGCAGTTCATCAAGACCGGCAAGGTGCGCTGCATCGCCACCGGCACCACGCAGCGCATTCCGCAGCTGCCGGATGTACCGACCGTGGCCGAGCAAGGGTATCCCGGGTTCGAGATGACGCAGTGGTATGGGCTGCTCGCGCCCGCAACGCTGCCGCAGGCGGCCGCGGACAAGCTGGCGGATGCGACCATCAAGGCCGTCAAGAGCCAGAGCTCGGTCGAGCGGCTGAGCGCGGACGCGGCCATCGTGGTGGGCAATACGCCGGCGGAGTTTGCACGGTTTATCGCGCAGGAGCAGCAGCGCTGGAAGCCGATCATTGCGCGGGCGCAGATCAAGCCGGATTGAGTGGCTTCCGGAGGATGCTATGTTTGCTCCCTCTCCCGCTTGCGGGAGAGGGAGCAAACCGCGGGGCAGCATCTATTCGATCGTCACCTTCCCGTCCTTCACCAGCTTTGCGAACTTCACCGTCTCATCCTGGATGCGGCGCGCGAATTCCTTCGGCGTGCTGGTCATCGGCTCGGCGCCGATGGCCTGCATGCGCTGCTGGAAATCCGGCGATTTCACGATCCTGACGATCTCGGCGTTGAGGCGCGTCACGACCGGCTCCGGCGTGGCGACCGGCGCCATCACGCCGAACCACGTGCCGATGTCGAATCCCTTCAGGCCGGCCTCTTCCAGCGTCGGCACGTCGGGCAGCACGGTCGAACGCTTCGCCGTGGTCACCGCCAGCGCACGCAGCTTGCCCGACTTGATGTGCTGCAGCACCGGCGTCAGCGTGTCGAACGACATGGTCACCTGCCCGCCAAGCAGGTCGGTGGTCAGCGGACCACTGCCCTTGTAAGGCACGTGCAGCAGCGGCGCGCCGGTGGCGGCCTGGAACTGCGTGCCGATCAGGTGCTGCGCGGTGCCGTTGCCGTTGGAACCGTAGGCAAACTCGGGCGAGGCGCGCTTGGCCAGCGCCACCAGTTCGCTGACAGTCTTCGCCGGCGTCTTCGCGGCGTTGATCACCAGCACATTGGGCACCATCGCCACCGGGGCCACCGGCGCGAGGTCTTTCTCGAAGCTATAGGGAAGCTTCTTGTACACGCTGGTGGCGATGGTGTGGTGCACCGCGCCCATCAGCAGCGTGTAGCCGTCCGGCTTGTTCTTGGCGACATAGTCGGCGCCGACCGTGGCGCCTGCGCCAGGCCGGTTCTCGACGATCACCGGCTGGCCGAGGCTTTTGGAAAGCTGGTCGCCCAGCGCGCGCGCCAGCACGTCGGTGGTGCCGCCCGAAGGGAACGGCACGACCAGCGTAATTGGCTTGGCCGGCCAGGCTTGCGCCATGGCGCCACCGCTGAGGGCGAGGCCGGCGGCGGCCAGGGTCAATGCCGATACGCGGCGCAGAAAGTCGGTTGCATGCATGTCTTGTCTCCTGTCTGATGGATTTTCAGCAAGCCTTCATGGCTTGTCTGTCGGTTGCTGCTTCGGGCACTAGCGCAGTTGTCGCAGCGCACTGCTGCCGGCGAAGGCCGCGGCGCAGCCCAGCTCCGCTTCGATGCAAAGCAGCCGGTTGTACTTGGCCACGCGGTCGGAACGGCTGAGCGAGCCGGTCTTGATCTGCGTGGCCGCGGTGCATACGCTCAGGTCGGCAATGGTGGTGTCCTCGGTCTCGCCGGAGCGGTGCGAGATCACCGACGCATAGCCGGCACGCTCGGCCACGTCGATGGCCTGCAGCGTCTCGGTCAGCGTGCCGATCTGGTTGGGCTTGATCAGGATCGCGTTGGCAACGCCCTGCGCGATGCCTTCGGACAGGATCGCGGCGTTGGTGACGAACAGGTCGTCGCCTACCAGCTGCACCTGCGCGCCGAGTTTCTCAGTCAGAAGCCGCCAGCCCCGCCAGTCCTGCTCGGCCATGCCGTCTTCGATGGTGACGATGGGATACTGGCGCACCCAGCCGGCCAGCAGGTCGACAAAGCCTTCGGCGTCGTAGCTGCGGCCTTCCGACGCCAGCACGTAGCGGCCCTCGGCATGGAACTCCGAGCTGGCCACGTCCAGGCCCAGCGCGATATCGCGGCCGGCCCCGAAGCCGGCGGCCTCCACCGCTTGCAGGATCACTTCCAGCGCATGCTCGTTCGAGGCCAGGTCCGGGGCAAAGCCGCCCTCGTCGCCGACCGCGGTGGAAAAGCCGCGCTCGCGCAGCACGCGCTTGAGCGTATGGAACACCTCGGCGCCCCAGCGCAGCGCTTCGGAAAGACTGGGCGCGCCCACGGGCAGGATCATGAATTCCTGCATGTCGACGCTGTTGTCGGCATGCGCACCGCCGTTGATGATGTTCATCATCGGCAAGGGCAGGCGCGTCTCGGCGCGCCCTGCCCCAAGCGAGCGGTACAGCGGCACGCCCGCCGACGCCGCAGCCGCCCGCGCGGTGGCGAGCGAAACCGCGAGCAACGCATTGGCGCCGAGGCGCGACTTGTCGGCGGTGCCGTCCAGCCGGATCAGGCACGCATCCACTTCGGCCTGGTCCGCTGCCTGCATGCCGGCGAGCGTGCGGGCGATATCGACATTGATATGCTGCACGGCCTTGCGCACGCCCTTGCCGAGATAGCGGCGCGGATCGCCGTCGCGCAGCTCCAGCGCCTCGCGCGAGCCGGTGGAGGCGCCCGACGGTGCTGCCGCGAACCCTTGCGCGCCATCGGCCAGCAGCACGCGCGCGGCCACGGTGGGATTGCCGCGCGAGTCGAGGATCTCGTAGCCGAGGATTTCCTTGATGACAGCCATCTCGCTCCCCCTACCGGACCTGCGCGATGCGCAGCAGGTTGGTCGTGCCCGCGACGGTAAAGGGCAGCCCCGCCGAGATCACGATCGACTGGCCGGCCGCGCCGAACTGCTCCTTGAGCACGGTGCGGCTGGCCACTTCGGTCATCTCCACCACGTCGACCACTTCATGGCAGAGCACCGCGTGCACGCCCCACGCCAGCGCGAGGCGGCGCGCGGTGGCAAGCCGCGGCGTCATGCCGAGGATCGGCACCTCGGGCCGTTCGCGCGCCATGCGCAGCGCGGAATAGCCGGAGCTGGTATAGGCTACCGCCGCGGGCGCGCCCAGCAGGCTGGCCACGTGCCGCACGGCGTAGCCGATGGCGTCGGCAGCGTCGGCACGCGGTGCCGAATGCGAGGCCTGGATGGCTTCGTGGTAGTGCGGGTCGGATTCGGTGCGGGTGATGATGCTGTCCATCATCTTCACCGCTTCCACCGGATAGCGGCCCGACGCCGATTCCGCGGACAGCATCACTGCGTCGGCGCCGTCATAGATGGCGGTGGCGACGTCGGATGCCTCGGCGCGGGTCGGCACCGGTGCGGCCACCATCGACTCCAGCATTTGCGTGGCCACTATCACCGGCTTGCCGGCCTTGCGGCAGGCGCGCACGATGCGCTTCTGCAGCGACGGCACCTGTTCGGCAGGCATTTCCACGCCGAGGTCGCCGCGTGCCACCATGATTGCGTCGGACGCCTCGACGATCGCCTCCAGGCTCTGGATCGCGGCCGGCTTCTCCAGCTTGGCGACGATGCCGGCGCGGCCGTCGACGATCTGGCGGATCTCCTCGATATCCTCGGCGCGCTGCACGAACGACAGCGCCACCCAGTCCACCCCGAGCGACAGCCCGAAGTCCAGGTCGGCGCGGTCCTTTTCGGTCATGGCCGACAGCGGCAGCACCACGCCCGGCACGTTGACGCCCTTGCGGTCGGACAGCGTGCCGCCGTTGACGACCACGGTCTCGGCATAGTCGGCGCCGCAGCGCTCCACGCGCAGCCGCACCCGGCCGTCGTCGACCAGCAGTTCCGCGCCTGGCTGCAGCGCCGCGAAGATCTCCGGATGCGGCAGGCTCACGCGCTGCGCGCTTCCGGGCACGGACGCATCCAGATCGAGCCGGAATGCTGCCTGCGCCGCCACTTGCACCGGACCCTCGGCAAAGGTGCCGATGCGCAGCTTGGGACCCTGCAGGTCAAGCAGCACGCCGATCGGGCGGCCGCGTTCCTGTTCGATCGCGCGGACGGCGTGCAGGCGCTGCTTGTGGTCTTCATGCGAGCCATGGCTGAAGTTGAGCCGGAACACATCGGCTCCCGCATCGAACAGCTGGCCGATGGTGGCCGGATCCGAACTGGCGGGCCCGAGCGTGGCCACGATCTTTGCGTTGCGAAGGCGTCTCATGTGTTGGCTCCGGAAGCGCGCGTCAGCACGATCGCGCGGAAATCATTGACATTGGTCAGCGTGGGGCCGGTCACGACCGCGTCCCCCAGCGCCTCGAAGAATCCATGGCCGTCGTTGGCGGCCAGCGCGTCCTGCGGGTTCAGGCCGGCGCGCCATGCGCGCTCGAGCGTGTCAGGGCCGATCACCGCACCGGCGATCTCTTCCTGCCCGTCGACGCCGTCGGTGTCGCCGGCGATGGCATGGATGCCGGCCTCGCCGCGCAGGGCCAGCGCCAGCGACAGCAGGAACTCGACATTGCGGCCGCCCTGGCCGTTGCCGCGCACGGTGACCGTGGTCTCGCCGCCGGACAGCAGCACGCACGGCGCGGCAAAGGGCTGGCCGTGCCTGGCCGCCGCCAGCGCGATGCCGCCCAGCACCTTGCCAACCTCGCGGGCCTCGCCCTCGATGGCGTCGCCGAGCACATGCACGGCATACCCGGCGTCGCGGCCCGCTTGCGCAGCGGCCTGCAGCGCCAGCCGCGGCGTGGCGATCCACTCGGTGCGGATGCGCGGCAGGCGCGGGTCGCCGGGCTTGGGCGTCTCGGCCGCGTCGGACTGCAGCGCGGCCAGCACGTGGGCAGGCAGGTCGATGGCGTAGCGCCTGACGATGGCCAGCGCATCGGCGCACGTGGTCGGGTCGGGCACGGTCGGGCCGGAGGCGACGTCGATGGCGTCGTCGCCCGGCACGTCGGAAATCAGCAGGTTCAGCACCTGCGCGGGGTAGCACGCGGCGGCCAGCCTGCCGCCCTTGATCGCGGACAGGTGGCGGCGCACGCAGTTCATCTCGGAGATTGTCGCCCCCGACTTGAGCAGCGCGCGGTTCACCTGCTGCTTGTCGTCCAGCGTGATGCCGGCCAGCGGCAGCGGCAGCAGCGACGAGCCGCCGCCGGAGACCAGGCAGATCACGAGGTCGTCCTCGCTGAGGCCGGACACCAGTTCCAGCATGCGGCGCGAGGCGGCCAGCCCGGCATCGTCCGGCACCGGGTGCGCGGCTTCGACGATCTCGATGCGCGCGCAAGGCACCGCGTAGCCGTAGCGCGTCACCACCAGCCCCTGCAGCGGGCCTGGCCACGCTGCTTCCAGCGCTGCGGCCATGGCCGCAGAGGCCTTGCCGGCACCGATGACGATGGTGCGGCCGCGCGGCGCTGCGGGCAGGTGGCGCGCCAGCGTGCGTGCCGGCTGCGCGGCGGCGATGGCCGCGTCGAACATGCGCCGCAGCAGCACGTCGGGATCGATCGTTGGCATGGTCACGGCGCGCTCATGGATCATGGCTGTTTCCTGCTGATTCGGTGTTTCGTAAGGCAAACGCTCCCCCCGGCACAGCTCTGGGCGTGCTGCTTGTGGCGGAAGGCGGTGCGGCTATGCCGCTGGTTTGCTCCCCTCTCCCGCGCGCGGGAGAGGGGAGCGTTCACGACGGCTAGCGGCTAGCGGTTGGCGCGCGAACGCTCAGGCTGCCCTGGCCTGCTTGCCGGACAGCAGTTCGCACACGGCTTGCGTCACCTGCGCGGTGGTGGCCTTGCCACCCAGGTCGCCGGTATGCAGCGCCGCGTTGGCGGTCACCGCCTCGACCGCCTCCATCACACGCTGGGCCGCGGCGTGCTCGCCCAGGTGTTCCAGCAGCATCACCACCGACCAGAACGTGCCGACCGGATTGGCCAGGCCCTTGCCCATGATGTCGAAGGCCGAACCGTGGATCGGCTCGAACATCGACGGATAGCGGCGTTCCGGGTCGATATTGCCGGTTGGGGCGATGCCCAGGCTGCCGGCCAGCGCCGCGGCCAGGTCGCTCAGGATGTCGGCGTGCAGGTTGGTGGCAACGATGGTGTCGAGCGACTTCGGGCGGTTGACCATGCGCGCGGTGGCGGCATCGACCAGTTCCTTGTCCCAGGTGACGTCCGGGAAATCCTCCGCCACCTGCACCGCGACCTCGTCCCACATCACCATGGCGTGGCGCTGCGCGTTGGACTTGGTGATCACCGTCAGCTGCTTGCGCGGACGCGATTGCGCCAGCTTGAAGGCGAAGCGCAGGATGCGTTCGACGCCGACGCGGGTCATCATGCTGACATCGGTGGCGGCCTCGATCGGATGGCCCTGGTGCACGCGGCCGCCGACGCCCGAGTATTCGCCTTCCGAGTTCTCGCGCACGATCACCCAGTTCAGGTCTTCCGGCGCGCAGCGCTTGAGCGGCGCGTCGATGCCCGGCAGGATGCGGGTCGGGCGCACGTTGGCGTACTGGTCGAAGCCCTGGCAGATCTTCAGGCGCAGGCCCCACAGCGTGATGTGGTCGGGGATATGCGGGTCGCCGGCCGAGCCGAACAGGATCGCATCCTTGTCGCGCAGCGCGTCCAGGCCATCGGCGGGCATCATCACGCCGTGCTGGCGGTAGTAGTCGCCGCCCCAGTCGAAGTCTTCGAACTCGAAGCGGAAATCGGCGCCGGCGGCGGCCAGCGCTTCCATCACCTGGCGGCCCGCGGGTATCACTTCCTTGCCGATGCCATCGCCGGGGATGGTCGCGATGCGGTAGGTCTTCATCTCTTGTCTCCTGGTCAGAATCCGTGTGAATCCGTGTGTTTGCACGATTGCGTGGAATGGATTCTGGGCCGTGGACAAGGTTTTGGATCGCTTGTAAAGTTAAACCATTCTTAACCTGAGATTAAAGCTGGCATGGCATCGTCCGCAGGAATCCAGCCGTCGGAACTGGGCTTTTTCACGTCGGTGGCCACCGCCGGCAGCCTGAGCGCGGCCGCGCGCGACCTTGGCATCACAACCGCGGCGGTCAGCAAGCGGCTGGCACAGATGGAGGCGCGCATCGGCATGCCGCTGGTCACGCGCACCACCCGGCGCATGAGCCTGACGCCCGAGGGCGAGGTCTACCTGGAGCACGCGCGGCGCATCCTGAGCGAGATCGAGGACCTGGACCAGCTGCTGACGCGTTCCAAGGGCAAGCCGAGCGGCCTGCTGCGCGTCAATGCCACGCTCGGGTTCGGCCGCATGCACGTGGCGCCGGTGATTTCCGAGTACGTCGCGGCCTATCCCGAAGTCGACGTGCAGCTGCAGCTGTCGGCCGACCCGCCACCGCTGAACGAAGATGCGTTCGACGTCTGCATCCGCTTCGGCCAGCCGCCCGATGCGCGTATCGTGGCGCGCAAGCTGGCGCCCAACCGGCGCCTGCTATGCGCGTCGCCCAAGTACCTGCGCGATCACGGCATCCCCAACACGCCGGCCGACCTGCGCCGCCACAACTGCATCGGCATCCGGCAGGGCAGCGACGCCTACGGCGTGTGGCGCCTGACCACCGGCAAGGGGGCTAAGGCGCGTACCGAAACCGTGCGCGTGCGCGGCAACCTGACCACCAACGACGGCGAGATCGCGGTCAACTGGGCGCTGGAAGGCCACGGCATCCTGATGCGGGCCGAATGGGATATCGAGCGATTCCTGCGCAGCGGACGGTTGGTGCAGGTGTTGCCGCAGTACGCCACGCCGGAGGCCGACATCTACGCGGTCTATCACCAGCGGCATCAGCTGTCGTCGCGGCTCCGGCTGTTCGTCGAGTTCATGGCGGCGAAGTTCAGCGAGTTCGGCGAGCCGGCAAAAGTGCCGGCATGACTGTCGCTGCATGCAGCATTTACAACCCGGCGCTGCCTGGTGCGCCGAAAGCAAGGCCTGCGTGGATGGTGCGTTTCCTGCATGGCGCTGTACTCCACGTGCTGCGATCCAAACGGACAGGAGGCCACCGCCATGAGCATCTTCAAGGACATCCTCAACAAGCTGCTGGGCCGGGCCAAGCCGGCTGCCACGACTTCGGGCACCCCCGCCGGCACATCCGCCGGCACAGCGGCTGGCACGCCGACCTCGGCAGGCGCGGCACCCGCGCCGTCGAGCCCGTCGCCCGCGTCGGCAGGCGCCACCACGCCCGCAGGCAGCGCTGGCCAGGCCGCGGCCAAACCCACGCCGCTGTCGGGCGTCGACGTCGAATCCATCATGGACAACCTGGTCAGGGAGAGCGGCCAGACGCTGAACTGGCGCACGTCCATCGTTGACACGATGAAGGCGCTGGGCATCGACAGCAGCCTCGAGCACCGCAAGGAACTGGCGCGCGAGCTGCACTACAGCGGCGACATGAACGATTCCGCCGGGATGAATGTCTGGCTGCACAAGCGCCTGATGCAGGAGCTTGCGGCCAACGGCGGCAAGCTGCCGGCGGACTTGTCGTAAGGAAATCCGGGAAGCGTTGGCGGCTGCCTCAGGAAAGGGCCGGCGGCCGCCTCAGCCGCCGATGCCCGCCCAGCGCAGGTGCTTGTCCCAGTCGGCGTCGCCGATCACGCCGGATACGCCCTGCCGCTGGCCGTCGGCCCGATAGAAGTACGTGCGCGGCATCTCCCCCATCCAGTCGGGATCGACCGAATAGCGCAGCCTCTCCTGCGGCTCGTTGCCGAACATCCACGCGTCGCGCGTCAGGTTGACGCGCTTGAGCAGCTGCTGCACCTGCGGCAGCGCGTCGGGCCGGTCCATGGCCAGCGTGACCACGCGCAGGCTGCGATGCTTCGCCTGCAGCTTGCCGATGGCTTCGAAATTACGCTTGCAGTAGACGCAGTCGAGCGACCACACCACCAGCACGAAGGGCTTGCCCTGCTGGCTGGCACTGAGCTGCGCGGCACTGGCGGATTCGAACACCGATACGCGTTCGGCCGCGTGCGCCATGCCGGCGACGCCGAGCGCGATCGTGGCGCCCGCCAGCGCGGCGATGAGTTTGCGACGCAATGTCATGCGCCCTCCTGCGCCAGCGGGAAGACCTGGAAGCCTTCGGCCTCGGTGCGCCACAGCACGTAGGCGCGGCCGCCGTGCTGCAGCAGGTGCGGCTGGTCCGAATCGCGCGCGGTGCCGGCAACCTGGCGCGTCTGCCAGGTCTTGCCGCCGTCCTGCGACAGCATCGCCGAGAGCCGGGTCTGCTGGCCGTCGAACGATTTCCACGCCACCACGATGCGATGGTCGTCGAGCGCGACGATATCGGCATGCTGCGCGCGCGGGTCGTCCAGCGGACGCTGCGCCTGCAGCTTGCCGTCCCGGAAGCGGCCGACCGATACCGTCGGCTTGCCTGCCTTCACGTTGAACCAGACCATGTGCAGCATGCCGTCCGGCGCCACCGCGGCGCCCGGGCCGTGGTGCGGGCAGGCGTCGATGCGCCAGTCGTCGAAGGTCGCGCGCTGCATCGGCGCGGGCGTGCCGTCGGCGCCGAGCAGTGCCACCGCGTGGTCGCGCGCGTTGGGCGGGAACACGTGGCGCCACAGCGCCAGCATCTTGCCGTCCGGCGTCGGCGCGAGCGCGATGCGGCAGCATTCGCAGGACTGGTCGGCGATCTTGTAATCGCCCTGGAAGCTCTTGCCGTGGTCGGCCGATACCGCGTAGTAGATCGCAGCGCCGGCATAGGGCTGCCTGCGCGCTTCGGCGGCGACCACGTCGCGCTTGTCGATCCAGCTGACGAAGACGCGGCCGGCCGGGTCCACCGCGATCGCGTCGAAGCGGTGCGCGATCTGGTCGCGGTTGGCATGCACGGTCACCGGCGCGGCAAAGGTCTTGCCGCCGTCGGCGGAGCGCGCGAAGCGGATAAAGCCGGTATAGGGCTTGGGCAGCGGCTGGGTCCAGGTGACGTAGATCTCGCCGTCGCGGCCGGTGGCAACCTTGGGCCGGCTGTCGTGGTCAGCAGCCACGGCTTCGGGCACGCGGTTGACGTGCTGCACCGGCCCGAAGCTGCGACCCTGGTCGGCCGACGCGCGCACGGCCACGTGCTGGCCGTCCTTGTAGGCGATCCACAAGCGGCCGTCGCGATCGAAGGCGGCGCCGGTGCCGAGTTCGCTCATCGCCTTCGGCGCCGCGCTTTGCGCACCGTGGCCGGCATGGTTGCCATGGGACTGCGCCATCGCGGCGAACGCCGTGCAGGCGATCACGCCGGCGGCAAGGAAGCGGAAGCTGCGGGGCAAGCGCTGCAGGGGAATGGTCAGGATCGGACTGGTCACTGCACTCAGAAGGAAAGCTTGGCCTCGGCGTAGAACGTCCGGCCCGGGTACGGGTGGTAGACGAAGTAACGCTGGTCGGTCAGGTTGTCGATGCCAAGCCCGAGCCGCACGTTCCTGGCGGGCTTGTAGGTCACCTTGACGTCGAAGGTCAGGAAACTGCTGGTGCCGCCGAAGGTGTCGGGATTGACGTCGCTGTTATCGAGCGTATTGTACTGCCGCCCCGAATAGGTCATCGCCAGCGTGCCGGCCCATGCCGGCGTAAAGCGGTAGGTGCCGACCAGGTTCGCGCGCCACTGCGGGATGCGATAGAAATACTTGCCCACCGATGCCGGGTTATTGGCATTCTCCAGCGTCTTGGAATGGTTGTACGCGCCGCTGGCCGACAGGTCGAAGCCGCTGGTCAGCACGTCGCGCCCGTCGTAGGCAAGCTCGATGCCACGCGTACGCACGCGGTCCACGTTCTGGAAACTGGTGACGGTGGGGAACACCGTGGTATTGGTCTGGCTGACCAGCGCATCGCGGATGTCGTCTTCATACACCGACACGCGGAAGTACGAACGGTCGACCGTGCGTTCGAAGGTCAGGTCCTTCGAGAAGGAGCGCTCCGGTTTCAGGTTGGGATCGTTGTTGATCAGCGAGGTGCCGGTGATGCGGCCCTGGAACAGCTCGGCGACGGTCGGGTAGCGCCAGGCCTGGCCGAGCGACAGCCGGCCCAGCCAGTCCTGACCGATGGCCTTTTCCAGCGCCAGCTTGGGCGACCAGTTGGACTCGCTGCGCACCGGGTAGGCGACATCTACGCCTGGCTGGCTGCGGCTGCCGTCATAGGCGCGCCAGTGCTCCCAGCGCACGCCCGGGATCAGCTTCCAGTCCTCGGCGAAGTACCACGCGTCCTGCGCGTACAGCGCCTGCGTCTCGGTCTTGCCGGCAAAGGCGTTGTTGAACGCGGAGATGGTGGCGGCCTGCCAGTCCGAGGTGTTGTAGGTGGTGTTGCTGAGCCTGTAGTTGTCGTAGTGGTAGCCGAGGGTGACCCAGTGGCCGCCCTTGAGCTGCTGCGGGCGGTAGTCGGCCTTCAGGTCGAGCGTGCGCCAGCCGGTGCCGTCGCCATAGGTCACCGTGCCCGGGCCATTGCCCGCGGTGCTGGCGGTGCGGCTGATGTCCTTGGTGACATCGAACAGCGATGCCACGCCGGAGAAATTCCACCCGGTCTCGTTGCGCGTGCGCAGCGACAGGCCGTAGAGCCAGCGCGCGTCCTCGCCATTGCCCGGCGCAAACGCGTTGGCGGGGATCACGTAGCGGAGGCCGCCGATATTGACCGGGCCGCTCGACACCACGTTGCCGTCGGCATCGCGCAGGTAGCTGCCGGTGGCGCTGGAGCGGTCCTGCTGCCAGTAGGCGGCGGTGAACTGCGCCTGCAGGGTATTGGTGATGTCGTAGCCGAGCTTGAGCTTGAGCTGGTCCTGCACGGTGTGCGTGACGCCCTCGCTGTTGACGCCCATCACGGTGCGGTCGGCGCCGGTCTGGTCCTGGTCGAAGTAGGCGCCGGTCACGGGCTTGTCGGCCGAAGTCGCCCGCACGCTGGAGCGCGCCGCGGTGTAGAAGCTCAGCGGCTGGCTCTTGCTGTCCTGCCGGTCGACGCTGACCAGCCACGAGAACGGCCCGGCGCGGTCGCCCACGTAGGCGTTGGCGTGCACGCCGTTGAAACTGTCGTGCGTGCCGTACAGGTTGAAGCGCTGCGTGAATAGCTGCACGCTGGCATCGCCCTCGAACTTCTCCGGTGTGCGCGTACTGATCAGCACGGTCGCGCCCAGCGAATTGCCCGGGTACAGCGCCGAATACGGGCCATACAGCACGTCGACGCGCTCGATCTCGGCGGCGTTGACCAGCGACCAGCGCGGCGGGAAAGTGAAATCGGAGCCCAGCAGGTTGGAAAGCAGCAGGCCGTCGGCATAGACCAGCCCGCGCGCCGACTGGCGCGAGCTAGTGCTGCGCACCGAGATGATCGAGTTCATATCGCCGATGAAGCGCTTGCGCACGGCGAGGTTGGGCGCGTACTTGAGCGCGTCTTCGGTGTTGACCACGTTGAAGTCCGCCATGCGTGCGGCGCTGATGCCATAGGCGGGCGATGGCGTATTGGGCGGCGTGGCCGGCGTTTCGCCGCGCCCGGTCTTCGCCGAGACCACGACTTCCTGCAAGGGCTGCGGCGCGCTGACGGGTTCATCCGGCTGCGCGCCGGCGATGCCGGGGCCCATCAGCGCGGCCGAGGCGGCCAGCGCAATCCGATTTCTTCTCACTGGAATACCTTTTCTGTTCTTCTGGCTCGCCCGACCGGTGCGCCGTATCCGGCTCGTGCTACGGCGCACTTCCTCCGCGTAGCGAGTGCTGACATTCTAGGGGGCGGGTCGGCTTGACGCAGTGCGACATAGCGCCGCGCCGGTAAAGAAGCGACTCGACCCATCCATGCGAACACGACTGGCTCTATTCGCGTTTACCCGCATATCCACTTGCGGCCTTTGTCTCTAGATTTGCGCGGATTGGCGTTCGCGCCAACGTGATGCTGGGAGAGACTGATCCGGCGGCAGCCGCCGCGGACAGCGCCGAAGGAGCAACCGCCCCGGAAACTCTCAGGCAAAAGGACCGGTATCACGCGTCACAGCACTCTGAAGAATGCCGCCATCGTCAGCCGGCATACCGAAGGAGCAAGCGGCCCCCGCCACCGGTACCCCCGGGCACCACCGGCGGCTGTCGTGAATCTCTCAGGTCAGGAACAGAGGGGGCGTCCGCCACGCATGTCGCGTGCGGGCTCCCACCCCGACGTTTCTGGACTGCCAGATCATGAAGACAATCGCCGTCATCGGCGGTGGCATCACCGGTGTCACCACGGCCTACGCGCTCGCCCGGCGCGGATTCTCCGTCACCCTGTTCGAGCGCCACCGCTACGCCGCGATGGAAACCTCGTTCGCCAACGGCGGGCAGCTATCCGCCTCCAATGCCGAGGTGTGGACGCACTGGTCCACCATCATCAAGGGCCTGAAGTGGATGCTGCGCAGCGACGCCCCGCTGCTGGTCAACCCGCGCCCGAGCTGGCACAAGCTGAGCTGGTTCGCCGAGTTCATCGCCTCGATCCCGCATTACCGCCGCAACACCATCGAGACCGCGCGCCTGGCCATCGCGGCGCGCGAGCACCTGTTCGCGTGGGCGGCGCAGGAAGGCATCGACTTCGACCACAAGCGCGAAGGCATCCTGCATATCTATCGCGACAAGGCGGGCTTCGAGCACGCGGGCCGCGTCTCGGCGCTGCTGGCGCAGGGCGGGCTGGAGCGCCGCGCGGTGACGCCGGCGGAAATGCGCGCGATCGAGCCGACGCTGGCCGGCACCTACTACGGCGGCTATTTCACCGAAAGCGATTCGACCGGCGACATCCACAAGTTCACCAGCGGCCTGGCCGCCGCCATCGAGCGCATGGGCGTGCACTGCCGCTACGGCGAGGACGTGCGCAAGGTCACCACCGATGGCCGCAGCGCCAGCGTGACCGTGCAGGAAGGCGCGGACAGCGCCACCTCGACCTTCGACGGCGCGGTGATCTGCGCCGGCACCGCCAGCCGCGCGCTGGCCGCCGGGCTGGGCGACCGCGTCAACATCTATCCGGTCAAGGGCTATTCCATCACCGTCAACCTGAACGACGCGGGCAGCCGCACCGCGGCGCCGACCGTCAGCCTGCTCGACGATGAAACCAAGCTGGTCACCAGCCGCCTGGGCGACGACCGCTTCCGCGTGGCCGGCACCGCGGAGTTCAACGGCTTCAACCGCGACATCCGCGCCGACCGCATCCGGCCGCTGGTGGAATGGGTGCAGCAGTGCTTCCCCGGCGTCAGCACGCGCAGCGTGGTGCCGTGGGCGGGGCTGCGGCCGATGCTGCCGGATATGCTGCCGCGTGTTGGGCGGGGGCGGGCCCGGTGCGTGTTCTACAACACCGGGCATGGGCACCTTGGCTGGACGCTGTCGGCGGTGACGGCGGATATGGTGGCGGGGGTGGTGGCGCAGGCGCTGGTTGAGCCGAAAGTCTCGGGCGTGGGCTCGCTGGGACTTGCCAAGGCTTGAGATTGCCAGTTGAGCGCCTCGCTATTGCCAGCGCTGGCCCTCTCCCCCAGCCCCTCTCCCGCTCGCGGGAGAGGTACGGGGGAGAGGGCGGGAGCCTCCACGGAGTGAAGCGCCACCGCCCGCCGTGAACCGCTCAGGCCGGCGCAAACACCGGCACCGGCGCCCCATCCACGCTGGGCGCGAACCTGACCTTCACCTTCTGCCCGATGCGCACCTCATCGAGATCGCAATCGACGATATGGGTCATCATGGTCACGCCCTCGTCCAGCGTCACATAGGCAATGCAATACGCCTGCGGGCCAGCCTTGCGCGTGACGCTGTACGAGTAGATGGTGCCGCGGCCGCTGGCGGTCTTCCAGACCGTATCGCCCATGCAGAACGGGCACAGCGTGCGCGGATACCAGTGCGTCTTGCCGCATGACTGGCAGTGCTTGACCAGCAGCCGGCCTTCGCGCGCGGCCTGCCAGAATTCGATGTTGTCGGGCTGTTCGTCCGGGGCCTTGTAGGCCATGGGAGTGTGCGGGGTCGTCATGTCAGTTGCTCCGGCGATCGTTCATTATTCGCGCTCGAGGATCAGGGTGGCGCTGCCGTGGCGCGAGCCCAGGTAGCCGCCGGTGCCTTGCGCCAGCGCCAGGTCGCAGTTCTTCACCTGCACCGCCGGATGCGCCTCGCCGCGCAGCTGGCGCACGGCCTCGATCACCTTGGTGATGCCGCCGCGGTTGGCCGGGTGGTTGTTGCACAGGCCACCGCCATCGGTATTGAACGGCAGCTTGCCGACGCCCGAGATCAGGTTGCCGTCGGCCACGAACTTGCCGCCTTCGCCCTTCTTGCAGAAGCCCAGGTCTTCCAGCTGCATCAGCACGGTGATGGTGAAGCTGTCGTAGATCGAGGCGTACTTGATGTCGGCCGGGGTCACGCCGGCTTCAGCGAACGCGGCCGCGCCGGAAAACTTCGCGCCCGACCAGCTCAGGTCGACCTCGCCGCCGAGCTGGCCCTTGACGTATTCACCGGCGCCGATGATCTTCACCTTCGGGCGCCTGAGCGTGGCCGCGATCTCGGGCCGCGCCACGATCAGCGCGCCGCCGCCGTCGGACACCACGCAGCAGTCGAGCTTGTGCAGCGGGTCGGCGATCAACGGCGAGTTCAGCACCTCTTCCACCGTGACCACGTTGCGCAGCATCGCGTGCGGGTTGTGCTGCGCGTGGTGCGACGCCGCCACCTTGACCCATGCCAGCTGCTCGGGCGTGGTGCCGTACTCGTACATATGGCGCATCGCCACCATCGCGTACAGGTTGACGGTGACGGGATTGAACGGCGCCTCGAACGGGGCGTCCGGCAGGTTGGCGCCCCAGTTGCGCGCCTGCGTGCCGGTCGAGCCTTCGGAGCGCGGCCGGCCCGCCAGCGTGATCAGCGCCACGTTGCACTTGCCGGCGGCAATGGCCTGCGCGGCGTGCGAGACATGCACCAGGTAGGCGGAGCCGCCGGTGTCGGTGGAGTCCACGTGGCGCACCTTCAGGCCGAGGTAGTCGACCATGTTGGTGGCGCCCAGCCCCGGCGCATCGCCGGCGCAGAAGTAGCCATCCACGTCCGCCAGGGTCAGGCCGGCATCGGCCAGCGCGCCGCGCGCGGATTCCGCGTGCAGCTGCGCCACCGACTTGTCCGGCGCCTTGCGGGTCGGGTGCTCGTAGGCCCCGACGATATATGCCTTGCCTTTGATGCTCATGGGAGTCTCGTCCTGCTTGGGATTGATATTGGGGAACTTCAGAAGCGCATCTGCACCAGCCAGGTCGCCACCATGGCCGGCCGCTCGCTGCCTTCGACCTGCATCTCTACTTTCCAGTGGCAGCGCACTTCACCGGGGCGGACTTCGTCGAGCTGCTGCAGCGTGAACGCGCCGCGCACGCGCGCGCCGGCCGGCACCGGGCCGGTGAAGCGCAGCCGGTCGAAGCCATAGTTCAGCGCCAGCTTGCGGCCCGGAAAGGTAAAGCACTGCCCGAACGCCGCCGACACCATCGACACGATCAGGAAGGCGTGCGCGACCGTGCAGCCGTATGGCGAATCCGCCGCGGCGCGCTCGGGGTCCACGTAGATCCACTGCCGGTCATGCGTCAGCTCGGCGAAGGTATCGATGGCGTCCTGCCCGATGGGGAAATACTCGCTCACGGCGGCGGGCGCGGCGCAAAGCGCGCGCAGGTCGTCGAGCGATGCAATGCTGTGCATGAGGCTCCTGTCGGTCCAGGCCTGGTCAGGCGCGGCGGGCGCGATCGGCGCGATCGGCCTGCGCCCGGCCGGCTGTCTCCGTTGTGTTCCTTGAGTGTTCCTTGATACGGAATCTGTTGCTGCACGGCAGCTTGCAATCGAGTGTAGCGACGCCGCGGAACCGGCGTCCAATATCGTTTGCCGCGCGATCGATAAGCGCTGTTTATCGACCCACCCGGCGCGCGCGGTTGCCCGGGGGGCGCGCGGCGCACTAAGATGTGGCTCCCGCATCCCCGCTGACCCCATGGAACTGCGCCGCATCCGGCACTTCGTCGTGCTGGCCGAGACCCTCAATTTCCGCCGCGCGGCAGAGCGCCTGCATATCGCCCAGCCCGCGCTGACGGTCTCGATCCAGAAGCTCGAGTCCGAGCTCGACGCCACCCTGTTCGTGCGCGAGCCGCGCGGCGTCACGCTGACCGAGACCGGCCGCGCCGCGCTGGCCGAGGCCCGGCGCATCCTGTTCCACGCCGGCCAGTTCAGCGAGCTGGTGCAGTCGGCCAGCAGCGGCATGGCCGGCATCTTGCGGGTGGGCTTTGTCGGCACCACGACCTCGCACCTGCTGCCACGGCTGGTGACGCGCTTCCGCAATGAATACCCCGGCGTCGAACTGGTGCTGCGCGAAGCGACCTCGACCCGCATCATGCAATGGCTGGAAGACGAGGCGCTGGACGTGGGCCTGGTGCGCACGCCGCTGCTGACGCCGGGCAATACCGCGCTGGCGCTGCTGGAGCGCGACCGCTTTGTCGCCGCCCTGCCGCGCAGCCACCCGCTGGCGGGCAAGCCCGCGCTGACGCTGGCCGACCTCGCGCAGGAGCGCTTTGTCATGTACGAGCAGGCCGAAGCGTCGGGCCTGCGCAGCGCCGCGCTGTCGGCGTGCCAGGTGGCCGGCTTCCAGCCGCGCGTCACGCAGGAGGCCACGCAGGTGCAGACCGTGCTGGCGCTGGTGGAGAGCGGGCTGGGCGTGGCCCTGGTGCCGTCGATCATGCAGCGCTTTGCCAACGACCGCATGGTGATCCGCGACCTGGCGGGTTATCCGGACAGTGCCGGTATCGGCCTGGCGCTCACCTGGCTGCCGGCGCACGACACCCCGGTGGTTCGGCATTTCCGCGAGGTGGCGTTGTCGGAATTCGCGGTGGATGGCGGCAACGAGGAGCGTGGCGCGCCGTAGCCCGCAGCAGGCTATTCGCCCTCTTCTTCCGCCAGGCTCAAGGTCAATCCGCCCGCCGGCAGCGGCAGCGCCGTGCGGTACCGCACCTGCTTCAGCGCGAAGCTCGACCGGATATTGGACACGCCAGGGATCTTGGTCAGATGCTCCAGGATAAAGCGCTCCAGGCTCTGCATGCTGGGCACGACAACGCGCAGCAGGTAGTCCGCATCGCCGGTCATCAGGTAGCACTCCATCACTTCGGGCCGCTTGTCGATTGCCGCCTCGAAGCGGCGCAGCGCGTCTTCCACCTGTTTTTCCAGGCTGACCTGGATAAACACATTGATGCGCAGGCCCAGCGCCTCGGCATTCAGCAATGTGACCTGCTGCTTGATCAATCCCATTTTCTCCAGCGCCTTGACGCGGTTGAAGCAAGGCGTCGGCGACAGGTTCACGGCGCGCGCCAGCTCGGCATTGGTGATGCGGGCGTTCTGCTGCAGCTGATTGAGGATGGCGATATCGATGCGATCGAGCCTGAGCGAGGTGTCGTTCATGATGTAACAATTCCGGATTTTGGCATCTATTGAGAATTTTTATACTGCGATACCCGCTTCTGGCAAGGAAATTCAGACACATTCTCTGCGGCTCCAGGCGTAATCTTGTTGGCATCGGCGAGCGTGACTGACATGCCGCCACAGACAAGCAACATGGACAGGAGCGGTGCCATGACCAACCTGGCAAACGGTGTGCAATCGATGCTCGCGCTGCCTTCGGCCAACGAGGACAGCGATCCCCAGGAAACGCGCGAATGGCTGGACGCGCTCGAAGGCGTGCTGGCGCATGCCGGCAGCGCGCGCGCCAGCTTCCTGCTGCGGCGCCTGGCGGCGCATGCCGCAGCGCAGGGCCTGCCGCCGCCCGGCGCCGGCCCGAGCGCCTATGTGAATACCATCCCCGTGCAGGCGCAGCCGCCCTACCCTGGCGACCTGGAGATCGAAGCCCGGCTGGGCGCCGCGCTGCGCTGGAATGCGTTGGCCATGGTGGTGCGCGCCAACCGCGCCTATGGCGAACTGGGCGGCCATATCGCCAGCTATGCCTCCGCGGCCGATCTGTTCGAAGTCGGATTCAACCACTTCTTCCGCGGCGACAGCGCCGAACAGGGCGGCGACCTGGTCTACTTCCAGCCGCACTCGGCCCCCGGCGTCTACGCCCGCGCCTACCTGGAGGGTTTCCTCGACGAGACCCACCTGCAGCACTACCGGCGCGAGATCGGCGGGCCGGGCCTGTGCTCCTACCCGCATCCCTGGCTGATGCGGGACTTCTGGCAGTTCCCGACCGGCTCGATGGGCATCGGCCCCATCAATTCGATCTACCAGGCGCGCTTCATGCGCTACCTGCAGAACCGCGGGCTGCAGCCGGCGTCGTCGCGCAAGGTCTGGGGCTTCTTCGGCGATGGCGAGATGGACGAGCCCGAGTCGATCGGCGCATTGTCGCTGGCCGCGCGCGAGCAGCTCGACAACCTGGTCTTCGTCATCAACTGCAACCTGCAGCGGCTCGACGGGCCCGTGCGCGGCAACGGCCGCATCGTCGATGAGCTCGAAGCGCTGTTCGCCGGCGCCGGCTGGAACGTGATCAAGGTGCTGTGGGGCTCGGACTGGGACGAGCTGTTCGCCCGCGACCGCTCCGGCGCGCTGGTGCGGGCCTTCGCGCAGACCGTCGACGGCCAGTTCCAGACCTTCTCCGCCAACGACGGCGCCTACAACCGCGAGCATTTCTTCCAGCAGAACCCCGAGCTCGCCGCACTCGCCGCGCACCTGAGCAACGACGACATCGACCGCCTGCGCCGCGGCGGCCACGACCTGCGCAAGCTGCACGCCGCCTACACACGCGCCATGGGCCACCGCGGCCAGCCCACCGTGATCCTGGCCAAGACCATGAAGGGCTTCGGCATGGGCACGGCTGGCCAGGGGCGCATGACCACGCACCAGCAGAAGAAGCTGGAGCTGGAAGACCTGAAGGCCTTCCGCGACCGCTTCCAGCTGCCGCTGTCGGACGACGACGTCGCCAACCTGCGCTTCTACAAACCCGCCGACGACAGCCCGGAAATGCGCTACCTGCACGCACGCCGGGCCGCGCTCGGCGGCTACCTGCCGCGGCGCCGGCAGGCCGCGACCACCGCGCTCACGGTGCCGCCGTCCGGCCAGTGGGCCGGCTTCGCACTGGCCGCGGACGGCAAGGAAATGTCGACCACCATGGCCGTGGTGCGCATGCTCGGCAGCCTGCTCAAGGACACCGCGCTGGGGCCGCGCATCGTGCCGGTGGTTGCTGACGAGGCACGCACCTTCGGCATGGCCAACCTGTTCCGGCAGGTCGGCATCTATTCGCCGCTGGGCCAGCGCTATGAGCCGGAAGACCTGGGTTCGATGCTGTACTACCGCGAATCCACCGGCGGGCAGATCCTGGAAGAAGGCATCTCCGAAGCCGGCGCGATCTCGTCATGGATCGCCGCGGCCACCGCCTACAGCGTGCACGACCTGCCGATGCTGCCCTTCTACATCTACTACTCGATGTTCGGCTTCCAGCGCATCGGCGACCTGATCTGGGCCGCTGCCGACCAGCGCGCCCGCGGCTTCCTGATCGGCGCCACCTCGGGCAAGACCACGCTCGGCGGCGAGGGGCTGCAGCACCAGGACGGCACCAGCCACCTGGCCGCGTCGACCATCCCCAACTGCCGCGCGTGGGATCCCGCCTTTGCCTATGAAGTGGCAGTGATCGTGGAGCATGGCATGCGCGAGATGGGCGAGCAGCAGCGCGACGTCTTCTACTACGTCACCGTCGGCAACGAGAACTATGCGCAGCCGTCGATGCCGCAGCCGGCCGATGCCGTGCGCGACGGCATCCTGAAGGGCATGTACTCGCTTACGCCCGAACGGCGCGATGCCAGCCAGGTCGACCTGCTCGGCGCGGGCGCCATCCTGCCCGAGGTGATCGCCGCCGCGCGCCTGCTCGAAGACGACTGGGGCGTGGTGGCGCAGGTCTGGAGCGTGACCAGTTTCACCGAGCTGCAGCGCGACGCGATCGCCGTGGAACGCAGCAACCGCCTGAACGACCAGCATGCCCGCTCGTATGTCGAAACAGCGCTGGCAGGGTCGAACGGCCCGGTGATCGCCGCCACCGATTATGTGCGCGCGGTGCCGGAGCTGATCCGCGCGTGCGTGCCGGGGCGCTATGTCACGCTGGGCACCGACGGCTTCGGGCGCAGCGACACGCGGCAGGCGTTGCGCGCGTTCTTCGAGGTGGACCGCCATTCTGTCGTGGTCGCGGCGCTGCGGGCGCTGGCCGATGACGGCAAGCTGCCTTCCGATGTCGTGCGCGCGGCGCGGGAGCGCTATGGCAAGTCGGGGGACAAGGCCGCGTCGTGGCAGGCGTGACACGCCGCATGCCCTGACCTTCTCGGTCAGCAGGCTTGCGTCACCGGCCCCGCAATGCCGCGGCGCGCCCGTTTTCCGGGTTGCCGTTCGCAGACAAGGTGTTCATCAAGGGGCAGCAATCCTCGGTGCCATTGGCGTGGCATTGTCCGATCAGGATCTTTAGTTCCGCGCGCATCCCGCGCAAATCCCTCAGCCTTTCCTCCACCAGGCTGAGCTTGCGCTCGGCCAGTGCTCGGGCCGTGCTGCACCGGCCATGCTTCTGCTGCAGCAGTCCCCGGATCTCATCCAGCGTGAACCCGAGCGACTGTGCCTGGCGGATGAAATGCATCCGCTGCAGGCTCTGTTGCGAATACTGGCGAATTGCGCCATGGGCGCGCTCTGGCACCGGCAGCAGCCCGCAGCGATGGTAGTACCGTACCGTCTCCACGCCAACGCCAGCCGCCTTGGCCAGCTTCCCGATCGTCAGTGTTTGCTCCATCGCTTGACTCCGTACCTTGGTACGGACCTAGCCTATGCCAAACCCGCCTTTAAGTGAAGGGGATTGCATTTCGACCGCAGAATGACGGCGGCCGCCTTACGTAGCGGTATCTCTAAAAAGGTCATCATGCAATCGCGCATCATTCGTGTTCTGCCCGCGGAACATGGCTGGACATTGGAATTCAGCGGCCTCGATATCAAGCCCCAGCGGTTTCCGACCATGGAAGCGGCAATCGCGGCCGGCTGGAACGTGGCCAGGCGGCATCAGGCCGAATTGCATATCCATCGTCTTGACGGGGATGTGCATCTGCGCAGCCCGTTCGGCGACAAGCAACAGAAGCCGGAGCAGTGATGCCGCGCAGCGGCGGCGGCCGCGTGCGTGATGCAAGGCCATATCACTAGCGTGCGCCGGAAAGCGAGCCTTTTGCACAGATCTCGCGAGGAAAGGTCAGCAGTCGATACGTGGCCTTGATCAAGCGGCACGCCGCCAGGCGAAGCGCGCTCCGCATGTCCCAAATTAACAAACGAATGTCCCCGTAAAGCAAGCGGGTCCGCTTCGATCGCCCGATACTCCATCTCCAAGCAGGCCCTGAACCTGTACGCAGATCCAATCACTGCTGGAGACATGACATGGAGATCAGGCAGATCACCCCGGCCATCGGTGCCGAAATCACGGGCATCCATCTCGGCGACGCGGCGCGCGATCCCGCGCTGTTCGCCGACATCAAGGCAGCGCTGCTCAGGCATCGCGTGCTCTTCTTCCGCAAGCAGGACATCACGCGTGCCGAGCACGTGGCGTTCGCCAGCGCCTTCGGCAAGCTGGAAGACCACCCCGTGGTCGGCAGCGATCCGGATCATCCTGGCCTGGTGCGTGTCTATCGCAGCGACAACCCGCACAGCTACGAGAACAACTACCACTGCGACGGCCTGTGGCGTCCCAATCCGGCCATGGGCGCGGTACTGCGCTGCATCGAATGCCCCGACATCGGCGGCGACACCATCTGGGTCAACATGGTGAAGGCGTATGAGGAACTGCCCGACGACATCAAGGCGAAGGTCGACGGGCTTCGTGCCCGCGCCAGCATCGAGCAGAGCTTCGGCGCGGTCATGACGCCCGAGGCGCGCGCGAAGCTCGCGCAGGACCATCCGCCCGTGGAGCATCCGGTCGTGCGCACGCACCCGGAAACCGGCGAAAAGGTGCTGTTCGTCGGTGCCGGCTTCTCGACCTACTTCACCAACTACAGCACGCCGGCCAATGTGCGGCACGGCATCGACAAGGCGCCCGGCGCGGCCCTGCTGCTCAACTACCTGATCAGCCGCGCCACCATTCCCGAATACCAGGTGCGCTGGTCGTGGCAGCGGGGCGACGTCGCCGTGTGGGACAACCGCTGCACGCAGCACTACGCGCTCAACGACTACTTTCCCGCGCCGCGCAAGATGGAGCGCGCAGCCATCGTCGGCGACATCCCCTACTGAACCGAAGCCGCCTTCCGACCCGGAGACTCCCCATGAACTTCCTCGACGGCCACCTCTTTCCCGAAAACCAGCAGCCGCTGATCATCACGGCCGCACCGTATGCCCCCGGCTGGCTGCCTTCCGATTTCCCGGAAGACATTCCGGTCACCATGGAGGCACAGATCCAGAAGGCCGTGGACTGCTACAACGCCGGCGCCACCGTGCTGCACCTGCATGTGCGCGAACTGGACGGCAAGGGCTCCAAGCGCCTGTCCAAGTTCAACGAACTGATTTCCGGCGTGCGCGCCGCGGTGCCCGACATGATCATCCAGGTGGGCGGCTCGATTTCCTTCGCGCCGGAGGATGAAGGGCAGGCAGCCAAGTGGCTGTCGGACGACACCCGCCACATGCTGGCCGACCTGGATCCCACGCCGGACCAGGTCACGGTGACGGTCAATACCTCGCAGATGAACGTCACCGACCATGCGGAAGACGCTGACTTCCACGGCACCTCGCGCCAGGACATGGCGCTCTTCGACGCCTACAAGAACATGACGGTGCCCGCCAATCCGGGCTGGGTGGAAGAGCATGTGCGCCGGCTGACCGCCGCCGGCATCCAGAGCGAATTCCAGTGCTACAACATCAACAGCCTGGAGTCGGTGGAGCGGCTGATGCGGCGCGGTTTCTACAAGGGCCCGCTGAACATCAACTGGGTGGCGATCGGCGGCGGCATGGACACGCCCAGCGTCTACAGCCTGGCCAACTTCATGCGCGCGGTGCCGGACGGCGCGGTGGTGACGGTCGAGAGCAATGTGCGCAACGTGCTGCCGGTCAATACCATGGGCATTGCCATGGGCCTGCACGTGCGCTGCGGCACCGAGGACGTGCTGTGGAACCCGCGCCGCACCGCAAAGCAGGGATCCGTGGACCAGATCGAGCAACTGGTGCGCATCTCCCGCGAACTGGGCCGTGACATCGCCACCGCCAAAGAGGCGCGCGAGATCTGCCGGATCGGCGTGTTCTACGACACGGTGGAAGAGTCGCTGCGGGCCAACGGCTTCGCGCCCAACCGCAACGGCGCTACCCAGGGCTTCCTGCGCAAGACCCAGTAAGCCGCACTCCCCCGCCGACACGGCCCGCCGACAGGGCCGAGGGGACACAGAGAAACGGAGACAAACATGAAACGCTTCCCCCAGACCCGGCGCCGCGCGGTCGTGCTCGCGCTTGCCCTCGGCGCACTGCTGCCGGCCGCCCAGGCGGTGCGCGCCGCGCCGGCCACCGAGTGGCCGACCAAGCCGGTGCGGATACTCGTCGGCGCGCCCCCCGGCGGCACCGCTGACATCCTGGCACGGCTCTTTGCCCATGAACTGCAACGGCCGCTCGGGCAGCCCGTGATCGTCGACTACAAGTCCGGCGCGGCGGGAACCATCGCCGTGCAAAGCCTGCTGTCCGCGCCGCGTGACGGCTATACGCTGCTGCTGATCCAGAAGGGCATCGCCTCGGAGGTGCCGCAAGCGATCAAGGTGTCCTACAACCCGTTCAAGGACATCGTCCCGCTGGTCCAGCTCACGCGCCAGGGCCTGGTCCTGGTCGGCAATCCCGGTCTTCCCGCGAAGAACCTCGCCGAGCTGGTCACGTACGTAAAGGCGAATCCGGGCAAGGTCGATATCGCGAACTTCGGCATCGGCCTGCGCGGCCACACCATCGGCGTCCAGTTCAACCGGCTGGCGGGGCTCGATACCGGCGCGGTCAGCTACAAGGGCTCGCCGCCCGCGCTGCAGGACATCATGGGCGGGCAGGTTCCGCTGATGTTCGACGGTCCGGCGACGTCCATGCCGTTCATCAAGGCGGGCAAGCTGCGGGCCTTCGCGGTGGCCTTCCCGCAGCGGCTCGCCGCGCTGCCGAACGTTCCCACGTTTGCCGAGCTGGGCTATCCCGACCTGAGCGAGGTGGGCTGGATGGGGCTGTGGGCGGCGCCGGGCGTGCCGCCGGCAGTGGTCGCCAAGGTGCGCGAGGCCACGCTCGCGGCCATGAAATCGCCCGCGCTGCAGCGCAAGATCGAAGAGCTGGGCATGGAGATCGGCACGCCGGCCACTACGGATGAGCTTGCCAGAGACGTGCGCGAGTCCTACGAGCGCCAGGGCAAGCTGCTGCGTTCGATTCAGTTCAAGCCGGAATGACGGCAGCCGGGGCGCCTGCCTCGGCCCTGCCAGCACAATCCCTGTCAGGAGACAGCATGAAAGCAGTACGAGTACTACCGCGCGCGGAGGGTGGCCAGCTGGCCGTGCAAGATATCCCCACGCCGCAACCCGGCCCCGGCGAGGTGCTGGTGCGCGTACGCGCATCCGGCATCAACTATGGCGAAATCAAGTACATGCGGGAACACCGCACCGGTGCCCCGATGACCGCCGGCGTGGAATTCGCGGGCGAGGTCGCCAGCGTCGGCGCGCAGGTCCGCGGCTGGCGCGAAGGTGACCGGGTGATGGGCCATGGGCGTGGCTGTCATGCCCAGTACGTCATCGCGGCGCCGCTGGCGCTGATGCCGGTGCCGCCGGAGGTATCGTGGGTCGACGCGGCCGCATTCCCCAATGTGTTCATCACCGCCCATGACGCGCTGGTCAGCAACGGCGAGCTCAAGGCCGGCGAGACGGTGTTCATCAACGGCGCCTCGGGCGGGGTCGGCATGGCCGCGGTGATGGCCGCCTCCGCGCTCGGCGCGAAGGTGATCGCATCGTCGCGCTCGGCGGCCAAGCTGGAGCGGCTGGCAGGCTATGGCGTCGATGTCGGCGTCAATGCATCGAGCGAATCGCAGGTCGAGGCCATCATGGCCGCCACCGACGGGCGTGGCGTCGACGTCATCATCGATACCATCGGCGGCACGGTCTTCGAAGACCACATCAAGAGCCTGGCGGTCAAGGGCCGGCTGGTGAACCTGGCGCGCCTCGGCGGCGCCAGTACGGCCCAGGTCGATCTCAACTTGCTATGGCTTAACCGGCTGAAGCTGATCGGCGCCACCTTCCGCACGCGCACCGAGGCCGAACGCCTCGCCTGCGTGCAGGCCTGCGCGCGCGACCTGATGCACTTCTTCCGCGAAGGCAAGCTGCGCCTGCCGATCGACCGCACCTTCCAGATGGATGCGATCGGCGAGGCCTATGCCTACATCGAGCGCAGCCAGCATATGGGAAAAATCGTGCTTATTGCCGACTGACGGCAGTTCCCGCGCGCCGGCGCCCCGTGCCAGCGCGCTCCGCTGCTGGCTGGCCACCCGACACGGCTGCCTGCAAGCGCCATTGCGTGACGCTGCAGCCGAAGCTCGCGCGAAACCAATGGCTGAAACTGCTCTGGTTCGAGAATCCGAGCAGCCCCGCGATCTCGCCGAGCGGCAGGTCGCTCTCCTGCAGGTGCCGTTTGACCAGCTCGGTACGAACCTCGTCGAGCAAGTCCGAGAAGGTCAGCCCATCGACGATGAGATGGCGATGCAGCGTGCGGCGGTCCACCCGAAGATGCCGCGCCACCTGCTGGGCGGTACAGCGTCCGCCGGGCAACAGCGCCATGATCAGCTCGCGGCACGCCTCGCGCATGCCCTCGCCGCGCTGGCGCAGCGATGCCTCGAGGTAGTCCCGTGCCAGCTGGATGGCCCCGGAATGGTCGGGCGTGCGCGGCGTGTCCAGGTCGGCCGTCGCGCAGACCATGCCATTGAACGACTGGTTGAACATCGGGTTGCGGCCGAAGAATGCGCGGTGCGCCGCCATATCCGCCGGCGGCCGGTGCGTAAAGCAGACCTGCTGCGGCCGCCACTGCGGCCCGATCAGCTCGCGCAGGATCCGGAACATCATGGCGACGCTCAACTCCATCGCCTGCCGCGTTGGCGCGCCCGGCCCCGGCAGCAGGTCTTCGCGGATGACCACGGTCTGCCCGGTCTCCTCGATGCGCATGACCAGCGAAGTGCTGATCAGCTTCAGGTAGCGGCACAAGGCATCGAGCGCCTGCCTCGGCGATGGCTCCTCCTTCAGCACCAGGCTGATCGGCCCCAGGTTGGAAAGCGTGCGGCGCGCCGCCAGCCGCAGCGCAAAATCCTCCGTACCGGTGGCGCTGGCGGCCAGCTCCAGCAACTCGCGCAGCGCCTGGCTGGGAATCAGCGCCTGCGGGTCCCTGAGCAGCCGCGCGGACAGCCCGGCCTTGCGCAGCAAGGCCCCGGGATCATGCCCGAGCGACTCCGTCAGCTCGATGAAGCCACTCAGGCTGGCGCTGCGGACAAGTCTTCCGACGTTTTGCATGGCGAGGACCCGGCGCGCGCGGGGACTGCGCCGGTGCATTCGTGTGAGTCGATGGGGGCGCTGCGGGACGGGGGTCGCGCACGCGGGTGCGTGCAGTATGCCTCAAACGGAGGCCTGGGACCGGCGAGTGGGGAGCGTTGGAGATTTCAAGACACGCGATCAAGGCACGGGACCAAGGCACCAGATCAGGAGAGATCGCATGGTCGGACCGGCACATGGCACCGGTCCGTTTTGCCTGAGGTCAGTCAGACTGGTACTTGGGCGAGCGCGGCCCGTAGAGAATGCCGGCAGGCTGGCCGGCAGACAGCAGCCGGTAGCTGGCGGTGCCCGCCACACTGTAGCTGGCATCGAACGTGTGGTTCATGACCTGCGTCACCGCCGCATTGATGAGCATGCCGATCAGTCCGCCGCCACCGCTGGAGCTGTCGGTGGCTGACACGGCCGTACCGCTCCACAGGACGTCGCCCGTCTTGAGATCGACCAGCTTGGCGTTGGCGGCCACGCGGGTCACGCTGCTGATGATCTGGTATTTCGAACCATACTCGGTGACGGTCACGTACAGCGCGGCGTCGGCCCCGAAGATCTGGCGCAGCTTGGCCACCGGCACGGAATGGATGTCAGCCGGCACGGTCAGGCCGTTCTGCCGGAACGTCTCTTCAACCACTGCGACCGGCAACACGTAGTAGCCCGATTCCGCCAGCGGGACCGTCGCTTGCGACAGCATGGCATAGGTGGCCTTGACGTCCGGCGACTCGTTCAGCGGCGGCAGCACCACGATCGAGCGGGGACGGCTGGCCTTGAACGCGGAGTAGTCCACCTGCTTGTTCTGCACCGCGCAACCGGCGAACAGCAGCACGACACCCACGCTGGCGATATAGGTCAGGATCCGGCGCATCATTTGGCACTCCCTGCCGCGGGCGCGGCCTTGGCGGCGTCCGCCTTGATTTCAGTGCGGCTGTCGCTCTTGACGTTACGCAGCAGGAAATCCATGTACGGCGTGGCTTCGGGGAAAAGGGTTTTCTCGGTCTGGAATGCGCTGACCATCTGGTCCGGCTTGCCAAGGTTGAGGTACAGCATGCCAAGCTGGGCATGGTAGCCCGGCGGCACGGCGCCGCCCTTGGCCTGGATCTTCTGCAAGCCCGCTTCCAGCGCCGTAACTTGCGCCTCCCGGGACTCGCCCTTGAAATATTCGTAGACCTGGGCCTGGTACCCCTCCCACTGATACATGGGCTGTGGGGCCGCGCAGCCGGCAAGCAGGATACTGCCAGCGACAGACCATAACGCTGCCCTGCGCAGCGTGACCGTTTGCATCATCATTGTTTTCATTTTGGTAATGGAATGGTTATCTCTGACCCGGGTTCCACGCCCCGTTCTCGATGGCAGCCACGAGGTTGTTGATGGCCTCGCGCATGGCCAGGTCCATGACCTTGCCGTTCAGCGTCGAGTCATAGCTGGCGGTGCCGCCGAAGCCGATCACTTCGCGGTTCGACAGCGTGTATTCACCCGCGCCCTGGGTTGAATAAACCACTTCCGAGGTCGAGATGTTGATGATGTTCAGGTTGACCTTGGCATAGGCCACCTGGGATTTGCCCCGGCCAAGGATGCCGAACAGCTGCACGTCGCCGACTTCCTTGCGGCCAAATTCGGTGATGTCGCCGGTGACGACAAAGTCCGCCCCCTTCAGGCGCTGCGCCTGGTTCTTGATGGTTGCCTCGCGCCTGATCTCGTCCAGGTTTTCACGCTCCAGCACGTTGAAGCGGTTGGTCTGCTGCAGGTGGGTGACCAGGCTGGTCTTGGCCTGGCCGCTCAGGCGATCGATGCCGTCCGAAAAAACACCACGCATGTAGTTCGAGCGGTTGTCGAACTTGCCTACCGCAATAGGCGTGCGCACGCCGTTGTACGGGCGGCTGGCGCTTTCCACCTTCTGGACCGGCAACGCGGTCGAGGATTCGGTGGCGCAGCCAGCCATGCCAAGCGCGGCAACGACGGCGAGCAGGCAGCAAGTCTTGGTTTGTTTCACTGATTTCTCCTGGTTTGCAGTGGGGACGCGGCGGCTATTATGGCGCGGCGGCGCCCGGGCCGCGACTGGTGGCACAGCCGGCGGCGTCATTCCGGGAGGAAAGAGGGAGGGAGGTGTATCCGGCCAGCTACAGCGACCGGCCGCAGGAGGGAGCTGGAGGTAGAGAAGCCCCTGCAATGGCGGGGTTCAGGCTGCGGCCGGGGCCAGCGCGGGGGAATCGGTGAGGCCTTGCGCAACGCCGCCGAAGGGCGTTCGCGAGCAGGTTGCTGGCGAGGTTCTCGCACCTGGTGGACGACGGGATCACCGAGTAGCCGAGTTGCAGCGCCCAGGCCAGCACTACCGGGCCGGCGTCGCCTGGTGCCGCTGCGCGATCGCGCCGATCACCGGGTACGCCAAGCACCTTGCCGCACGCCAGTGTGCCCGCTTTACTTTCGCTCAAAAAGTCGTCTATAAACCAGACTGTCTTGATTTCAGATCAACAATGAACATCACGCTCGACGAAATCCAGGCGTTTGCGACCGTGGTCGACACCGGCTCGATCACCGCCGCCGCGCAGCAGCTGGACCTGACCGTGTCGGCCACCAGCCGCACGCTCGCGCGGCTCGAGGAAAAGCTGAAAACCACGCTGCTGCGCCGGACCACGCGCCGCCTGGAATTGACCGAGGAAGGCCGGGCATTCCTGCAGAATGCGCGGGCGATCATCGACTCGGTCGAAAGCGCCGAGGAACAGATGCTGGCGCGGCGCGAGAAGCCGTCCGGGCGCTTGCGGGTCGACGCCGCGACGCCGTTCATGCTGCACGTGATCGTGCCGCTCGTGCGCGGCTACCGCGAGCGCTATCCGCAGGTGGAACTGGAGCTGAACAGCAACGAAGGCATCATCGACCTGCTCGAGCGGCGCACCGACGTGGCGATCCGGATCGGCCGCCTGAAGGATTCGACGCTGCATAGCCGGCTGATCGGCAATAGCCGGGTGCGCATTCTCGCCAGTCCCGCCTATCTCGACGCACATGGCCATCCGCGCAAGGCCGACGACCTTGGCGGGCATGCTCTGCTCGGCTTCAACCAGCCCGAGTCGCTGAACGTGTGGCCGATACTTGGCGCGGACGGGGAACCGTACCGGATCGCGCCGGCCGTGTGGTCGTCGAGCGGTGAAACGCTCCGGCAACTTGCGCTCGACGGCTCAGGCATCGTCTGCCTGTCGGATTTCATGACCGCGCAGGACCGCGAGTCCGGGCGCCTCGTGCAGGTCCTTGCGCGCCAAACGCAGGACGTGCGGCAGCCGGTGCATGCGGTCTACTACCGCAACACGGCGATTTCATCGCGGATCGCGTCGTTCGTCGAGTATCTGATCGAAGTGCTCGGCAGCGGAAGCGCCGCGCGCGGGGCGCCGGCGTGGACGGACCGGTAACCTCGCGCTCAAGCCCGGTGGCACCCTGGCTGGCCCAGTTGTCGTACTCAGCCTGGCCGCCGAACCGGCCGGTATACTTCCGGCCTTCACCAGGTACCCAAGGATTATCCATGAGCGCGTTACCCTCCTGCCCGAAATGTCATTCCGAGTTCACCTATGAGGATGGGGGTCTCTATATTTGCCCGGAATGCGCTCATGAATGGTCGGCGCAGGCATCGGCACCGGCCGAAGCGGAAGCCCGGGTTTATCGCGATTCAGCCGGCAACGTATTGCAGGATGGGGATACCGTCACAGTCATCAAGGATCTCAAGCTGAAGGGATCGGCCGGTGTGGTCAAGATGGGCACCAAGGTGAAGAACATTCGCCTGGTTGACGGTGACCACGATATCGACTGCAAGATCGATGGCTTTGGTGCCATGAGCCTGAAATCGGAGTTCGTCAGGAAGGTGTGACGGGATCGAGATTGCGCTTCGCCCGCAAGGCGCGGAGACCGATGCCTATCTGGGGCTCATCAATGCCATCGATCCCGACAGGAGGTTTCCTCCGATGCATGACCAACGTGTCGACGATGGCACCCGAGATGCCCCTGCCGCGGATTCCGCGCTGCTGACGAAGCTCTCGCCGGTCCAGCATGAAGCACTGGCTGTCTGTCGGGAACAAAGTATGGAAAGCTCAGCTTTTGGCCCCTATCAATCAGCCTGAAACCGTTGTGCCGTATGGGTTTCCGGGAAACCTTCCAACTCATCGGGAGGTTCGCTTTTCGGGCCAATTTGCCGAGAGTTCACGCATGCTGGCACCTGAGCCAGAACGGGAACATAGTTTGGAAAACCTGGCGACACCTTCACGGGTACAGACTTCCGGACCACCCGTCTTGCACTGCCGAACGGCAGCTTGCGCTCCCCAACTTGCTTTGCTTTCGGTGCCGTCGATTATCAGCGCAAGCTTCCAACGTCGGCCACGATCGGAATATAGCGGAAAGGAGACGCGGCGTTCCTCCTTCGCCGGCGCGGCCTGGGTCTCGCGAGGGGGCGGCCATCAGGAAGGGTAGCAGAACATTGATGGCTTGATCGCGGCGCAGAACACTACTGGCCCCCAGCCACCTCACCCCTCGCTCTGCGCGGCATGGCCGACCGTATCAATCGCTCTAGCCGGGCCAGCGTCGCTGTGGCGGCTTTGCGCTATTGCCGGTTCCCACGGGTCTGAGTTCCCCCTCCAATGGCAATGCATCCGGATCCAGCAGATGCTCTCCCTCGGTGGCCTTCTCATAGAGATGATCTCGTACGACCTGGCCGATCGCGATTCGACACAGCACTTCGGAGGTCTGGTCAGTTGCCGACGGCAGATTGCTATCGGTGCTTCGTACGGTAAAAGAACGTCTTCCCGTGCCGAAAAAGCTGGTGAACTGGATGCCCCCGGCATGAGTGCTGTCGCGGAAGCTGACAGACACGTGATAGGCAAGGCCCTTGCCATCGGCGAACAGCGTGCAGAGAAAACTGGATGGCGAGGTTGCTGTGCATGACTGGCGATCCTGGAGTTTCGGGGGAGTCTCCGACTTCAAGACCTGTTTCCGACTCTACTCCTTCCGCACCCATCACGGTGAACCAATAAAGAAAAAGCCCCGCCGGCTTTCCTGGCGGGGCTTCTTGCGCACCTTGAACGGTCGGCTTAGATCGGTTCGATCTTGGTCGCGGCCGGGCCCTTCTGGCCTACGCCAGCCACATAGCGCACTTTCTGGCCTTCCTGGAGCGACTTGAACCCGTTCCCCTGAATTTCGGAAAAATGAGCGAACAGGTCGTTTCCGCCTGCATCAGGCGTAATGAAGCCAAAACCCTTTGAATCGTTAAACCACTTTACAGTACCGGTTTCCATGTGAGGACCCCTTAAGAATTCTCGCCGAGCCGAAAAAGCGGGCGAGGCATGACAATCAAGGAGGAAACATGGAGAGAAAGTGGCGCCGCCGGGGCGTGTACCTAACGCTTCGAGGTTACGCTTGAAGATCCTGCATTTATTCTTATACAGGCATGCCGCATCGCGGTCAATGAAGATCTCACGGCGATCGATACGTACTCGCCAGGTCCGTCACAAGCCAATGCGCTGAAGACGTCCGAGAAAGAGTGCCGGATTGTTCCGCGATGCATGCTACAGTGGTACGCCTTCAGCACAAGAGGTCGGTATGTTTCTCTGCGCAAACTGTCTCGCTGTGGCGAGTGACGCCTCCGGTGCCCCTGGACATCTCGGGTTGCGCATCATCGATACCCGTCGAAGCAAGATGCCTCGGTCGGTCACGAGCACGATCAGTACATTCCGCTGCTCGGACTGCAGCGCAATCTGGAGCTACCGTGAAGCAAAGGACAGCGGTCCGCAAGGCTGGTCGCTGGTGCCGTGCGAAAAGACCGGCGATGGTGGCTGATACGCCGAGCCACATGCTGCAGACTTGCACAGATACGGAGAGACATGACCGGTCTCTTGCACCGTCTACACTCCCGCCATCACAACCTTTTGGGTCGTCGTGCCTTGGGTGACAGCACAAGCCTGTAGTCGATGGATGCCAACGCCAACACATATTTTTCAGGCAAGGACCGCGATCGAACTGGGCGGCGCTGAACCGCGGTGCATTCCGACTATGCTGTTGAGCGAGCAGAGGGGGACCACCGAATCATGATCGAGCCAATCCTGCTGGCCGTCACGTGCGTTGCCACATTCGAAGCTCAACAGGCAAAGACCAACGCCACCGGCTTTTTCTTCAAACGAGGCCAGCGACTGTTCATTGTGACAAGCCGGCACGTGCTGCGCGGCGGCGGCATCGACGTGGCCTTGATCGAACTCGACCGTACCGTTCTGCCGTCGAGCGGTCTACCGTGCCTTTACGCCGGCCCACCTTTACCGGCCACACGAACGCATCGAAGCAGGCACTCCGGTGCTGAGCGTCGGCTTCCCGCTGGGTTTCCATGACACGCTTCATCATCTGCCCGTCGTACGCCAGGAAGTCATCTCGTCCTCGTTCGGCATGCGCTTTCAGGGGCATGGCTACTTCCTGACCGATGCGAGGACGCATCGCGGCACAAGTGGAGCACCGGTGGTCATGCGCATACCCAGGATCGATGCATCCACGCGCGCGCTGCCGGGGATGCTGCTCGGCACCCATTCGGCCAGACTGGACGTGGGCTCGCGGGACTTTGAACTGGACGAAGCCTTGGGCTTGAATTCCGCCTGGTATGCCGACATCCTACTGCCCCTGACCGAGGCATGATCCGGTAAGGCGATCGGACCTGATGGATTCGGCACTCCATGGAATTACCCCGGATGCGCGGTACCCGCCGGCCTAGGACGCACCCTCCAGGCAGGAAATCCCCGCAGGTGGTACCATGCGTTTGTGTCGACACCAGTCGATGCCCAATGCGCCGTCCGCCAGACATCATCATTAGAAGAGTATTAGCGGCAGCACGGGCGTACACCCGAACCTTTCGCGGCAACAATCGGCCGCAATCATCTCCGACCCGCGGCGCGTCCGCTCCGTAACCAGCGCGCATGTACTAGGCGTACTGGCTAGCGCAAGCACGGTCAATCCCACGCCAGTTTCTCCGCCTGCGATGGCACGCGGGACGCGACACTGGCTTTTGCAATGGCAACCGATCGCCGGGCACGCACGTACCACACCAAATGGGAACGCTGGACATGCCCTCCGGAATCGAGCGCCTTCCGAACAAGCAACAATTTGAATCCCAGCATTACTCCGTTCACCGTTTCGGTTTACCCCATCCAACAAGAGCCCGGCGTCTGGTTCGCGAACTACATGATCTCCGAGTATAAGGACGGCGCTGAACGCATCGTCGCCAACGTCTCGATGCGGCATGCCACGCACCATACGGAAGCCAAGGCCAGGCAAGCCGCCCGTAGCGCAGGGGAAAGCGCAGTGGCACACATACGCCTGCAACCATCCCCGCATCGGCAAGCTGCAACCCATTCCACGCTACCGCGTGGCACTCGCTGAATCAGAAAGGAGCGTCCTTGGCTAAAGAAGAACTGGTGGAATTTGGCGGAAAGGTTTCGGAAGTCCTTCCGGATAACCGCTTTCGTGTCACCCTGGAGAATGGCTTCGAGGTTTGGGCCTATTCGTCCGGGCGGCTCAAGAAGAATCGCATACGTATTCTTGCCGGGGATCGTGTCACGCTCGAAATGTCGCCATACGATCTGACAAAGGGACGCATCAACTATCGCCACAAGTTCTGAGCGAATGCGGCGTTTCCACGTTCCCGAAATGGCGACCACCGTTGACACCACCTCGGTATAGGACCATCTTTGTCTTCGTCCAGGTACACGAGAGCGCAACCTCTGGATCCACATAGCACTCCAATCCACGCAGCAACAATACATGGCGTAAGCCAATAGGATCCGAGGTGCGAGATGCAACGAGACAAGTCTTTGCTGGACAGAATCCTCTTGGCGCTACGAGCCGAGATCCAGGCCTCGATGACCGACGTCCAGCTTGGCAAGGCTCTTGCAATGTCGACCCTTCCAGGCTAGCCCACCATCTCCTGCTCCTGCAGGACCATAGACTGGTGGAGAAGACCCCAAATATGGCGTGGCGCCTGACGTGGAACGGCCACGATCGAGCAGACGCCAGCCTGAAGTCTTAGCTCGCTGGCGCCAGGCGTGGTTACTGAACGACGCGCGGAACGGCTGCTCTGGCAGAATATCCCCATGAGCCAGCATCCCTTTGCAACCGCACCGGCCGTTACCGTGTAGCGATATCCAACCCTGGCGCGAACCGTCGCTTGGCGCCAGCGCTGTGCATGATCCGCATGGGTCATGGCAACCGCTCCGCAGGTCATGGCGCTCTCGAGCGGCTCTCCTTACAAGACAGCGTCATGCCGATCCGAGTGCGCAGAACAATACTACGCCGCCTTGGGTAGACCGCTTGCAGATTCGCGCGATAGTCTCATTGACTACGGTTGGAAAGCTCCGTATAACTACTGAGCAGGATCTTCAAGCAGCCATGCCACCTGCGTTGAAACGTCGGCCTCTACGGGGCGACCGTCATCAATGCCGCCTCCTTGATCTTCTCGCTGCGCCCTACTTACTGAGGCGTAGATTGCCGCAAGACACAACGCGAAGCGTGCGAATCCATATGCCAGCCAGGGTCTGCGAGAGCCCACTTCTTTTCTATTGAGCCATTCCTCATCGGGGATCGCTGAACCACTGACTGTAGAGAAACGCTATTCGTTTACGAGGGGGGGCGTGTGTTGGCAGTTTACTCTTCCAGTTTTATCCTATTTGTCCTCTCTCAGCTATTTGATTGGCGACAACGACGAAGCGAAATACCGAGCAGAATGCTCCATTGGCTCAGTGTGTTCGCCTATTCCACATCATTACTGGTGATGGTATGTGCTGTTGCAAAGATGCTCACTGACGAGCGTTCGCCATGCAAGCACGAATGAGTTGGCTGTGCCAGGAGTATCGAGGCATGTACATACACGTCGCGGCATTCGAGTCTCCCCGCGAGTGTGTTCGAACTGGCGCTCCCGGGCCGAAATGGCGCTATATGATGGCCATCCGTTACACAGCGAATCGGGACGATCGAATGCTCTGTGAATCATTCGACGAAGAGGATGATTACTACACGCGCGCGGCCGCGGAGCAGGCTGCCGTCCACTATGGAAAATTCGCTGTCGATATTATTCATGACCTGATCTGAGGCGTCGCCGCGTATCGCCATGGAAAGGTAAAAATTCCATGAGCGTTCACAGCGAATAAGAATTGTCGTGCACTAGCGGCCTTTATTTAGATCGAATATGAAGAACATAAAGTAATGCCATAGTGGATAGTCAAAAATCCTGATGAAATACCTTAACGCCATCACGAAAAGCGCATACGGGAACAAACCATACTTGGAGTGAAATGATGGACAACTATCCTGCAGCAAACTGTAAGGGCTTTGATATCTACCCGTTGGTCTATAAATTCGACGCACCTCGCAAATGGCACGAGCGCCGGCCAGACCGCTCATACAGTGCGTCCGTGGTCATCTGTCGGGAAGGTCAGCCACCTAGTGGAAATAACGCGCGGGTGTTCCACGTTCCAGATATGCACTGGGCTGACTTGGGATTGGCGAAGCGTGCCGCCGTACGACACGGCGAACACGTTATCGATGGCCTGGTCGCAGGTGAGTCGATCGTCGGCCTGTGATCGTAAACGCTGAGACCCTTCTTCGGACATACACTTGCCTACAGACAGGCTAACCATGCACAGGTCACTCGTACGGCGGCCGTAATGCGTTATTTTCCCTCGTCCGGCACGTTGTACAGCTCGCGCAGCCGGCTGGCGAACGGGCGGATCGCCTCCAGGCACGCGGCGCTGTTGCCGCCTTCCATGGTTGACAGACTCCAGTTGCAGCCCCCGGCATCTGCGGCATGCCAGAACACGTCGCCAAAGCAAGCGCCCTCGCATTCTGTAAATTTTTCCTGTTCCGCACGAAGCATGGCGCGTAGTTCGGCCTTGTTCTTGAGCTGTCTCGACATGATGTCCTCCCCTTCTCTTTCGATCAGAGCCCATGGCATGGCCGCCGAGACTACCTCGCCTTGACGAAGGTGGGCAAGCCGTCGATTGCGTCCCTGGCCGATGACAAGGCCAGTGCGATGGCAGTGTGCGGCGCGCTGGCGAAATGTTGGATCATGGGTGGCAGCCGTCTGCGGGAACCCATTCCTGAACTGACTTGCGTGATCGTTACGGTAGCGAGGAAGCGCAGGTGGACCAGGTCGCCACCGGGGACTGCACCGGATACGTGACGCACCCTCGCAGATACCCTGAAGCCTTTGTAGATTGCGTTGTTCTGAGACATGTCGGTCTCCTTTCATCACCGAGCATACGCGGATATGCCGGGATGTGTCCGATTTACTTTCGGCGACAAGGTAGCAATGTCATCGCGAGCCTTTGCGTCTCCATAGTCAAACGCCGCATCGAGGCTGTGGAAGTAGCCGGTACCGTCAATGAGATCGTAGGAATGTACGCTGAGAAGATCACCTCTGACGGGCCGGCGGTCCGTACGAGCGATCGAGTAGCGTACTACGTAGCCAATCGCTCCGACCAACGGGGTGGGACCGAGGTGTTGCTCAGCCTCGATCAACACTTCGTATTCACCGATCGTGACGCGTCTTTGCATATCTGACCTCAACTCCCGGCCTCCGTTCATTCATCCGGTCCAAGAACAACGTCCACGGCGGCCCGCCCTGCCAGTTCCGCCACGAGGTAAGCCCAACGTCTGGAATAAGGCCCGCCAAAGACTTTGATTCGCTTGCCAAACGCCGCGACGCCCGGCGGTCTCATGGGCCCCTCGACCTGGAACCAGACGTCGAACATGTCCTTGGCTGACATATGGAGATCGACATGGATATCGAACCCACGATACTCGGTCACGCGATCCATAGCCATCTTCAATCTTCCTGGAGTGACTTTGTCAACGTAATGCCCTACCCAGTAGGAATCGAAGCTGATCTGAGCCCGGAGCAGCAGGATCCAACCATAGGCACCTGGCGATTTGACAGCCAAACTTCCTGGTGACAGTTCGGGCTTCGCCTTTTCGTTCAGCCTGCGTAACGTACGTATCCGAGGGGGCATCGCCACGGCCGATCCGAAGCGGCAATCATAGCCATCTGAAATTCGGCATCAGGTCACTATGCTCGTCGATCCTGACGCCGCCCAGTTCCTTGATGATCTGCTTCAAGGCCTCCTTCGATTTCGAATCGCAACTGGCTATCATCAACAACGGGCCCCGTGCAGTTTGCGCATTCTGCCGCCACAACCGAAGGCGACCGATCTTGCCGCCGACCAATCCGCCGGCCCACCAGCCGATCATCGCGCCAAGCATGACAGCGCCAACATACGCAACGGCCGTGGCACCGGCGCCGACGGAGACTCCGTATCGCAAGATGACAAGCGCGCCCACAAATGCGCCGACGAAGATTCCGGCGATCGCCGCCTCTTCGCGGTACGTAGTCTGGCCGATGTCAGTCTGCGGAAATCCCTCAACTGGCTGATTGTCGCGCTGGACAAACCACGGCCCTTTGACGCGTGCTGAGGTACCGGCCAAATCGCCGATTCGCACTTGTGCCAGTCGTGCCGTGGCGATGTCTTTCAGACTGAAATACAACAGCGTACGCATGAAGTTGCCTCACGCAATCTCAGTTTCCATTTCTGGCGAGCCGGCGGATGCTTGCTTGATGACTGCGACCGATGCTCCTGATGGCCCTGGTTCGGGTGCAGGACGGTGACCGCAGGTCTGGCCAGCCTTCGTTGACAGCGCGATCCCAGTCAATCAGCAGCGTGATTGCCTGACGCCATCTGGGCGCTGCCAATCGCATGACTCCGAATCGCTGGGTGTTCCTCTTCTGCGACGTGCCTACATGGCCGTCGCGCAGAAGGCGCGTGACATGTATGATCCGGTAAGTGGTCTCTGTAGATTCTCTCGGCACGATATCTTCCTTCATTGCCTGCCAGGGTGGCATGGTGATGGCAGTGTTGAACAACTGTCACCGTTGTGGGCGCTGATCTTCCATTGCCAACGGGTAATCATTTCCACCCATATCGCATTGCTCAGGATCGTTACGGCATCTTCATCACGATGAGAGCACGACTCCGCCAACGTGAAACGCGGAAGAGCAGCAACGAAGGCGGAAGCCAACTTTGCGATCGGTTTTGCGAAGAAGAGTCTCTCTCCCCAGACATCGATTGGATCGATCCTGGCGAAAGACTGCCTTGCCTGGCTACTGGGGGATTGGGCGAACGGCGGTCGCCGCGTGGCATCTTGCATGAATGTTCCAGGAATCCCCATAAGTGACTTCAGGAGTCACCAGTCCTAAGACGTCATCGAGGGGGAGGGCCCGGAAACGAGTGATAGGCGGACCAGAAGCACTTCGCTTCTGAAACGCTACACCTAGCAGTATAGGGGGGTGATTCACACCGTCCTAACCCGCTTACAAATTGGTCAAGCAGGCGCTGCGTCACGCACCTGCGGTGCCCGCTGGCGCGGACCGCTCGCCCGCTTCTGGCGCTACACTGAATTGGATGGCCAGAGCCGTTCCCGCGGCCGACACCGTCTCCGCCTTCATGTCGACACAAGGTCAGAAATGAACCGCCTTCGGTACTCGGTGAACCTGTCCTATGAGATCCTGGATCCCACGGCAGACTTTCTGTTAATTGTCGAAGCTGCGAAAACTGCAAGACAGTCCGTTGTCTCCGAGCGTCTGGCGCTCACGCCACCGGTTCACGCCGCTCGCCACACGGATCCACTCTGCAACCGCCTGCTCAGAATACATGCGAACAAGGGCCCACTGGCCATCCGCTATGAAGCTGTGGTGGACATCGACCATCGTCTGGACGATGGCATGTCACTAACGGAGGTACCCGTCGCCGAACTCCCCTTCGATGTACTTTCGTACCTGGCGCCGAGCCGGTATTGCGAATCCGATCGCATGATGGAATTCGCCATGCGCGAGTTTGGCGCCATGCGCCCCGGCTATTCGCGCGTGTATGCGATTCGGGAGTGGGTGCGCAACCATGTGCGCTTTCTTTCGCGATCCACCAATGAGCGCACCTCGGCGATCGATACGATTGTCGAGCGCACCGGCGTATGCCGGGATTTTTCCCACCTGATGATCGCGATCTGCCGCGCCCTGAGTATTCCCGCCCGTATGTCCAGCAGCGTGGACTATGGCGCGAATCCCGCCTTGGGTGCGCCGGACTTTCACGCGGTGGTTGAGGTGTTCCTGTCAGGCGGCTGGTACCTGCTTGATCCCTCGGGGGTGTCCATTCCGACTGGCCTGCTGCGGATCGGCACCGGCCGGGATGCCGCCGACATTCCGTTTGCCGCCATATTCGGCAAGGTCGCGTCGGAGCGGCCCTTTATCGAAATCCAGCCGATAGCCGACCCGGCTGCCGGTATTGGCCTGCCACTCGCAACGACAAGCGCCATCTCTACCTGGTAACCGGCATTAGCGCGCTTCGCCTTTCATCCCCTCGATTTCCATGGCGGCGTTCCAATCTTCGTATGCTGCAATCGGTTCCATGGCCTCGTCGACGAACGATGCCGCACGTTCCGCGGCAGCGAACGGTCCCAGAAGAACATCTTCCTGACCGCCATCCTCGGTCTTCGGCGGCAGCAACATGTCTTCGAGCATCCCGCGTAGTTCCGGGGTATCCCATGGCTTGCCAAGCCTCGTTTTTCTGTTCTGATAGTGGCGAACCTCCGAGTCTTGCTCGGCGGTAAGTGGCAGGCCTCGGAACGTCGGGCCTGTGTCAGGGTGGATCATGGTGCGCCTCCCTATCGGTCGGCTTACGTTGAATGAAGAGGTATCACCTTGCGGTGATATCGCGACTTGCCAGGCACTTGCCCGGCTTACGACTTCCTCTTGGCGAGACCGTCGGTCCGGACCCGCGACTGAACCGTGCTGAACGGAGTTGTCGGTGCGAAAGGCTTCTTGGGTTGCTTTAGCTTTTTCGCTTCGCGGTTGCCGCGTAGTTGGCTTTTTGCCATGAGAACTCCTATTGTGTTGCTTGCCGGTTGGCAATCCCAGCATACGCGCTTAATCTTTGGCAAAGGGAATTATTTCGTCCAACTTCGTATGGCTCCAAGGCGTGAGAGTCCCTGTCCCTCGCATCGCGACTGAACCCTTCCGCCTCGCGCCCCAGCGCGGACGCGAGCGATACGCAGCCCATTTTCCCGTGATTGGAACAAGCGTGCGTGCCGCCCAATTTCCTGACGCCGCTGTATCCACCAGCACCGGCGGCGCCACGTAGATGAAGTCTGCCTTGCCAAGACGTCCGTCGGCCCTGGCGCTTGACGTCATTGGCTTCGGTACGATGGGGCGTAACGCCTGCGTCTCCGCACTCGCTGATCTCCGGCCCATTGAAGTACCCACGATCGGCAGAGGTTTGCAGTTTGTTCCAGCCCGAGGCCTCACCCACGACCTTCGCCACCGTGCCCAGTGACGCATGGTCGCTGCCGATGTTCATGACCTCGTGCGCGACAATCAGGAGACGCTAGGCATCAACGCCCCACTGAACGTTGTATCCAACGATAGCAGTTCCCTTGACTTGTGAGCTCATCGAGCGCGCCTGGGAACCCGTGAGTGATAGCTGCGAGAACATGCGGTTAGTGGACAGGGCTACGCCACATCCGCGGCGCGGCTTTCGGAGCTCGCCCATAGGAAATCCGCGTCGCCATGATTGGATGCTTCATAGGATCGAAGGAATTGCGCTCACGGATCTGGCCATCACGATCATAAATGAAGAGCTCGACCCCGTCCTGCTTCGCCGCGTCCGTGCCAGCAGCGATTGCCTCAGCTTCCGTTGGGAATAGGACGGTGGCGCCGTTCGGGCCTTCCACTGTTACAGCCCAGCCTCGATCGCCTTCCGGCATGACGTGGATATTTCGAGAAGTCATGATCGCCCCCGGTTGATCGCGCTTACAGCCAGTCTCGCGCAGACAATTGTGCCTCCACAATCAGTCGCTGTCCCACGACGGAAAGCGCACATCTGTCCGAGCGTGTGTCGGCGGAGATCAGGCGCGCACATGCTTATGACCATTCGACAGGTCAGTCAACCCATGGCCACGCCCACATGCGCCGCAGGGAGATTGCTGTGCGCAAGTCCGATATGGCGAATGCCGAGCAACATACGGACGTGCCGCTGCCAAACGTCCGCTCTTCATCGCAGCGGCCATTCGGAGCGAACTCAGCGAATGACTGAGAGGGGTCGGCACCTGCCTTTGGCACGAAGAAGAAAGGCAACGCATTCAGACGCCGGCTATCATCTCTTGCTCGCAGACTGGCGACACCATCTGGCGCTGGTCCGGCCATGGGCCCGCCTCTGTCGAGTGCCGAGTTGAGCATTGGCCGCTGGTTCGCCAAATTTTACTTTCGAACGGCCAATCTTTAAGAGTCAATGATTTATGTCGAAGCTGAAGAGCCATGGTAGCCGGCGCGACTCGATACCCACCCTCGCTTCCCACGCTAGCTGCAATCGGTGGGTTTAAACGCCGCAGGTCTCTCTACCAACCGAAAAAACCGGTGATCGCAAAGTTGAGCGGCGGCTTTGGGGGCAGTGAAATCGCCGATTCGAACGGCCGCCCGGGAGCCGATCAGCGACAAGCGCAGTTCTGGCGACAGGTATCCGTCCGAGCCCGGCCATTCTCGGCCGTCCACCCTTGCAGCAACCACCGGTTGAATCCGCAGTCGATCAGAGACAGCCGTGGCCGGCGCTCGGGTAGCCGGCAGAAACCAGCTTCTGCCATTTCCGCTAGCGCTTCGATGGCGGAAGCATTGGCCAATACAGCCCCTTGCAGGGGATCCTGAGGGGAGGATCGGACTACAAGCGATGCCTGCTCATCGATTGTCTGCAGCGAAGCCTGTAGGTATCGCTTCACAACCGACAGCCTCAGGCCAGCATCAAGGCATAACATCCGTTCCGTCAAACGTCCGAAGTTGTGACGAATATCGACGGAAGAGGCGTTATGACCGAGTTTCCTCTGCACGCCGAGCTTGATGCGGACGAAGCAAGCAATGCGGCAGGGGCCGGTCAGATTGACCGGTTAAGGCCTCACATGGTGACGGAGCGGCGCCAAGGCTAATTGTAGAGCGTCAACTACTTTGCCCGATCAAGCGCTGGCAGCAGATCTTTTCGGCCTCGCAACTTGGCCAAGTCCTTCATTCTTTGTTCGTTCTCGAACATCGCATCCAACGAGATAGCGTGAACGTGTCACTCGATAACCTTGTATTGCTAGCGGACGCTCTAGGCGTATCTCTGAAGGATCTATTCAGTGAGCCTCCAGATCCCGCTCCTGACAAGCCGCGTCCCTCAGAAAAAGGTTGATCTCTCTGCGATATCCAACGGTTTGAGGGAAAGCGTATGGAGCTTAAATATCCGGCTTTGAAGGCTCGCCTGAAGCAGATGGAAGTTGAGATTGAAGCCGCAAGAGTTCGCGAGCGGGAGATCGCGATTGAGAAGATTCGGCGACTGCTTGCCAGTGTAGATCTCCGCCCCGAAGATCTGGGACGGCTGTTGGGGATAGGGGCACGGCCGCTCACGCATCGCACTATGCCCGGCAAGCGAAAGCACGCGGCGCTAGCGGCGGAGCGCCCCACGCGTAAGCAGCACTCTAAACGGCTACCAACAAGCACGCTGAATCAACGGGCTATGCTTGGCAAGAACCACGAGCTTTACATGGACCCGCACACAGGAAAGACCTGGTCGGGTCGCGGCAGGCGCCCAGGATGGCTTCGCGGCAATGAAAGCCGCTATCAGGTGACAGGGTTCTAGGGGAAAGCCGTCCAACTCGGCCCCGTTTTGCCACCCTCGCGCAAGTAGCCTATATTTGGGGGCGGACGCTGGCGAACTGCCTGAAGAATGGTTACTTGGGTCTTTGCGCGAGGTCTGGAGCCAAATGGACCGACAGATCTCTCGCACGCGGGTACCTCGCGCTCGGCCAAAGTCTGGAAAATCCTTGTCTGGCGCAGCTTCCAGGGTAGCGACGCCAAATTTTCCAAACTTCAGTGAAGGTCTTTCCAGACTTTGTTTCCGTCGCACACTGGCTTTGCTTATTCTGCGCGGATTTCTTGCATCACAAATACTTAAACAAATTCATTCCTTGAATCTGCATAAACGATTGCTGCGCCCCCTGCAGCGCAGTCTGCCGCTGGTAGTACTCGGTAATCGCCGCCGCATAATCCAGGTCCTGCAGCCCCGACAGCGTCTGCGAGTACGTCAGGTCGCGGTTAGTGCCGACATCGTCCAGCGCATCCAGTTCCTGCATCCGCGAACCCACCGAGGCGCGCACCGTCAGCACGTTATCCAGCGAGTTGGAAAACTGGCGCGTCGCCGTGGACAGCACGTTGCTCAGGTTGGCCTGATCGCCCGGAGTGGTAGTCGGCTTGCGCAGCGTGTCGATCACGTTCTGCAGATTGGCGAACATGTCAGTGCCGGCTTCCCTGGCAGGTTGCATGGTCAGGGTATCGCCGTCCTTCGGCTCGCCGCTGACGTTGAAGGTCACGCCGCCGATCTCGATGCGCGCCGGTGCGTTGTAGGCAGTCGGGCCGGCCAGCGCGGGCGCGGCGGGATCGGCCATGTCGGTGATGGTGTATTCCATCTGGCCGCCGGCGTTGGCCTGGAACGTAACCTGCAGCGACTTGCCATACAGCGGGTCGCTGGGATCGGTGATCGAGACCGTGCCGAAGGTGGCGCTGCCGGTGTTGGCGCTATTGCCCTTGACGACATAACCAGCACCGCCGGTGACGCTCATGAACACGTCGCGGCCGTTGTCGCCCGCGGGCATCTGGCGCGCGACGTCGACCTGCAGCAGTTGCTGGCCGGTGTCGCCGATGTAGACGCCGGCGCCGCTGGCTTGCGAAAACGGCGCCGTACCGGAGCGGGTGCCGCCGAACAGGTACTGGCCGTTGCCGTCATCGGAGTTGGCCAGGCCGACCAGCTGGTTGTACAGGCCTTCCAGCGCGGTGGCGAGCGAGCCGCGGTCGGCGTCGCTCATGGTGCCGTTGCCGGCCTGCACCAGCAGCGTCTGGATGTTCTGCGTGACGGTGGTCAACGATTGCAGCGCGTTTTCTTCCGCGGCCAGCGCGATATTCGCCTGGCTGCGCGACGTCGCGTACTGGCCGTTGACCGCCTGGGCCTGGCTGACGCCAAGGGCGCGGGTGGCCGCGACCGGGTCATCCGACGGCGTGAGAATACGGCGGCCGGTGCCGAGCTGCTGCTGGATATGCAGCAGCGAGCCCTGCTGCAGGTTCATCGACGCCAGGCCTTGCTGATACAGGGTAGAGCTTGCAACACGCATGATGGATTGCCTATTCGGATACGTTGACTTGCCGGCTGGCCTTACCGGATGCCGATGAGGGTGTCGAACAGCGAGCCGGCCGTCTGGATCACGCGGGCGTTGGCCTGGTATAGCTGCTGGAAACGCAGCATCGACACGGTTTCCTCGTCCATGTTGACGCCCGACACCGACTGCTGGGCGGCCTTGATCTGCGTGGTGATGCTGTCCTGCGATGCCGAGGCGATCTTGACTGACTTGGCGCGCGTGCCGACGTCGTTGACCAGCTGCGCGTAGGCATCGCTGAAGCTGGATACGCCGCCGATGGTCTTGGCGTTCTGCAGCTTGGCCAGGTTCAGCATGTTGCCGTTGTCCTTGACGCCACCGGCGTTGCCGCCGAGCGTGAAGGAATCGTCTACCTTGGGCGTGCCGCCAAAGCTGAAGGTCAGGCCGCCGATGTTGTAGTCGGTATTGCTGCCATTAGGCACGCCCGTGGGCTGCGGCGTCAGGTTCGTGCCTGCCGCATCCTTGAACACGTAACCGGCCGCGGTATAGACGGCGGTGATCTTGCCCGCCAGCGGCGTGAAGCCCGGCGCAACGTTGCTCAGGCTGGCAGTGGCGCTGCCCTTGTTGCCGGGAGCGGCATCGGCCCGCGCCGGCGAGGCTGCGGCGATCCTGGCGGGATCGCTGATCGCCATGTCGAAGCCGGCCGCGGCATTGCGCGTCGGCTGGATCACGAACGAATCGTTGGTGCCCATTGCCGCATCGATCGTCACGCTGAAGCCATCGGCACTGAAGGTCAGCGGATAGGTGGGCGCGGGCGTGCCCGGCACTGGCGTGGCCACCTGCGCGTTGTCGGACAGGCGCGTCAGCGTGTAGCTGGTGCCGTCGAACTGCAGCTTGTAGTCGCTGGTGGTCAGTGCCGAGGCGTCGTCGATGGTGGCCGTGGCCACGGTGCTGATGGCAGTGTTCCTGTCGTTGGGCAGCACCGTGGCATTGCCCAGCTTGAACATGTCGGTGCCGATGTCGCCGTTCAGGTCCATGCCCAGCTTGTGCTGTTCGTTGAAGCTCTGGCCGATCGCCAGCGACAGCCGGCCGATCGCGCTTTGCGCGGCATCGAGGGTCTCGGTGCGGAACTGCAGCAGGCCGCCCAGGGAGCCGCCGGTGATCGCGCCCGGCTGGCTTTCATAGACGCTGCCGTTCGGCAGGGAATAGGCGACCACGGTACGGCCCGGGTCGGCAGCGGAAGTCACTGCCTTCAGGTCGTACGACTCGTTGCCCATCACCAGCGGCTGGCCGTTGCCGACGAAGACGTTGTAGGTGCCACCGTCCTGCACCACTACCTTGGCGCCGACGAGCTTGTTCAGCTCGGCCACCGCCTGGTCGCGCTGGTCGAGCAGGTCGTTGGGCGGCTGGCCGCCGGACGCGGCCTTCATCCGCGTGATTTCCTGGTTCAGGTTGGCGATCTGCGTGGTGTAGGCATTGACCTGCGTGACCGCGGTGCCGATCTGCTCGTTGACGCCCGACTGCAGTTGCTTGAAGTAGTTGCTGGCGGAGCGGACCTGGCCGACCAGGGCCTGGCCGGCGGAGAGCATGCCCTGGCGCGCGGCGGGGTCGGCCGGCGTGTCGGCCACTGCCTGCACCGCGGCAAAGAATTTCTGCATCAGCGGCGCCAGGCCGCCCTTCTGGTCGGCGAGCAGGTTGTCGATCTGGGCGATCTGGTCGGAATAGGTCGCCAGCGAGGCGCTGGCCGAGGTGGCGCCACGCAGCTGGCCGGTCAGGAACTCGTCATAGACGCGGATCACGGTGGTGGTGTTGGAGCCATAGCCGTAGAAGCCCTGGCTGGTGTACTGGCCGCCGGCCGATGCCACGATGGTGTTCTGGCGCGAATAGCCTTCGGTCGCCGAGTTGGCAAAGTTGTGGCTGGTCGTCGTCAGCGCGTTCTGCGCGGTGTTCAGGCCGGAAAGACCAATACTGAAGAGAGACATTGTGCTCTGACCCCGGATTCGTTGGGCTGCCCGCGGCGTGGCGCGGCGGTGGTGGATGGGGGTGTTATCGGCCGATTTGAGGTAGGACTTTAGGCTGACGTGCGGGGATAGCGCGCGACCTTGAGGTCCATATGCCGCGCAACTTGCGGCGGTTTGCTCCCCTCTCCCACTTCGCGGGAGAGGGAAGCCTCGTTCCGGCGGTCAGCCACGGCCTGCGCGTTAAACCGCCACCTTTTTCATGATCTTCACCAGCTTGTGCCCGTACGCAGGATCCGTCGCATACCCCGCACGCTGCAACCCATGCGCCGCCTCCTCCGCCGACCCCGCGCTCACCACGCCGGCATAGCGCGGATTATTGGTCAGCAGCCGCGCGTAGTCCGCGCAGGCCTCGTCATACGATCCATACGCGCGGAACTTCGCCTTTACCTTCTGCGGCTGGCCGTCGACGTACTCGGTGGTGGTGATCTCGGCCACGCGGCCCTTCCAGCTCGATCCGGCCTTGATACCGAACACGTTGAAGGTGGTCGAGCCATCGGCATGCAGGATTTCGCGCTGGCCCCAGCCCGACTCGAGCGCCGCCTGGCCGACGATCAGCCGTGCCGGCACGCCCGAGGCACGGGATGCGGCTTCGGCCGGCGCCGCCATGCGCGCGACAAAGGCGCTGACGTGGGCGGGCGCATCGGCAGGCAGCGGGCCGAGCACTTCGCCGCCCTGGCCGTCCTGCCCGTCCTGCCCGTCCTGGCTTCGGTCGCCGTAGAACTGCGACTGGTACTGGCGCAAGCCCGCGGTTGGGTTCCAGTTCTGTCCCGGCACCACCGTGCCGACAGCAGGCAGGTCCGCGGCTTCATTGCCGCCGGCGGAGGCCGCGCCGCGGCTGTCGAGCAATCGAGCCATCTCGGCATCGGCGGCACGGCCGGACTCGGCCGCCGTCATCGCATTCATGCCCGCGGGCATCGGCGTGCCCGCGGCGCGCGCCAGCTGGCGCACCATCACTTCGGCCAGCCCGATGCCGCGCGACGACATCTGCTGCGCGAGCTGCTGGTCCATCATCGACATATAGAGCTTGCTCTGCTCGTTGTCGAAGAGTCCATCCTGCGGCGTGGCATTGCGCATGCTCTTGAGCACCATCTGCGTGAACACCGCCTCGAACTGTTTGGCGGCCGCCTGCAGGGTGGCCGCGTTGGCACCGTTGCGCGCGCTGTGCTTGAGCGCCTCGAAGCCCTGCGTGTCGAGCGCGAAGCGCTGCGTCAGGTCCGCGGCCTGCGGTGGCATGGACGCGCTCATGATCAGATCACTTCCAGTTCCGCACGCAGCGCACCGGCGGCGCGCATCGCTTCCAGGATGGTCTGCAGGTCGGCCGGGGTCGCGCCCAGCGCGTTCAGGCCCTTGACCACGGCCGCCAGCGAGGCGCCCGCCCTGACCACCTGCAGCGAGCCGCCCTGCTGCCTCATGTCGATCTGGGACACCGGCGCCACCACGGTCCGGCCCTCGCTGAATGGCGCGGGCTGGCTGATCACCGGCTGCGTGTTGATCACCACCGACAGGTTGCCGTGCGCGACCGCGCAGTCTTCCACCGTCACCGCCTGGTTCATCACGATCGAACCGGTGCGGGCGTTCAGGATGACCTTGGCCGCGGCCTTGGCCGGGGTCACGTCGATATTCTCGATGCGGGCCAGGAAGCCCACGCGCGCGCTCGGCGCGGCGGGAGCGCGCACCTGCACGGTGCGGCCGTCGAGCGCCGCGGCGACGCCGCCGCCCATGGAACGGTTGATGGCTTCGACCACGCGCTCGGCGGTGCCGAAATCGGTTTCCTTCAGCTCCAGGTTGAGCACGCCGCCGTCCGGCTGGAACGGCGCGACCGCGCGCTCGACGATAGCGCCGTTGGCGATACGGCCCACCGCAAGCTGGTTGATCTGCACCTTGCTGCCGTTGGCCGACGCGCCCGCGCCGCCCACCAGCATGTTGCCCTGCGCGATGGCGTAGACCTGCCCGTCGGCGCCCTTGAGCGGCGTCATCAGCAGCGTGCCGCCGCGCAGGCTCTTGGCATTGCCCATCGACGACACCACCACGTCAAGCTGGCTGCCCGGCTGCGCAAACGCGGGCAACGTGGCCGTGACCATCACCGCGGCCACGTTCTTGAGCTGCATGTTCTTGCCGGCCGGCAGCGTGATCCCCAGCTGCGAGAGCATGTTGGTCAGGCTCTGCGTGGTGAACGGCGTCTGCATGGTCTGGTCGCCGGTGTTGTCCAGGCCGACCACCAGGCCGTAGCCCACCAGCGGGTTGTCGCGCACGCCCTGGAAAGTGGCCAGGTTCTTCAGGCGCTCGGCCTTGGCAGCGGTGGCGAAGGCGCCGAAGGCCACGCCCAGCGCCAGGCTGATCACGCTCACGCGCAGCAGGCGTGACAGGAAATAGGCGAGCATGGAAGCGGACATGGCGCGGTCAGAACGGTAAGACATTGAGGAAGAAGCGCTGCAGCCAGCCCATGTTCTGCGCTTCGTCGATCACGCCCTTGGCGGTGTACTCGATGCGCGCGTCGGCCACCTGCGTGGACAGCACGGCGTTGTCGCCGGTGACGGTGCGCGGGTTGACCACGCCCGAGAAGCGGATGAACTCGGCGCCCTGGTTGATCGCCATCTGTTTTTCGCCGGAGACCACCAGGTTGCCGTTCTGCAAGACTTCCAGCACGGTGACGGTGATAGTGCCGTTGAAGGTGTTGGCCGCGCTGGCGCCGCCGCTGGCCTTCATGTTGTTGCCGCCATTGATGTCGGCGTTCTGGCTGGCGCCGAACAGCCCGCCCAGTGCGCGCGGCACGGCATCGAACGTCAGCGTGGTGCTGCCGCTACGGCTGGTATTGGTGCCGGAGTTCTTGCTGGCGTTGACGTTCTCGGTGATGACGATGGTCAGGATGTCGCCCACGTTGCGCGGGCGGCGGTCCTCGAACAGCGGGTTGCCGGCATACGACGACTGGTAGATCGATCCGGAAGCCGGCCCGACCGGGCGCGGCTCGGCGCGCGCGGTGGTGGGCAGTTGCACCAGCGGCTCGCGCGGCACCAGCGCGCAGCCGCTCGTGGCCAGCATTGCCACGCCGGCCAGGCAAACCAGCGCATGCGCGCCCAGGCGGGAAAGCAAGGTGGCCATGTCCACAACTCTCAACCCATCTGCGCCAGGCGCTGCAGCATCTGGTCTGAAGTCTGCACTGCCTTGCTGTTGATCTCGTACGCGCGCTGGGTCTGGATCATGCTGACCAGCTCTTCCACCACGTTGACGTTGGACGCTTCCACGTAGTTCTGCTGCAGCACGCCGGCGCCGTTCAGGCCCGGCACGGTGGTATTGGGCGCGCCCGACGCATCGGTCTGCACATACAGGTTTTCGCCCATGCTTTCCAGGCCGGCCGGGTTCATGAAGGTGGCCAGCTGCAGCTGGCCGACCTGCACGTTGGCGCTCGAGCCCGGCTGTGTCACCGACACCGTGCCGTCGCGCGCCACCGTCAGCGACAGCGTGTTGGCCGGGATGGTCACGGCGGGCTGGATCACGAAGCCGCTGGACGTCACCAGCTGGCCGTTCTGGTCCACCTGGAACGAGCCGTCGCGGGTGTAGGCAGTGGTGCCGTCGGGCAGCGCTACCTGGAAGAAGCCCTGGCCGATGATGGCCACGTCCTTGTTGTTGCCGGTCTGCTGCGGATTGCCCTGTGTGTGAATGCGCTCGGTCGCGACCGGGCGCACGCCGGTGCCCAGCTGCATGCCCGAGGGCAGCGTGGTCTGGTCCGACGACAGCGCGCCGGGCTGGCGGATGGTCTGGTACATCAGTTCCTCGAACACCGCGCGGCCGCGCTTGAAGCCGTTGGTCGACACGTTGGCCAGGTTGTTCGAGATCACGTCCATCTGCGTCTGCTGCGCATCGAGGCCGGTCTTGGCAATCCAGAGAGAGCGGATCATGGTGGTCCTTGCTGGGAGTCTTGTAGCTGGTAGCTGGAGCGAGGGGCGCGCAATCGGCGCGCCGCGCTCCGGTCCTGTTTTGCCGCCGCGTCAGTTGGTCGACAGCAGCTGGTTGGCGCGCTGCTCGTTGCCGTCCGCGCCCTGGATCATCTTCATCTGCATCTCGAAGCGGCGCGCATTGGCGATCATCTCGACCATGGCTTCGGTCGGGTTGACGTTGCTGCCCTCGAGCGCGCCAGAAATCACGCGCACGGTGGGGTCGGCTTCCAGCGGCTGCGCGCCGGGGCGCAGGCGGAACAGGCCATCGTCGCCGCGCGCGATGGCGTCGTTGGGCGGGTTGACCACGCGCAGCTTGCCTACCTGGGCCAGGCCAGCCGATGCTTCGCCCGGGCCGCGCGCGGTGATGGTGCCATCCGTGCCGATGGTGACCTGCGAGCCCGGCGGCACCGCCAGCGGGCCGCCGTCGCCCATCACCGGCAGGCCGGACAGGGTCTGCACCTGGCCGTCCTGCGCGACCTGCAGCGCGCCGGCACGGGTATAGGCCTCGGAGCCATCAGGCGCCTGCACCACCAGCCAGCCGTTGCCCTGCAGCGCCACGTCGAGATTGCGGCCGGTGTAGGTCAACGGACCGGCGCGCATGTCGGCGCCGGGCGTCGAGGCCAGCGTGAAGGCGCGCGTGCCGGCCTCGGCACCGACCACGGGCACCGCGCGGTACAGGTTGACCTGCGCGCGGAACCCGGGCGTCGACACGTTGGCCAGGTTGTTCGATGCCGCCGCCTGCTGGTCGAGTATCTGCTTGGCGCCCGACAGGGCGGTATAGATCATGCGGTCCATCGACTTGCCTCAGCTGGTTTGCTCTTCACGCGACGCGTCGTGCCTTACATGTTCACCAGCGACTGCATGACCTGGTTCTGCGTCTCGATGGTCTTGGCGTTGGCCTGGTAATTACGCTGGGCGATGATCAGGTTGACCAGCTCGGCGGAGAGGTCGACGTTGGACGCTTCATTGGCGTTCGACATCAGCTGGCCGCGCGAGCCGCCCGGCGTGCCGATGACCGGCTGGCCGGAGGCGCCGGTGGCTGCCCACGTATTGCCGCCCTCGGCGCGCAGGCCTTCGGCGTTGCCGAAGCTGGCCAGCACCACGGTGCCGAGTTCCTGGGTCTGCTCGTTCGAGTAGCTGCCGCGGATGGTGCCGTCGGCTTCGATCGAGAAGCCGAGCAGGCTGCCCGAGGCATAGCCATTCTGTTGGGGCGGCTTGGCGTCGTGGTCGGAGCCAAATTGCGTCGTGCCGGCCAGGTCTACCTTCATCGACATGGCGCCGGCGCCGTTTGCCGCCGGCGAGGTCAATGCGAACGAGGCGGGGTTGGTGGAGACCAGTTTGCCGGCACTGTCGAACGCCAGCGTGACCGTCTGGCCGGCGGGGGTGGGCGGCGTCGTGGCGGCATCGCCGATTCCAAGCCGGTTGCCGGCCTCGTCGGTCACGTTCAGCACCCAATCGGTGCCGCCGGGCACCGTCGGCGCCCCTCCCATCTCCTTGCCGAAGTAGGCAACCACCTGCCTGGCATTGCCGAGCGAGTCGTACACCGTCATGCTGGTGCTGTAGTTGTACATCGACGAGTCAGGCAGGTTGCCGGGCGTGCTGGCGAACGCGGTCGTCGGCACGGTGCTGCGCGAATCGAGGTTGTACTGCGCCGTGATGTCTGTGGTTTCCTGGGGCGGCATCTGCGCATTGGATACCACCAGCGGCTGCGGCGTGGCGCCGCCGCCGGCCGCGGCTGCCGGATAGCCGGTCAGCTGCAGGCCCTGCGCGTTGACGATGCGGCCGTCATCCGTGCGCAGGAACTGCCCATTGCGCGAGAAATGCACCGATCCATCCGTCCCGACCAGCCGGTAGAAGCCGCTGCCATTGGTGATGGCCACATCCAGCGATCGCCCGGAGGCCTCGATATTGCCCTGCTTGAACGACTGGACCACCGAGTTCACCGTGGTGCCCAGGCCGATCTTGCTGCCGGCGTAGACATCGGCGAACTGCGTGCTCGATTGCTTGTAGCCGACCGTGTTGGCATTGGCAATGTTGTTGCCGATTACATCCAGATTGGCTGCCGCGGCGTTGATGCCGCTTACCCCTTGACCGAAACCCATGGATATCTTCCTTTTGACTTGGCTGTCGTTGATGCCGGTGCGCGCAGCATGCGCCAGCGCCTGCGATTAGAGAATGCGCCGCACCTCGTCGACGTTCGCTGCCTGGCCGTCGGCCAGGTTGACCAGCACGCCGGACGCGTCACCGCTGATGCTCTGTACCTTGCCGTAGACCAGCGCCACCGGCTGCACCGAGGTGCCGTTGGCTGTGGCGTTGACGCGGAAGGTGTATTCGCCGTCCGCGACCGCGACACCGGCATCGTTCTTCCCGTCCCACGCCACGTCGTGCACGCCCGAGGTCTGGCCCTTCATGTCGATGGTGCGCACCACGTTGCCCTTGTCGTCGAGCACGTCGACCGTGACGGCGTCCGCCGTGGACGGCAGGTCGACGCCGAACCTGGAGGGCACACCGCCTTCGACCGACACCTGCTTGCCCGGCACCATCACCGTGCGGCCGATCAGCGCGGCGGAGTCCATCGCGCGGCTGGCGCTGACCTGGTTCAGCAGCTGCGACAGGGTCGCATTCATGGTCTGCATGCCGCTGACGGTGGAGATCTGCGCCAGCTGCGAGGTCAGCTGCGAGTTGTCCAGCGGCTTGAGCGGGTCCTGGTTGTTGAGCTGGGTCACCAGCATCTTCAGGAAGTTGTTCTGCAGGTCGGCGGCGCTGGCGCTGCTGTTCTTCAGAGCATCGTTGATGTTGGTGGTACTGCTGTTGCTGTTGACCGAAGAAGTGGTTGTCATGTCGCGCGGTTCCTCTTTCCTTAGCTCGTCGAGGGCCGTTACTGGCCGATCGTCAGCGTCTTGAGCATCATGTTCTTGGCGGAGTTGAGCACCTCGACATTGGCCTGGTACGAGCGCGAGGCCGAGATCATGTTGACCATCTCTTCCACCGGGTTGACGTTGGGCATGACCACGTAGCCCTGCGCGTTCGCCATCGGATGCGTGGGGTTGTGGACCATGCGCGGCGGCGAAGGGTCTTCGCTGATGCCGGCCACCTGGACCCCGCCGACGTCGCTCTGGCCGGGCGTGGGCGCCATGCCGAACACGACCTGCTTGGCACGGTAGGCCTGCCCGTCCGGGCTGACCACGCTGTCGGCGTTGGCCAGGTTGGACGCGGTCACGTTCATGCGCTGCGACTGCGCCGCCATGGCCGAGCCCGCGACGTCGAAGATGTTCATTGCCGGCATGCGCTCCCTCCTTGCTGCTGGATCTGTTGCTCGCTTATTGCTGGATCGCCGCCAGCATGGTCTTGATCTTCGAGTTCATCACCGTCAGGCCCGACTCGAAATGCACCGCGTTGTCGGCGAAGGCCACGCGCTCGGCATCCATTTCAACGGTGTTGCCGTCGACGCTGGACTGCAGCGGAATGCGGTAGGCCAGATCGAACGCCTCGCGGGTCGGCGCCTGCGCGGGCAGGTGGCGGACCTGGGTGGTCGACAGCGACATGCCTTCGTTGCGATGGCCGCGTTCCACGGACTGCGCCAGCGTGCTGGCGAAATCGAAGTCGCGGGCCTTGTAGCCCGGGGTATCGGCGTGCGCGATGTTGGAGGCAATCACCGATTGCCGCTGGTTGCGCAGGCTCAGCGCTTCCTGCTGGAAGCGTAGCGACGCGTCGAGTCTGTCGATCATGCTGGCATCTCCCTGGACGACCTTCTTCAGGGGTGCCATCTTAGGCGGGGGCCGGTGGCGCCAATCGGATGAATAAGGACGGGAAATCCTTGCATTTCGGCACGCCCTCGCGCGAGGCGCTGCCTACAATCGGAACCCGATGACTGATGTAGACGGGGCGCGCCGCCGGTCACGGGGCAGCGCGCCGGGCATGCCAGCGCAGGCCCCGCCGTCCTTGCCGGGAAGACCAGATGAACCCCAATCGCCGCTCCCTCCGACGCACCCTCGGCCGCTATTCCCGCCGCAACGGCCCGCGCAAGGCGCAGACCCTGCTGGCGGCAGGCCTGCTGTGCCTTGCCGGGGCCGCCGGCGCTGCGCCGGCGCAGGTCACTCCGGTCGCCATGCAGGCACCGGCGGCCGGCCAGCACGCGGCCGCTGCAAGCCCCTTCACCGAGGATCCCGCACGCGCTGCCGTGGAGCGCTTCCTGCTGCAGCAGACCGCCGGCCTGCCCGGCAAGGTCAGCGTGCAGGTGGCTCCGCCGTCGGGCGGCCGCGCGCCGGAGTGCGCATCGCCCGACCCGTTCCTGCCCGCCGGCGCCTCGCCGTGGGGGCGGGTCTCGGTCGGCGTGCGCTGTGGCGGCGAGCGGCCGTGGGTGCGCTATATGCAGGCGCGCGTATCGGTGCTGACCGACTATTACGTCGCGTCGCGCGCCCTGGGTCCGGGCGAACCGGTCAGCCAGGCCGATATCGAAGTGCGCCAGGGCGACCTTGCCACCTTGCCGCGCGCGGTCATCACCGACCCGGCCCAGCTCGCCGGCGCCGTCGCCGCCAACCGCATCGCCGCCGGCTCGCCCATGCGCAGCGACCTGCTGCGCAAGGCCATCGCGGTGCGCCAGGGACAGACCGTCACGGTGTCGGTCGAGGGTGAGGCGTTCCAGATCTCCAGCGAGGGCAAGGTGCTGGCCGACGCCGCCACCGGCAATACCGTGCAGGTCCGCCTGCGCAACGGCCAGGTGGTCAACGGGTTGGTGCGCAGCGGTGATACCGTCGTGCTGCAATAAGCACTTCGAGTCTGCCGATCGTGGCTGGCAGCCGGATTCCGATGGCACCGCGGCATGCGAAAATGCCGCCGGTCCAGCCGTGCGGGCGATATGGGACGCACCCCTGGGGCACGTTCCCTAAAGATTTCCCCGCCACGGCCGTAATGCCATAGGAAACCAGCAAGGAACGCCCGTGAAGATCAACCATTCCACCTCGTCCCGGCCCGCCGACGCGCCCGCAGGCGACGCCGCCGCCCGGCCCCAGGCCGCACCGGCCAGCGCCGCCCCGCCGTCCTCCGGGCTGAGCGTCAGTCCGCTGGCCGCACAGGTGCGCGAGATCAGCAGCCGCCTGGCGCAGGAAACCGACGACGATATCGATACCGCCAAGGTCGAAGAAATCCGCCAGGCCATCGCCGAAGGCCGGATCAAGATCGACCCGGGCAAGATTGCCGATGGCCTGCTCGCCAGCTTGCGCGAGCTAGGCCAGGCCGACCCTCAATAGCCAAATCATGAGCCAAAGCCTGATCCAGTCCCTGCAGCGTGAAACCGAAGGTGTTGAAGCTTTCGGGCAACTTCTTGCGCAAGAGCGAGATGCCATCAAGCGCGGGGATTTCACTGCGCTCAGCGAGTTGCTGACGCGCAAGGTGGAAGTGGGTCAGGGGCTGTCGCGGCAGGTCCGGGCGCGGGAAGCGCAGATGCAGGCGCTGGGCCTGCGTGCTGGCGCGGACGGGCAATTGCTTGGCCGGCTCGATGCCGGCGTGGCGGAGGCCTGGCGCAAGCTGATCTTTGCTGCGCGGGTGACGCGGGATGGCAATGCGCTGAATGGCGCGGTCATCAAGGCACATCTCGATTTCACGCAGCAGGCGATTCAGGCGCTGCGGCAGCATAGTGGCGGGGATGCCGGGTTGTATGGGAAGGATGGGAAGGCGGCGACCGGGGTTGGGGGGGTGAGCCTGGCGGCAGGCTGATTTGGGTTTTGCTTTGCGGACCGGCATCGGCTTTTTGTTGCGTGCCTTGCGGATAGGTCCCCATCTGGTGGCCAGCCAGGCACCTAGAACAGATGCCTACCGAAAGCCCACAACCACCTCATTACTCCGCCCCTGCAAAACCGGCACCAGACTCCCCTGTCCCGGCACCCGAAACGCAAACACAAACCCCTTGGTAGCATCATCGCCGGAGAACGCGGACGTTAGCCCCTCGGCCTGGGGCAACATCACACACCGCTGCGCATTGCACAAATATGCCTGCAACTCGGCCGGCGGCGTCTGCGCAAAGCTGTAACGCCACCGCACCGTCGTAATCACCCCTTCAGCCTGCGGCAACACCCCCACAGGCTGAATCGGCGCCGACACCGCCCGCTGCCCCCGCCCATGCAACGCCGGCCCATTGACCGACCCGGTCCACGCATGCCGTGTCCCACCTTCGATCGCCGACCAGGCACAAGCCGACGCAGCGAGCAGCACGACGCCGGCGCCGCGGGCAAGCAGGCCACCAACACCCATCACAACAACCCACGCAACTGGTTCCGCAACCGCGTAATCGCCTGCCCCCGGATCTGGCACACGCGCGACTCGGTCACATCCAGCACCGCCCCGATCTCCCGCAGGTTCAGCTCCTGGTCATAGCACAGCGACAGCACCAGCTTCTCGCGCTCGGGCAGCCGGTCGATGGCGCGGATCAGCGCTTGGCGCATGCCGCTTTCCATCAGCACCGTCAGCGGATTGCCGTCGTCGCTGCCGGCAAGATGGCGGTCGAGGAAATCCTCTTCCCCGGAGCGCTCGAAATCCTCGTAATGCAGCAGCTGGCAGCCATAGACCTCGTTGAGCAGGACCTGGTATTCGCCCAGCGGCATCTCCATCGCCTCGGCCACCTCGGAATCGAGCGGCGTGCGTCCGAGCTTCTGCTCGAGCGAGCGCTGGGTGCGTTCGATGCGCCGCGTGAACTGGCGCAGGCTGCGCGACTGCCAGTCGTTAGCGCGCACCTCGTCGAGCATGGCGCCGCGGATGCGCTGGCTGGCGTAGGTCTCGAAGCGCGCGCCGTGGGTGTCTTCATAGCGCTTGGCGGCGTCGAGCAGGCCGATCATGCCGGCCTGGATCAGGTCGTCGATCTGCACGCTGGCAGGCAGCTTGGCGGCCAGCTGCAAGGCGATGCGACGCACCAGCTGTGCGTGCGCCTTGACCACATCGGCCTGGTCGAGCTTTCCCTGGATCGTGTACATGGTGCAATTCTCGTGAATGCTGGATTGCTGGACGGGCACGCCACGCGGCGCGCCGGCTGGCTCAGGGTCTGGTTCGTTGGTAAGGCATGGCTCGGGTGGCGCTCACGCCGGCACCGGCGTCGCGGCAGGGGCCGGCGCCTCGGCGCGCAGCGGCCAGCCGCCGATGCTGCCGGCGGTGCGTCGCAGCGCGCTGGTCGCGGGTGCTGCCGGGAAGGCCTCGACCACGCAGCGGCCAAGCTGCACGCCGCGCGCCACCAGCGGGTCGGCCGGCAGCCAGCCGGCGCACAGCACTTCCACGCCGAGGTACTGGCTGGCGGTACGCGCCAGGTTGCGCAGGATCGCCTGCACGGCGGCTTCGGTGGCGGCCATGTTGACCACCAGGTAGAAGCGGCGCCAGGCATACAGGTGATGCAGGCGCTTGATGCAGGCATAGGCGGCGGTGATCGACGCCAGCTCCGGGCGCATCACGATCACCACGTTGTGCGCGCCGCCGGCAAAGGGCGACAGCGCGCCGTCGGCATCGGCGGTGGCATCGACCAGCACGCTGCGAAAGGCCGACAGCGCCGCGGCGGGCACGTCGAGCCCCGCGCGTTGGCGGCCGGCCGGCAGCACCGATACCGCGCCGCCGGTGCCGACGCCCGCCGCGGCTTCCAGCGGCAGGCGTCCTTCCTGCACGTCGGCGAGCGTGCCGGCCGGGGTCGCGCCGGCGAGCCTGGTCGCGCGCGCCGTGGCCGGGTCTTCGTCGAGCAGCAGTACGCGCTCGCCCTGCATCGCAAGCGCGTGCGAAAGGCCCAGCGCCACCGTGGTGGCGCCGGCACCGCGTTCGCTGGCGACCACGGCGATGCGGCGCGTGGTGCGCGGCGCCAGCATGCGCCGCAGGCTTTCCGCCTGGTCCATGGCGAGCGTGCTCACTGCAGGGCTCCCATGACATCGGCCGCTTCCGCGACAGCGGGTGCCGCCGCGGCGCGGCCGGAGTAATTCTCCAGCACGTCGAGCAGCGCCAGCATGCGGCCCATGCCTTCATTGAGCACGGTGCCCGGCACCGCCGTGCCGGCTCGCACGGTGCGCCCGGCCAGGCGTGCCAGGAACGCCGGCGCGGTCGCGGTTGGCGCGTGTTCGAGGCACAGCACCGACAGGCCAAGCTGCAGCGCCGCGAGCGCGGCACTGGCGGCGTGGCCGGCTTCGGCATCCTGCGCGAAGTGGTCGATGGCATGGCGCAGCGTGCGCAGGCGCGTTTCGGCCGTATCCGACCATGGCGCCCAGTGCGCCACCTGTGCTGCATCCGGCGCCAGCGCCGGGTCGCACAGCAGATAACGGGTATCGAGCAGCTCGCCGCTGGCGCGGTCGACCAGGCGCACCACCACCAGGCAGGCATCGATGCCGCCTTCGGGAGCGCCCTTGCCACGCGCGGGGCTGTCGGGCACGCGCACGTCGGCAGTGGCCAGCCAGCGTACCGCGTCGCGCTCGCACACGATGGCGTCGCCGATGGCGTGGAAGGTCAGCGTATCGGCGAGTGCATCGAGCTTCCAGGCGGCGCCTGCGCCCACCACGCGCACGGTCTTGCGCGCGCCCGCGATCCAGCGTTCGCCGGCCTGCTGCCAGCGCGCCAGCGTGGCGGCGGACGGCATCGCGTCGACCACGTTGACCACCCTGCGCGCAGCGCTCATGGCGGCGCGCAGGTTGGCGGCCTCGGCGTCGGCCTCGCCCAGCGGCTGGCCGGCGCGGCCAGCGGCGGTGACGGTGGCGGCCAGCGGCGTGCCGTCGCGGTCGCCCAGCCACAGCGTGTGCTGCAGCGGCTGCGGCGTGCGGCGGTCGGGCACGCTGACCGGCAGCGTGGCCGCCAGCGCCAGCACGTACTGGTCGCAGGCACGGTTGACGTCGCGGCAGACCGCTTCGCGCACCTGCTGCGCCATCGCGCGCAGCGCGGTATCGCCCGCGGTGCGCTGCTGCCACAGCGAGCGCGCCAGGTCGAAGCCCAGGCCCGCGCCGTTGAGTTCCGCGACACACTGGCCCAGCGCATCGGCGCTGTCGGTGAGCGAGCGCAGCACGTCTTCGGCGCCGCCCTTCCCGCCCTTCCCGGACTGATCGTCCGCTGCCGCGTGGCGGCGGCGCGCGACGTCGGCATCGTTAAAGACCGAGCCGCGGCGCGGTGTCAGGAAAGCGCGTTCGACCAGCGCGGCGCTGCTGGCCAGCTCCAGGTGCTCGGGCACGCGCTGGCCGGTCGAGGCGTAGAACACCGGCAGCCGATGGCGGATCACCACATCGAGCACCGAGCCCAGGTGGGTAGCTTCATCCAGCTTGCTGATGATGCAGCCGTCGATGCCGCCATCGTTGGGCGCGGCGTCGTGTCGGTAGGCATGCACGACTTCATTGAGCGTGTCGCCGTGGCTGGCGCCGTTGAGCAGCAGCACGCGCTGCACCGGCGCGGGCACGCCGGCGAGCATGGCGATCTGCTCCGACAGGCTGCGGTCGCGCTGGCTCATGCCGACGGTGTCGATGATGACCAGGTGCTTGTCCTTCATTGCCGCCAGCGCGAAGCGCAGGTCGGCGGCGTCCTTCACCGCATGCACCGGCACGCCGAGGATGTCGCCATAGATGCGCAGCTGTTCATGCGCGCCGATACGGAAGCTGTCGGTGGTCAGCAACGCCAGCTTGTCGGCGCCGTGGCGCAGCACGAACCGCGCCGCCAGCTTGGCGGTGGTGGTGGTCTTGCCCACGCCGGTGGGCCCGATCAGCGCCAGCACGCCGCCCTGTGCGAACAGCTGGTCTTCGTCGCCCAGCACCGGCACCTTGCTGGCCAGCTCCTTGCGGATCCAGGTCATCGCGGCCGGACGGTCGTAGCACAGCGGCAGGCGTGCCAGCAGCGTGCGCGCCAGCTGGCCGGAGAAGCCGGCCCCCACCATCCATTCGAACAGCGATTCGCGCAGCGGGTCGCTGGCGGCAACGCCGTGGCCCGCCGCGGTGGGCGCATTGCCGATGCCGGCAAGCTGGCGCTCCAGCATCGCGCGCATCGACTGCAGCTCGCCGCGCAGGTCGCCAATGGCTGCAGGCTCCGCCGCCGGCGCGGGCGGCACATAGGCCTGCGCGCTGGCCGATACGCTGCCCAGGTCGGCATCGCGCATCGCGACGATCTCGACACCGCCCTCTACGGTACGGTTGGACAGCACCACGGCATCGGGGCCCATGGCTTCGCGCACCTGGCGCATGGCTTCACGGCCGTTGGCGGCAACAAATTTAGCTACGCTCATCGTTGGCTCTGTCGGGTGATCGCTCACGCGCCGATCATGGCGGTGATGCGGATATTGCGGTTGTCAGGCACTTCGGCATGCGACAGCACCCGCAGCTGCGGCAGCGTGCGGCGCAGGAAGCGCGCCATCAGCGGGCGCAGCTGCGACGGCACCAGCAGCACCGGGTCCAGCCCCATCTGCTCCTGGCGCGTGACCGCGCCCTGGGTCTGCTGCAGCAGCGCATCGGCCAGGCCCGGCTCGATGCCGCCGCCGTTGGTCAGCGCCTGCGACAGCACCCGCTCGAGGCCGGCGTCGAGGCCGATCACCTGCAGGTCGGCGTTGTTGGGGAACAGCTGCTGCGTGATGGCGCGGCCCATGGCCACGCGCACCATCGCGGTCAGTTCGTTCGGATCGCTGATCTTGGGCGCATGCTCGGCCACCACGTCGAGGATGGTGCGCATGTCGCGGATCGCCACGCCTTCGTCGAGCAGGTTCTGCAGGATCTTCTGCAGCGCCGTCAGCGAGATGGTCTTGGGCACCAGGTCTTCGGTCAGCTTGGGCGCGTCCCTGGCGATGCGGTCCAGCAGCGCCTGCACTTCCTGGCGGCCGAGCAGCTCGGCCGCATGCATGTGGATCAGGTGATTCAGGTGCGTGGCGACCACGGTGCTGGCATCGACCACGGTGTAGCCGTAGGACTGCGCCTGCTCCTTGATGCCCGCGTCGATCCATACCGCCGGCAGGCCGAAGGCGGGATCGCGCGTGGCCGCGCCCGGCAGCGTGCCGCTGACCTGGCCCGGGTTGATCGCCATCCATTGCCCCGGCATGGCTTCGCCGCGGCCGATCTCGACGCCCTTGAGCGTGATGCGGTAGGCGTTGGGCTTGAGTTCCAGGTTGTCGCGGATATGCACCACCGGCACCAGGAAGCCGATTTCCTGCGCCACCTTCTTGCGGATGCTCTTGATGCGGCCGAGCAGTTCGCCGTCCTGCGCGCGGTCGACCAGCGTGATCAGGCGATAGCCCACTTCCATGCCAAGCGGGTCGACCAGCGAGACGTCGTCCCAGCTGGCTTCGGTCGACTCCTGCGCGACAGCGGGCGCGCGTTCCTCGCGCTGCCTGACCTGCTGCTGCGTCGCCGCCTTGCGCGACAGGTAGCGGCCCATCCAGACCAGCGCGCCGGACAGCAGCAGGAAGGCGAAATGCGGCATGCCCGGGATGATGCCCATCAGCCCCATGATGCCGGCGGTCAGGTACAACACGCGCGGGTTGGAGAACAGCTGCCCGGTCAGCTGTTCGCCGACATCCTGCTCATTGGCCACGCGCGACACGATCACGCCGGCCGCGGTGGAGATCACCAGCGCCGGGATCTGCGCGACCAGGCCGTCGCCGATGGTCAGCAGCGTGTAGTTGTGCACTGCGGTGCCGAAGTCCAGGTCGTGCTGCACCATGCCCACCACCATGCCCGCGGCGACGTTGATGAACATGATGATCAGGCCCGCCACGGCGTCACCGCGCACGAACTTGCTGGCACCGTCCATGGCGCCGTAGAAGTCGGATTCCTGCGCCACTTCGGCGCGGCGCTTCTTGGCCGCCGCTTCGTCGATCAGGCCGGCGTTGAGGTCGGCATCGATCGACATCTGCTTGCCGGGCATCGAGTCCAGCATGAAGCGCGCGCCCACCTCGGCAATCCGGCCCGCGCCCTTGGTGATGACCATGAAGTTGATCACAACCAGGATTGCGAACACCACGATGCCGACCGCGAAGTTGCCGCCCACCAGGAAGTGGCCGAACGCTTCCACCACTTTGCCGGCGGCGTCCGGGCCGGTATGGCCTTCGAGCAGCACCACGCGGGTGGAGGCGACATTCAGCGACAGGCGCAGCAGCGTGGTAAACAGCAGCACCGCGGGGAACGCGGCAAAGTCCAGCGGCTTCTGCGTGTACATGCTGACCAGCAGCACCATGATCGCCAGCGCGATATTGAAGGTGAACAGCAGATCCAGCACGAAGGCCGGCAGCGGCAGGATCATCATCCCCAGGATCATGATGATCAGCAGCGGCCCGGTGAAGGCCTTCATCTGGCCGGCCGAGCGCAGGCCAGGCAGGTTCAGCAATGAGCTCAGAGCATTCATTCGCGGCTTTCCGGTACGGCGAGTTCATCAGGCACCAGCAGGTCCGACGGCGCCTGCGGCTGCGGGCCCTGCGAGTAGTGCCAGTGCTTCAGTTGGTAGACCCAGGCCAGCACTTCGGCCACGGCGGTATAGAGTCCGGCGGGAATCTCGTGGCCCAGCTCCACGTGGCGGTGCAGCGCGCGCGCCAGCGGCGGCGCCGACATCAGCGGCACGCGGTGCTCGGCGGCCAGCGCGCGGATGCGCGCGGCGACTTCGCCGGTGCCCTTGGCCACCACGCGCGGCGCGCCCATGCGGCCCTCTTCATAGCGCAGCGCCACGGCGAAGTGCGTGGGGTTGGTCACCACCACGTCGGCCTTGGGCACCTCGGTCATCATGCGGCGGCGGGCCATGGCGCGCTGCTGCTGGCGGATGCGGTTCTTGATATGCGGATCGCCCTCGCTCTCCTTGAATTCCTGCTTGACCTCTTCCTTGGTCATGCGCAGCTTCTTGAAGAACTCCCAGTACTGCCAGGGCACGTCGATGGCCGCCACCACCAGCAGCGACAGCGACACCACCAGGCAGCAGTACAGCACCAGGTCGACCATGTGCAGCAGCGCTTCCTGGACCGGTGCGTTCATCAGCGCGATCGCCTCAGGCAGGCGCTGCCACAGCACCCAGGCGCCGACCGCGCCGACCAGCAGCGACTTGGCCACCGCCTTGAGCAACTCCACCAGGGAATGCGCGGAGAACAGGCGGCCCAATCCGGCCATCGGCGACATGCGCGAGAACTGCGGCGCGAACGACTTGGCCGAGAACACCCAGCCGCCCAGCATCAGCGGCGCGGCCAGTGCGGCAACGCCGAACAGCAGCAGCAGCGGCAGGAAGGCGAGCAGGCTGTCCCACACCATCAGCACGAAGCGCGACAGCATGCGCGAGGTATCAAAGGCGGTTTCCCGCTCGAAGCGCAGCGCGCCCTGCATGACCTGATTGAGGCTGCGGCCCATGTGGCCGCCCAGCGTCCACAGGCCGAGGACGCCGGCGATCAGCATGATGAACGTGGCCAGCTCGCGCGAACGCACCACCTGCCCCTCCTCGCGCGCCTTTTCCAGGCGCCGGGGTGAGGCGGGTTCGGTTTTCTCGAGATCGCTTTCTTCGGACATCCACGCTCCGTGCGAAGCGGCAGACCGCTATTCGTCAGCACGGATTATCGAAGCGTGGGGGGCTTCCCATTCATGGGAAAAGGCGGGGGATTTGGGTGTTGTTTGGGAAATCGGGGGACTTGGGGGATTAACGGCGGGGGGTTGGGAGACTTTAGGGAAATCTGGAGTGGCCGTCGACCGGCGAGTGCCTTGAAACAAGCCACCGCCCGTCGTGGACGCACTCCTGTGGGTGAGCGCTGTGCTTGTCCATCAGGCATCGTCAGCGAACCTGCCAGTCGCGCGCAAAACGCCGGAAGCCTTCCAATGCCTTACGAACTCCCTGTGGGGCCTCTCGGGTTCTTCACCATAATTGGAGGTAGGCTTCACGGAGGGTGTGATGAACCACGCACTGCAAATGATTGCCGCGTTCGCTGCGATGCTCTTCGCCGGGGCCGCCTTGTATATCAACGTGGTTGAGCATCCCGCAAGAATGGTGCTTGAGACAAGGTCCGCGGCACAGCAGTGGGCGCCCAGCTATAAGCGCGCCACGCTCATGCAGGCTCCATTGGCGCTGGTCAGCTTACTGAGCGGAGTGATGGCATGGCTTTTGGGCGCCAGTATCTGGTGGTTTGCTGCCGCGCTACTGATCGGATCTGTCGTGCCGTACACCTTGCTCGTCGTAATGCCCATCAACCACAAGATTCTCGAGCCGGATCGCGATCTATCGTCGGTGGAGACCCGGGAACTCTTGCAGAAATGGGCCAGGCTGCATGGAGTGCGCACAGCATTGAGTCTTGTCGCGTCCGCCATCGATGTGTGGCAGTTGGGTGGAGTTGGAAATGGAGTCACTTGAACTGAAGATCCCGCCAGCCGGTGAATGACATGACGACCCTGAGTTCGCCCATCGCGGCGTCCGGATGAGGGCATACGCCTGACAGCTTCCGGCCTGTATCTCGAACGAAACAGATTGCACCGATTTCACCAGCGCCTCGAATCTATATGTCTGCCATAACATAATAAAAACAACACATCCGGCAGTGTTGGCATCTTTGTTGCGGCTTATTTGGGGTGACGGGCTCGCGCGCCAAGCCTGCCGAACAGCAGGGCATTTTGCATGGGTTGCGGGTATGGAAAGATTGCGGTTTGCGCCATGCCCTACCCGTTCCGCCGGGTCGCATGCCAAGACAGGTTTCGAATCCGGGGCACTTCGGCCAGGAGACTGCGATGTCCGGGAGATTCCTTCTTGTGCTTGCAATTTCATTCTTTCTCGGCGGCTGCGGCGGCGACGACAACGACAGCAACGAAGCAGCCACCACGCCGGTGCAGCCTCTGACGGTGCCGCTCAGCACAGCCATGGCAAGTCTGGCGGCGAATGGACTGACCGCAAGTTTCTCGATTTCCGGCACGGTAGAGAATGTGCCGGTATCAGGCTCCGGAACCCTGACCGCAACCCCTTTCGTTGCGACCTCTCTGAATAACACTTCGGTATTGAGGACCACTGAAACCGTCAGCGGCACGGTTGTCGCAAATGGTAATTCGATGCCGTTCTCGAACACCAGGACCATCTCCCGCAATACCGTTACCTATGCCGTGATGGTGATCGACGAGGGGGATGCCTTTGTGGTGTTCGCCGACTATACGATTCCACCGACAGTGAAGGCCGGCGACTCGGGACCTCTGGCAAGCGCCACGATTTACTCGGACAGCACACAGGCCACGAAGGTGGGAACACTTACCGAGTCCTATAGCGTTGCCGCCGATACCGGAAGCAGCCTGCTCTTGACCTTGCTCGACAAGGTGTTCGACAACAGCAATGCCCGCATCGCCGAGGATGAGACCATATTCCGCATCGACACCAGCGGCAACATCAGCTTTGTTTCGTCCAGATCCACGATGTTCAATATCAATGGGCAATCGCTGGGCACGCTGGTGTTCCAGTAGGGTAGTCAGGAGCAGGCCTATAGGCCAATCATGCGAGGCCACTGATACCTGGCCTTCTAGAATCTAACGACTCGAACGACAAAAGCGCCGGCGATCGCCTTCTCGTCCGACCGGAATCGGGCCATAAGGCGCCGTTCGACGGCGCCGAAGCAGCTCGTTCGAATGTGATGTTTGCACCTCAACATTCCGTCCAGAGCGAGGGCGCATTTGAATACCGATTCGACCCTGGCGAGGCGCCCAGGTGAATGCGCGCCACGCTCCAATGTCTCGGCCTTTTGGACCTAATCTAGAGTCAATCTTTCCCCGTTCCTCGACAGGGAGCCCGCCATGGCACTTGATCTCGAGCATCGCTTCGGCCACATCTCGCTTGGCTTCTTCCCATCGCCGATTCATCGGCTCAATCGCCTGTCCGATGTGCTCGGCATTTCGGTGTGGGCAAAGCGCGACGATGTGTCGTCCGGGCTCGCGTTTGGCGGCAACAAGATTCGCAAGCTCGAGTGGCTCGCCGCTGACGCAGTGAAGAAAGGCGCCGACACGCTCGTTTCCATCGGAAACATTCAGTCGAATCACACGCGCCAGGTTGCGGCCGTCGCGGCGGTGCTCGGCATGCGCTGCCGGCTGGTGCAGGAGGAGTGGACACACTGGGACGATCCGGTCTACGACAAGGTCGGCAATATCCTGCTGTCGCGGCTGATGGGCGCCGAGACGCTGCTGGAGGGCGAGGGCTACTCGACCGAGGTGAAGGAGACCTGGTCGCGCGCCCTCGAGCAGGTGCGCCGGGAAGGCGGCAAGCCTTATGCGATTCCGGCGGGTGCATCCGACCATCCCCTTGGTGGCCTTGGCTATGCGAACTTCACCGAGGAACTTGCGCGCCAGGAACAGGAAATGGGCATGTTCTTCGACACCGTGATTACCGCGACCTGCACCGGCTCGACACAGGGCGGCATGGTCGCTGGGTTCAAGGCGCAGGACAGGCCGCGCCGCCTGATTGGCATCGATACCGCTTGCAACGAGGCGATGACCCGCCGCGCCGTGACAAAGAGCGCGCGGCAGACTGCGGAACTGATCGGCATCCGCAAGCCGATCGACGACGCCGACGTGATCGTCGATCCGCGTTTCGCGGGCCCGGACTATGGCCTGCCCGACGATGGGACGATCGATGCGATCCGCACGGCAGCGCGGCTTGAGGCGATGCTCACCGATCCGGTGTACGAGGGCAAATCCATGGCGGGCCTGATCGCGATGGCGCAGGCGGGTGAGATTCCGAAGGGAACGAACGTGCTGTACGTGCATCTGGGCGGCGCGCCCGCACTCAACGCGTATCACAAGGCGTTCGCATGATCGGCTTGCACAAGATCGTGTGAGTCTGATAGCAAGCGCTTGCCAGGCCTGCACGTATCAGATGTCCCAAGACAGGGGAATCCGCGCGCGAATGTCAGCCGCCGGCTTCGGAAAGCTGCACGGTCCCTTGTACAGGGATTGAATCCGGGCTAAGTTGGAACAGCCGTCATGCGCCGGCGGAGGCAGATATGGTGCGATTGGCACTTCTACCGAGGTGGCTGGCCTTAGCGGCCATGCTGTTCGGACCAACGCTACTTGCCCAGCAGAGGCCATCGATGCCGCTCATACTGACATCCCCCGCGTTTGCCCAAGGCGGGGAGATCCCCACCGTGCACACGTGCGAAGGCACCGATGTGTCACCGCCACTGGCTTGGTCTGGGTTGCCACCCTCCACTGCCAGCCTGGTCCTGATTGTCGACGACCCGGATGCCCCGGACCCGGCGTCACCGCAAATGACATGGGTCCATTGGGTCGTGTACAACCTGCCGCCGAAGGCCGGCTCGCTTGCGCAGGGCATGAGCCGGCATAGCTTGCCGCCGGGCGCTCGCGAAGGTTTGAACGACTGGCACCGTGCCGATTACGGCGGGCCGTGTCCTCCAATTGGCCGGCACCGGTATTTCCACAAGCTATATGCCCTGGACGTCGTGCTGCCGGATCTCGGCAAGCCCGACAAGGCGGCGCTGGAACAGGCGATGCGGGGGCACATACTGGCCCATGCCGAACTGATCGGGACCTACCAGAAGCAGGGGCGCTGACGTAGTAACAGCCTGCCAGCATGAATGTCGGCGGGGACCAGACGGGGCAGTCATCTCTGGAAAAGATAAATAATTTCGAGGAGAAATCATGCACTACAAGAATCTGGTCATTTTGAGCATCGTGGCGCTGATGACAGGTAGCGCGCTGGCGCAGGGTTCGGGACTGACTCGCACCGTGGTCGGCCGGGCCGATGTATCCGTACCGGGTCGCGAAGCCGTGGTCGCGCGCGTGGAGGTGGCGCCAGGCACCTATGCGGGGCGGCATACGCATCCTGGAGACGAGATCAGCTACGTCATGGACGGCGAGGTGCAACTCCTGATCGACGGCCAGTCGCCGCGCACCATTAAGGCCGGAGAGTCGTTCGTGGTGCCGGCCGGCGTGGTGCATGACGCCCACAACAATGGTGGCACGGCGGCGCGGGTGGTGGGCGTGTACGTGGTCGAGAAAGGGAAGCCGCTGGCATCGCCGGCGCCGTGAGTGATGTGTCGGTCGGTGCGGGTTGGCACATCAGAAGAGGGCGCCAAGGCCTTTGACTTCCCTCAGAGGAACCATAAAGCCGCGGGAGTTCTCGTACTGATCGGCAAGAAAGGAAGGTTGGCACCGCGGGCATTCGTTCGGGGCCCCAAACAGCACCGACCTACAGGTTGAGTCCCGCTACCCCGCTGCTAATCGGGGTGGGCAGGCGCAAGGCAGGGTTAGCAGACCGGTGAGGAGGAGCCGGCGAGCCCGAGGGCTCCCCCGCCATGGCCCGCGCATGGAAGAGGCGTGCGCAGACACGGCGGATGTAAGGATACCGCCAGAAGGCGGTCGGCCAACTTTCTCACTCAGGCTGCTAAACCCGGTCGCCACGGCGCAACGACGAACCCAACGGGAACTGGGGCAGCAAGCGCGGGTATGGGCAAACTCTTAAAGGCGCGCCCAAACGAAACGTCAGAAGCCCAAACTAGCCAGCAGATCATCCACCTGCGACTGGTCCGACACCACATCGGCCTTGCCCTCCGGATTCACCTGCGGTCCGTTGAGCAGCGTCGACGGCGCCTGCGCTTCCACGCGGCGCTCGGACGGGACATTGTCGATCAGCACCTGCAGCAGTTCCTGCTCCAGCGTTCGGATCATGTCCATCATCTTCTTGATCACCTGCCCGGTCAGGTCCTGGAAGTCCTGCGCCATCATGATGTCGAGCAGGTGGCTGTTGGTGGCGCGGGCCTGGCCCGGCACCTCGGACAGGAAGGCGCGCGTGTCGAGCACCAGCGAGCGGGCGTCGGCCAACTCCACCGGCTTCTCGAACCACGCCTCCCAGCGCTTGTCCAGGGTCTCGGCCTGCTGCTCGATGCCGGACTGGATCGGCTGCGCCAGTTCGACCGCGTTCAGCGTGCGCTCGGCGGCCTGCTCGGTCATCGCCGCGATGTAGTTGAGCCGGTCGCGCGCGTCGGGAATGGCCTGCGCGGCGCGCTCGATCTCCTTGTCCAGGCCGAGCTCGCGCATATTGTCGCGCAGCATCCGCGTCAGGTTGCCGATGCGCAGGATCAGTTGCTCGGCCGAATCGTTGCTCAGCGTCGGAGTCATGGCAAAGGCTCCTCTTGATCAACCGGCGAGCTTCTCGAAGATCTTGGTGATCTTCTCGTCCAGCGTGGCGGCCGTGAACGGCTTGACCACATAGCCGTTGGCGCCGGCCTGGGCCGCGGCGATGATGTTTTCCTTCTTGGCCTCGGCCGTCACCATCAGCACCGGCATCTTGCCGATGTTCGCGTCGGCGCGGATCGCCTGCAGCATCGACAGGCCGTCCATGTTGGGCATGTTCCAGTCCGAGATCACGAACTGGAAGCTGCCGTCCCGGGCCTTCTCCAGGCCGGCGGCGCCGTCCTCGGCTTCCTCGACGTTGACGAATCCCAGCTCCTTGAGCAGGTTGCGGATGATCCGGCGCATGGTCGGGAAATCGTCCACGACCAGGATCTTGATGTTCTTGTCCACTTTGAGGGCTCCAGGTAAATGCAGTTATGGCTTGTTGGTCCGGCTTTGTTGTCGGCTTGCCGGCTCGACTAGACCCGTTGCGCGCGCGTGCCGTACGTGGCCAGGCGCGCCATCACGCGCTGGGTCATCGCCGGCAAGGGCACGATTTCATGCACGCCGCCGGTGGCGATCGCCTCCTTCGGCATGCCAAACACGATGCAGGTGTGCTCGTCCTGCGCCAGGTTATAGGCGCCGGCCTCGCGCATGCGCAGCATGCCGCGCGCGCCGTCCTTGCCCATGCCGGTCAGGATCACGCCGATCACGTTCTTGCCGCCATGCTCGGCGGCGGAATCGAACAGCACGTCGACCGAGGGCCGGTGGCGGTTGACCGGCGCTTCCTGCGACAGGTGCGCGACATAGTTGGCGCCGCTGCGCGCCAGGCGCAGGTGCGAGTCGCCCGGCGCGATGTACGCATGGCCCGGCAGCACGCGTTCGCCGTGCTCGGCTTCCTTCACGGTGACGCGGCACAGCCCGTCCAGGCGCTGCGCGAACGAGCGCGTGAAGCCGGCCGGCATATGCTGCACGATCATCACCGCGGGGCTGTCGGGCGGCAGCGGCATCAGGAATTCCTTGATCGCCTCGGTGCCGCCGGTGGAGGCGCCCAGGATGATCAGCTTCTCGGTCGACAGTAGCGGGCTGCGCAGAATCGGCGCGGGGGCAGCGACGCCTGCCGCGGGTTGCGCGGCCGCACGCACCCGCGCGCGCGATGCGGCACGCAGCTTGTCGGCAATGGTGTCGGTGTATTCGATCAGCCCGTCGCGGATACCGAGCTTGGGCTTGGTGACGAAATCCACTGCGCCCAGTTCCAGCGCGCGCATGGTGATTTCCGAGCCGCGCTCGGTCAGCGACGACACCATCAGCACCGGCATCGGCCGCAGCCGCATCAGGCGCTCAAGGAAATCCAGCCCGTCCATGCGCGGCATTTCGACGTCCAGCGTCAGCACGTCCGGGTTCAGGCGCTTGATCAGGTCGCGCGCCACCAGCGGGTCGGGCGCGGTGCCAACCACTTCCATGTCGGGCTGGCTGTTGATGATCTCCGTCATCAGGCTGCGGATCAGCGCGGAATCGTCCACGCAGAGCACCTTGATCTTGGCGGCAGTCATAGGAATTCGTGCTCGGTTGGGTCAGGGAAGCTGGCGCGTGGGAGACTGCCGCGCAAACAGTTCGGGGGTGCGCTCCGGCGCGCGCGCCGGGGTCCTGGCCGAGGTGGCGATGGCCCGTGCCAGCGCGCGTTCGTCGCGCGCCACCGAGACCTCGTCGTCCTGCCGCGTCAGGCGGCGCACCAGCGCCAGCCCGCCGATCGGGAAATAGCTGACGCGGCGCGCATGCGGGCCGCGCAGGTCCTGCGCCGCCACACGGATCTCTTCGGCCTTGAGGTAGCGCAGCACGAAATCCGCGTTGCGGTCGCCGATGTTCAGCGTGGTCATGTTGGCCAGCACCGCACCGCCGCCGAAGACCTTGGCCTCCAGCCGCTCGCGCCGCGCGCCCATCTTGAGCAGCTCGTTGATCAGCACCTCGAGCGCGTAGCTGCCGTAGCGCATCGATGGCGACAGCATGCGGTCGGCGCCAGCGCCGCCACCTTCGTCGTCGGGCAGCATGAAGTGGTTCATGCCGCCGACGCCGGCGACCTCGTCGCGGATGCACGCGGCCACGCACGACCCCAGCACGGTGGTCAGCACCACGTCCTCGCGCGTCACGTAGTACTCGTTGGGCAGCAGCTTGACCGCCTGCTTGCCGAACTCGCGGTCGAAGTAGGTGCGCGTGGCCAGCGCCTCGGGCAGATAGGGCGTGCGCATCAGGCCCTTCCCGCCCTGGCGGCATCGGGCGCCAGTTCGTAGACAGTCTGCCCGCGCAGCTGGAATGCGCGCGTGACGTAGGAAAAGTTCTCCGAATGGCCGGCGAAGAGCAGGCCGTGCGGCTTGAGCAGCGGCACGAAGCGCTCCAGGATGCGGCCCTGCGTCGGCTTGTCGAAATAGATCATCACGTTGCGGCAGAAGATCGCATCGAACTGCTCGCGGATGCCCCAGTCGGGCGCGAGCAGGTTGAGCGGATCGAACGTGATGGTGGCGGCCAGCTCGGGCTTGACCTTGACCGAGCCCGCGCGCGGGCCGGTGCCCTTCAGGAAGAAGCGCTTGAGCCGTTCGGGCGACAGCCGTGCGACCTGGTCGGCCGAATACACACCGCTGCGGGCCTTGGCCAGCACCTGCGTGTCGATGTCGGTGGCCAGCACGGTGGCGGCGCGGTCGCCCAGCGCCTCGGCCAGTGTGATGGCGATCGAGTACGGTTCCTCGCCGGTGGACGCCGCGGAGCACCACACGCTGTACGGGCGCCCTATTTTCTTCGCGTGCTCGGCCAGCAGCGGGAAATGGTGCGATTCGCGGAAGAACGAAGTCAGGTTGGTCGTCAGCGAGTTGGTAAAGAACTCCCACTCGGGCGAGCGGTCATCCGCTTCCAGGATCGCCAGGTACGAGGCAAAGTCGGCCAGCTGCAGCGTGCGCAGGCGGCGCGCCAGGCGGCTGTAGACCATTTCGCGCTTGTGGCTGCCCAGCGAAATCCCCGCGCGCTTGTGGATCAGCGCGCGGATCTTCTCGAAGTCGCGCTCGGTCAGCAGGAAGTCGCGCATCTCGTCGCGCCGCGGGTTGGCGACCGGCGCGGCGACTGCGCCCGCCAGGCCCTGGAGGCTGGCGGGAGCGCTGGCGGCAGTGCGGAACGGCGTCATGGCTGGCGTGGCGTTTCAGGTTGCGGCGGCGCCGGGTTCAGGCCAGCTCGGCCTCGACCAGCGCCATCTCGGGGCTGGTCATCAGCTTCTCGATATCGATCAGCACCAGCATGCGGCCGTCGACGGTACCCAGCCCGGTCAGGTGCTCGGTCGAGATCGACACGCCGAACTCCGGCGCCGGCTTGATCGCCTCGCCGGTCAGCGTCAGCACGTCCGACACGCCATCGACCACGATGCCGACCACGCGGCTGGCCACGTTGAGGATGATGACCACCGTCTGGTGGTCGTAGCGCACGTTGCCCAGGCGGAACTTCAGGCGCAGGTCGACGATCGGCACGATCACGCCGCGCAGGTTGGTCACGCCCTTGATGAATTCGGGCGCGCTGGCGATGCGCGTGACGGTCTCGTAGCTGCGGATCTCTTGCACCTTGAGGATGTCGATGCCGTATTCCTCCGAGCCCAGCGTGAAGACCAGGAACTCCTGGCCCGAAGCGTCGCTTCCGGGGGTATCGATGTGTCCGATGCCGGCCATGATGTGTTTTCTCTTCCTGTAGTGGGTCGGGGGGATCAGGCCAACGACGAGGCCAGCGCCGGCTCCTGCCGGCGCACGCCGGTGCGCTGCAGCGCGCCGACATCGACGATCAGCGCCACGCTGCCGTCGCCGAGGATGGTCGCCGCCGAAATGCACGGCACCTTGCGGTAGTTGGTTTCCAGGTTCTTCAGCACCACCTGGTGCTGGCCGATCAGCTGGTCTACCAGCAGCGCGAAGCGCTTGCCTTCGGCCTGCAGGATCACGGCGATGCCCTGCGTCGGCTCCTGCAGCGCGCCGGCGACGTTGAAGACGCGGTGCATTTCCAGCAGCGGCAGGTATTCGCCGCGCACGTGCATGACGCGGTCAGAGTTGGCGGCGGTATGCACGTCCTCTGCCTTGGGCTGCAGCGATTCCATCACGCAGTTCAGCGGCAGGATGAAGGTCTCGTCGCCGACCCTGACCGACATGCCGTCCAGGATCGCAAGCGTCAGCGGCAGCACGATGCGGATGGTGGTGCCCAGGCCCGGGCGCGAGCTGATCTGCACATGGCCGCCCATCTCCTGGATGTTGCGCTTGACCACGTCCATGCCCACGCCGCGGCCGGAGACGTCGGTGACGACTTCGGCGGTGGAGAAGCCAGGTGCGAAGATCAGCTGCCAGACTTCCTCGTCGCTGATGTTCTCGGACACCGGCAGGCCGTTCTGGATCGCCTTGGCCAGGATGCGCTCGCGGTTCAGGCCGCCGCCGTCGTCGCTCACTTCGATCACGATATTGCCGCCGTGGTGCTGCGCGGACAGCACCAGCTGGCCGGTCGGCTCCTTGCCGGCGGCGACGCGCTTGTCGGGCGTTTCGATGCCGTGGTCCAGGCTGTTGCGCACCAGGTGCGTGAGCGGGTCGATGATGCGTTCGATCAGGCTCTTGTCGAGCTCGGTGGCCTTGCCGAAGGTGACCAGGTCGATCTGCTTGCCGAGCTTGCTGGCCAGGTCGCGCACCAGGCGCGGGAAGCGCGAGAACACATAGTCCATCGGCATCATGCGGATCGACATCACCGCTTCCTGCAGGTCGCGCGCGTTGCGTTCGAGCTGGCCCATGCCGGAAAACAGGCGGTCGAACAGCACCGGGTCGAGCGACGACGCGGTCTGCGCCAGCATCGACTGGGTGATCACCAGTTCGCCCACCAGGTTGATGATCTGGTCGACCTTCTCGGTCGGCACGCGGATCGAGCCTTCGCCGTGCGCGGCGGCCGGGGCCGGCCTGGCTTTTTCCTTCTCCTTCTCTTTCTCGCGTGCGGCGGTAGCAGGCACTGCCGGGGCGGCCGCGGCCGGAGCCGGCGCGGGCACTGCCGCAGGTGCCGGTGCCGGTGCCGGTGCCGGTGCCGGTGCCGGCGTCGGTGCGTCGGTCGCGGGCTCGATCACGATCTGGTCCATGTCGATCACGAAGCAGCACACCGCGATGATGTCGTCGGCGCTGCACTGGGTGTTGAGCCACACCACCAGTTCGCCGTTGACCTCCTGCTGCCCGGTGATCTCGCCGAGGTTGGCGAGTTCTTCGCGCAGCAGCGCCTGGTCGTTGGCCGAGACCTTGATCAGCCGGATCTTCAGCGCGCCGCCGGCAACAGGAGTCGCTACCGGTGCGGCAGCGGGTGCAGGGGCCGGCGCGGCCGCGGGTGCGCCCGCCTCGCCGGCGGCTTCCTGCGCGAGCTGCTGCAGCACGGCGCAGATGCGCGCCAGCGTTTGCGGATCGGGTTCGGTGCCGTTGCGGTAGGCGTTGAGCTGGTCTTGCAACACGTCCTTGGTTTCCAGAAAGGTGTCGATGATGGTCCTGGTCAACGCCAGTTCCCGCCGGCGCGTGCGGTCCAGCAGGTTCTCGAAGATGTGGGTGGTCTCGGTCAGCGCCGCGAAGCCGAAGGTGGCGGCTCCGCCCTTGATCGAATGCGCTGCGCGGAAGATCGCGTTCAGATGCTCTGCATCGGGAGACTCGATGTCCAGGCCGAGCAGCAGCTGCTCCATTTCCACGAGCAGTTCTTCCGCTTCTTCGAAGAAGGTCTGGTAAAACTGTGTGATATCGATATCGACAGACATGGCGTCCTGACTCACTAGGTTACTGCGCTAGGCGCGGGCGCCGCTGGTGCGGCCGCGACTGGTGGTTTGCTGTGTCATGGCTTGCGGCCCTGCGCTTCCGGGGCGGCCGCTGCCGCCGGCGCGGAGGCAGCGGCCAAACCGGCCTGCATCTCCTGCGCCGCCTTGCCGGCCTGCGCCGACACCGAAACCTCGGCGGCGCTGGCGTTCTCGGCCTCGAAGCGCGCCTGCGCCTTCTGGTTGAGCACCACAATGCTGATGCGGCGGTTCACCGGTGCGAGCAGGTCGCCCTTGTCCAGCGGCATGGTCGCGGCCAGGCCCAGCACGCGCAGCACCTTGCCCTCCTGCATGCCGCCCGCGATCAGTTCGCGGCGCGAGGCATTAGCGCGGTCGCTGGACAGCTCCCAGTTGCTGTAGGTGCGCTCGCCGTTGGAATAGTTGGCCGCGTCGGTATGGCCGGACAGGCTGACCTTGTTCGGCAGCTCGTTCAGCACCGGGCCGATCTCGCGCAGGATGGTGCGCATATAGCTTTCGACGGCGGCGCTGCCGGTGCGGAACATCGGACGGTTCTGCGTATCGAGGATCTGGATGCGCAGGCCTTCGCTGGTGATATCGAGCAGCAGCTGCGGACGGAACTGGCGCAGCATCGGGTTGTTCTCGATGATCTGCTCCAGGCGCTGCTTGAGCGCGCGCAGGCGCTGCCCTTCCTGCAGTTCGTTGCGGCGCTGCTCCTCGCTCGGCTCGTTGTCGCGCGCGCGCATGATCTCGCCGTCCTTGCGCATGACGTCCATGCCGCCGCCCGGAATCACGCTGGGCGACTGGCTGCTTTTCTCGCCGCCGACGACAGCCACCTTGAGCGGCATGCGGAAATATTCCGCGATGCCTTCCAGCGTCTTCTTGTTGGCGCTGGACAGCAGCCACAGCACCAGGAACAGCGCCATCATCGCCGTCATAAAGTCGGCATAGGCGATCTTCCAGCTGTGGTTGCCGTGCGGCCTGGCGTGCGATTTCGCCCGGCGGACGATGATCGGACGCATGTCATGTGCGCTGCTCATGGGGTGCCTCCTGCCTTGCCGTGCTCAGTTCAGGCTCTTGACTTCGCGCACGTGGTCGTCGAGCTCGAGGAACGACGGCCGCACCGTGGAGTACAGCACCTTGCGGCCGAATTCCACCGCGACCAGCGGGGCGTAGCCGTTCAGGGAGGCGAGCAGCACCACCTTGATGCACTCGTAGACCTTGACGTTCTCGGACACCTGCAGCTCGATGCGCGCGGCCAGCGGCGAGATAAAGCCGTAGGCCAGCAGAATGCCCAGGAAGGTGCCGACCATGGCGTGCGCGATCAGCGCGCCCAGCTCGGCCGGCGGCAGGTCGGCAGAACCCAGCGCATGCACCACGCCCATCACCGCGGCGACGATGCCGAAGGCGGGCAGCGCATCGCCGACGCGCGACAGCGCATGGGCGGGAATCTCGGCCTCGTGGCGGAAGGTCTCGATCCTCGTGGTCCATCAGGGCCTCGATCTCGAAGGCGTTCATGTTGCCGTTGACCATCATGCGCAGGTAGTCGGTGAGGAATTCCACTCACCACCGGATCCGACAGGATGCGCGGGTACTGGCTGAAGACGCTGCTGGAAGCGGGATCCGCGATTTCCTTTTCCAGGAACAGGATGCCCTCGCGTCGTGCCTTGGACAGCAGCACGTAGAGCAGCGACATGACGTCCAGGTACAGCTCCTTCTTGTACTTGGAGCCCTTGAACAGGCCCGGCAGGGCGCGGGCGGTGGCCTTGATGGCCTTGGTGGTGTTGGTGGCGATGAAGGCACCGAAGGCGGCGCCCCCGATGATGACGAATTCCGCCGGTTGATATAGCGCGCCCATGTGGCCGCCGGTCATGGCGTAACCGCCAAGCACCGCGACAACCACGACGACATAGCCAAGAACTACTAGCACGATGGGATCCCCGTCAAAAAAACGCGCGTCAATCACGCACAATGGCCCGCGCACGGGCGAACGGGGAGTGGTCCGTCCGCCAGCGCTGCAAGCTTGCCGGCCGACGGACCTCAACCAGGATCAGGCGTTGGTCTGCACGGCGGCTGCGTCTTTCGAGAGCTTTTTCACTTTCCCTGCGCGCGAGGGCGGACGGCACAGGCTGCACACGAAGTTCGCGTGCGGCTCATACGCGTGCGTGACGAACTGTCCGCCGCAACACGTGCAGCCGGACAGCTGCAGCATATTGCTCTCGAAGAACCGTACTAACGTCCAGGCACGCGTGAAACTTAAGACAATTTCGCCGCCCAGCAGCGATACGTGCTCGAGGTACAGGCGATAGGCCGCCACCACGGCTCGGATGCCCACGGTCTCGCCTTCCTGCACCATGAACTGGTAGGCAGAGAAGAACAGCGACGAGTGGATATTCGGCAGCCAGGTGGTGAACCAGTCCGTCGAGAAGGGCAGCATGCCCTTGGGAGGCGAGACCCCGCGCAGTTCCTTGTACAGGCGGATGAGCCGGTCGCGCGACAGCGTGGTCTCGGCTTCAAGCACCTGCAGGCGCGCACCCAGGCCGATCAGCTCGATGGCGAGCTGGGTCTGGTTGGCATCCTGGAGAACGCTCTTGCGGGCGGCTGTGGAGGTGGCCGTGAACTCCGGTTCGGCTCGGCCTTCAGCAGCGCGGTCAATTGAGTGACTCCACAGGCTGGCGAGCAAGCAGGATCGCGGCGTGGATCTGCTGCATGTCATGGCTCTTGGCCGTGTGGGTGAGAGTGGACAGAAGCGCATGGTCGTCGAAGCGGAACCTGCACAGCACCATGTTGGATGCCGCGAGCTTGACGAGTTGCGCCGAAGTCAGCTTGCCGAGGATATCCGCGATTTCCTTGCTGACCCCGAGCCGAAACATGGCTTCGACCTGGTTTTCCGCGCACGAGTCGTTGCGCGAGCAGCAGATAGGCGAGGTTAACCTCCCTGATCTCCTGGAGAACTTCACTGCTTTCCAATTTTTCCCCGCTACCAAAAACCCACCGTTGCCGCTTGTCCGGCGCTTACCGGGCCCGAGGGCTCCGGCGACCAGATCGTTGATTTGCGGCTGGGCGGGTACAACGTACGACCTAAAGAAACTGCGCCCTTGTCACACTGTTATCAGCCCCGTTACAAGTGTTACAGAGTGTAAGTGAGACTGGTACGTTTATATCGGCAATCTGCCCGCAATGCCAATCCCTACTTACGCGGGGGGGTTGCAAATGTCGCACGAAACATACATGAGGCCTGCGGATTTTGTAACATTTCACAGTCCCGTAGCTTGATTTCGATCAACGCTGTAACGCAATCGTCATAAGAACCAAACGCGCGAAACGCCGTCCCGGTGCCTGCTGGATTCCTCTATTGACGAAGTGCGTGCGGGGTGCTCATTGCGCACGTGGCTTGCCCTGCCCTGTCCGAAAACGGCATGTCCAAAATCCGCGGCACGGCACGCGCGCGTTCAACCGCCGAACATGCGCCGCAGCCACGCCGCCAGGCGCGCAAAGACATCGTCGGGCGCGTCGCGGAACAACGCGGGGCGCGAGCGCTCCACCTGCTCGAGCACGCGCGCGGCTTCTTCCGGCTGCACCGAGCCATATTCGAGCGCCAGTCCCAGCATGCCGCGCAGTTCGCCGACGCGCGCACGGCCCGTGGCCTCGTTGTCGTCGGTCTGCAGCGCGTACATCAGGTCATAGGCACGCTGGCGCAGGCTTTCGGCCAGCCGCCATGCCGGTGTGCGCATGCGCTCCTCGAGCGCGCGCACGTCTTCGGCCGAGGCCGCGACCTGGGTCGCAAGCGCTTCGGTGAAGGCGGCGTCAGCCCCGCATTCGGCCAGCACCTTCGCGGCCCATTCGCGCGCATGCGCAAGGCGCTGCGCCGCGTTCCAGTCCGGCTGCACCGCGAGGCCAAAGCCGAAACGCTGCGCGTCGCGCATCAGCGCCGCCAGCGCGTTGGGCAGTTGCTTGTCGAACACGCGCCGGGCCCAGCCGTACTCGCCGCCGGACAACAGCCGGTTCACGGCGCGCTCGGTCAGCGGGCCATCGTGCTGCAGCAGCCTGGCGCGCAGGAAGTCGTTGAACTCGGGCGGCAGGAACTCGCGGTCCAGGCCGGTCGAGACGCCGATGAACTGGTCGAATTCCTTGCGCAGCCTGGCCGCGTCATCAGGCGGCAGGGCCAGGGTGATCTCGCTCGTCATAGCATTGCCATCCCGGGCCGCGCCACGGCCCGTGGTTCCGGTAGAAGGCGCCGGTGGATCAGAACGCGCTCCAGTCGCCGTTGTCGGCGCCGGCCAGCGCGGGGCGCGGCGCGCGTGCGGTGGTGACCGAATGCACTGGCTGTTTCTGCTCCATCGGCTCGGCGGGGCGCGAGGCATCGGCTTCAGCGGATGCCGCCGCGTTTGCCGCAACCGGAGCGGCCGCACGCTTGTGGATGGCCGGCGTGCGCACCTTCCCCGCCGCCTTGCCTGGCACCGCAGCGGAAACTGGCTTCGTGGCAGGCAGCGAGAACGATGCCTGCGCATCCTCCGCCGCCAGGCGGAACATCGCCACCGCGCCCTGCAGGCGGCCGGCCTGCTCTTCCAGCGCGCCGGCAGCGGCCGCGGCCTGCTCGACCAGTGCCGCGTTCTGCTGCGTCACCTCGTCCATCTGCGCCACGGCCTGGTTGACCTGTTCGATGCCTGAGCTCTGCTCGGCCGAGGCCGCGCTGATCTCGCCCATGATGTCGGTCACGCGCTTCACCGCCTGCACGATCTCGTCCATGGTCTTGCCGGCCTGGCCCACCAGCGCCGAGCCGTTGTCGACGCGCTCGACGGTATCGCCGATCAGGCCCTTGATCTCCTTGGCCGCGTTGGCGCTGCGCTGCGCCAGGCTGCGCACTTCGCCCGCAACCACGGCAAAGCCGCGGCCCTGCTCTCCGGCGCGCGCGGCTTCCACCGCGGCGTTCAGCGCCAGGATGTTGGTCTGGAAGGCAATGCCCTCGATCACGCCGATGATGTCGACGATCTTCCTGGATGCATCGTTGATCTCGTCCATGGTCTGCACCACGCGGCCGACCACCTCGCCGCCGCGCAGCGCGGTCTCCGACGCATTGGCCGCCAGCCCGCTGGCCTGGCGCGCGTTATCCGCGTTCTGGCGCACGGTGCTGGTCAGCTCTTCCATGCTGGAGGCGGTCTCTTCCAGCGACGCGGCCTGCTGCTCGGTGCGTTGCGACAGGTCGTTGTTGCCGGCCGCAATTTCACGCGAGGCGGTGCCGATCGATTCGGCCGATTCCTTGAAATCGCGGACCATGTGCGACAGCTGCTGCTGCATCTGCTGCATGGCATAGACCAGGCTGCTCTTGTCGCCGGCGCGCGTAGCCACCGGCGCGGAGAAGTCGCCGTCGGCGATGCGCTTCGCGATCTCGGCCGCGTAGCCCGGCTCGCCGCCGAGCTGGCGCGACAGCCCGCGTGCCAGGAGCACGCCCAGCAGCACCGAGAGCGCCAGGCCGCCCAGCACCAGGCCCAGCATCCACAGCCGCGTCGCGTCATACACGCTTTGCGCCTCTTCCATGTTGCCGCGGGCGCGGTCGTCGCGGCGCTTGACCATCCTGGCCATCACGGCTTCCAGCGCATGGCTGTCCTTGAGCAGGTCGGTGCTCTCGGTGAACACCTGGCTCTCGAACTGCGAGGTATCGAGCGGCTGCTTGCTGACCAGCTCGACGTACTTCTCCATGCGCGCCCGGAAGGCCGGCGCCAGGTCGTGGTACTGCTTGACCAGCGCCTGCGACTCGGCGGTCGACGAGAAGGCGCCTGCCACGCTGCGGATGCGCTCGTCCATCACGCCCAGCGACTTGGCGATCTGCTCCTTCTCGGTGGCGCGCTCGCCCATGGTCGACGCGGACAGCAGGCCGATCTGCGAGCGGCTGGCGTAGACCAGGTTGATGTTGGCGTCCTGCACGGCCTTGAGCGCCTGCAGGTCGCCGTGATAGATCCTGCCGGTCCAGTCGGCCATGCGCCCCATGTTGACGACGCCCAACAGGCCCATGACGGCACCGATCACCGCGACGACCAGGAATCCGGCAACCAGCCTGGTCGTGACGCGCAATTGATTGAACCACTGCATAGCAACTCCCCCTTGTGACCCTTGTTACTGAACTTCGCACTAAGCCTGTGCCATGGACCGGGCCGCCGCTTCGCGCTGCGCGGCCGGCAGGCGTTGCGGGCGCCGTTGTGGACGAACCTCGGCCTGCATGCTGACGCGGAAGGTGGCAACCGCATCGCGCAGCCGCAAAGCCTGCTCTTCCAGCGAGCCCGCTGCTGCTGCGGCCTGCTCGACCAGCGCGGCGTTCTGCTGCGTGCCTTCATCCATCTGCGCCACGGCCTGGTTGACCTGCTCGATGCCGGCGCTCTGCTCGGCCGAGGCCGCGCTGATCTCGCCCATGATGTCGGTCACGCGCTTCACCGCCTGCACGATCTCGTCCATGGTCTTGCCGGCCTGGCCCACCAGCGCCGAGCCGTTGTCGACGCGCTCGACGGTATCGCCGATCAGGCCCTTGATCTCCTTGGCCGCGTTGGCGCTGCGCTGCGCGAGGCTGCGCACCTCGCCCGCGACCACGGCAAAGCCGCGGCCCTGCTCGCCGGCGCGCGCGGCTTCCACCGCGGCGTTCAGCGCCAGGATGTTGGTCTGGAAGGCAATGCCCTCGATCACGCCGATGATGTCGACGATCTTCCTGGATGCATCGTTGATCTCGTCCATGGTCTGCACCACGCGGCCGACCACCTCGCCGCCGCGCAGCGCGGTCTCCGACGCATTGGCCGCCAGCCCGCTGGCCTGGCGCGCGTTGTCCGCGTTCTGGCGCACGGTGCCGGTCAGCTGCTCCATGCTGGAGGCGGTCTGCTCCAGCGACGCCGCCTGCTGCTCCGTGCGCTGCGACAGGTCGTTGTTGCCGGCAGCGACCTGGTGCGTTGCCGTGGAAATGCTGGCCATGCCTTCCTGGATTTCATGCACCACTGACAGCAGGCTGCGCTGCATGGTCTGCATCGCCTGCGCCAGCGCGCCGATCTCGTCGCCGCTGCGATGCTCGAAGCGCGTGGTCAGGTCGCCCGCGCCCAGCCGCAGCGCAAAGTCCAGCATGTCGCCCAGCGGCCGGTGCACGCGCGCCAGCAGCATGGTGCCGGCCGCGAACGAGGTCGCCAGCGCCAGTGCGAAGCCGCCCCACAGCCACGGTCGCAGCGTCGCGGCCCCTGCCGGGTCCAGGATCTCGACCGCTGCCAGCGCCGCCAGGAACCACACCAGCCCGCCCGCCTGCGCCCACAGGATGCGGCGCTTCAGGTTCATGCGCAGCGCGCGTTGCGCCAGGCCGGCGAGCCCCGTGCGCACCACGGCGCCGTCACGGATCGCCAGTCCCGCAGCGCGTCCCGCTCGGAAGCGCGCATACAGCGCGCCGGCGGCTTCGACCTGCTCGCGCGAGGGCATCGAACGCACCGAGGTATAGCCGACCACGCGCCCGTCGATGCGCGTGGGCGTCACGGTGGCGGTGACCCAGTAGAAGTCGCCGTTCTTGCGGCGGTTCTTGACCACGCCGATCCAGGTGCGGCCGGCTTCCAGGTTTTGCCACAGGTCGGCAAACGCCTCGGGCGGCATGTCGGGATGGCGCACCAGGTTGTGCGGCGCGCCCATCAGTTCCTCGGCTGCATAGCCGCTGGCCTCGATAAAGGTGCGGTTGGCGAAGGTGATACGGCCCTTGAGGTCCGTGCGCGAGATCAGGTAGTCAGATGGTGAGAGCTGGTATTCGCGCTGCGTAACGGGTTGGTTGTTTCGCATGGATGATATCGATACTGCTTGCCCGAAGAAACCATGGCTGCCAGGCATGGCGCAATTCCGGGCGGTACGATCCGGCAGGCGTGCCAGCCGGGCGGCGGGGGTGAACAGGCAGGTGTGGCAGGGATCAGGCCACGGCGTCGAGCGCGGCCAGTTCTTCGGTATTGAGCAGCTTCTCGATATCGACCAGGATCAGCATGCGCTGCTCGACCGAGCCGAGGCCGCGGATGTAGTCGGTAGCCAGCTCGCCGGAAAAATGCGGCGTGGGCTTGATCTGCGCGGGCGTCAGCGTCAGCACGTCGGAGACGCCGTCGACGACGATGCCGGTGGTGCGCTCGTTGAGATCGACGATGATGACCACGGTGTACTGGTCATAGCTGACGTTGGCCTGGCGGAACTTGATGCGCAGGTCGATGATCGGCACGATGATGCCGCGCAGGTTGATCACGCCCTTGATGTAGTCGGGCGCATTGGCAAGCTGGGTGACCGACTCGTAGCCGCGGATCTCCTGGACCTTCAGGATATCGATGCCGTACTCTTCGCGGCCCAGCGTGAAGGCCAGGAATTCCTCGCCCGCGCCTTCGTTCACGCCTGCCGCGCCGTTTGCCTTGTCGATATGCCGCATCGTCAGCCCCCATTCTGGTCATGCCGGTTTCCTGGCGCCGTGCGCCGGGGCGTGGTTTCGCCCACCAGTGTTTACGGCAGCAAACGGGGTGACTGAAGGCCGATGCGGCGCCTTCCTTACCCTTCCGAGGAGGGGTGCGGGGGCGCCAGCAGCGCCGCCACGGCCTGCATCAGCGCATCGGGATCGAAGGGCTTGGGCAGGAAGCCCGAGGCGCCCGCGGCGCGGGCCTGCTCGCGGATGCTGCCGTCATGCTCGGTGGTCAGCATCAGGATCGGGATGGCGGCGTAGCGCGCGCTGGCGCGCAGTCGGCGGATCAGGGTCAGGCCGTCCATGCCGGGCATGACCTGGTCGGTGACCAGCATGCCGAACGCGACATGATCCGCGGCATCGTCATCCGCAGCCGCGGTGTCGGCCAGCGCATACGCCTGCTCGCCGTCGGCCGCCTCGGTGACGTCGAACCCGCCGGCACGCAGGCATGCGCCGATCATGCGGCGTAGCGAGGGGGAATCGTCGACGACGAGAATGCTGGGCAATGACATTGGCGCCTCCGTTGGCAGGGCTCGGTTGATCCGCCGGATGCTGAAGCAGTGCTTGGCGCGGATGGCGCGCGGCCGGCGACGGACAGGCCGGCGCAGGGCCGCGCTGCAAGCGCGCGGGCCCTGCCAGCGTGGATATCGGCATGGCAGGCGCGTCGCTTTAGCGTTTTTGGCGTTTTTTCGGCCTGGTGCTTGTGCGTGCGGCGCGGCGCTCAGGCTGGCTGCGGCCCGCGCAACGCCTCGGCAAACCCTGCCGCATCGAGCGGCAGCGACAGCAGGAAGCCCTGCACCTCGTCGCAGCCCATCTCGTTGAGGATTTCCAGCTGCGAGGCCGACTCGACGCCTTCGGCCACCACCTTCATGCGCAGCTCGTGCGCCAGCGCCACCATCGAGCCGACGATGGCGCGCCCTTGCGCATCGGTGTCGAGCCCGCCGATCAGCGTGCGGTCGATCTTGAGCGTGCCCACGCGCAGGCGCTTGAGATAGCCCAGGCTCGAATAGCCGCTGCCGAAGTCGTCCAGCGCCACCTGGATGCCGAGCGACTGCAGCTCGGCCAGCGTCTCCAGCGATTTGCCGATGTCCTTCATGGCGGCGGTCTCGGTGATCTCCAGCGTGATCGCCGACGGCGGGATGTCGTGCTGGTGGATCTGCTCGAGCAGGTACTGCGGGAAATTGCGGCTGGCAAAGCGCAACCCCGACACGTTGATCGCCACCGGCACGGTCGGCAGGCCGGCGTCCTGCCACAGGCGCACCTGGCGGCAGACGCTGGTCAGCACCCAGTCGTCGAGCTTGTCGATCTGGCCGGACTGCTCGGCCACGGCGATGAACTCGGCCGGGCTGACCTGGCCCAGCGCGGGATGGCGCCAGCGGCACAGCGCCTCGGCGCCCACCAGCGTGCGGCGGCGGGCGTCATACTTGGGCTGGAACTGCAGCGACAGCGCCTCATCCTGGATCGCCAGCCACAGGTCGCGGCGGATCACGCGGGTGCGGCGGGCCCGCTCGCCGGCAGCGCTATTGAACAGGCGCACCTGGTTCGAGCCGCTTTCGCGGGCCTCGGCCAGGCTCACTCGTGCGGCTTGCATCAGCGCCTCGGAGGTCTGGGCGTCGCGCGGGTAGATGGCGATGCCGATATTGACGCCGATCTGCATCTGCAGCCCGCGCGCGGCGATGAATTCCGCCAGCGAGCCCAGCACGCGCGAGCCCAGCTCCTGCGCGCGGCCGTGGTGCACCAGCTCGGGCACGCCGACGGCGAACTCGTCGCGCGCCAGCCGGGCGAGGAAGTCGTGCGGCTCCAGCACGGCCTGCGCCAGCGCGCCGGCGTCCTGCGCCAGGATATCGTCGGCGCGGATCTCGAAGACTTCGTCGACCTCGCGGTAGTCGGCAATATGGATCAGCAGCACGGCGCAGCCGGTGTCGGCCAGCCGCGCCTGGGCCATGGCCTGGTCCAACCAGCGGCCGAACGCGACGCGGTCGGGCATCACGGTGGCGACGCTGTACTCGCCCACCGTGCCCTGCCCGCGCGCGGTGGCGCGCACCGTAAGCCGGCCGGGAATGCGGGCGCCGCGCCGCACCAGCCGCGGCTCGGCGCCGCGCACCAGGGCGGTGGCGGCATCATCGGCAAGATCCCCGGCGGGGCTGGTCTCGGTGCGCGATACCGGCAGCCAGCCGCGCGACTGCGCCCGGTGCAGCGCGAACATCAGTGCGCACAGCGCGGTCAGGCCGCCTGCCAGCCAGGCGGGATGAGGCAGTCCGGCCGCGTCGATGCAGGCGCGCGCCGAAGGCGCGCCGGCGCCGCAGGCCCGGCCCAGGTGGGTGCCGGCCGCGGCCACCATGCCGGCGCCGGCGACCACCGCCAGCACCGCCGCGCCGCGCCACAGGCGCGCGCCCTGGCGCAGCCACTGCAACAGCAGCTTGGCGGCGGCGGTGGCGGCCGCGGCGGCGGCGAAGCTGGCGGCCATCTCGGCGGTGTCGTTGGCCACCGGCACGCTGCCCGACAGCACCACCACCACCACGGGCAGGCTCACGGCGAGCTGCGACAGCAGCGCCGCCGTCCAGGTCAGCGTGCGCAGCGACCGGCTTCCGGCGCCCTCGTCCGCACGCCCGGCGCGGGCGCCGAGGGCGGCGGCCACGCCCAGCAGGGCGGCGAGCAGCAACAGGACGGTACTCAGGGCAATCATTGGGCTGCGCGGTGGTAAAGAAAATGCGCGAAGACAAAGCCGACGCGGGGCAAACCTCGCATCATGGCATCTTGCGGTCGCCGTGTGAACAACACAATACGGGGGTCCCCTGCCGGGGACATCTGTTTAGAACGCACTCCAGTCATCGTCGCGGCCGGCGGCGACCGGCGCCGGCCGCGGCGCGGTGCCGGGGCCACGGTACCGCCTGCAAGGGTAAATACCGAAACCACGTTCTTCAGCTGCTGGTGATGCGCGAGGCCAGGTCGCCGCGCGCAATGCGCTCGAACATGGCCAGCGCTTCCTGCACCGGCGTGACGATGGCGCGGTTCAGTGCCACCGTGCACAGCACCGCGACCGCCAGCCCCAGCACGACCAGCGCGATCGACAGCGTGCGGATGCTGGCAAAGCTGGCCTGCGCGGCGTCGAAATTGGCCTTGCCGGCGCCCAGCTGGAATTTCTGCAGCGCTTCATGCGCGCTGGACATGCTGCGTTGCAGATCGGGCAGTACCTTGCGGGCCAGGCGCATGCGGGTCATGGCCAGCATGGCGTCGCTCAGCGCAATGGACGAAGCCAGCTGGTTGGAATACGTCTCCTTGAGCGAGTCGTTGCCGGAGGAAATACCGTGCAGCCCGGCGCCGCCTACCAGCAACAGCAGCACCGACAGCATTCCCATGGCGCCCCGCAACAGGGTCTTGATCTGGATATTGTGGTGGAAAGACATTGTTGAAAGGAAAACGTAAGCATTCCGCGAGGCACGCTCCTGGCCTCGTTACGGCAAGACCAGACACCCACTTGATCCGCCCTGCCCGGATAACGGCGCGGCCCATCTGGTACTTGAGCAGCAGCGCCCGGCCGCGCGGCAAATGGCCGGAATTAACCCGGATGTCGGATATACGGCACGCCGCGTCTCGCGGCATGTAAGCAGACGCTTTATTCACCGGAGCGGCGCCGATTATGGCAATTTGATTTCCACCGGCGCCGGCGCGCCCCGGCGCCACTGGTTTGCGCGGATCGCGCCGCTCAGGCCGATTTATGTGCCGGCCCGACAGTACAACAGAGGTAGTGCGGCATTGCGTTCCGGTTCAAATCCGGCGGGGCGACCGGAATGGTTCACGAAAGTTCACAGCAATATCGGCTGCAAGAATTTTCGCAAAAACCATGCAGGAATAGCGCCCCGGGATTTGCAGCGGCTCGCTACCCCGTTATAATTGTTTTCAGCATTTCAGCACACCCACAGCGCTGCGCAGCATTGCGCGACACCCCGCTGTACCGACACCCACGCATATCACCCCACCGGAAACCGAGGACGCAATGGCGACTTATCAGGAAATCGTTCAGCAAATCAGTGAACTGCAGAAGCAAGCCGAGGAAATCAAGGCGCGCGAACAGGCTTCGGTGATCTCGGATATTCGCGAGAAAATCGAGCAATATGGCCTGACCGCTGAAGACCTGGGTTTTGGCGTGAAAGCGCCGGCCGGCAAGAAGGCGGCAAACCGCAAGGTGCCGGTGCGCTATCGCGACAGTGCGGGCAATACCTGGACCGGCCGCGGCAAGCGTCCGGGCTGGCTGACCCAGGCCCTGGCACAGGGCAAAACTGTCGAGGACTTCCTGATTCGCTGAAGCGCGACGCCGGCACATGGAAAAACGCCAGGGTTGCAAACCGTGGCGTTTTTGTTTGGTGTATTACCGGCGTTGCCGCTCAGGCGCCGAATCCCTGCGGGTTCATCGACTGCCAGCGCCACGAGTCCTGGCACATGCGTTCGATGTCGTGCTGCGCGCGCCAGCCCAGCAATTGGTTGGCCAGCGCGGGATCGGCATAGCAGGAGGCGATATCGCCCGGGCGGCGCGCCACGATCTCATACGGTACCGGCTTGCCACTGGCGCGCTGGTAGGCCTCGACCACTTCCAGCACGCTGTAGCCGCGTCCGGTGCCCAGGTTGACGGTCATGCCCCGCCCCTGGTCGCGCAAGTAGACCAGCGCCGCCAGGTGGCCGTCAGCGAGATCGCACACGTGGATATAGTCGCGCACGCCGGTACCGTCGGGCGTGGGATAGTCGCCGCCGAATACCATCAGTTTCTCGCGGCGCCCGCCGGCCACCTGTGCCACGTATGGCATCAGATTATTCGGAATTCCGCGCGGATCTTCGCCGATCAGACCGCTTTCATGCGCGCCGACCGGATTGAAATAGCGCAGGTAGGCAATGCGCCATGCCGGGTCTGATTTTTCCAGGTCGCGCAGGATTTGCTCGCCCATCAGCTTGGTCTGGCCATACGGATTGGTCGCCGACAGCGGGAAATCCTCAAGGATCGGCACCGTCTGGGGATTGCCATAAACCGTCGCCGAGGAGCTGAACACCAGTTGTTTCACCCCGGCCGCACCCATGGCGGCGCAGACCGTCAGCAGGCCGTCAAGGTTGTTGCTGTAATACTGCAGCGGCTGGCTCACGGATTCGCCCACCGCCTTGAGCGCGGCAAAATGAATCACGCCGCTGATGCGGTGTTCGGCAAAAAGCTGGTCCAGCAAGGCGCGGTCGCGCACGTCGCCCTGGACAAAATGCGGGGTCTTGCCGGTAATGGCAGCGAGCCGCTCGATCACCACCGGGCTGCTGTTGCACAGATTATCCAGTCCGATCACGTGGTAGCCGGCATTGAGCAGCGCGACCCAGGTATGCGAGGCGATATAGCCGGTGGCACCGGTAAGAAGCAGGGTTTCGGGCATGAAAATAAGCGTCGGATTTCGATTCAGGGCGGCGCGGTCTCATGCGCGAGCATGCAATGCCTGATACCGCACATTGAACCCGCGCAGGCGGTAGTGTCGCCTATTATCCACGATGAGTCAGCCGCACCCGCTCAGCTGGCACACACAGTTACAAGCATGGCACCGCCGGACTCAGGCGTGTCTGTCGCTCGCCTGAACCACCAGCCCCGCCCGTGCCTGCCAGGCCTCATACGCGCCGCGCAGCCGCCAGCCCGATTCCAGGTCGCGCATGCCCAGGCATTGCGCCACCTCGGCCGGCGTCGTGCCGGCCTCGAAATGCATGGCCGCGCAGGTATTGCGCAGGGTCTGCGGCGAGGCCCGTTCATGGCGGCCGGCTAGTACGCCGGCTTCGTCAAGCAAAATTTCCACGCGTCGGTAGACCGAAGCCGCATGCATCGGCCGGCCCGCCGGCATGGCCGGGAACAGCAGGCTGCCGAGCGTGCCCGACGCCTCGCGCAGCACCAGCCACGCCCGCAGCGGGGCATGCGCCAGCGCGAACAACGGCGCGGTATAGGCGCGGCCATTGTCGGGACGCACCATGCGCAGCGCCATTCGGCCCGGGGCGCCATCGTCGATCGCCTCCAGGCGCAGGGCGCGCGCTTCGCCCACCTTCAGCCCGCCGCCCAGCAGCACCGCCAGCAAGGCGGCATCGCGCGCGCGCTTCCATTGCGTCGGCGATGCCGCACGGCATTCCTCCGCCGTCGGCGGCACGCCGGCCGGGCCGAGGATGCGGGCCACCAGCAGGTCGCGCTCGCCCGGCAGCAGGAAGGCAGTGGGGTCGTTCTCGCCCTCGGCGAGGTGCGCGCGCACCGCCTGGCTTCCCGGGTTGTGCATGCCCTCGCGCAACTGGGAGAGATGGTGGAACACCCGTTCGATCAGCCGCGCATAGCGGTAGCGGTGCGACTTGTGCAACTGCTGGGCGTCGAGGAATTCGCCGATCTGCTCCGCCGACCAGCTCAGCGGCGGCAGTCCGCGCTCGGCCGACCAGCGCAGCAGCTTGCCCCACATCGCCCGGTACACCACGCTGGTGCCGTGGCGGAAGCCATGCCGCGCCAGCCAGCCGTCGAAGGCGCGCTCGGGATGGGCGCGCCAGGCGTCGAGGTCGGCATCGAATAGCGCCGCCTGGCCGGGTTGGTGCGCGGTCGACTTAGTGGTCACTGACTCTCCTGCCGGTGGCTTGCGGGCGCGGGCGGGATTCCCGCTGTGCGATGCCGCCTATTGTAGTCAACCCGTCACTGCAAGGCGCCCTGGGCGGGCACGGGACCAAAACCGGCTTGCGCAGTGCAGCAGCGCATGCTACCTTTCATCCCACTATGCAACTGGTTGCATAAGACGCGAACACAAACAAGAACACGACGTAGCCGGCGCATGCCGCGACCGCCCAGAACAGTTTAAGGAGACTGCAGTGACCACCCAGCTGATTCCCGCAGCGCAGGCCTCGCTCGACACCTGGCACCAGTTGATTGCCAGCAATTCGATGGCCGGACTCGACGCCATCGTCGCCGACGACGTTGTTTTCCGCTCGCCGGTGGCGCATACGGCCTACCCAGGCCGTGCCGCGATCGCACTGGTGCTGACCACGGTGAACCAGGTGTTCCGCGATTTCCGCTACCACCGCAGCTTCGTCAGCGAGGACGGCCACAGCGTGGTGCTCGAGTTCAGCGCCACGGTCGATGGCAAGGCGCTCAAGGGCATCGACATGATCCGCTTCAACGACGCCGGCCATATTGCCGAATTCGAAGTAATGGTGCGCCCGCGCTCCGGACTGGAGGCGCTGGCCGCCGCCATGGGCGCGCGCCTCGCCAGCCAGAAGGACGTACTGACCGGTGCCGCGTAAGCGGCCAGGCCGCCGCCCGCGCCCGCCAGATTCTCATTGCCTCACCGTACTACCCAGGAGACTTCACCCATGGCCCTCCCCGCCCTGCTGCAGAACCGGCTGTCGCTGCCGGTGGTCTGCTCGCCGCTGTTCATCATCTCCAACCCCGACCTGGTGATTGCCCAGTGCAAGGCCGGCGTGGTGGGCTCGTTCCCGGCGCTGAACGCGCGCCCGGCGCCCAAGCTGGAAGAATGGCTGGACCGCATCACCACTGAACTGGCCGAGCACAACGACAAGCATCCGGACCGTCCGGCGGCGCCGTTCGCGGTCAACCAGATCGTGCACAAGTCCAACGACCGGCTCGAGCATGACCTGGAGCTGTGCGTGCGCTACAAGGTGCCGATCGTGATCACCTCGCTGGGCGCGCGCAAGGAAGTCAACGACTCGGTGCACTCGTATGGCGGCATCGTGCTGCACGACGTGATCAACAACGCTTTCGCGCGCAAGGCCATCGAGAAAGGCGCCGACGGGCTGGTGGCGGTGGCGGCCGGCGCCGGCGGCCATGCCGGCACGCTGTCGCCGTTCGCGCTGCTGCACGAGATCCGTGAATGGTTCGATGGCCCGCTGCTGCTGTCAGGCTCGATCTCCAGCGGCGACGCCATCCTGGCGGCGCAGGCCGCCGGCGCCGACCTGGCCTACATCGGCTCTGCCTTCATCGCCACGCAGGAAGCCAACGCGCAGGACGGCTACAAGCAGATGATCGTCGACAGCAGCGCCGGCGACATCGTCTACTCCAACCTCTTTACCGGCGTGCACGGCAACTACCTGCGCGGCAGCATCGAGCGCGCCGGGCTGGACCCGGAGGCGCTGCCGCAGTCGGATCCGTCCAAGATGAACTTCGGCTCGACCAGCGTGAAGGCCTGGAAGGATATCTGGGGCGCTGGCCAGGGCGTGGGCGCGATCAAGCGCGTGGTGCCGGCCGGCGAGCTGGTGCGGCGCTTTGCCGAGGAGTATGCGCTGGCGCGCCGGCGCCTGGGGTTGGGCGAAGCCAGCCAGGCGGGTGCCCGCGCGCTCGACGTGGCCTGAGCCTGACCAAACCCCAATAAAGAGCGCCGGCCGCAAGGCCGGCGTCTTGCTTTGGCGCGCGGCGCGCTACGCCGACTGCTGCTCCAGCAGCGGCAGCAGGTCTTCGCCCCACGCCACCCAGTCCTGCTCGAAGCGGATGCCACGGCGCAGCAGCGCGTAGCGCAACCGCTGCGCGCGGTCCATGTCGGGCGCGGAAAAATCCTTGCGCTCGATCGCCAGGTAGGTCTCGAGCCGTGCCTGGTGCAGCGCGATCAGCCGCCGCATTTCATCGCCCAGGCCGAGCGGCCCGATCGCGGCATCGGCACGCAGCTTGACCAGGATTTCCTCGCGCTGGTCGAGCCCGGCCCCCGGGGTCAGCACCCAGCGCACCAGTTCGTCGCGCCCGGCCGGCAGCACCTGGTAGACCTTCTTGCGATTCTTGCGGTCGGCGCCGCCCTCGTTTTCCGCCGCCTCGTTCTCGTCGGCCGCGATCCACCCGCTGTCCGCCATGCGCCCCAGCTCGCGGTAGATCTGCTGGTGGGTGGCATGCCAGAAATAGCCGATGGAGCGATCGAAGCGGCGCGCCAGGTCATAGCCGGACGACGGCTTTTCAAGCAGGGAGATCAACAAGGCGTGCTGGGTCGACATGCGTCTTGGCAATGGCCCGTCGGGGGCGGGTGATGGTTTCGGAGATGCCATGCGGCAGGAGCGCCGGTCATGCCGGTGCGCCACGGACCGCAAAAAACTGGCGCTATGTTAGCGCAATGCCCCCCTGCTGTCGGCAAGCCGTGATGCAAGGATCGCCGCAATCCGGCAATACCTGCAAACGCCGACATATATTCGGTAAATCTGGCAATTTCGAGATTTGGCAGCAAACAGAATTAAATAATGCTGAATAGCATTTTTGCGTTACCTGCCATACATTTCATACATTGAAACGCTGTGCGAGCAAGAAAAATCCGTCCCCGGCCGCACCATGCACCGAATCTGGAGTATGCCCATGACCGGAAAACCCATTGCCGAAGAGCGCGACGTCGCCTGGGAAGCCGATGCGGGCGAACGCCCGTTCGGCCTGCTGGCGCCGCTGCGCGACAAGGCCCCGATCTACTACCGGTTGCCCGATACGCCTGACGGGCACCATATCAAGGAATTCGCCAGCGGCCTGCGCCAGCTGGTACGTTTTGTCGGCGTCGAAGAACAGGTCGTCAAATACTGCCTGACCTGACTGGCGCGCTGCCTTTCCTGTGGTTGTCTCCTCCGAGCCCGATCCTGCGGGCAGGGACTTGAACCCGCGATTGCCGCGGGTTTTTTTCTTGCCGTGACGGTGTCCGGATGCGCCCGCCTCAGAGCTGCGGCGCACGGCAGGCCGCACCGCCGGCATTGGCGGCTTCAGGCATGCCGAACACCGCCCGCGCCCCGCACTGCGAACCGAACATGCGCGCCTGGTCGTGCCCCACGCCCACCACTTCATACGCCTGATGGCGGATGGCCAGGCCCGGGCTGGCGAGGTAGCGCTCGTAGCGCAGGTAGCCGCGCGCACGCTGCAGCCGCGTCGCGCCCTCGGCCTCGGCGCCGCAGGCCTTGTCGAGTACGCGGTGGTTGGGATCGTTGTCCTCGGTGCCGGCGAGATAGGTCACCTTGCGCCCGGCATAGCGCTTGTACAGCGCCATGCCGTCGGCACCTCTCGCGTACGGCACCATGTCCTGCACGCCGTAGCTGTACTTGTCGTAGTCCGGGCAAATGGCCTTGTCATACGGCGCGAACGACTTGCCATTGGCGCCGGCCGGCCGTACCGGCGTGAAATACAGGTAGGACGACGGATTGGCCACGACGTAGCGCAGGTCGATGCCGCCCGCGCGGATGCGCTCGTCGACATTGTTCAGCACCGCGTAGCGGTGCACGACCTGGGCGCCGCCGGAATGGCCGGCCACCGTCACCTTGCTGACCTGCGGCAGCCGCGCCTTGTCGGTGACGAAGGCGAGCAGGTCGTCGAGCACCTGCAGCGAACTGACGCGGGCCGGGCCGTCGATCGCGTCCTCGCCGCTGAGCCAGCCTTGCACCGACCATTGCGGCATGCCGGTAAAACCCTTCTTCTGGTCAGGCGTGCCGGGAAAATTCGGCGCGAGCAGCAGCACCTCGTCCGGCTTGCGGCCGCTGGCCTTCAGCAGTTCGGCGCCGGCGGCATAGTAGTCGTCGCCGTTGCGCTGCAGGCCATGCTGGACAAACACGACTTCACGAATGCGCGACAGGTCGCCGTCGAGCCGGTGGTTGGCATAGACCGGGAAGTCATAGCCGGCGCCAGCGCCAAGATGCACGCGTTGCCAGTGCGGTGCGGCCACCGCGGTATCGGCAGCCTTGGCCGCGGCGGGCGGCACTGCCGTCGTGCCGGCGCAGCCGGCCAGTACCACAGTCATGGCTGCAGCGGCCAGGGCCAGGGACAGGCGAGAACGGTTGTGCTGAGGCAAGCTGGCGGTCGACAGGATCATGGCTGGGCGCCTCCGGTTGGCATGCCGGCGATGGTAGGCCAGGGGCAAGCGGTTCGGCAACGCCTGCCGTGCCCGCCATCCCTGCGTTACGCCAGCCGCCTGGCCAGCGCCGCCACGTCGGGCCAGGTCACGCGCCGCACCATGACGCGCAGGCCCGGGCCGTGGAAATCGTCTTCGAACGGTTCCGATGCCTCGCCGCCCAGCCGCTGGTAGAACTCGCGCGCCTGCGTATTGGCCTCGAGCACATAGAGGAACAGCGGCTGCCCGGGCCAGCGCTGCGCCACGCGCTGCACGCAATGCGCCAGCAGCCGCTTGCCCAGTCCCTGGCCATGGAAGGCAGGCAGGACATGCAGGTTGTCCAGGTAGATGCCGTAGCGGGGGTCGGCCTCGGGCAACAGGCAGGCAAAGCCGGCGTCCGCGCCATCGACCAGCGCCAGCGTGGCCTCCACGGGGCCATCCGCGCCGTCATGCATGCGCGCGCGCCAGGCCGCCAGCCGCTCCGGATTGGCCTGCTCGCGCAGGTACGCGTCTGGCAGCATGCCGGGATAGGTGTGCTGCCAGCTGGCGGTGTGCATGGCGGCGAGGCGGTCGGCATCGGCTGCGGTGGCGGGAATCAGCGCAATATCGGGCATGGAGTGCATGGAGTATCGGGACGAGACGGGAACGGCACAGCGACGATGCCAGAAACGCCCATTGTGCCCGTGGCACGCCAAAGCTTGCAAAAGTCCGAGGAACAGATTGCAATCGGCATGCACCGCGAACCCTGCCTTCGCCCCTGCCCTGCCGGGAACGAAGGTTGCAGCGCCTCGTGGTCACCGGCGCAATCGAGAGGAATGCCTTATGTACATGGTCTACTGGTCCGAAGCCCACGGCACCGGACTGACGCCGCACGCGCAGTCGTTCCCGAGCGACGCGATGCGCGAGGCGCTGCACTTCACCGAAGCGCTGCGCCAGCGCCAGCATGCGGGCGAGCCGGTGAGCTTTGTCACACTGTGCTCGGAAAACCCCAACTCGGTCGGCCGCGCCGGCGCGGCGGATCCGCCGCCCGACTACGAGTGGAAGAAGCGGCGGCCGTGACGATTGCGGTCAGGCACCGGCCTGCTGCGCCGCACCGGCGCGCGCCGCCGGCCGCAGCGCGGCGCGCACCACGAACGCCATCACCACCGCGAACACCAGCATCGCCGCCAGGAAGTACAGCCCCGCCGCCAGGCTGCCGGTGGCGTCCTTGATCACGCCGATGCCATACGGCCCGAAGTAGCCGCCGAGGTTGGCCAGCGAGTTGATGGTGGCAATCCCCACCGCGGCGCTGGCGCCGGTCAGGAATTCGCCCGGCAGTGCCCATACCACCGCCTGGATCGAATAGATCGAGAACGCGGTCAGGCAGATAAACAGGAACTGCAGCACCGGCGACTGCACCCAGGCGCTCAGCGCCATGGTGATCGCTGCCATCCCCGACACCACCACGATATGGCCGTAGCGCTCGCCCTTGCGGTCCGAGTGGCGCGGCACCAGGTACAGGCCGACCACGGCGAACAGGTAGGGCACCGCCGACAGCAGGCCGGTCATTGCATCGGTCACGCCGAACTGCTTGATGATGGTCGGCAGCCACAGCGATAGCCCGTAGATGCTCAGCGGGAACGGCAGGAACAGCAGCGACAGCAGCAGCACGCGCTTGTCCCTGAGCGCCTGCAGAGGATTGCCGTGCGGCTTGAGCGCATAGGCGGCCTGGTCGGCGGCGAGTTCGCGCTCGATCCAGGCGCGGTCGGCCGGTGCCAGCCATGCGGCACTGGCGGGCGATTCCGGCAGGATGCGCAGCGTCGGCAGGCACAGCAGCACCGCGGGCAGGCCGCTCAGCACGAACAGCGTCTGCCAGTTGGACATGCCGAACAGCCCCTGTGTCGACAGCACCAGGCCTGCAATCGGTCCGGTGATGATCAGCGCGATCGGCTGGGCCAGCACCAGCAGGCCGATGATGCGCGCGCGATGCCGCATCGGGAACCACTTGGTCAGGAAGTACAGGATGCCCGGATACAGGCCGGCTTCGGCCGCGCCCAGCAGGAAGCGCAGCACGTAGAAGCTGTGCGCGCCCTGCGTGAACGCCATCGCCATGGTGATCAGGCCCCAGGTCAGCAGGATGCGCGCGAACCAGCGGCGCGCGCCGAAGCGCTCCAGCGCCAGGTTGCTCGGCACCTCGCACAGGAAATAGCCGACGAAGAACAAACCCGCGCCCAGGCCATAGGCCGCGTCGCTGATGCCGATCGCCGCGTTCATGTGCAGCTTGGCAAAGCCGACCACCGAGCGGTCGATATACGCGACCACGTAGATCAGCGCCAGGAACGGGATCAGCCGGCGCACCAGCATGCCGACGATGCGGGTCTCTTCCTGCGCCTGTGCGCCGGTTTCCTGTGCTGGGACGGCGCGCTCCAGCGGCGCGGTCTGTGTGCCTTGCATGGCTAGTCTCCTCTGTTCTTGTAAGGGGTCGCGCGCGCCGCCGGGGCCGCGCGCATTCAATGCAATGGGATGGAATCAGTGCGAGTGGCGCGGCACTTCACGTCCGCGGCAGCCGACCAGGAAGTCGAGGTCGCAACCTTCGTCGGCCTGCAGCACGTGGTTGACGTAGAGCTTGCGATAACCGCCGTCGGCGGGCGCCTGCAGCGGCTGCACGTCGGCCATGCGGCGTTCGAACTCGGCGGGATCGATATCCAGGTGCAGGCGCCCGGCCTCGCAGTCCAGCTCGATCCAGTCGCCGTCGCGCACGATCGCCAGCGGCCCGCCGGCGGCGGCCTCGGGCGCCACGTGCAGCACCACGGTGCCGTAGGCGGTGCCGCTCATGCGTGCATCGGATATGCGCACCATGTCCTTGATGCCCTGGCGCAGCAGCTTGGGCGGCAGGCCCATGTTGCCGACCTCGGCCATGCCGGGATAGCCGCGCGGGCCGCAGCGCTTGAGGACGAGGACGGAATTCTCGTCGACATCGAGCGATTCATCGACGATGCGCTCCTTGTAGTGCTCCAGGTTCTCGAACACCACCGCGCGGCCGCGGTGGCGCAGCAGCTTGGGCGTTGCCGCCGACGGCTTGAGCACCGCGCCGCGCGGCGACAGGTTGCCGCGCAGGATGCGGATGCTGCCGTCGCGGATCAGCGGCTTATCCAGCGGTCGGATGACTTCGTCGTTGGTGATCGGCGCATCCCTGACGTTGTCCCAGATCGCCTTGCCGTTGACGGTCAGCGCGCCCGGATGCGGCAGCAGGCCGGCCTCGCCCATGCGGCGCAGCACCGCGGGCAGGCCGCCCGCGTAGTAGAACTCTTCCATCAGGAAGCGGCCCGACGGCATCAGGTCGACGATGGTCGGCGTGTCGAGCCCCACGTTGCTCCAGTCTTCCAGCTCCAGCGGCACGCCGATGCGGCCGGCGATCGCCTTCAGGTGGATCACGGCGTTGGTCGAGCCGCCGATCGCCGCATTGACGCGGATCGCGTTCTCGAACGCCTGGCGCGTCAGGATCTTCGACAGCGTCAGGTCCTCGCGCGCCATCTCCACGATGCGGATGCCGGACATGTGCGCCAGCACGTAGCGGCGCGAATCGACCGCCGGGATCGCCGCGTTGTGCGGCAGCGACGTGCCCAGCGCTTCGGCCATGCAGGCCATGGTCGAGGCGGTGCCCATGGTGTTGCAGGTGCCGGCCGAGCGCGACATGCCGGCTTCGGCCGACAGGAACTGGTGCAGGTTGATCTCGCCTGCCTTCAGCGATTCATGCAGCTGCCACACCGCAGTGCCCGAGCCGATGTCCTTGCCGTCGAGCTTGCCGTTGAGCATGGGCCCGCCGGTAACGACGATGGCCGGCACGTCGCAGCTGGCCGCGCCCATCAGCAGCGCCGGCGTGGTCTTGTCGCAGCCGGTCAGCAGCACCACCGCATCGATCGGATTGCCGCGGATCGCTTCTTCCACGTCCATCGCGGCCAGGTTGCGTGTCAGCATGGCGGTCGGGCGCAGGTTCGATTCGCCGTTGGAAAACACCGGGAATTCCACCGGGAAGCCGCCGGCCTCGTACACGCCACGCTTGACGTGCTCGGCCAGCTTGCGGAAATGCGCGTTGCAGGGCGTGAGTTCCGACCACGTATTGCAGATGCCGATCACCGGGCGGCCGTCGAACGCGTGCTCGGGAATGCCCTGGTTTTTCATCCAGCTGCGATACATGAAGCCGTTCTTGTCGGCGGTGCCGAACCACGCCGTCGAGCGCAGCGGCTTGCGTTGCTTGTCCTTGGAATCCGACATGTTGTTCCTGATGCGAGGGCTGCCCGGGAAGGCGGCGGGAATGGCAGGGACGACGGATCCAGCGGCCTGGCGGGCTCCACGCTGTCTCCTGTCGTTGTTGTTTTGTCGGACGGAGTGTATGCAGCTTGCCGATATGCTACTAATGAAGAGTTCGGCATTTGCGATATCGATATCGGCATTGGTATTTACCCTATGGACGCCCCCAACCTTTCCGTCGCGGCTGATGCAGCACCTGCGGCACCCGTATGGCACAGCCACACCCGCCTGAAGACGCGCCAGCTGCTGCTTTTACTGGCCGTCGCCGACGAGGGCAGCATCCACCGCGCCGCGGAACGGCTGGCGATGACGCAGCCGGCCGCGTCCAAGCTGCTGCGCGAGCTGGAAGAGATGCTGTCGGTCCCCCTGTTCGAGCGCCTTCCGCGCGGCATGGCGCCGACGGACTATGGCCGCGCGATGATCCGGCACGCGCGCGCGGCGATCGGCAGCCTGAACCAGGCGCGCGAGGAAGTGCTGGCGTTGAAGGCGGGCCGGCTCGGCCACGTGGCGATCGGTGCGATCACCTCGCCCGGCGTGCGGCTGCTGCCGCCGGCGATCGCCCGGGTGAAGGCCAGCTATCCGGGATTGCGGGTCTCGGTGGAGATCGACAACAGCAACGTGCTGCTCGACCGGCTGGGGCAGGAGAAGCTGGACATGGTGGTCGCGCGGCTGTTTCCCGAGCACGACAAGGGCCGGTTGCGCTACGAGCCGATGGCGGAAGAGCCCGTCTGCGCCGTGGTGCGGCCCGGCCACCCGATGCTGGCGGCGCCCGCCCTGTCGCTGGCCGACACCACCGACGCCGCCTGGATGATACCGCCGGCCGGCACGGTGCTGCGCCACCGCTTCGAGCTGATGTTCCAGCGCGCGAGCCTGGCGCCGCCGACCAACGTGGTGGAAACCGCCGCGCTGCTGTTCCTGACGCGCATGGTGACGCAGTCAGACATGATCGCGGTGCTGACCGCGGATGTTGCGCAGTACTACGCGGCGTTCGGCATGGTGGAGGTGCTGCCGATGGCGATGCCCTGCCATATGGACGACTTCGGCCTGATCACGCCGACCGACCGGCTGATGTCGCCCGGCGCGCTGCTGGTCGCGGATGCGCTGCGCGAGACGGCGCTGCGCATCTACGGCCCGTAGTGCTAATGCCCGCTTCAGATCATCCCTGCCCGTCCTCGCGCGCTGCGATCCGGCGCCTGACGGTCTCGTCGAACCAGCGGTCCATCATCGCCTTTTCATAGCGCAGCCTGTCGCTCTGGCTGTAGACGTTGACACCCATGTTGAAGTTCTGGTCGGAGATGCGCTGCTCGCCGCTGCCGATCACGGCACCGTCGCTGCCGCGCAGTTCATAGCGCAGCGTCATGCGCGGCCAGGTGACATCGCGCACGATGCGCACGTCATCGCCGCGCACGCGCCATGGCTCGAAATGTCCTGCGAGATCGACATCCAGCACCGCGATGCTGAGCGCATAGCCCTGCGGCAGGTAGCGTGCCGCCAGCTCGTCGAAGTGTCGGCGGATATCGTTCATCACCTGCGCGCGCTCGCGGTCGCTGCCGTATGCGCTGCGGTAGGCGGCATCGGTGTAGGTTTCGGGATGGGGGAAGGAAACTGTCAGCGTTCCGGCAGGCGGCGCGGCGAAGGCACTGAAGGCGCTGACGGCACCGATGGCACACATCAGGCCCATGGGTGCCGCGCAGGCGGCCAGCAGACGGCGGGATCTGGCCATGGCGAACTCCAGCACAAGGGCATTGCGCTTCTTGATTGTAGTGCGCCAGGGCCGGTCAGCCAGCGACAGCCCGCCTGTCAGCCTGTCAGCCGATGATGTTGAACTGGCTGAAGTACTCCTCGTTCAACTCCAGCCCCAGCCCCGGCAGGTTGTCGTCAAGCTGCAGGTAGCCGTTGTCCGGGGCCGGATCCCCCTTGAAGATGTAGTAAAACAGCTCGTTGCCGACCTCGACGTCGTGCACGGGGAAGTACTCCGACATCGGCGATGCGGTCGACGCCATGGTCAGGTGGTAGTTATGCATCTGCCCCGCGTGCGGGATCACCGGCACCGACCACGCCTCGGCCATCGCGTTGATCTTCTGCGCCGCGGTGATGCCGCCGACGCGGTTGGTGTCGTACTGGATCACGTCGACGGCGCGGCGCTCCAGCAGGTCCTTGAAGCCGTACGAAGTGAACTCGTGCTCGCCGCCGGAGATCGGGAACGGGCTCGCCTTCTTCAGCTCAACATAGCCTTCGATATCGTCGGCGATCACCGGCTCTTCCAGCCAGCGGGGATTGAACTCCGCCAGGCGCGGCAGCATGCGGCGCGCGTATTCCAGCGTCCAGCCCATGTAGCACTCCAGCATGATGTCGACGCCGTCGCCGACCAGCTCGCGCAGCAGCCGCACCTGCTCGATGTTCTTCCGCATGCCGGCAGGGCCGTCCTTGGGGCCGTAGCCGAAGCGCATCTTCATCGCGGTAAAGCCCTGGTCGAGGTAGCCTTGCGCTTCGGCCAGGAAGGCGTCGCGGTCGTCGTTGTTGTAGAGCTTGGAGGCATAGCACCAGATCTTCTCCTTGGTGCGCCCCCCCAACAGCTTGAACACCGGCTTGCCGACGGCCTTGCCCATCAGATCCCACAGCGCGATATCGACCGCCGAGATCGCCGCCATGCCGATGCCCTTGCGGCCCCAGGCCTGGGTGCGGCGGTACATCTTCTGCCACAGGTATTCGTTGTCGAACGGGTCCTGGCCGATCACCACCGGCGCCAGGTATTCGTCGACGATCTGCTTGGCCACGCGCGGGGCCAGCGCGCAGTTGCCGATGCCGACCAGCCCGCTATCGGTCTCGATCTCGACCACCATCCAGCCGTGGAAGCGGAACGAGCCCATGGCGTCGCCGCGCTCGAACAGGATGTCGGTGGCGTTGGTGCAGAAATGCGCCTGCGGCGGCACGGTCTTGCCCTTCCATTCGAAGACGCGGGCGCGGACGTTGGTGATCTTCATGTTCAGCTCCTGATGGCAATGCGTTGGCGCGAACGCTCCCCGGCCGCGCCGGGGGCGGTCATGCTGATCCGGTATGGATTGATGGTGGCTAGGCGTTTGCGGCGGCGCGCCGTTGCGCGCCCATGCGGCAGGCGATCTGGAACGCCTGCTGCGTGGCGCCGGGATCGGCGCGGCCCTGCTGCGTGATATCGAACGCGGTACCGTGCGCCGGCGTGGTGATCGGCACCGGCAGCCCGCCCTGCACCGTCACGCCGCGCGAGAATCCCATCAGCTTGATGCCGATCTGTCCCTGGTCGTGGTACATGGTGACGATGGCGTCGAACTGCCGCTGCGACGGGCCGCCCTGCACCTTCAGGAAGATGGTGTCGGCCGGGAACGGGCCCTCGACGTTCACGCCGCGCCCGCGGGCAGCGGCGACGGCCGGGGCGATCACGTCGATCTCTTCGCGGCCGAAGGCGCCGTTGTCGCCGTTGTGCGGATTCAGGCCGCACACGGCGATGCGCGGGCTTGCCATGCCGGCGCGGCGCAGTGCCTGGTCGATCAGGTCGATGGCGCCACCGACGCGTTCCGGCGTGATCATCGCCGGCACGTCCTTCAGGGCCACGTGCGAGGTGACGCGCGAGGTCCACAGGCCGTCGAGCACGTTGAATTCGCAAAAATTGCCGTGGTAGCCGAGCTGCTCGGCAAACCAGTGCAGCTCGTCGCTATGGTCCATGCCGGCGGCATGCAGCGAGCTTTTATTGAGCGGCCCGAACAGGATCGAATCTGCCTGGCCCGACTGCGCCAGCTCCAGCGCGAGCGACAGCGTGCCGAGGCTGTAGCGGCCGCCCTCGGCACTGGATGCGCCGCGCGGATAGGCGGGCTTGCCGTCCAGCTCCCAGTGGTAGAGGCGCGGCGCGCCTTGTGCGAACGCGAGGGTATCGGTCTCTGCCAGCGCCAGCTCGACGCCCGCCACCTGCATGCCGTGGCGCCATTCGTCGCGGTCGGCGATCAGCAGGATGTCGGCCTGTTCGCTGGTGGCCGGGTCGGCCAGCAGGCGTGCGATCAGCTCGGGGCCGATGCCGGCGGGATCGCCCAGCACCATCGCGATTCGTGGACGTGAAGTCATGAAATTCTCTTGAAATACAGGCTCAGTCGAGCTTGACGCCAAGCTCGGCGATCAGCTTGCCATAGCGCGCGTACTCGGCGCGCGAGAAGGTATCGAACTGCGCGGCCGTCAGCGTGCCGGGCACGGCGCCGACCTCGCTCAGGCGGCGCACGGTATCCGGGTCCTTGATCACCGTGGTCAGCGCCGTGCCGAGCTTCTGCAGCGTGGCGGGAGGCGTGCCGGCCGGCGCATAGACGCCGTACCAGGCGTTCATCTGGATGCCCGGCACGCCGGCCTCGGCCAGCGTCGGCACATTGGGCAGCAGCGCCGAGCGCTTGTCCACGGTCACCGCCAGCGCGCGCAGCTTGCCGGCCTTGATATGGTTGATCACCGACGGCATGGTCTCGAAGCTCATGTCCACCTGGCCGCCCATCAGGTCCACCAGCGCGCTGCTGCTGCTCTTGTAAGGCACGTGCAGCAGCTTGCCCTGGATCTGGCGCGCAAACGCGGCGCCGGCCAGGTGCTGGGTGCTGCCGACGCCCGACGAGCTGAAGCGGAACTTGTCCGGGCTCGCCTGGATCTGCGCCACCAGCGCCTTGACGTCGCGCGCCGTGACCTGGTTGTTGACCACCAGCACGTTGGGCACCGACGACACCAGCGCCACCGGCGCCAGGTCCTTGAGCGGGTCGAACTGCAGCTTGAGCAGGTGCGGCGCGATCGCCTGCGAGGTGACCACGCCCATCAGCAGCGTGTTGCCGTCCGGCGCGGCCTTGGCGGTGATGTCCGCGGCGATGGTGTTGGACGCGCCGGGGCGGTTGTCGACCACGACGGGCTGCTTCAGCTGTGCGGCCAGCTTGTCGGAGACGATACGCGCCATCACGTCGGTGCCGCCGCCGGGCGCGGCGCCCACCATCAGGCGCACCGGCCGTGTGTCCTGCGCCCAGGCGCTGGTCGTCGCTGCAACGGCCACCGTGGCCAGGCCGGCAAGTGCGCCGGCGAGTTTGCCGGCGCACTTGCCAACATTCCGTGTCTTCATCGCTGTCTCCGTTGTGCTGTCCGGCTCTGGTGGCGCGGATGAGCAGACTATATGGGTATCAGCGATTCGCTACTACTGACGTTTTTTGAACTGGCGATCACCTGGCGTTATACCTCGGCCGCTGGCTTCCCCGCCTGCGCTTTCAGGATCGCCACCAGTTGCCGTGCGGAAGCCGACAAGGCGCCGCCGCGCCGCGTGACGATGCCGAAGGTCTGCTGGCGCGACTGCAGGTGCACTGGCAGTATGCGCAGCATCTTCTGGCGCACGAACAGCTCCGCCACGCTGGTCGGCAGCAGCGACACCAGCCCGGGATCGCGCTGGAGCATGGCCACGGTGATCAGCGCCGACGACGTCGAAATGGCGTTGGCGGGGAAGCTGACGCCGGCATGGTCCAGTTCGCGCTGCAGCAGGGCATGCATCGGCATGTGCCCCGCGTAAGTGATCCAGCGATAACCCTCAAGGTCGGCAAAGTCCATCGCCTGCACCCTGGATGCGGGGTGAACGTGACCGACCACCACGGACACCTGCTCGTCGCCGAGCGGGTGATAGTGGTACTTGCCGGGTTCGTCGCTGACCAGCGAGCGGCCGAGCACGAGGTCGAGGTGGCCGTCGTCGAGCTGGCCGAGCAGGCGCAGGCTGGTGTCCTCGATGATCTCGAGCGCCAGGTCGGGATGCGCCTGCCGCAGTTGTTCAAGCGCCGGCACCAGCACCTCGGGCACGGCGCCCATGATCACGCCGACGGCGACGCGCCCGCCACTGCCAGCGCGGATGCCGGCCACTTCCTCGCACATCGCCCCCAGGTCCGCCACCAGCTGCCGTGCATGGCGGATCACGCAATGGCCGAAGGCGTTGGGGCGCATGCCGCGTTTGGAGCGCTCGAACAGTGGCGCTTCCAGCATGCCTTCCAGTTCCTGCAAAGACTTGCTGGCGGCCGACTGCGTCATCGCCATCGCGCCCGCGGCCTGGTGCAGTGACTGGTGCTCGTCCAGCGCGATCAGCAGTTGCAGTTGCTTCATGCGCAGTCGGCCGGTGAGGGTGTCCAGGGTGGATTTCATATCGGGACCGTGTGAGTCGCAAAAGCGATCACAAGATGGAAATGATTCAATATACAGGCCCTCCCCCCGCTCGTATATTGGCCCGACCCGATTGACTGCCCAGAACCCGCGCCGGCCGCGTGCCAGCCGCAAGGAGGAGACCATGACCCGATCCCAGCCGCCCGTCTACCGCGGCGTATTCCCGGTAGCGCCAACCATTTTCGACGAGCAAGGCGGCCTCGACCTCGACGGCCAGCGCCGCTGCATCGACTTCATGATCGACGCCGGCTCGCACGGCATCTGCATCCTGGCCAACTTCTCCGAGCAGTTCGTGCTGACCGACGACGAACGCAGCGTGCTGATGAAGACCGTGCTCGAGCACGTGGACGGCCGCGTGCCGGTGATCGTCACCACCACGCATTTCAGCTCGCGCATCTGCGCCGAGCGCAGCCGCGCCGCGCAGGACGCCGGCGCCGCCATGGTGATGGTGATGCCTCCCTACCACGGCGCCACCATCCGCGTGCCCGAGCGCGGCATCTACGACTTCTTCGCCACCGTCTCCGATGCCATCGACATCCCCATCATGATCCAGGACGCGCCGGTCAGCGGCACCACGCTGTCCGCGCCCTTCCTCGCCCGCATGGCGCGCGAGCTGGCCAATGTCTCGTACTTCAAGATCGAAGTGCCGCAGGCCGCGGCCAAGCTGCGCGAACTCATCGAGCTGGGCGGCGACGCCATCGTTGGCCCGTGGGACGGCGAGGAGGCCATCACGCTGATGGCCGACCTGGAAGCCGGCGCCACCGGCGCGATGACCGGCGCGGGCTTCCCGGACGGCATCCGCCAGGTCCTGGATGCATGGCAGGCCGGCGACGCCGAGCTGGCGGCGCAGCGCTACCAGCAGTGGCTGCCGCTGATCAACTACGAGAACCGGCAGGGCTGGCTGGCAACCAGCAAGGTACTGATGAAGGAAGGCGGGGTGATTGCCTCGGATGCGGTAAGGCATCCGCTGCAGCCGATGCATCCGGCCACGCGCGAGGGGCTGCTGAAGATTGCGCGGCGGCTGGATCCGCTGGTGCTGCGCTGGGGGCGGTAAGGAAGCGCCACGCATCTTGTAGCGCCGGCCCTCTCCCCCGGCCCTCTCCCGCGTAGTGGGAGAGGGCCGGGGGAGAGGGCAAGAGCCTCCACGAAGTCGCGGCGGGTAACCAATGCCACTGCGCATACTCCATCGCTAGCCACAACACCCTTTCAAAGGACCAACCATGACCCTCACCGGCGAACTCCTGGTCGGCCGTCAATCCGTACCTGGCACCCACGGCACCCTCCACGCCATCGACGCAACCACCGGCGCAACGCTCGAACCCGCCTTTGGTGGCGCCACGCTGGCACAACTCGACCAGACCTGCGCCCTCGCCTGGCAGGCCTTCGACACCTATCGCGAGACCGCGCCCGCGCGGCGCGCCGACTTCCTCGAAGCCATCGCCGGCAACATCCTGGCGCTGGGCGATGCGCTGATCGAGCGCTGCGTCAGCGAATCGGGCCTGCCGCGCGCCCGCATCGAAGGCGAGCGCGGACGCACCGTGGGCCAGCTGCGGCTGTTCGCCGGCATGCTGCGCCAGGGCGATTTCCTTGAGCTGCGCGTCGACCCGGCCCAGCCCGAGCGCCAGCCGCTGCCGCGCCCCGACCTGCGCCTGCGCCATATCCCGCTGGGCCCGGTCGCGGTGTTCGGCGCCAGCAACTTCCCGCTGGCGTTCTCGGTGGCGGGCGGCGATACCGCATCCGCACTGGCCGCCGGCTGCCCCGTCATCGTCAAGGCGCATCCTGCGCACCCCGGCACCTCCGAACTGGTCGGCCGCGCCATCCAGAAAGCGGTGGCGGAACTGGACCTGCCCGAAGGCACCTTCTCCTTGCTCTTCGATACCGGATTGGAAATCGGCCAGGGGTTGGTGGCGGACCGCCGCATCAAGGCAGTCGGCTTCACCGGCTCGCGCGCCGGCGGCCAGGCGCTGATGGCGATCGCCGCGGCGCGCCAGGAGCCGATTCCCGTCTATGCGGAGATGAGCAGCATCAATCCGGTGCTGCTGTTCCCACACGCGCTGGCCAACCGCGCGCAAGCCATCGGCACGGCGTTCGCCAGCTCGCTGACGCTGGGCGCCGGACAGTTCTGCACCAACCCCGGACTGGTGCTGGCGGTGGAAAGCGAGGGCCTGGACCAGTTCCTGGAAGCGGCGGCGGCGAGCCTGGCGGACATCGGCGCACAGAACATGCTGACCGCCGGCATCCTGCGCGCCTTCTGCAACGGCGTGGGCACGCTCGCGCAGCATCCGCAGGTACAGCTGGTGGCGCGCGGCAAGGCAGGCAATGCGCTGCAAGGTCAGGCGGCACTGTTCAGCACCAGCGCCGAGGCCTTCCTGGCCGACGAGACGCTGCGCCATGAAGTCTTCGGCGCGTCGTCACTGGTGGTGCGCTGCCGCGACGCCGCGGAAATGCGGCGCGTGGTCGAATCGCTGGAGGGCCAGCTTACCGCGGCGCTGCATATCGACCCCGCGGACCACGACGCGGCGCGCACGCTGCTGCCCGCGCTGGAGCGCCTGGCGGGCCGCATCCTGGTCAACGGCTTCGGCACCGGCGTTGAAGTCGGACATGCCATGGTCCACGGCGGCCCCTGGCCGGCTACGTCGGATGGCCGCTCGACCTCGGTCGGCAGCCTGGCGATCGCGCGCTTCGTGCGGCCGGTCAGCTACCAGGACATGCCGGCGGACCTGCTGCCCGCGTCGCTGCGCCCCGACAGCGAACAGCGCCATCTCTGGCGCCTCGACGGCAAGCCGCAGCGCTAGCGCGACAGCGCCCGCAGCGTATCGATCAGCAGGCTCATCGATGCGGTCGGCGGGCGCCCGCGCCGCGTGACGATGCCGTACGGCCCCAGTTTCCGCGGCAGCGGCAATGGCAGCACCGCCAGCGCGCCCAGGCGGCCGTAGTAAGCCGCCACCGACTCCGGCAGCACCGCGATCAGCTCGCTGTCGGCCAGCAGCGACGTGGTCATCAGCACCGCGGCGGTCTCGATGGTCGACGGCGGCGCCGGCACGCCGGCATCCTCGAACGAGCGGTCGATCAGCGCGCGCATCGGGCTCGGCCGTGGCTGCATGATCCACGGGTAGCTGGTCAGTTCCGCGAACGACAGCTTGCGCCGCCGCGCCAGCGGATGTTGCGGCCCGACCACGATCGCCAGCCCCTCGTCGCCAAGCTGCTCGAACTCGAGGCCGCTGCTGTCCCAGCCATCGGGCACGCGGCCCAGCACGATATCGAGCTGGTCGCGCTCCAGCAGCGGCACCAGCAGGTCGCTGGTCTCCACCTGCACCGCCACCTCCAGCCGCGGATGATCGCGATTCAGCCGGCGGATCACCTCGGCCAGCAGGCCCGGCGTCGGCGCCATCACCGCGCCGACCCGCACGCGCCCGATCTTGCCCGACTCCAGCGCCACCAGCTCGTCGCGCAAGCCATCCATGTCGGCAAACACCAGCCGGGCGTAGCGCGTGGCCGCCATCCCGAAGCGCGTCGCACGCAGCCCGCGCGCATGGCGCTCGAACAACGGCACGGCCAGCAGGTCTTCCATATCCTGCAGCATCTTGCTGACCGCGGGCTGGGTCAGCGTCAGCGCTTCGGCGGCCTGCCGCAGCGAGCCGCGTTCCTCCACCGCCAGCAGCAGGCGCAGGTGCTGCATCTTGAGGCGGCCGTGGAGTGTGCTGACGGGTGGGATCATGGGTGGGACGAGGGGCAGAAAAGCGTGAAGGCCGGCTTGCGCCTGCGATCACAAATTCTTATCGCTTCATCCCGGATGGTCAAGCCGGAGATATCGCTGCAAAGCCCACGCCCGACATTCGACTACGACTTCCTGGGCGAATCCAGCGAGACTTTCGACGGGGTGATTTCCCCGACATCCGTCCATGCCTTGGTGTCGAAACGGAATTTGGCGACGGCGCAGGTCGGCATGTCGCTGATCTCGTCCGACAAGCGCTGCGCGAAGTCAGTGAACTCGGGGTTGTGACCGAACAACATCACGCTGCCAAGCTTCTTGTCGAGCGCACGGACGACAGCGAGCAGGTCATCCGCGCTACTGGCGTACAGCCGGTCTTCGATCTCGATGTCCTTGCGGGCAATGCCGAGTTCGTCGGCGATCAGGTGCGCCGTGGTCAGCGCGCGCACGGCCGGACTCGACACGAGCAGGTCTGGCTTGACCTTGCGCTCGGCCAGGCGCTTGCCCATCTCCGGGGCGTCGCGCAGGCCGCGATCGTCAAGCGGACGCTCGCGGTCGGGCAAGGACGGGTCATCGCGACTTGACTTGGCGTGGCGGACGAGAAACAGGGTCTTCATGGCCCCTCCTGATGCATCGGGATGTTGGTCGACTGTTGTTCGATTGCGGGCGTCCGCGGACCAGCAGACGAAGGCTGGCCTCGCCGCCACGCTCGCCCTATAGTGGACTGCGATGGGGCCGATTGCAACGCGGGCAGCGTCGAAGCACCATCTTCCGGAGGGCGGCCATGCGTAGCAGCAGTGCAGATGCCAGCGAGGTTGTGATCCCCGCGGATGGCGTGGCGTTGCAAGGCATGCTGGCCTTGCCGCCAGGCGCAGGCGCCCTGGTATTGTTTGCGCACGGCACCGGCAGTTCGCGGCATAGTCCGCGCAATCGGTACGTGGCCGCCGAACTCAACCGCTGCGGCATGGGAACGCTGTTGATGGACCTGCTCATGCCGGAGGAGGACCAGGTGCAGGCGATCCGCTTCGACGTCGGGCTGCTGGCCAAGCGGCTGGCACAGGCGACCGACTGGGTGGCGCGGCAGCAAGGCGTGCCACCGCGGTTGGGCTACTTCGGCGCCAGCATAGGTGCCGCCGCGTCGATCCGTGCCGCGAGCCAGTCGCCGATCCCGATACACGCCATCGTTTCACGAGGCGGCAGGGTCGACCTGGCGGGCGCCGACGCCCTTGCGAGCCTGTCCACGCCGACCATGCTGATCATCGGCGGACTCGATGTGAGCGTCATTGAACGGAATGAGTTCGCCTTTGCCCAGCTCAAGTGCCAGAAGAAGCTGGTAATCGTGCCCGGCGCCTCTCACTTGTTCGAAGAGCCCGGCGCACTGGAATCCGTCGCCCGCCTGGCAGCGCAGTGGTTCGAGCGTTATCTGGGCAAGGCCTCGCCCTGACCACGGGGCCTGCGGATCCCGGGATCCGCTTTTCGCGCCAAAGGTACAATGCGCCCGGGCCCGGCCTGACGGCCGGGCGGGCCATGCCATTCCGCAAACCTCTCTGGGAACAGGACACCACCCATGCGCGAACCCAGCCGGGAATTCCTCCTCGGTCCGCTGCTCAAAGGCGTTTCGCGTTCGTTCTACCTCACGCTGGGCGTGCTCCCTGCCCGGATGCGCGATCCGGTCGGCCTGGCCTACCTGCTGGCGCGCGCTGCGGACACGATTGCGGATACGACGCTGGTTGCGCCGGAAAGGCGGCTGGCGTTGCTGCTGTCCTTGCGTGACCAGGTCAACGGCAACCCGGATGGCGCAGCGCCGGCGCTCAGCATCGCGACGGAAATGGCTCGCCACCAGGAGCATTCGGATGAGCGGATCCTGCTGGAGTCGCTCGATCCCGCGCTGGCGGTGCTGACGCAGCTGGAACCGGCTGACCGGCAAGCGGTGAGGCAGATCGTTTCCATCCTCAGCGAAGGCATGGAGTTCGACCTGCGCACGTTCCCCGACGAGCGCGCCGGCCGTGTCGTGGCGCTGCCTGACCTGGCGGCGTTGGACCACTACACCTACATGGTCGCCGGTTGCGTTGGCGAATTCTGGACCCGCATGACCGCGGCGCATGTGCCGGGTGCGATCAATGGCGACCTCGGCGCCATGCTGCGCAGTGGGGTCCGCTTCGGCAAAGCCTTGCAGATGACCAATGTGTTGCGCGACTGCGGCAAGGACCTGCGCATCGGCCGGTGTTACCTGCCGGCGTCGCTACTGGTTCAGCACGGGCTGGGCCCCCAGGACTTGCTGCTGCCTGACGCCTCGCAACGCGCGCGTGCCCTGATGCGTTCGCTCGCCGGCATGACGCTGGCACATTTTCATGAGGCCATGGCATACACGCTGGCTATCCCTAAGCGTTTCGTCCGGCTGCGGCTGGCCTGCCTGTGGCCGATCCTGATCGGCATGGAGACCCTGCTGCTGCTGGTGCGCAATGAGTACTGGCTGGACCCGGCCCGCGCCTCGAAGATGCCGCGCCGCGAGGTCTACCGCATGGTTGCGGCTTCGCTTCCGATGATCTGGTCGAACGGCTTGCTGAGCAGCTGGTTTGCGCGCCAAAAGCGCAGCATCGAAAACGTCATCCGCTGACTCGGGCGCCAGGTCCGTTCAATGGCTGGTGAAGACCGTCAGCACCCCCGTATAGCCATAGAGGTGATCCCTCGCGATCTCGCCGCCGGCGAAGAAGCCGGCCAGCGGCAGGTCGCCCAGCGCAGCGCGCACGGTTTGCAGTTCGGCATGCGGCGCGCCGAAATGCGGCCCGCCCCGGCCCGAGCAGCTGATATAGAGCGCGCCACGCGCGTGGCCGCCGCCGTGTTCGATATCCGTGCGGATTTCCGTGGCGATGCGTTCCAGGTCCGCGCGCGCCGCGGCGGCGTTGCGCATGCAGAATGCCAGCCGCATGCCGGGCGCGACCTGGTCGGCAAGCGCGAGCACGCGATGCTGCACATCCAGGCCGATCAGGTGGCGCACCAGCGTATCCGCGCCGAACCGGCCCGGCTGCACCGGCGCATCGTCGGTGGCAGCGTTCAGGCCCGCAAGCGTTCCCGACAACGCTGCCGCCATCGCTTCCACGGGTGCGTCGCGCTCGACGCCCAGGTCCTGCAGCACGCAATCCAGCGCGGGCTTGCCGTCCAGCGCAAACAGAAGGTTGTGTTCGCTGCGCGTGACCGCGCGTGCCGGGCCGATCGGCTGGCAGCCCTGCGTGACGCGGGAGACGAGTTCGACTTCCGGGCCAAACAGCACGCCGGACAGGCCACCGGAATACACGCCGTCGGCAATATGCAGCGTACGGTTGCGTGCCGAGCTCAGTCCGCCGAACAGGTAGCCGGTGGCGGTACGCACGCTCAGCTCGTGCAGCAGCTCCTGCACGTCGGGTGTGCTGCCTTCGGCATGCACCAGCGCGGTATGGGGAACGAAGCCCGACGACGCGGCCGGCAAGGGCTGGCGCCCCGAGAACAGCTGGAAGGCCTGGCGCGGAAGCGGCGCTGCCAGCAGCACCATCGCCGGCTGGTCGAAGTACTCCACGCCGCTCGCCGACACGCCGAGGCCAACCGTGCCGACCCACGACACCCCGGGCCAGTTCTGCTGCAACGCGGCAAGGATCGCCTCGGCGGCGAGCGCGTAGTAATCGCTCAGGTAGCACCAGCCGAGCGTCAGCGGCGGCGCATGATCCAGCCGCGCCTGGCGCAGCAGGTCCTGCGTGTCCAGCTGCCTCTGGCAGTCAGCCAGTGCGACCTGCCACTCGACATGGGCGGCGTCAGCGTGAACAAAGGTCAGGTCATGCATGGCTTGCCTCCGGGTCCAGGCTGGCGTCATACCATTGGACTGCGGCAGGCAGCGGGTGTTCAGGTCCCGCGTCGATGCGCGTGGCCCTGGCTTAGTCCGCCTTCGCCCCCGACTCGCGTGCGACCTTGACCCACTTGTCGGTCTCGACGCGGATAAACGCCGCGAGCTGCGCCGGCGTCATGTCGCCGGCGGTCACGCCCTGCTCTTCGAAGCGCTTCTGCACATCCGGCGCCTTCAGCAGCTTGCCCAGTTCCGCCGACACCCGCTGCCCGATCGCCGCCGGCGTACCGCGCGGCGCCATCAGCGCGAACCACGTGGTGACTTCATAGCCTTTCACGCCGCTCTCGGCCAGCGTCGGCACGCCCGGATAGGCGCCTGAGCGCTTCGCGGTGGTGACGGCCAGCGCCTTGACCTTGCCGCTGCGCACGTGCTGCGAGGCCGACGGGCTGGTCTCGATCGCCATCTGGATCTGGCCGGCGATCAGGTCAGTCATCATCGGCGCGCCGCCCTTGTACGGCACGTGCGCGATATCGGTCCCGGTGAGCGAGCGGAACAGCTCGCCGGACATGTGCTCGGTGCTGCCGATGCCGGCCGAGCCGTAGTTGACCTTGCCGGGGTGCGCCTTGATGTAGGCGATCAGCTCCGGCACCGACCGCGCCGGGATGGCGGGATTGACCACCAGCACGTTGGGCGTCAGCGCCACCAGCCCCACGGGATCGAGGTCGCGCGTGAACTCGTACGGCAGGCTCTTGTAGATGGCCGGCGCCATGGTGTGCGCCACGGTGGCGAGCAGGAAGGTATAGCCGTCGGGCTGCGCGCGCGCGACATTGGCCGCGCCAATGGTGCCGCCGGCGCCGGGGCGGTTGTCGATCACAACGGGCTGCTGCAGCGCCTCGCCCAGCTTCTGGCCGACGGTGCGCGCGAGGATGTCGGTGGTGCCGCCGCTGGCGAAGGGCACCACCAGCGTGATCGGCTTGGTCGGCCAGCTGTCGGCAGCGAATGCGGAAGTGATGGCGGCGGGATTGCCCAGCACGGCGCCGGCGGCCAGCGCCGCAAGCACGCCGCGGCGGATGCGCGAAACGGAAGGCATGCAGTCTCCTTTGCGGGAAGTCATGTTGTTATGGGACGGCGGGCGGGCGCCCGCTTCTGGTGGTGCGACTCTACGCAGCCGCCATGGCGCGCGCCATCGGGCGGGCGTTAAGGGGTCTTCAGGATTCGTGAACCGCGACGGGTTTTCCGCTACCATGCCGCCAATTTGCGGCAGCGGGGATGCGACATGGAACTGAGGCAATTGCGCTACTTCGTCAGCGTGATCGAGCATGGCAGCATGGGCAAGGCGGCGCGGGAGCTTGGCGTGGTCACCTCCGCGCTGAGCCAGCAGATCAGCCGGCTGGAAAGCGAACTGTCGACGCGGCTGCTGCAGCGCACCTCGACCGGCGTGGTCGCCACCGATGCCGGCCTGGCCTTCTGGCGCCAGGCCCAGCTGGCGCTGCGCCATATCGACGACGCTGCGCTCGCGGCCCGGCAGGCGCGCTTGTCCGGCCATGTCAGCGTGGGGCTGCCGCCCAGCACGGCGGGAGTACTGGCGCTGCCTTTCATGCAGGCCATGCGCGAGCGCTACCCCGACGTGCGGCTGCGCATGGTGGAGAGCCTGTCTGGCTATCTCGGCGCCATGCTGAGCGCGCGCCAGATCGACCTGGCGGTGCTGTTCAGCGAGGAGCCGGCGCAGCGCTGGAGCGTGCTGCCGCTGCTCGACGAGCGCCTGTTCGTGATCGGCGCCGAAGGGCTGGCCGGGATGCCGCGCGGAGAAAGCACCTCGGTGGCGGCGCTGGACAAGCTGCCGCTGATCCTGCCCAGCGGCTCGCACGGCTTGCGCGCACTGGTCGCCGCCTGCTTCCGGCAGGCAAAGCGCGAGCCGCAGGTGGTGGCCGAGATCGATGGCCTGGCGATCCTGATGGATGCCGTGCAGGGTGGCCTGGGCGCCACCATCCAGCCCGGCGCGGCGCTGGCGCGCAGCCAGGGCATGCCCTACCGTAGCGTGCTGCTCACCGACACCGGCGCGACCCGCCCCAACCTGCTGGTGAGCCTGTCGGACGATGAGCTATCCCCGGCGGGGCTGGCCGCGCGCGTGGTGCTGGCCGACGTGGCCGCCACGCTGGTGCGCGAAGGGCGCTGGCCGGGGGCCACGCTGCGCCCTCGCTGACGCCTTCGGGATTGTCCCCGCCAGGGCTTCACGAAAGCTGAAGCCCCCTTGCCGCGGCCCTGATGGCGGCTGTGCGCCTTGCCGGCCAAGATGGCGCCAGCAAGGAGACAATCCCGATGGTCGACGTATTGGTGGACGTATTGATTATTGGCGGCGGCAACGCGGCCCTGTGCGCGGCGCTGATGGCGCGCGAAGCCGGGGCCTCGGTGCTGCTGCTCGAATCCGCGCCGCGCGCCTGGCGTGGCGGCAATTCCCAGCACACCCGCAACCTGCGCTGCATGCACGACGCGCCGCAAGACGTGCTGGTCGATGCCTATCCCGAGGAAGAGTACTGGCAGGACCTGCTCAAGGTCACCGGCGGCATCACCGACGAGCACCTGGCGCGGCTGGTGATCCGCGCCTCGTCCACCTGCCGGCCGTGGATGCGCAAGCATGGCGTGCGCTTCCAGCCGCCGCTGTCGGGCGCGCTGCATGTGGCGCGCACTAACGCCTTCTTCATGGGTGGCGGCAAGGCGCTGGTCAATGCGTATTACCGCAGCGCCGAGGCGATGGGCGTGCAGATCCGCTATGAAACGCCGGTCGACGCGATCGAGATGGATGGCGACCGCTTCGTCGCCGCGCGCAGCGGTGGCCAGCGCTTCACCGCGCGGTCCTGCGTGCTGGCCGCCGGCGGCTTCGAGTCCAACCGCGAATGGCTGCGCGAGGCCTGGGGCCGGAACGAACGCGGCGAATGGCCCGCCGACAACTTCCTGATCCGCGGCACGCGCTTCAACCAGGGCGTGCTGCTGCGGCACATGATCGAAGCCGGTGCCGATGCCATCGGCGATCCGTCGCAATCGCACTGCGTCGCCATCGATGCGCGCGCGCCGCTCTATGACGGCGGCATCTGCACGCGCATCGACTGCGTGTCGCTGGGCATCGTCGTCAACCGCGACGCCGAGCGCTTCTATGACGAAGGCGAGGACTTCTGGCCCAAGCGCTATGCGATCTGGGGCCGGCTCGTGGCGCAGCAGCCGGGGCAGATCGGCTATTCGATCATCGACAGCAAGGCCGTCGGCCGCTTCATGCCGCCGGTATTTCCCGGCGAGAAGGCCGACACGCTGCCCGAACTCGCGCGCAAGCTCGGGCTGCCGGAGGCGCAGTTCGTGCGCACCGTGCAGGACTACAACACCGCGTGCCGCGTCGGCACGTTCGACCATACCGCGCTGGACGATTGCCATACCGAGGGCCTGGCACCGGCCAAGACGCACTGGGCACGACCGCTGGACCAGGCGCCGTTCTACGGCTATGCGCTGCGGCCGGGCATTACCTTCACTTACCTGGGGCTAAAGGTGAACGACCGGGCCCAGGTGCATTTCGGCGGCAGGCCGAGCGGAAATCTATTTGTGGCAGGAGAAATGATGGCGGGCAACGTGCTGGGCAAGGGATATACGGCCGGAGTCGGCATGTCGATCGGCACCGCCTTCGGGCGCATTGCCGGCACGCAAGCCGCGCGGGCAGCTGGGATCAACTCGGGAGCGAGCCATGCAGAAGCTTGAAGCCCTGGCGCGAGAGGCCGCCGATCTGGCAGGCGCAGACGCTGTCGCCAGGCATGGCAACGCACGCGTGATCCGGGTGCTGCCGCTGACCGACAACGAAGCCGAAGTCGCGCGGCAGATGCAGATCTGCAATGCCTGCCGCTATTGCGAAGGGTTCTGCGCGGTGTTCCCGGCGATGACGCGGCGGCTTGAGTTCGGCAAGGCCGATGTCAACTACCTGGCGAACCTGTGCCACAACTGCGGGGCGTGCTACCACGCTTGCCAGTATGCGCCGCCGCATGACTTTGGCGTCAACGTTCCGCAGGCGATGGCCAGGGTGCGGCTGGAGACGTACAGCGAATATGCGTGGCCCGCGCCGCTGGGCAAGCTGTACCAGCGCAACGGCCTGACGGTAGCGGTGGCGCTGGCGATCGGGCTGGCATTGTTCCTGGTGCTGGCGGTGACGACGGGCGGTGCCCTGTGGCAGCGGCATGCCGGCGGCAACTTCTACGCGGTGTTCCCGCACAACACGCTGGCGGCGATGTTTGGCGCGGTGTTTGGGTTCTCGGTGCTTGCGCTCGGGGTTGGCGTGCGGCGCTTCTGGCGCGATGTGTCGGCCGGGACGGCGTCAGCGCCTGCGGTGGCCGAGGCGGCGAAGAACGTGCTGGCGCTGACCTACCTGGACGGAGGTCATGGCGATGGATGCAATGAGGCGAGTGATCGCTTTACGCTGGCACGGCGGCGCTTCCACCATTTCACGTTCTATGGCTTCATGCTGTGCCTTGCCTCGACGGCGGTAGCTACCGGCTACCACTATCTGCTGGGCTGGCATGCGCCGTATCCGGTTGCCAGCCTGCCGGTGCTGCTGGGTATCGCTGGCGGGCTGGGGCTGTTGATCGGGCCTGCTGGCTTGCTATGGCTGAATCTCCGGCGGCATCCGATGCAGGGGGATGTGCGCCAACGCCCGATGGATCGGGGTTTCATCGCGCTGTTGTTGCTGACCAGTGCTACCGGGCTCGGGTTGCTGGCGTTGCGTGACACGTTGGCGATGCCGTTGCTACTGGCGGTGCATCTTGGCGTGGTGATGGCGTTGTTTGCGACCCTGCCGTATGGGAAGTTTGCGCACGGGATCTATCGTAGCGCGGCGCTGCTCAAGTCCGCGATCGAGAAGCGGCATGGGGGCGGGCCGCAGCTGGGAAGCGATTGAGGCTTGTAAGGTCGGGCGTCTGACCCTGGCCACCAAAAAGCAAAACCCCACATTCCGAAGAATGTGGGGTTATCAACCATCTGACCAGCCCGACGGGACCGGCGATTTTCCAGGCTAAGAAAGCTTCAGGCTCAGTCTACCGTAGCACCCGAAGCCTTCACAACCTTCGCCCACTTGGCGGTTTCCGACTTCATGAACGCGGCCAGCTGCGCCGGCTTTTCCGGATTGGGTTCAGCGCCCTGGTCGGCCATCTGCTTCTTCACTTCCGGCATGGCCAGGATCTTGACCACTTCCGCGTTCAGGCGATCGACGATCGGCTGCGGCGTGCCGCCCGTGGCGTACAGCGCGAACCACGAAGTCGCCTCATAGCCCGGCACGCCCGACTCGGCCACGGTCGGCACGTTCGGCAGCGCCGGCGAGCGCTTGGCCGAAGTCACGGCGATCGCACGCAGCTTGCCCGCCTTCACATGCGGATACGACGACGGCATGTTGTCGAACATCAGGCCGATCTGGTTGCCCAGCAGGTCATTCACCGCCGGCGCGCTGCCCTTGTACGGAATGTGCTGGATATGCAGGCCGGTCATCGAGTTGAACAGCTCACCCGACAGGTGCATCGACGAGCCGCTGCCCGACGAGCCATACGACAGCTTGTCCGGATTGGCCTTCACGTAGGCGATCAGTTCCTTGACGTTGTTGACCGGCACCTTGGGGTTCACCACCACCAGGTTCGGCACCATCGCCACGCGCGTGATCGGCGCGAAGTCCTTGACCGGGTCATACGGCAGCTTGGAATACAGCGACTGGTTGATCGCGTGCGTGCCGATGGTGCCCATGAACAGCGTGTAGCCGTCGCCCGGCGCCTTGGCCGCCAGCGAAGCGCCGATGTTGCCGCCCGCGCCCGGACGGTTGTCGATCACCACCGGCTGGCCGAGCGCCTTGCCCAGTTGCAGGCCGACGATGCGGGCCAGGATGTCGGTGGTGCCGCCGGCCGAGAACGGCACGATCAGCGTGATCGGCTTGGTCGGGTAGCCGCCTTGTGCGTGCGCGGCGCCAGCGAAGCCGGCAAAGGTGGTGGCCAGCGCCACGCCGGCGGCGAGCAGGCGGCGGCGCGTGGTGGAGGTCTGGGAATCGTGTCTCATCGGTATTACTCCGGTAAAGCTGTCCCAACGGAGATTGGGGCCCGTGCAGGACGTTGTGCTGAAATGGCGTGATTGCCGTTCCCGAACGGATGCCGCGCACTCGCGCGCATCCCGGTTGACGGCCCGGCTCCGGGCCGCCATGCGTGACGTTTGGTTAACGTCTCTTCTTGTCGAATCTTTGAGTGCCGGGGCGCGCTTATACCGGCGCAACGCCCAGCGTGGTGCCGCCGCACACGTACATCACCTGGCCGGTGACGAAACCGTTGTCCGGCGACAGGAAGAACAGCGCGGCGCGCGCGACGTCTTCCGGGGTGCCCATGCGCTTGACGGTGATGCTGGCAAGGATGCGTTTGGTCTGCTCGGCGCCTTCCGGGTTGCTCTTGCGGAACAGCTCGGTGGCGATCGGGCCCGGGGCCACCGCGTTGACGGTGATGCCGTCGCCGCCAAGTTCCATCGCGAGCGTGCGGGTCATGCCGATCAGGCCGGCCTTGGTGGCCGAGTACACCACGCGCTCGGGCTTTCCCAGCGCGGCGCGCGAGGCCATGTTGACGATGCGGCCGAAGCCTGCGGCGCGCATCGCGGGCAGGCAGGCTTGCAGCAGCAGCAGCGGCGCTTGCAGGTGCAGGCCGGTCACGTAGTCCAGGTCGGCAACGGTGGCGCTGTCGGCGGTGCCGGGACGGGTGGCGCCGGCATTGTTCACCAGGCGCGTGACGGCAAAGCGCGACGTGACCTGCTCGGCCACGGCGCGGGTCGCGTCGGCGTCGGTCAGGTCGGCCTGGAAAAAGGTCATGTTGGGATGCGACCAGGCCGGCGCGGCGTAGTCGACATTGACCACCTGGGTCACGCCATCGGCCAGCAGCATTTCGCAGATGGCGCGGCCGATGCCGGAACTGCCGCCGGTGACGAGGGTGGCTACGGGGAGGGACATCTTTGACTCACTTTCAGGACTACCGCGGTCTTGCTCCCCCTCCCGCAAGCGGGAGAGGGGAGCCAACACTCAGCAATGCGACGACAACGATTAAACGCGCTCGATCACCATCGCAATACCCTGGCCCACGCCGATGCACATCGTGCACAGCGCGAAGCGGCCGCCGGTGCGGTGCAGCTGGTACATCGCGGTGGTCACCAGGCGCGCGCCGCTCATGCCGAGCGGGTGGCCCAGCGCGATCGCGCCGCCGTTCGGGTTGACGCGCTTGTCGTCGTCGGCCACGCCCAGTTCGCGCAGCACAGCCAGGCCCTGCGCGGCGAACGCTTCGTTCAGCTCGATCACGTCGATCTGGTCCAGCGTCATGCCCAGTTGCTTGAGCAGCTTCTGCGTCGCCGGTGCCGGGCCGATGCCCATCACGCGCGGCGCCACGCCGGCGGTGGCCATGCCGACGATGCGCGCACGCGGGGTCAGGCCGTGTTGCTTGATGCCGGCTTCGCTCGCCAGCAGCAGCGCGCAGGCGCCGTCGTTCACGCCCGAGGCGTTGCCGGCGGTGACGGTGCCGTCAGGGCGGACCACGCCGCGCAGCTTGGCCAGCGCTTCCATGCTGGTGGCGCGCGGGTGCTCGTCGCGTTCGACCACGATCGGGTCGCCCTTCTTCTGGGCGATGGTGACCGCGGTGATCTCCTGCGCCAGCGTGCCGTCGGCCTGCGCGCGCGAAGCCTTCTCCTGGCTGCGCAGCGCCATCAGGTCCTGGTCTTCGCGGCTGATCTTGTAGTCGGTGGCGACGTTCTCGGCGGTCTCGGGCATGGAGTCCACGCCGTAGGCCGCGCGCATGGCCGGGTTGATGAAGCGCCAGCCGATGGTGGTGTCGAAGATCTGCGCATCGCGCGAGAAGGCGCTGGTGGCCTTGCCCATCACGAACGGGGCGCGGCTCATGCTTTCCACGCCGCCGGCGATCATCAGCTGCGCTTCGCCCGCCTTGATGGCGCGCGCGGCGGTGCCGGTGGCGTCCATGCCGGAGCCGCACAGACGGTTGATGGTGGCGCCCGGCACGTCCTGCGGCAGGCCCGCCAGCAGCGACGACATGCGCGCCACGTTGCGGTTGTCTTCGCCGGCCTGGTTGGCGTTGCCGTAGATCACGTCATCGATGGCCTTCCAGTCGACATTGGGATTGCGGGCCATCAATGCCTTCAGCGGCACCGCGCCGAGGTCATCCGGGCGCACCGCGGACAGGCTGCCGCCGTAGCGGCCGATGGGCGTGCGGATGGCGTCGCAGATAAAGGCTTCGGTCATGGTGTGTCTCTCTCTTTGTGATGGATATCGATGCGGCGCTCAGGCCTGCTTCAGGGGCACGCCGGTCAGGCGCTGCAGTTCTTCAAAACTCAGGCCTTCCACCAGGTCGCGCGCGACCAGGCCGTCGGGGGTCACGTCGAGCGTGGCAAGGTCAGTGTAGATGCGCGTCACGCAACCGATGCCGGTCAGCGGATAAGTGCACTGCGGCACGATCTTGCTTTCGCCCTGCTTGGTCTGGTGTTCCATCATCACGAACACCTGCTTGGCGCCGATCGCCAGGTCCATCGCGCCGCCCACGGCGGGGATGGCGCCGGGCGCGCCGGTGTGCCAGTTGGCCAGGTCGCCCTTTTCCGACACCTGGAACGCGCCCAGCACGCAGAAGTCGAGGTGGCCGCCGCGCATCATCGCGAACGAATCGGCGTGGTGGAAGTACGAGCCGCCCGGCTTGATCGTCACCGGCTGCTTGCCGGCGTTGATCAGGTCGCCGTCTTCCTCGCCGGCAGCGGGCGCGGGGCCCATGCCGAGCAGGCCGTTCTCGCTATGCAGCAGGATTTCCTTGTCTGCGGGCAGGTGGTTGCCGACGAGCGTCGGCAGGCCGATGCCGAGGTTGACCACGGCACCTTCCGGAATGTCTTTGGCCACGCGGGCGGCCATCTGGTCGCGGGTCAGGCGTTGCATGCTGTTTCTCCTGTTGCCGCGCTCAGGCGACCTTGACGACGCGCTTGACGAAGAGGCCCGGCGTCACGATGTGTTCGGGGTTCATCTCACCCAGCTCGACAACCTTGTTGACCTGCACGATGGCGCACTTGGCGGCCATGGCCATGATCGGGCCAAAGTTGCGCGCGGTCTTGCGGTAGGTGAGGTTGCCCCAGCGGTCGGCGGTGTCGGCCTTGATCAGCGCGAAGTCGGCGTGGATCGGCGATTCGAACACGTAGCCCTGGCCATCGATGATGCGGGTCTCCTTGCCCTCTGCCAGCGGCGTGCCGTAGGCGGTGCGGGTAAAGAAGCCGCCGATGCCGGCGCCAGCAGCGCGGATGCGCTCGGCCAGGTTGCCCTGCGGCACCAGTTCCAGCTCGATCTCGCCGGCGTGGTAGAGCGAGTCGAACACGTACGAGTCCGTCTGGCGCGGGAACGAGCAAATGATCTTGCGCACGCGCCTGGCCTTCAGCAGCGCGGCCAGGCCGGTGTCGCCGTTGCCGGCGTTGTTGTTGACGATGGTCAGGTCGCGCGCGCCTTGCTCGATCAGCGCGTCGATCAGTTCCGCGGGCATGCCTGCGAGGCCAAAGCCACCAATGAGGATGGTGGCGCCGTCGTGGATGCCGGCCACCGCCGCTTCCACCGTGTCGTATAGCTTGTTGATCACTTGCGTTTCCAGGTCGGAAGATCCGCAGGCTACCGGAGCGGGCCGCAAGGCGCGGCGCATGAAAGACGGTCTCCGATAGTCCTGCCGGAAGGATGTTCGTTCGCAGCCGGCGGCATTGGCGCCGCCAGTACCGCCCGTTGAACGGTCCAGCAGTCTGCGTGGTGTTGTTTGGGGCCGCGCGGTTCCCACGGCCGCGATCCGAAAGCCGCCAGCGGTTGGCTGGACCATTGTTCGCTATTAGAACTTGAATTCGCAGAATGAACAGATTACACCTGCGCGCGGGCGACGGTCAACCAGTGGGCCCGCCCAGGGCACACACGGTGGGCGATCACCGCGCGAGGTGACGGCGGCTTCCCGTGTAGGACAGAACCGACAGGGGAATCGGTTCGCTGTCGATGTTGCGCCGGGGTCGCGGGGACTATCGTTGAATCAGAGGACGGCAGCGCCCGCACAGCAGCCCCCGGACCACCCGGCTCAGGCGCGCCGCCAGGCAACAGACAAGAACGAGGAGTCAGACCATGGCCACCGTCAATGTCCCGAATGCCTCCACGCAACATGCCGCAGCCCTTGCGCGCATCCTGCAGGTTACGCAGCAGGCGTGGGGATTGGGCCAGGAAAACAAGCGAAGCATCGCGTCCGCGACAGGTCTCGGCGTTGCGCCCAAGCTGTCGCGCCGCGCGCGGCTGGCGCGGGCCGCCGCACGCGCGTTCGAGGCGCAGGTCATGGCGATCCGCTGCCGCCAGGTGTTCGTCGGCTGAGCGGCATGCCGGCCACCCCGGCCGGCAAATACGCAAATATTCTCAGGCCGCGGCCGCCACGCCGCTCAGCGTGGCGCGGCTGCCGCCAACCCCCGGCCGCACTTCCAGACGCACGTCGATGCGCTCGCGCAGTTCTGCCACGTGCGAGATGATCCCTACCAATCGGCCGGCTTGCTGCAGGTCGAGCAGCGTGCGGATGGCAAAGTCCAGGCTTTCCGGATCCAGCGTGCCGAACCCTTCGTCAACGAACAGCGTATCGAGCTGGATGCCGCCCGCGCGCGACTGCACCACGTCGGCCAGGCCAAGAGCCAGCGACAGCGACGCCAGGAAGCCTTCGCCGCCCGACAGCGTATTGGCCGGGCGCGGCGCCCCGGTGTCGTGGTCGAACACTTCAATATCCAGCCCGCCTGCACTGCGCTGGTCGGCCTGCTCGCGCACGCGCTGCAGCACATAGCGGCCCCGGCTCATCGCCAGCAGCCGCGCCGACGCGGCTTCCAGCACCTCGTCAAGCAGCGTTGCCAGCACGAAGCGCTGGAAGGTCATGCGGCGCGGGTTGTTGCCGTTGGCCACCTCGGCCAGCCGGCCCAGCACCGCATAGCGGGCTTCGATATCGCGGCCCTGCGCGTCGAGCTGCTGCAGGCGCAACTGGCATTGCTGCAGCGTGTCGCGCGCGCGGCCGCGATCCGCCTGTTGCCGGACCAGGGCTTCGACTGCGTCGGCGGCGGCCTGCCGGGCGGCGCGCAATCCGTCCAGGTCCGGCACGCCGAGCCCTTGCGCGGCGGCGTCGGCGCGCTCGCGCAGCCGGGCGGCGGAGACCAGCTCCATATCGAATGCACGCAGCGCCTGGTCGATACGCGCCATGTCGGCATCGGGCAGGCTGGCCGCGGCATGCGCCCGTGCATCGGCAAGACCTTCACGCGCCAACGCTTGCGCCAGCGCGCCTTCCGACTCGGCAAGGCGCGCGGCGGCTTGCGCCTGGGCCTGCCGGGCCGAGCCGAGCGCGGCCTGCGCGGCGGCGGCATCGGTGGCTGCCTGCCGTTCCGCCGCCTGCGCGGTGGCGAGCGCGTGCTCCAGCGCCGCGGCATCGGCCTGGGCCTGGCGCAGGGCTTCGGCCAGCGCCACCGGATCGCGCGAGTCTTCGGGGACCTGCGCGCAGGCAACCTGCCATTCGACCTGGCACTGCGCCAGCGCTTGCGAAGCCGTTTCCGCTGCGGCGGCGGCTTCGCGGCCGGCGAGCTCCGCCGCTTCGCGCGCGGCGCGGCTGGCGGCGATGGCCGCTTCGCACTGGCCAACGCTGGCCGCTGCCTGCTGGCCTGCTGCCAGCGCGGCTTCCAGCGTTGCCATGTCTGTCTTCAGCTGGCGCGCGGCCTCCTCCGAGACATCGCCCAGGGCCTGCGCGAGTTCCTCGGCGCGCTCGCGCGCCTGCAAGCTGGCGGCCTGCGCGGCTTGTAGCTGGCCGGCGCAACGCACCGCCTGCGACTCGGCCTCGAGCATGGCGCCGCGCGCCTGCTCCAGCGCCTCATCGGACAGCGGTGTCTCGACATGCTGCGCCGGCGTGGGATGCGCACTGCTGCCGCATACCGGACACGCCTCGCCGGTGGCGAGCAACGCCGCCAGCCGGGCCGCCTGGCCGGCGCGCCACGCGGCTTCGGCTTCGGCCAGCGCGGCACGGCGGCGTTCGCGCATGCGGTCGGCCAGTTGCAGCGCCGCTTCCACGTCGGCTGCCTGCGCGACGGCATTGGCGAGCGCCTGCATCGCCTGCGCGTGACGGCTGAATTGCCGCGACTTTTCCTGCAGCGCGGCGAGCTGCAGTTGCGTGCCTTGCAGCTGCGCGGCAGCCAGCTGTGCCTGCCCGAGCGCGGCCTCCGCCGCCACGGCCTCGGCCTGGCTCGCCGCCAGCCTGGCGGCGGCACGCTCGCGCGCCGCGGTGGTGGCGGCTTGCTTCTGCTGTGCCGCCTCCAGGGCCTCGCGCAGCGTGCCGAGCTGGCGCGCGCGCGGCAGCATGGCGTCCAGTTCCGCGCAGCGCCGCTGCGCGGCCGAGCGCAATCCGGCACGGCCGGTCTCGGCCTGCAATGCGGCGGCGGCCTGCGCCGCCTGCTGCGTGGTGCGTGCCGCGCCCGCTTCGGCCTGCTCAAGCGCGGTCCCGGCCGCAGTGAGGTCCCGCTGCGCGAGCTGCCACTGCTGCAATGCCGGGTTGACGCGTGCCGCCCGCTGCGCCGCCTGCAGCCGCATGCGTTCGGCCTCCATCACGGGTTGCTGTGCCAGCAACGCCGTGTGCGCGGCTTCGGCCTGCTGGCGCTCCTGCAGCCGCGCCGCGACCTGTTCGCCCGCGCCCAGCGCCGCCTGCGCAGCGGCCAGCGCCTGGCGTGCGACCTGCTCCTGTGCCTGCAGCGCATGCATTTCCGCCTGCAGCGCGGCGATGCCGTCGGCAAGCGCCTGCGCGCTCTCCATGCCGGCCTGCCGCAGCGCTTCGTCGCGCTGGATGCCGATGCGCTCGGCATCGCGGCGGATGCCGGCCGCCTGCGTCTTCAGCAGTTCTTCCACGCGGCGATAGAGCTCGGTCCGGAACAAGCGCTCCAGGATCGCCTGCCGCGCCTGCGAACTGGCGGTCAGCAGTTCGCGGAAGCGCCCTTGCGGCAGCACGATGACCTGGCGGAACTGCGCGCTGTCGAAGCCGAGCAGCTCGCGGATGGCATCGCTGACCTTGCCCGGCTGGCCAGCCTTGCTGACCCAGCCATTGCCGTCATGCTGGTCGAGCTGCGCCTTGGCCGGCTCCGTCAGCCAGCCCTCGCCGCGCTGCTTGGGCCGCTCCTGCGCGGGCGAGCGCACCACGCGCCAGCGTTGCGCGCCCAGGCTGAATTCCAGCGTGACCTCGGTGCGCAGTCCCGGCGCGGCGTTGGCGCTGCGCATGGCCTGCGCACTGCGCTCGCCGCCGGAGGTATCGCCATACAGCGCAAAGCAGATGGCGTCGAGCAGCGTGGTCTTGCCGGCGCCGGTGGGGCCGTGGATCAGGAAGAAGGCCTGGTCGCCGAGCCGCGTGAAATCGACCTGCTCGGTCGCGGCAAACGGCCCGAAGGCCTGCAGGGTCAGGTGCAGAGGTCTCATGCCGACTCCCGCTCCGCCGCCGCCATGCCGGCCAGCACATGGTCCAGCACCTCGCGGTGGCCCGGCTCCAGCTCGGCATCGGCCACCTCGCGGAAAAAGCTGGCAAACAGCTCGCCGGTGCCAAGCTGGCGCAGCTGGCGGCCCGCTTCCGAGGCCGTGCCGCTGCGCGCCAGCACCGCGCGCTCGATCGCCAGCGCATTGGGGTAGACCTGGCGCAGCTTGGCCATGGGGTCGAGCAGCGCGCCGGCATCGGTCAGGCGCGCGTGGATATAGTCGTCGCGCTGCGGGTCATCTGCGCCAGCGGCAAGCAGCGCGGCCAGTTCGCCTTCCACCACGCGCACGTCGCGCAGCGGCTGCAGCGGCACCGGCGTGATCGAGACGGTGCCATCGCCATCCAGCTCGATGCGCGACACCGACTTGTCGTGCGCGCATTCGGACAGCGAGTACTTGAGCAGCGAGCCGGCGTAATGGATGCGGCCCCCGCCAAGCGTCTGCGGCCGGTGCAGGTGGCCCAGCGCGACCAGGTCGAAACCGGCGAAGAGGTCGGCCGCCACGGCGCCGCTGCCGCCGACCGACAGCGGCCGCTCCGATTCGCTGGCCGCGCCGCCGACCACGAAGGCATGGCCCACCACCACCGCGCGCACGCCCGGGGGATGGACCGCGCGGATCGCGTCGAGCTGCGCGCGCAGCGCGGCTTCGTGCGAGGGCAGATCGGCGCCCATGGCGTCGCGCACCACCGCGGGCTCGGCATAGGGCAGCGCGTAGACGCGCACTTCGCCGTGCGCGTCCTGCAGCGTCACGCTGGCGGCCTCGGCCAGCGTGCGGCCGGCCACGTGCAGGCCCTGCGCGCGCATCAGGCGCGCGCCGAATTCCAGCCGCTGCGCGCTGTCATGGTTACCGGCGATCATCACCACCGGAACGCCGGCATCGACGACGATGCGGCCCAGCACGTCGTCGAGCAGCGCCACGGCCTCGGGCGGTGGCACGGCGCGGTCATAGACGTCGCCGGCGATCAGCACGGCGTCGGGTCGTTCGGCTTTGACCAGTTCAACGAACTGGCCAAGGATATGGGCCTGGTCTTCCAGCAGGCTGCGGGCATGGAAGAGCCGGCCGAGATGCCAGTCGGCGGTGTGCAGGAAACGCAATCTGGGATCCGGTGGATTTTGCGCGCATGTGGCGCGCGAACCCAGCATGATAAATCGTCGCGGTGCCTGCATGACCGTTCAGCGACGGTTCAGCCGCGCCGGCGCATCATCCGTGAAGACCAAGCAGAAGGTGTGGCCGGCGCAGAAGCCCGTCGACGCCAGCACCACGGTGGAGCTGGTCGGCGAGTACGACACGGAGCTGATCGGCGAATCGCACTTCGACGTGAAGGAAATCCGCCTGCCTTGATCGTTGACCGCGCGGGCATGCGCCCGTCGGGGATTGCGCCGCAGTTGACCGCGGCGAACGGGCCGCCGCCGGCCGCTCTGTAAATGCAGGAGGCCAAGCAGTCCGAAGCAGGAACGATACGCGGCGCAAGCCGCGAGCGCGCCGGGCTCAGGTCACGCGGAAGCCGACCTTCAGCGTGACCTGGAAATGAGCGATCTTGCCGTTCTCGATATGGCCGCGCGTTTCCACCACTTCGAACCAGTCGATGTTCTTGATGGTTTCGCCAGCCTTGGCGATGGCGCTGCGGATCGCCGCATCGCAGCCATCCGGCGAAGAGCCGACGATTTCGACCAGCTTGTAGGTATGGTTCGACATGTCCCTCTCCTTGGCGGGCAGGCCCGCGGGGTTCCATCCATCATAGGCGCCATGCGCCGATAGTCCCAAGGCCGGTGCCGCCGGCGCATATCCTGTTACACATCGCCCTTTGCCAGTGGCGTATGCGGCTGCTACGCTGCGGTCCCGCGCACCACAGCCCGCGCCGCGCGGCGCGCGCAGGCTGTCCCTGACCGAAGCCAGCATAAACGTCGCGACCTACGCGCCCTGACTTACCGAATGTTCCGCCGTACCGTACTGGGCCTTGCCCTCGCCGCCGCCGTATCGGCCTTCACCTCGTTCAGCCCCTTCGCCCTGATCGCGCATGCGCGTTCGGCGTCCGGCTTCGACCAGGTCACCGAGTCCATCACCAACAGCATCAGCGACACCTTCAGCGAAGCGGTAGCGAAGCACCTGCCTTCGCGGTCCGGCAAGCCAGCGCAGCCGCCCGAGGCCAGCCCCGCGCCGAGCAAGGCGTTCGCGCAGGGCAGCGGCTACACGCTGTGCTTCGTGCCCGACGGTGCGAGCTGCCAGGCGCTGCTGGTCAATGCCATCCGCAGCACGCGCCGGCAGCTGCTGATCCAGGCTTACTCGTTCACCAGCGCACCGATCGCCGAGGCCGTGGCGCAGGCGCACCGGCGCGGCGTGGACGTGCGCGTGATCCTCGACAAGAGCCAGCAGTCGGAGCGCTATACCAGCGCCACCTATCTCAAGCACGCGGGCGTGCCGGTGGTGATCGACAACAAGCCCGCGATCGCGCACAACAAAGTGATGGTGTTCGACGAACAGGCAGTGTTCACCGGCTCGTTCAACTTCACCAAGTCGGCGCAGGAGCGCAATGCCGAGAACGGCATGCTGATCCGCGGCGATGCGGCGGTGGTGAAGGCCTATACGGACAACTGGCACAAGCGCTACCGGCAATCGCGCGCATATTGAGCGCTTCCCTGACCCGGCAAACGACAGCGCCGGCACGACGGCGCGCGCGGTGGCAAACTTGCGGCTGGCGCGCGGCACGCGCCGCGCATTCCGCCGACCCGCCGCGCGTTCCGCCTACCTAGTGAGCCATTCCGGAGAGCCTTTGCCATGACAGCCATTCCCGACAGCCAATGGATCCGCGTCGACAGCGACGCGGGCAGCTTCGACGCCTACCTCAGCCTGCCGCCGGCGGGCGTCCGGCCCGGCGCGCCCGGCATCGTGCTGCTGCAGGAAATCTTCGGCGTGAACGAACACATCCGCGCGGTGGCTGACCAGTACGCCGCCGACGGCTATGCCGTGCTGGCGCCCGACGTGTTCTGGCGCGACGCGCCGCGCGTCGAACTGGGCTACGCCGGCGACGACATGACGCGTGCGCTGGCGCTGCGCCAGGCGGTCGACATCGAAGCCGCGATGGGCGACATCGCCGCCACCGTGCAGGCGCTGCGCCAGCGTACCGGCGCCGGCAAGGTCGCAGCGGTGGGCTACTGCTTCGGCGGCCTGCTGTCGTACCTGAGCGCGGCGCGCGGGCTGGTCGACGCGGCGGTGCCGTACTATGGCGGCGGCATCCAGAACCAGCTGCAGGAAGCGGCGAACATCCGCGTGCCGGTGCAGTTCCACTACGGCGCGCTCGACGCGCACATCCCGCCCGAGGCCGTGCTGAGCGTGCGCGACGCGGTGGCCGGCAAACCCGGCACCGAGATCCACGTCTACGGCAACGCCGACCACGGCTTCAACTGCTGGGCGCGGGCCTCGTACCACCAGCCCAGTGCCGCGCTGGCACACGGGCGCGCGCTGGCCTTCCTGGCGCAGACGCTGTAACAGGCCACCCGGGGGCGCTCGCCCCCTGCGCCGCCTTGCCAGGGCGAGGCGGCAGCCCTTATCCTCGGCGCTTGGCTTCAAAGACTTGCTGGACCCTCAAACCATAACGACGGAGACCACCATGCAGTCAGAGCAGCAGCGCGCCCTGCGCAACACCATCCCCGACGCCATCGCCCGCGCGGTGCGGCGCAGTCCCGCCAAGACCGCGCTCCGCTTCGGCGAGCGGGCCTGGAGCTACCGCGAACTCGACCTCGCCGCCGCGCGCGTGGCCGGCGCGCTGGCACGATGGGGCCTGCGCCCCGGCGACCGGGTCGCGGCCTTTGGCAAGAACTCGGATGCGTACGTGCTGCTGTGGCTGGCCTGCCTGCGCAGCGGCCTGGTCCATGTGCCGGTCAACTTCTCGATGACGCGAGCGGAGGTGGAATACCTCGTGACGCAGTCGGGCGCCAGCGCGATCTTTGCCGACCCGGTACTGGCGGCGCGCATCGAAGGCCTGCCGTGCCGCATCGGCGGCACGCTGCATGGCGGCGGCAGTGCGCGCGATATCCTCGCCGCGGCAGCCAGCGGGCCCGAAGCACCAATACTCGACAGCCTCGCCGACACCACGCCGGCGCAGATCCTGTACACCTCCGGCACGACCTCCGCACCCAAGGGCGCGGTGCTGACCCACCGCGCGCTGCTGGCCGAGTATGTCAGCACGATTGACGCCTGCGACATCCGCGCCACGGACTATTCGCTGGCAGCGCTGCCGCTGTACCACTCGGCGCAGATGCACGTGTTCCTGATGCCGCTGCTGCTGTGCGGCGGCACCACGCTGATCGCCGACAGCCCCGAGGCGGGCTACTGCCTGCGCACCATCCACGCGGAAGGCATCACCAGCTTCTTTGCCCCGCCCACGGTCTGGATCTCGCTGCTGCGCCATGCCGAGTTCGAGCCCGCCAGGCTCGGCGCGCTGGTCAAGTCCTACTACGGGGCATCGATCATGCCGGTGCCGGTGCTGCTGGAGTTGCAGCAGAAGCTGCCGGCGCTGCGCTTCTACAACTGCTACGGGCAGAGCGAAATCGGGCCGCTGGCGACAGTGCTGGGCCCCGACGAGCATGCGGCGCGGCCCGCGTCGGCAGGACGGCCGGTGCTGAATGTCGAGACGCGCATCGTCGACGAGACCATGCAGGACGTCCCTCCCGGCGAGCTCGGCGAGATCGTGCACCGCTCGCCGCAACTGCTGACCGGGTACTGGGACAAGCCGGAGCAGACCGCCGAAGCATTTGCCGGCGGCTGGTTCCATTCCGGCGACCTCGGCTACATGGATGCCGAGGGCTACCTGTACGTGGTCGACCGGATCAAGGACGTGATCAATTCAGGCGGCGTGCTGGTCTCGAGCCGGGAAGTGGAGGAGTGCCTGTACACGCATGGCGCGGTGGCCGAAGCGGCGGTGTTCGCGCTGCCGCATCCGAAGTGGGTCGAGGCAGTGGCCGCGTGCGTGGTGCGCAAGCGCGGCCAGGAGGCCAGCGAAGAGGCGCTGATCGCGCATGCGCGCGAAGCGCTGGCGCCGTTCAAGGTGCCCAAGCGCATCGTGTTCGTCGACGACCTGCCGCGCAATACGGCCGGCAAGCTGCTCAAGCGCCAGCTGCGCACGGATTACGCGCAGCTGTTCAGCACCGAAGCCTAGCCGGCCGGGAGCGCCATCGCATCGGCATCGGTCAGTACGGTACCGCCACGCCGTTCTCGACCTTGACGCGGTCGCCGATGCGCATCTGGTAGGCGTTGGACTGCGTCAGCGTCAGGTAGGCGTTGTCGCTGGTGCGCACGCGCACGCGGTAGGCCGACGCGCTGGTGCCGGTGCGCTTCTCGACCTCGTTGCCGGCCACCGCGCCTACCACGGCGCCGCCGATGGTCGCTACCGTATTGCCGCGGCCGCCGCCGACCTGGTGGCCGAGCAAGCCACCGACGATGCCGCCGACCACCGCGCCCGCGCCGCTGGTCGAGGGCGGCTGGCCGGCAACCACTTCGATGGCCTCTACCCAGCCGTAGCGTACGCCGTACGCCTGGTTGCCGTAGTTGCTGTTGCCATAGCCGTTGCTGTCGTAGCCGCCGTCCGGATATTGCTGCTGCGGATACCCCTGTTGCGGATAGCCTTGCTGCGGATATTGCTGTTGAGGGTAGCCCTGCTGGGGATAGCCCTGCTGCGCCGGGTAGCCGCTGATGGTGGTGCCGCTGGTGCCGTAGTTGCCGCCATAGCTTCCACCATAGCTGCCGCCATAGGCGGTATTGGTGCCGTAGCTGCCGTAGCCGCTGCCATACCCCCCGCCATAGCCGTTGTCATAGCCATACGGCGTGGCACACCCGGCGAGCGCACCGGCGCCCAGCACCGCAAGCACAACCGAACGAAAGGGGATGGACATGGCTCGACTCCTGCGCACTGCGCTTATTGATAATGGTGATGAATGCGCGCGAGTCTAGGGCCGCGCGCGGGCGGCGGGTGTCACCGGAGCTTTTGATTGGTAACCGCCTGTAACCGGATCCGTGGCACCCGGTTGGCACCCGGTTGGCGCTCGGCTGGCAGGCTCAGCCGCGCTCGGCGCCGTCGTCGTTGAACTGCGTGATGCGTGCCACGCGGAAGGTGTTGCGCAGCGATTCCAGCTCGGTCCGGTGCAGCATCGCCAGCCGGTTCAGGCTGCGCTCGCCCTTGGCCAGCAGGTGCACCTGCACCACGCGCCGGTCCTCGGGATTGAGGCGGCGCTTGACCAGTCCGGCCGCCTCGCAGCGGTTGACCAGCGCCACCACGCCGTGCTGCTTGGCCTGCAGTCGTTCGGCCAGCTCGCCGATCGAGGCCCACTCCTTGTCGGCGCTGCCGCGGATATGCAGCAGCAGCAGGTACTGCTGCACGGTCAGCCCTTCCTCGCGCGCCGCATCCTCGGAAAACCGCAGGAAGCGCCGCAGCTGGTAGCGGAAGTCCGAGAGCGCCTCGAAATCCGCCTTGTTGAGCGGCGCAGGGTTGCGGGACGAGGCTGGCTTGCTGGGCATAGGACGAGACGGAAGAACGGCGCAAGGCGCAAAAAAAAACGGGGACGTGCCCGCCGCCGGCGCAGTGCGGCCGCGGGCGCTCGCAATTATAGGGCGGCGCCGGCATGTTGGACGCGCCACAGGCACGCGACCCGGATGTGCCGACGTGACGCCGGGCTATGGCAGAATCTGTGCGGTTGCAGACACCCTAACCCCACCGGAAACCGCATCGATGTTTACGGAAATCGCCCTCTTCCTGCTGGATACCATCTTTACCTTGTTCGGCATGGCCCTGCTGCTGCGCGTCTGGATGCAGCTGACGCGGCTGCCGACGCGCAACCCGGTCTCGCAGGGCGTGTTCCAGATCACCGACTGGCTGGTGCGGCCGCTGCGCCGGATCATTCCGGGCGTGGGCGGCATCGACTGGGCCACGGTGGTGGCGGCCTGGCTGACGGCGGTCGTGTTCCTGCTGCTGGTCGCGCTGCTCAGCGGCGCCGACCTGCTGGCGTTCCTGCCGGCGGTGCTGCTGACCGCGTTGCTCTATGTGCTGAAGTGGGCGATCAGCCTGGTGATGTGGGTCACGCTGCTGATGGCGATCCTGTCGTGGGTCAACCCGCATTCGCCGATCACGCCCGCCATCGACCACCTGACCGCGCCGGTGCTGCGCCCGATCCAGCGCGTGGTGCCCCGCCTCGGGGGCTTCGATGTCTCGCCGCTGGTGCTGTTCGTGATCGCGCAGATCCTGCTGATGGTGGTCGCCAGGCTGGGCGCGAGCGTGTTCAACATGCATTTTTGAGGACCGCAGGCCGCTGCGATGGGGCCGGGCACTGGCCGGCGCATTGTCCAGATGTCTGGACAGTGTTTCGAGAATTGACGCTTTTTCTGCTTAGTGTGAAGTCCTACATTACAGGCAACGTGGCGCTGCAGCCACGCACCCTGCCAAGAAGGACCACACCATGAAGACCCTCGCACAACCCCGCAACCTGGCGCTTTCGCTGCTGTGCGCGGCCGGCCTGTCGTTTGCCGCCGCTGCCGCGCACGCCTCTGAACCCGTTTCCGATATTGCGCGCCTCGACGGCGGCATCGCCCACGCCAGCAAGGCCGATCCTTTCCTGGACGGCGCTCGATATGCCTTCCGGAACGGCCGCGCCGATCCGTTCACCGACGGTGCCAGGCAAGGCAAGGTCGATCCGTTCACCGACGGCGCCGCCATCACCGGCCGTCGCGACAGCTTCACCGAAGGCGCCTGAGTCTGCGCGTTTTCCCTTGCCACGGCCTTGCGCCGTGGTGGCCCGCCGGCGTCCTCAACCCGCAGGGCGGGCCTCTCCCTGTGCCAGGCCGCTTCCGTCCGCCTGCGCGTCGTCTTCGGGCCCAGCGCCCTCCCTCGCCCACTCGCCGGGCTCGATCCCTTCCAGGCCTGGCTCGGGCCCCAGCTCCGACACCATCATCGACTCGATCGCTTCCATGAACACGCGCACCTTGCGCGGTTGCAGGCGCCGGTCCGGCAGCAGCGCGAACACGCGCAGCGGCGGCAGCGGGAAATCCGGCAGCACCCGCACCAGGCGGCCCTGCGCGATCTCGGCCTCGCAGTAGTTCACCGACAGGCGCGCGATGCCGAGGCCCGCCAGCGCGCCCTGCAGGCGCAGCTCGGCGTTGAAGGTCTGCATGCGCGGGCGGATCGGCACAGAGACGGTCTCGCCGTCGCGGGTGAATTCCCACACCGTGTCGCCCGGCGTGGTCAGCGTCGGCATGTTGGCCAGGTCTTCCGGGCGCAGCTGCGCCGGCAGGCTGTCCGCCAGCGACGGCGCGGCGAACAGCCCGCGCTCGACGTGGTAGATGCGGCGGGCCACCGTGCCGGAGTCGGGCAGGTCGGCATCGACGATGACGAACGCCACGTCAAACCCGTCGCGGATCGGGTCGACCAGTCCCTGCGTGATCTCGACCGCCACATCCAGCGCCGGATGCGCGACGAGTGTACGGCAGATCACCCCGCCCAGTTGCTGGGCGCCAAATTCATAAGGTGTGGCGATGCGCAGCACGCCCTGCACGCGCTCCTCGCGCGCCAGCGTTTCCTGGCGGATCTCGCGCAGCCGCGCGAACAGCGGCGCCACGTCGCGATAGACCGCCTTGCCGGCATCGGTGAGGCGCATGCGCCGCGTGGTGCGCTCCAGCAGCTTGGCGCCGATGGCGGTTTCCAGCCGCGCGACCGCGGCCGAGACGCGCGACTTGGGGCAATCGAGCTGCTCCGCCGCGGCCGTGAACGTTCCCTGCTCGACGACGCAGCAGAACGCTTCCCAGTCGTTCCATTGAATTGTTTGATTCACCGGACAATGTTTCCCTGACAGCCTGTAGTTCTCGGCGGCAGGCGACATTATGCTTGAGCGATGCAACAAACGCCTGTCCCGGCTGCACCGGACGGCTCAGCCCCAGCGCTGGCAACATCAGTCCCGGCAGCCCTCGCCCCCGCTACGACACCGGCCTCCGCCCCAGCACACCCCCGCATGCAACTCACCAGTCACCCCGAAATGGGTCACTGGCGTCTTTCATTGTTCGGCCTGACGCTCGGCCTGGTCACCGGCATCGACTTTTCTTCCACGTTGATGATGGGCGTGGCCAGCCAGCATATCCAGGGCGGCGTCGGCGCCGCGCCGGAAGACTACCTGTACGCGGTCTCGGCTTATGCCGCCACCGCGGTGCTGATGAACATGGTGCTCGACCAGGTCGCGCGCCGCATCACGTACAAGCGCTTTACGCTGGTGTCGCTGGTGGTGTTCATCCTGGGTTCGCTGATCTGTGCCGAATTTGCCACCCCCACCGGGCTCATCTCCGGCAAGGCGGTGCAGGGCCTGGGCGCCGGGGGCCTGTTCGCGGCCTCGCGCATCCTGGTGCAGCTGGTGTCGACGCCGGCCGAACGCGGCGCGCTAATGCTGCGCTTCGGCGGCGGCGCGTTCTCGATGCTGGCGCTCGCGCCGTGGCTGACCAGCATGTTCCTCGACGATATCGGCTGGCGCGCGGTGTTCCTGTTCCAGGCCGGCATTGCCTTGCCGGTGCTGCTGTCGGTGGCGCTGACCTACCCCACGCGCGCGCCGCGCGACCGGCATCCGCCGGTGTCGACGCTGGACTGGCCCGCCGCGATCGCCGCCGCGGCCGGCGCGCTGGTGATCCTGCATACGCTGCAGGAAATGCGCTACACGCGCTTCTTCAGTTCGCCGGAAATGCCGCTGGCGGCGCTGTGCGGGCTGGCGCTGTTTGCCTTCGCCGGCTGGCGCCTGTACCGCCATCCCGACCCGTGGATCGACCTGTCGCGGCTGGCCGGGCGCCAGTATCTCTACGGGCTGGGCTTCTACACGCTGTATTACCTGATGTCGTCGGCATGGGCCTTCCTGCTGCCGTCGCTGACGCAGACCGGCCTGGGCCTGACCTTCCGCACCACCTGCATGCTGCTGGCAACCAGCGGCGCGGTGGCGACCATCGGCGCCGTGGCCATCACGCTGGGCATGGCGCTGGTATTCCGCAAGCGGCGCGTGATCGCGCTTGGCTTTGTCTTCTATGCCTGCGCCGCGATGCTGTTTTCGCACCAGCTGATGCCGGGCGCCCCCGACTATGCGCTGGTGCCGGTGGTGCTGCTGGAAGGGCTGACGCCGGTGCTGCTGATGGTGCAGGTGGCATCGATGACCTACCTGGAGGTGCCGGTCGAGGATTTCTCGCACGCCTACCAGTTCAAGAACGTGTGCAAGCAGATTGCCTCGGCCGTGGGCACCGGCCTGGCCAGCGTGTTCATGCAGGACGGGCTGGCCGAGCACCGCACCCACCTGGTCGAGCAGGTCACGCGCTTCAACCCGGCGCTGCAATCGCCGGATGCGCTGTCGGCCTCCGGGCTGGCGAAGATCTCGCTGGAAATCGACCGGCAGGCCACGCTGCTGGCAGGTATGGACATGCTGCATGGCTTCGCGGTGATCTGTGTGCTTGGCGCGGTGTTCGTGCTGGTGCAGCGCAGCTTCCGCTAAGACGCCTCTCCAGCCCCCGATAACAAGGGAGGCGGTGCAGGAGACAGCATGGCGGCGGCGTTCCGAACGGGCGCCGCCGGGGCCATGCCGCCATCCCCCGCTGGTGGTGAGCCATGGGGGCCGGCACTGGCGTTGTGCCGGCATTTCCTCTACCCTTTCGGCCTTTCCGTGCCAATCCGGCGACCCGCGCCGGTGCTACACCGATGGCCAGTTCCACCGACTCCCCCCGCGACGCGCAGACGCCCCAGGGCGCAGGCAGCGCCGCCGCGCCCGAGAAGCCAAGCGACAGCTATGTGCAGTCCTTTGCACGCGGGCTGTCGGTCATCCGTGCCTTCAATGCCCAGCACCCGGCACAGACGCTGACGGAAATCGCCCAGGCCAGCGGCCTGACGCGCGCGGGCGCGCGCCGCATCCTGCTGACACTGGTGGGACTGGGCTATGTGCAGGCGGACGGGCGGCTGTTCCGGCTGACGCCCAAGATCCTCGACCTCGGCTTTGCCTACCTGACCTCGATGCCGTTCTGGAACCTGGCCGAGCCGATCATGGAGACACTGTCGCAGCAGGTGCATGAAAGCTGCTCGATCTCCGTGCTGGACGGGACCGAGATCGTCTACGTGCTGCGCGTGCCGGCGCGCAAGATCATGACCATCAACCTGTCGATCGGCAGCCGGCTGCCGGCGTATTGCTCGTCGATGGGCCGCGTGCTGATGGCAGGGCTGAACGAAGCCGAGCTGGACGCCGTGCTGCGCGCCAGCGAACTGCGCGCGCGCACCAGCCGCACCGTGACTGACATCGAAGCGCTGAAGACCATCGTCGCCGATATCCGCACGCGCGGCTGGGCGTTGAACGACCAGGAGCTGGAAGAGGGACTGGTGTCGCTGGCGGCGCCGATCCGCAACCGCGCCGGCCAGACCATCGCCGCGATCAATATCAGCGGCCAGGCCAATCGCACCAGCGCGCAGGAAATGCTGGAGCGCTTCCTGCCGCCGCTGCTCGAAGCTTCGGAAAAAATTTCAGGGCTGGTCGGGCTGCGTACCTGAAGGCCGGCCCCACCACCCGCGCCGGCTGCCTCAGCCGGCCACCGGCAGCGCCACGCTGCCGAACTCGGCCGAACGCGTGCCGTCCAGCGGCCGGTTGCTGGCGCCGAAGTACGCAAAGGCAACCGACAGCTTGACCGCGTTGGAGGCATTGCGGCCCGCCGCGTGGAACAGCCGGCTGTCGAAGAACAGCACGTCGCCGCGGTGCAGCGCGAGCGGCCGCGCCGCCTGCAGCAGCGGCTGGCTGGCGGGATGCGCCTCGATCAGGAATTCCGCGGGATCCAGCTGGCCCGGCTCCAGCGCCGCGCGGTGCGAGCCCGGAATGACGCGCAGCACGCCGTTGCTTTCATCCTCGTCGCCCAGCGCCAGCCAGACCGTCACCAGCTCGGGCTTGGCAAACGACCAATAGCGCGTATCGCGGTGCCAGCCGGTCTGGCTGCCGTAGTGCGGGTGCTTGGTCATCACGCAGTTGTGGTGCGCCAGCGTCAGGCACGCGGGTTCGCCCAGCAGCGCCTGCACCACCGACACCAGCTTCGGAGCGGTAGCCCAGTCGTGGAACACTTCGTCGCGGCCGTAGGCCTGGCGCAGCCGCCTGACGGTGCCGCCGCCGGCGGCGTCGCGCGCGGCCGGGGCGCCGGGATAGCCCAGGTCGGCCTCGAACTCCACCGGTGGCACCACCGCCGCCAGGTGCCTGCGCGCCACCGCTTCCAGCGCGGCGCAGTCTGCCTCGCTCCCGAAGCCGCGCAGGATCACGAAGCCGTTGGCATGGAAGGCCTGCGCCAGGCGCAGCAGCGCGTCGGAATCGGCGGCGCCGGGGGTCAGCACGGCAGCCGCAGGGAGGTCGGCACGGAGGTCGGCACGGAGGTCGGCGGAGGGGTCCAGCGAGGCAGTCATTGCAGCGGGCAGCGGAAGGAGAAAGAAATACGGTTGGGCCGGCGGTGGCCCGACAGGCTCATGATGCCAGAACCCGCGCAAACTGGCGCAGCCTGTGCGCCATCCGGGTGCATCGCCGCCGGCCCGGGGTGTCTCCGTTCGGAAACAGACGGTGCCGCGTGCCGCGCACGCCGCTACAATGCGCTGCACTGCGTCCCCGTTTTTGCCGCCGGTCCGGCTCCCTTCCAACTCCCTTGCGCCGAGGTCCAACGTGACTGCTCGCCCACGCATCGTCGCTTCGCTGGCCGAGGCCCAGGCCCAGCTGGGCCGCATCGTCCTTGGCAAGCCGCAGCAGGTCCGGCTGGCGCTGGCCTGCATGCTGGCGGGAGGCCACCTGCTGCTGGAAGACGTGCCCGGCGTGGGCAAGACCACGCTCGCGCATGCGCTGGCGCGTACGCTCGGGCTGCAGTACCAGCGCGTGCAGTTCACCAGCGACCTGCTGCCGGCGGACCTGATCGGCGTCTCGGTGTTCGTGCGCGATGCGGGCGAATTCCGCTTCCATCGCGGCCCGGTGTTCGCGCAGGTAGTGCTGGCCGACGAGATCAACCGGGCGCCGCCCAAAACCCAGAGCGCCCTGCTCGAAGCCATGGCCGAGCGGCAGGTGACCCATGACGGCACCACGCACGCGCTGCCGGAACCGTTCTTCGTGATCGCCACGCAGAATCCGCTGGAGCAGCTGGGCACCCATGCGCTGCCTGAATCGCAGCTCGACCGCTTCACCATGCGCGTGTCGCTGGGCTATCCCGATCCCGCCTTCGAGCGCGTGCTGTACCTCGGCGGCGCCAGCGCGGCGGAAGCCACGCCGGTCATGGATGCCGCGCAGGTGCTGGCCCTGCAGCAGGCCGCCGCGCAGGTGTACGCCAGCCCCGCGCTGGTCGATTATGTGCTGGCACTGGTGCAGGCCACGCGGCGCCACAGCGGCTTTGCCGCCGGCCTGTCGCCGCGCGCCGGGCTGGCGCTGCTGGCCTGCGCGCGCGCACGGGCCCTGCTGGCGCAGCGCGAACTGGTGCTGCCCGAGGATGTGCAGGCGGTCTTTGCCGCCGTTGCCGCGCACCGGCTGCTGCCGGCGGGCGGCGGCAGCCCCGCGGCGGTGGACGGCGAGCTGGCGGCGCTGCTTGCCGGCGTGGCCATTCCCTGACGCCCATGGCGAGCGATCCGCTGGCGGCGCCGCACGACAACCGGAACGCGGCCGCACACCATCGCCTGCCCTGGCCAGGCCTGTTCGCGTCCGTCAGGCTCTTCCGCCAGCGCATTGCCGCGCGCCGGCCGTCCGGCGGCACCGTGCGGCTGGACCGGCGCCATCTCTATATCCTTCCCGCGCGGGGCGGCATCGGCTTTGCCGTGCTGCTCGGCGCGATGCTGCTGACTTCGCTCAACTACAACATCAGCCTGGGCTTCGCGCTGACCTTCCTGCTGGCCGGCATCGGCATGTCATGCATGTGGCTGGCCTACCGCAACCTGCTCGAACTGGCGGTGAGCGCGGGCACGGTGGCGCCGGTGCATGCCGGCCAGCTCGCGGTGTTTGCGCTGCGCGTCGACAACGCCGACGCCGGCGCGCGCATCGGCATCGAGGCGCGCGTGCCGGCGCTGCCAGAAGTCGTGCCGGCCACGCTGACGCTGGACGGCCACGCCAGCGGCACGCTTGCGCTGCACGTGCCGGCGCCGCGGCGCGGACGGCTGGCGCTGCCGCGCGTGGTGATCAGCAGCCGCTTCCCATTCGGGCTGTTCCGCGTCTGGAGCCATGCGGACCTGCCGCTGTCGACGCTGGTCTACCCGGCGCCGGAAGTTAATGCACCGCCCCCGCCCGCCGCGTATCGCCCTGGCGCGGATGACGCGGGACCTGCCGCGTCATCCGTTCCGGGCGACGACGGCATCGACCAGCTGCGGCGCTACCGCAGCGGCGACCCGCTGCACCGGATCGCGTGGAAGCACAGCGCGCGCACCGGCCGATGGCTGAGCCGCAGCGGCGATCCACCGCAGCGCCCGGCGCGCTGGCTCGACTGGCAGGCGATGCCCGCGGGCATGGACGCCGAAGCGCGGCTGTCGCGGCTGTGCGCCTGGCTGCTGGCCGCGCCGGACGATGCGGAAATCGGCCTGCGCCTGCCGGGCCTCGAATTGCCGCCCGCATGCGGCGCAAGCCATCGGCGCGCCTGTCTTGAAGCGCTGGCGTTGTGGCCGCAGCATCCAACGCGGCCCGGAGCCCGCCGATGAACGCCGTGGCAAGGCCGCTGCGGCATGAAGACCACGGCATGCTGCTCGGCCAGCTGGCGCTGGTGCTGGCGCCGCAGGCGCGGACCTTGCCGGTGTCGGTCAGCCTGCTGTTGTTGCTGCTGCTGGGCTGGCGCTGGCTGCTGTGGCGCCGGCGCGCGCCGCTGCCGTCGCGCTGGATGCTCGGCACCACCGCGCTGCTGGTGCTGCTGGTGGCCAGTGCGCTGGCCTGGCAGGCCGGCGGCGGCGTGGGGCGCGAGCTGGCGGTGGCGCTGCTGGGTGCGTTCGTCATCCTCAAGCTGCTCGAGTGCCGCGCGCTCGGCGATGCCACGCTGGTGACGCAGTTGTCCTTCTACCTGCTACTGACGCTGTACCTGTCGGACCAGCCTTTCTGGCTGGCGCTGTACAGCCTGGCCATCGGCGCCTGGGTGTTGCGCAACTGGCTGCTGCTGCACCACCCGGAGGCGCGCAGCCGGCTGGCGATCTGGCCGATGCTGGGCCGCATGGCGCTGCTCGGCCTGCCGTGGGCGGTGGCCATGTTCGTGCTGTTCCCGCGGCTGGAGCATCCGCTGTGGCAGCTGCCGCAGTCCGCGCCCACCGGCACCACCGGCCTCAGCGATACCATGCGGCCAGGCAGCGTCGGCCAGCTGATCCGCTCGCCGGCGCTGGCGCTGCGCGCTGAAGTCGCCGGCCCGCCGCTGCCTGCCGCGGCGCTGTACTGGCGCGCGCTGGTGCTGTGGGAGTACGACGGCACCACCTGGCGTCCGGCGCGGCAGCGCCTGCACGCGCAGGCGCCCGCACCTGCGATGGCAGTGGCTGGGCGTGGAGTCGACTACAGCATCACGCTCGAGCCCAGTTCGCAGCACTGGCTGCTGGTGCTGGACCGCGGACAGGCCCTGTCGCCATCCGCCGACGCCGCCGTCACGCCAGATGGCGAATTCCTGTCGCGCCGGCCGGTGGACCAGCGCATCCGCTACCAGGCGCGATCGACGCTCACGCCGGCACCGGAGGCGCTGGATGCCGCCACGCGCCGGCTGGCGCTGGCCCTGCCCGCAGGCAACCCGCGCGCCCGCGCGCTGGCGTCAACATGGGCCGCGCAGCACGCCGATCCCGCCGCACGCGTGCAGGCGGCACTGCGCCTGTTCGCCGCCGCGCCGTTTGCCTACACGCTTAGCCCGCCACAGCTCGGCGCGGAGCAGGTCGACAGCTTTGTGTTCGACACCCGGCGCGGCTTCTGCGAACACTACGCCAGCAGCTTCGTCTTCCTGATGCGCGCCGGCGGCGTGCCGGCACGGGTCGTCACTGGCTACCAGGGCGGCGAATACAACCCCATCGGCGGCCACTACGTGGTGCGCCAGTCCGACGCCCACGCCTGGGCCGAAGTCTGGCTCGACGGCCGCGGCTGGGTGCGCGTCGATCCCACCAGCGCGGTCGCGCCCAGCCGGATCGAGCGGGGCCTGGACGCCGTCCTTGGCGCCGAGGCCGCGGCCTGGCGCCCGGCGCACCAGCCGGGCTGGCTGCAGGATGTCCGTTGGGCCTACGAGGGCATGGTCTACCGCTGGCAGCGCTGGGTGCTGCAGTACGACCACGCGCAACAGGCGCGCCTGCTGGCCACCCTCGGCACGGGCGCCAGTGCCGGGCAGCTGCTGGCCGGCGCGCTCGGGGTGCTGTGCCTGCTCGCACTGGTGCCGCTGTGGCGGCGCCGGGAGCGGGCCGATCCGCTTGACGCAGCCTACGACCGCTTCTGCGAACTGTTGGCCCGGCACGGCTGCGCGCGCGCGCCGGCCGAAGGTCCCCAGGACTTCGCCGCACGCGCCAGCACCCGACTGCCGCAGGCGGCCGCAGCCATCGCGGCGGTTGCCGCGGCCTACATCGGGCAACGCTATGGCAATGCCGATCCGGCTCACGTGCGGCAGGCGGCGGAGCGCATGCGGGCGGGTACGCGGGACATCGCGGGCGCGCTGCGTCGGTAATCAATCCGTCGCCAACGGATTGCTGCCCGCCATGAGTTTCGAAGCCCGCATAGATCGCTATTGCGCCAACCATCCCGAAGCGCCGCGCGACCTGATCCTGGCCTCGCGCTTGCTGCTGCGCGCGCATATCGACCAGGCGCTCGCCCCCTTTGAGCTGGACATGAACCAGTACCTGGTGATGAGCATGCTGTCGGCCGACGAAGGCCAGCCCAGCATGGCGTCCGAGTTGGGTACGACACTGGACGTCACCCGCACGCAGATGACGCGGCTGCTGGACGGGCTCGAAGCGCGGGGCCTGCTGCGCCGCCAGGCGTCGGCGCAGGACCGCCGCGGACTGGAACTGACCCTGACCGCGGCCGGACGGCGCCTGCTGGAGCGGGCCGCGCCGGTGGTCCACGCCGCCTACGGCGAGGCCTGGGCACCGGTGGGCGCGAGCGGCCTCGCCGGTGCCACCCGCGCGCTGACGCAGTTGCACCGGACCCTGCAAGCCCTGCAGCCATGACGGCCGGCACATCCTGGCGGCCGCTGTCGCGGCTGCGCGTCGACATGCGCTGGCTGCGCTGGCTCAGCCACCGCCAGCGCCAGACGCTGCTGATGATGCTGCTGGCGCTGGCCACCGGCGTGGAGTTCCTCGAGAACATCATGTTCGTGTTCGCGTCGAGCCATATCGTCGGCGGCATCGGCGCCGATCCGCGCACCTTTGCCCCGGTGCAGGCGGCCTACGCCGTCGGCAGCATGCTGATGATCCTCAAGCAGCGGTGGCTGTTGCGCCGGTTTGGGTACCGCTATTAGCTGACCGGCGCCCTGCTGCTGTTCATGGCCGGTACGCTTGCTGCGGCCACCGGCCATACGCTGGCGCAGATGTGGCGGCGCGTTTTGTCCAGGGCGTGCAGCAATGGGGGGCGTCGGTGCAGGCGGCGCTGTCCGCGCGCGGCTTCGACATGGCACAGGCACACCAGGGAGCACTGGCGCAACTCGCAGCGATGGTCGAGCAACAGGCCAGGCTGATTGCCTGCGAGGATATCTACCGGTTGATTGCGGTGCTCGCGCTTGGCGCGGCGGCGTTTCATGCTGGCGCAGCGGCGTCTGGCCTGAAACGCGCGCATTTTCCCGCCGTCAGTGGCGGAACGCTGGATTGACTGCAGGGCGAATGAATCGGGGAGGTGCGGAGTCGCCGCGCAGCGGATGATGGCGCGGACGGGTCGCAGTGCCGGCAGAGGCGGCAGCGGCGAAATACCTGCTCAGAACAGCGACAGCTGGCGCATGCCGAAACCGATGGTTTCTTCGACGCGCGCGCGTGCGTGGGCCAGCGATCCTTCGGCGCCCGAGTAATTGCCTGCGGCCCAGTGGTAGACCACGGGAACTTCGCCGCGCTCGGACAGGCGCACCTCGCCAAGCTTGTCGCCGCGTTCATTGCGGTAGAAATGCGAGCGATAGCCGCGCTCCCAATGCGGGGCGACTACTTTCTTGCGCCGCCGGGGCTTCGGCGCGGAGCCGGCCGCCGACGTCGTTGACGCCAGTCGCCGCGCTCTATCGGTACCCGGCGTTGTGGCGCGGGTGAAATCCAACTGCATAGACTTCCTTTTTGTCGATTCAGCAGAACCAGGGCCGGCGGGGGCTACCGCCGCATGCTTCGTGCATCGCAGTCGAGATAATACCTGTTGGCGCGCCTTCTGTAAGTAATTGGTTGTGCGGAATGCCGCTTCCCATAAGGCTTAGCGGGCCGTATACCGGTCGAGGTATACGGCCCGCGTTAACCCAAAAGCCTTGTCTGTTAACGATTAGCGGGTAGCGCCGGCGCGCCCGGTGTCAGCCGATATCGAGCGGAATAAAGATGCGGGCATCGTCGCGCTGCACCAGCAGCGCCACCTGCTTGCCGGACTTTGCCACCAGCGCTTTCAGCTGCTCGGCCGAAGTGATCGGCGTGCCGTTGAGCGACAGGATCACGTCGCCCGGCTGGATGCCAACCCGCGCCGCTGGCCCGGCCACGCCTTCGACCACCAGGCCGCCTTCGATGCCGCTGTCGCGCTTTTCTGCCGGCGACAGCGGACGCACCGCCAGCCCGAGCCGGCCGCTGGCCTCGTTGGTGCCGCCCTTCTGCGCCACCGCCTGGTCCTTGGCCGTGCCGATTTTCACCGACAAGGTCATCGGCTCGCCCTTGCGGATGATCTTCAGCGAGCTTTGCGTGCCGGGCTTGAGGTCGGCCACATGCTCGGGCAGGTCGCCCGAATGGTCGATCACGTCGTTGCCCAGCTGCACGATCACGTCGCCCGGCTTCAGGCCGGCTCGCGCTGCGGGACTGTCCGGCTCGACCGAGTTGACCAGCGCGCCGGTCGGCTTGGACAAGCCGAACGATTGCGCCAGCGCCTGGTTGACTTCCTGCACGCTGATGCCGAGGCGGCCGCGCGTGACCTTGCCGGTCGCCACCAGCTGCTGCTGGACCTTGGTGGCCACGTCTATCGGGATCGCGAACGACAAGCCCTGGTAGCCACCGGTCTGGCTGTAGATCTGCGCGTTGATGCCGATCACCTCGCCACGCTGGTTGAACAGCGGGCCGCCCGAGTTGCCCGGGTTGACGGCCACGTCGGTCTGGATGAACGGCACGTAGGTATCGTCAGGCAGCGAGCGCGACTTGGCGCTGACGATGCCGGCAGTCACGGTGTTCTCGAAGCCGTACGGCGAACCGATGGCCAGCACGGGCTCGCCGACGCGCACCTGCGAGGGATCGCCCAAGCGAACCGTCGGCAGGTTCTTGGCATCGATGCGGATCACCGCCACATCGGTCTGCGGATCCGTGCCCAATACCTTGGCCTTGAATTCGCGACGGTCGGTGAGCTTGACGGTCACCTCCTGCGCGCCGTCGACGACGTGCGCATTGGTCAGGATCAGGCCGTCAGGGCTGACGATAAAGCCGGAGCCCAGGCCGCGCACCAGTTGCTGCTGGCCACCTTGCGGGCCCTGGAACTGAGGGCCGAAGCGCTTGAAGAACTGGAACAGCGGATCGTCGGGATCGATCCCGGGCGGCATCTGCGCGGCGGTGCGTTGGGCGCGCGCGGTCACGCTGATATTGACCACGGCGGGTCCATATTGCGCAACGATGCCGGAGAAGTCCGCCGGCGTGGCCACGGCGGCCGCTGGCTGCGTGGCTGCGAGGGGCGTCGGCATGGGAGCAGCGTATCCGGGCGTGACGACTTCCTTCTGCAGGTAGGCATACCCGCCGCCCAGGGCGGCGAGGGCCGCAATACCGACGGCCGTGCGAGCAATGGTCTGGCGAATCATGTCAGGGTCCTTACGTAGAAGATCTGGCGTCGGCACTTTGCGACGCGACGGGATCATGCTAACGACCGAGACTTAAAACAGGCTTAAGGTTACGAGTGCCTTGATTATCACTTTTAGCGCAGGTGACAAATTTATGTTGCACACAATTCAATTGCGTATAATATATCGGCATGGAACGCGACAACGATGACACCTCGAATTGGCTGCTGCTCGATCGGCAACTATGCTTTGCCCTGTATTCGACGTCGCTTGCGATGACCAAGCTGTACAAGCCCATGCTTGGTGAGCTTGGACTCACTTATCCGCAATACCTGGTGATGCTTGTATTGTGGGAGACTGAAACGCTGACGGTATCGGAACTGGGTGGTCGCCTTGCGCTGGATTCCGGCACGCTGACACCGTTGTTGAAGCGGCTGGAAGCCACCGGCCTGGTTACCCGCAACCGCGATACCGGCGACGAGCGCCGGGTACTGGTGCGCGTGACCGAGGCCGGTCGGGCCCTGCGCGATGCAGCCGAACGTATTCCTGAACAGATGTTGTGCGCCACGCAGTGCCCGGTCGAAGAAATCCAGGCCCTGACGCAGCGCCTGCATGCACTGCGGTCCACGCTGGAAGCAGCGCGTACCGATTTCCCACCGCCGCACGACGGCAAGCCTTGATACGCCCCTGCGGGCAACCAAACGGAGCCTTAAATGAAACTCGAAAAAGTCGTTTATACCGCCCATGCCAAAGCAACCGGCGGCCGCGATGGCCGGGCCACAACCTCCGATAGCCAACTCGACGTCAAGCTGGCAGTGCCCAAGGAAATGGGCGGCGCCGGCAACGGCCTGAACCCGGAACAGCTGTTTGCCGCTGGCTACTCGGCCTGCTTCCTGGGCGCGATCCGGTACGTGGCCGGCCAGCAAAAAATCAATGTACCGGCAGAGGCTTCGATCGAAGGCGCCGTCGGCATCGGGCCGATTCCGCAAGGTTTCGGCATCCAGGTCGAGCTGAAGATTTCGCTGCCGGGCTTCGAACGCGAAGCGGCGGAGAAACTGGTGGAGCAGGCTCACCAGGTTTGCCCGTATTCGAATGCCACCCGCGGCAATATCGACGTGACGCTGACGGTCGTCTGATTCCGCGCCCAGACAAAACGGCCAGGATCGCCTAGCGGTCCTGGCCGTTTTTATTTTGGGTCTTCGTGCTGCGCACAGAACGCGCGCTTCTGCGCCGCACTCATCCGCTTGATCTCGATTTCCGCCTTCAATGCTTCCGATTTGGTTTCAAAACGAAGCCGCACCATGACCCGGATGGGCTTGCGCGAACGCGTATATTTGGCCCCCTTTCCCGACAGATGCTCCGCAAAGCGCCGATCGACGTCGGTGGTGATCCCGGTATAGATCGAGTCACCGGTGCATTCGAGCAGGTAGAGATACCAGGCGCAGTCGTCTGACATGGAATGAAAGGTCTAAGCGAGCCGATAAACCGCTGATAAACTCGAAGCCGCAAAAAGCAAAAACCCCTCGCAGCACATGCTGTCGAGGGGTTTTGCACAATAAGAGCCTGGCGATGACCTACTTTCACACGGGTAATCCGCACTATCATCGGCGCGGAGCTGTTTCACGGTCCTGTTCGGGATGGGAAGGGGTGGTTCCAGCTCGCTATGGTCACCAGGCATGAGGGGTTGTGGCGCTGGGGTTCAAGCCAGCGTCACGAATCGGGATGTAGTTGGGGTTGTGCGTATCTGGCACAGACACGATCACACACACCAGGTGAAACACACTGGTTATAGGATCAAGCCTTACGGGCAATTAGTACTGGTTAGCTTAACGCATTACTGCGCTTCCACACCCAGCCTATCAACGTCCTGGTCTCGAACGACCCTTCAAGGAGGTCAAGCCTCCAGGGAATCCTCATCTTCAGGCGAGTTTCCCGCTTAGATGCTTTCAGCGGTTATCTCTTCCGTACATAGCTACCCTGCGATGCCTCTGGCGAGACAACAGGTACACCAGCGGTACGTCCACTCCGGTCCTCTCGTACTAGGAGCAGCCCCCGTCAAGATTCCAACGCCCACGGCAGATAGGGACCAAACTGTCTCACGACGTTTTAAACCCAGCTCACGTACCTCTTTAAATGGCGAACAGCCATACCCTTGGGACCGGCTACAGCCCCAGGATGAGATGAGCCGACATCGAGGTGCCAAACACCGCCGTCGATATGAACTCTTGGGCGGTATCAGCCTGTTATCCCCAGAGTACCTTTTATCCGTTGAGCGATGGCCCTTCCATTCAGAACCACCGGATCACTATGTCCTGCTTTCGCACCTGCTCGACTTGTCGGTCTCGCAGTTAAGCACGCTTTTGCCATTGCACTTTAGGTACGATGTCCGACCGTACCAAGCGTACCTTCGAACTCCTCCGTTACACTTTGGGAGGAGACCGCCCCAGTCAAACTGCCTACCATGCACTGTCCCCGACCCGGATTCACGGGCCAAGGTTAGAACCTCAAACAAACCAGGGTGGTATTTCAAGGACGGCTCCACGTGAACTGGCGTCCACGCTTCAAAGCCTCCCACCTATCCTACACAGATCGGTTCAAAGTCCAATGCAAAGCTACAGTAAAGGTTCATGGGGTCTTTCCGTCTAGCCGCGGGGAGATTGCATCATCACAAACACTTCAACTTCGCTGAGTCTCGGGAGGAGACAGTGTGGCCATCGTTACGCCATTCGTGCAGGTCGGAACTTACCCGACAAGGAATTTCGCTACCTTAGGACCGTTATAGTTACGGCCGCCGTTTACCGGGACTTCAATCAAGAGCTTGCACCCCATCATTTAATCTTCCGGCACCGGGCAGGCGTCACACCCTATACGTCCACTTTCGTGTTTGCAGAGTGCTGTGTTTTTATTAAACAGTCGCAGCCACCATTTTATTGCAACCCCTTCACCCTTCTGGCGCAGGCCAGTCAAGCTACCAGGGCGTACCTTATCCCGAAGTTACGGTACCAATTTGCCGAGTTCCTTCTCCCGAGTTCTCTCAAGCGCCTTAGAATACTCATCTCGCCCACCTGTGTCGGTTTGCGGTACGGTCTCGTATGACTGAAGCTTAGAGGCTTTTCTTGGAACCACTTCCAATTGCTTCGCAGCACTAGGCCGCTCGCCCCACATCCTTGAATCCCGCGCCCGGATTTGCCTGAGCGCCTTCTCCAATGCAGGGACCGGGACTTCCAACACCCGGACAACCTTCCGCGATCCGTCCCCCCATCGCATCATACGACGGTGCAGGAATATTAACCTGCTTCCCATCAGCTACGCATCTCTGCCTCGCCTTAGGGGCCGACTCACCCTACGCCGATGAACGTTGCGTAGGAAACCTTGGGCTTACGGCGAGGGGGCCTTTCACCCCCTTTATCGCTACTCATGTCAGCATTCGCACTTCTGATACCTCCAGCATCCTTTACAAGACACCTTCACAGGCTTACAGAACGCTCTCCTACCACGCACTTGCGTGCGTCCGCAGCTTCGGTATATAGCTTAGCCCCGTTACATCTTCCGCGCAGGACGACTCGATCAGTGAGCTATTACGCTTTCTTTAAAGGGTGGCTGCTTCTAAGCCAACCTCCTGACTGTTTTAGCCTTCCCACTTCGTTTCCCACTTAGCTATATTTGGGGACCTTAGCTGGCGGTCTGGGTTGTTTCCCTCTTGACACCGGACGTTAGCACCCGATGTCTGTCTCCCGTGATTGCACTCTTCGGTATTCGGAGTTTGCTATGGCGGGGTAATCAGCAATAGACCCCCCAACCATGACAGTGCTCTACCCCCGAAGGTGAGACACGAGGCACTACCTAAATAGTTTTCGGAGAGAACCAGCTATTTCCAGATTTGTTTAGCCTTTCACCCCTATCCACAGCTCATCCCCTAACTTTTCAACGTTAGTGGGTTCGGTCCTCCAGTACGTGTTACCGCACCTTCAACCTGGCCATGGATAGATCATCTGGTTTCGGGTCTACACCCAGCGACTCAACGCCCTGTTCGGACTCGCTTTCGCTACGCCTGCCCTAATCGGTTAAGCTTGCCACTGAATGTAAGTCGCTGACCCATTATACAAAAGGTACGCCGTCACCCGTTTCCAGGCTCCGACTGTTTGTATGCATGCGGTTTCAGGATCTATTTCACTCCCCTCCCGGGGTTCTTTTCGCCTTTCCCTCACGGTACTGGTTCACTATCGGTCGATCACGAGTATTTAGCCTTGGAGGATGGTCCCCCCATCTTCAGACAGGATTTCACGTGTCCCGCCCTACTTGTCGTACACCTAGTTCCACAACGCTGTTTTCGCATACAGGGCTATCACCTGCTAGGGCCGGGCTTTCCATCCCGTTCTGCTAACAACACTGCTAAAGAGTACAAGGCTCTTCCCATTTCGTTCGCCACTACTTTGGGAATCTCGGTTGATTTCTGTTCCTGCAGCTACTTAGATGTTTCAGTTCGCCGCGTTCGCTTCCCACACCTATGGATTCAGTGTGGGATGACCCATACGGGCCGGGTTTCCCCATTCGGACATCTCCGGATCAAAGCTTGTTTGCCAGCTCCCCGAAGCTTTTCGCAGGCTACCGCGTCCTTCATCGCCTGTGATCGCCAAGGCATCCACCACATGCACTTGTTCGCTTGACCCTATAACAAGTGTGTCTCGAGGACACGACTCACTACAGGTTGAGTTCTCGCATTTGTGCCGTATTCCAAGTCATCTTTCGATCACTTTAAATACATTTTGGTTGATACAATCACAACCCGGTATCGCGTTTGCTACTGCAGCGTCTCATCAACGCTCGCGCGACACCTTTACTACATCCCATATTGTTAAAGAACAGCCGATCTTGCGATCGCTTGGCAATGCCAAATGCAAACGCTCAATTCTTAAGCGCTTGCATTTGGCGGCCAACCAAAGTTACCAGGCAGTGGTGGAGGATGACGGGATCGAACCGACGACCCCCTGCTTGCAAAGCAGGTGCTCTCCCAGCTGAGCTAATCCCCCCTCGGATAACTTGGTGGGTCTGGTAGGACTTGAACCTACGACCCCCGCCTTATCAAGACGGTGCTCTAACCACCTGAGCTACAGACCCTTGGCTGTAACAGCAAACAAACCGATAAGTGTGAACGCTAGGCTTGAGACACAAGCCTCTGGAAAGGAGGTGATCCAGCCGCACCTTCCGATACGGCTACCTTGTTACGACTTCACCCCAGTCATGAACCCTGCCGTGGTAATCGCCCTCCTTGCGGTTAGGCTAACTACTTCTGGCAAAACCCACTCCCATGGTGTGACGGGCGGTGTGTACAAGACCCGGGAACGTATTCACCGCGGCATGCTGATCCGCGATTACTAGCGATTCCAGCTTCACGTAGTCGAGTTGCAGACTACGATCCGGACTACGATGCGTTTTCTGGGATTAGCTCCCCCTCGCGGGTTGGCAACCCTCTGTACGCACCATTGTATGACGTGTGAAGCCCTACCCATAAGGGCCATGAGGACTTGACGTCATCCCCACCTTCCTCCGGTTTGTCACCGGCAGTCTCTCTAGAGTGCTCTTGCGTAGCAACTAGAGACAAGGGTTGCGCTCGTTGCGGGACTTAACCCAACATCTCACGACACGAGCTGACGACAGCCATGCAGCACCTGTGTCCACTTTCCCTTTCGGGCACCTAAGGCATCTCTGCTTCGTTAGTGGCATGTCAAGGGTAGGTAAGGTTTTTCGCGTTGCATCGAATTAATCCACATCATCCACCGCTTGTGCGGGTCCCCGTCAATTCCTTTGAGTTTTAATCTTGCGACCGTACTCCCCAGGCGGTCAACTTCACGCGTTAGCTACGTTACTGAAGAAATGAATCCCCAACAACTAGTTGACATCGTTTAGGGCGTGGACTACCAGGGTATCTAATCCTGTTTGCTCCCCACGCTTTCGTGCATGAGCGTCAGTGACGTCCCAGGGGGCTGCCTTCGCCATCGGTATTCCTCCACATCTCTACGCATTTCACTGCTACACGTGGAATTCTACCCCCCTCTGACATACTCTAGCCTGACAGTCACAAGCGCCATTCCCAAGTTAAGCTCGGGGATTTCACGCCTGTCTTATCAAACCGCCTGCGCACGCTTTACGCCCAGTAATTCCGATTAACGCTCGCACCCTACGTATTACCGCGGCTGCTGGCACGTAGTTAGCCGGTGCTTATTCTTCCGGTACCGTCATCCACGCCAGGTATTAACCAGCGCGATTTCTTTCCGGACAAAAGTGCTTTACAACCCGAAGGCCTTCTTCACACACGCGGCATTGCTGGATCAGGGTTGCCCCCATTGTCCAAAATTCCCCACTGCTGCCTCCCGTAGGAGTCTGGGCCGTGTCTCAGTCCCAGTGTGGCTGATCGTCCTCTCAGACCAGCTACTGATCGTCGCCTTGGTAGGCTCTTACCCCACCAACTAGCTAATCAGACATCGGCCGCTCCTATAGCGCGAGGCCTTACGGTCCCCCGCTTTCACCCTCAGGTCGTATGCGGTATTAGCTAATCTTTCGACTAGTTATCCCCCACTACAGGGCACGTTCCGATGTATTACTCACCCGTTCGCCACTCGCCACCAGGCCGAAGCCCGTGCTGCCGTTCGACTTGCATGTGTAAGGCATGCCGCCAGCGTTCAATCTGAGCCAGGATCAAACTCTTCAGTTCAATCTCTGTGTGGGTCCGAAGACCCTCGCTCTTTCGAGCGGTCGCTCACTCTCAGAAAACTGACTGACCAGATCCGAAGACCCAGTCACGTTTTGCTGTGCGAGCACTGTATAACTTGTGAAGCAACACTGTCCGAAGACAGCGGCGCCCGCTACCCAGCGCCCACACTTATCGGTTGTTTGTTTGTTAAAGAACTTCGCTTCCCGGCTTTGCCGTTCAGCGCGCTGCGTTGTCTGCAGCAGAGAAACGAGATTATGCAGAGCTTTCTTCGTTTCGTCAACCGTTGCAGCAATCTTTTTTTGCTGCGGCCAGCGCTGCCAACTTCGCTGCGCCAACCTTGCGGTCGACCCCGCAACCCTTGCTGCGTCTGCCTTGCAGCGCCGCGTTGTGTTGCGAGGGGGCGAATATTAAGTGAGCGTGCCAGGGTTGGCAAGCACTTTTTCGGAAAACTCCGAAACCGCAGCAAAAGTGCAGCTGCCACCGCTTTGAACAGCCTGCAACGCCCTGTATAGAATGACTGCTCCGGCCCGCCGGGCCGCCTTCTCTTATTAGATGGGGACGATCGATGACTATCCAAGCGACCTGGCAGCCGAGCCAGGGCAACACCATCTGCCACCTGAGCAACGGTACCGCCAAATGGCAGGCCGACCTGGATGCCTCGGCGGGCGGCGATACCAGCTACCCCAGCCCCCACGACTTGCTCGACTCCGCGCTGGCCGCTTGCACTACCCTGACGCTGCAGCTCTATGCCAAGCGCAAGGGCTACGCCATCGCCAGGATCGACGTGTCGATCGTCCATGAAGAATCCAACGGCACCTATTCGCTGAAGCGCGAGGTCAAGGTCAGTGGTGAACTGACGCCCCAGATCCTGGATGACCTCCTGCGGGTCGCCAACCGTTGCCCGGTACACAAGACGCTGTCCGGACAGATCGCTATCGAGACATCGATCGGCTGAGAACCGGCTCCTGTTGCCGCAGAAAATGATAATCGTTATCATTTGTGACCTCGGGTTCTGACACGACCTGAGTCAGCAAATGGGTTACCGGACACGCTTCGTGTCCGGTTTTTTCTTCCCGCTCGTACCCTCAATCCAGAGCCGCTGACGCGCTCGCATGCATCGGAATGTCATCGTCCTGACGCCGGCCCCGGGCTACTGTGCGGCTAATGCCGCTACGCCCACCCGATCGGGGGACGCCGCCGGCAGTATGTTGGCTGTCCAACGAAGGTTGCGTCGTATTCAGGCTAATCCGGCACCGCGCACTTTGTCTGCGATGCAGCGCCGGCTTACCATGATCGAAAAGCAGAACAAGAAAAAAGCGCATCCAGAAGCGTCGCGAGCGGGGGAGTCCTTGACCAACTTTATTGAAGCGTATTGCTCTCAGGTACGGCTTGGGGGCGCCACCGGCGTCATCGCCAGACCCGTCCTGGTTGGGCAAGACGGTACGTACGCCATGCACTACGTGCCGTGCGAATACCTGAACACGCAGGCGCAGCTGGTGCTCGTCAGCACCACCCCGGGCCATGCCCATGTGCGGCTGGCAGCGTCCGTGACCGAGGAGCTGCTGCGCAGCCATGCGCCGGGCCGCGTGATCCAGCGCGAGAACAAGCGTCGGGTGGAACTGGGCGGCAAGCTGATTCGGCCAAACCTGATCCGCATGCTCGACCACTTCCGCGTACCCGAGCTGGTCCGCCTGCCACATGCCGCGGCGCTGTGGAACGAAGGCTTCGAGCGGCTGCAGCCGCTGGCCTTGCTGCCGCATGCCACTACCCGGCGCGGGCTCGCCTTCGACGGCCCCTTCGAAGATCTGATGGCGGCGCCCATGCTTCGCGAAGTCTTCGAAAACCAGTTTCTCGGCACCGTCCGGCAGATACGCACCGACGCTTTCTATATCGCGCTGGGCCGCACCGCCTGGGCCGGGCTCCGGCATGCCGTCAGCCGGCGGCTGATTGCGCGCGACCAGTTGCTGGGCATGATGCCGGTACCCGCACGAGCCGGCAGCATGGTGCGCTATTTCCTGCGCGAGCTGTCCGTCAGCGACCTGTCGCCGAAGGATCCCGTGCGCCATCGCGTGGGATGGCTTGACACCGCCCATGCCGAACTGGAAGCCAATGTCCGCAGGATCAAGGCAGCGGCAGAACCGGATCCGCATGGCTCCTGCCTTATCGCCTGAACGATTGCCCGCCTCGCAAACTGTGATGCATACGCCCCACCGAAGTGGGGTCTTGCGACGCCGTCTGGCGTCGATAACGCTTCTTGAGGAAACTGACCTCCTCGCATTCCCGATTGGCGGCCCCACGTGGGCCGCAATTTTTTTGTGCGGCCGGTGCGTGATGCGCATGGTGATGGGCACGAGCCTTGCGTCACGCCCCGTGGCCATATTCCCTCCCGGATCGACCATGAGTGCCACGCCTGCCCTGCGCCTCGCCTTGTGTGCCGCGCTGCTGCTGCCGCAGCTTGCCGTTCAGGCCGCGGACGAACAGCCCGGACTATCGGTGTCCGCGCTCAAGCCGGGAGCAGCGCTGCCAGATGGCTGGAAGAATTTACCGGTGGCCAACGGCAAGGCGCAAACCAGCTATCAGCTGGTGGCCGACGGCCGCGCCACGGTGCTGCAGGCCGACGCCGAACACTCAGCCTCGGCGCTGCTGCACGCGGGCGATGTGAATCTCTCACGCACGCCCGTGGTGGCGTGGCGCTGGAAGGCGCAAGGCCCGATTCCCGGTGCGGACAATAGCGACGGCGCCCATGAGGATGCGCCGGCCCGGCTGGTGTTCTTCTTCGAGGGCGACACGAGCAAGCTCTCGCTAGGTGACCGCGCGGCGATGCAGATCGCCAAGAGTCTCGCCGGTGAAGAACTTAGCCGGGCAGCGTCATCCCCAACCCGCATACCGGCCGCGTGCAGATGATCGTCGTCTCTGGCGCGCAAGGCGATGCCGGTAAATGGCAAAGCCTGCGCCGTAACGTCGTGCAGGACTACGAACGGGTGTTCCATGAGCAACCGGGCCCGCTCAAGGCGTACGGCATCATCACCGATACCGACAACACCCACAGTGCCGCCCGCGCCTGGTATGGCGACATCCGCTTCCTGCCTGCCAACTAGGCCGGCGGGGGCGTCTGCGCGGCACTGTGCCTCAGTACCTGCGATACCTGCGCCATCAGTTCGGCCCCGTCGGCGGCGGCGCGCCCCTGCGCCTGCAGCGCCTCGCGCACGCTGACCACCTTGCGCGGATCATAGTGGCGCCCGCTGTCGATCGCTGCCTCGAAGGCATTGGCGCGCGCGTTGATCTGCGCCGGGTCGGCACTTACCAGCAGCACCGCATGCGCCAGGACCAGGTGCCGTTGCCCATCCGGCGACTGCATGGCCGCCGGCGCGCGCCGCCAGTACTGCGCGGTGCCGGCGATCTTGCGGGCCGCCTCCGGCGGTCCCCACGCGAGATTGAAGCGGCCGTCGCAGAACGAGCCGGCCACCGCCTGCCAATGGGTCGGCACGCACAGCGCCAGCAGCCCCTTGCCGATGACATCGCACAGGTGCAGGTAGACCCCATCGCTGAGCGCACCCGGCGGCTGGCCGACGCTATAGGCCAGGCTCAGGTTGAGGATGCCCGGGCCTTGCGGCACCAGTCCCCCGCCCGACATGCGCAGGAACACCGGACAGCCTTGCCGGGCGAACTCGGCGCGCGCCGCCTCGAAGCCGGCATGCCGCTGATAGGTACGCGGCACCACCAGCGACAGTGGCGCTTCCCACAGTTGCGCGACCTGCCGGCCCTGCGCGGCGAACTCGAGCAAGGCCAGTTCGTCCTGCAGCGGATCCGCATGCGGCTGGCCGGCAGGCGCGGGCTCGACGAACTCAAAAGGCATGGCGCGGCAGCGGTCTTGGCCGGTCGGGTAACGATAGGCCGAGTCTAGCAAGGCTAACCGTTGAGCGCATCGAAATAGGCCAGCGCCTTCGACGCATACATCGCGCCCGGGCCGCCGCCCATCTCGATATTGAGCGCCAGTACTTCGGCCAGTTGATCGCGCGTGGCGCCGTGGCGCAACGCCTGTGCCGTGTGGAACAGCACGCAGTCGTCGCAGCCCTTCTGCACAGCCAGCGCGACCGCGACCAGTTCCTTGACCGCGGCCGGCAGGCTGCCTTCCTGCGTGGCGGCCTTCATCAGGCCCTGGAATGCGCTCATGGCCGCGGGCTGGGCCTGCGCGAGCGCGGCGAACTGCTTGTTAATCTGGGCGAGGCGGGTCTTCAGTTCAGTGCTCATAAAAGCTGTCGTCCTGATTCGGTGGATGGAGGACAAAGGCGGGCGGCAGCGCACGCCGCCGCCCGCGCCGCGGCATCAGCCGCCGAGGTGCTGCCTGAGCAGCGCGTTGAAGTCGTTGGCCTTCTCCATCTGGCTCATATGGCCGGCGTCGGCAAAGACCTTGACGGTAGCGCCGGGCGGCGCCGCCTCGGCATGTTCCGCCGGGATGATGCGGTCCTGGCCGCCCCACACCACCAGCACGCGCTTGCCGCTGCCGGCCAGCCGCTGGCCGGGCTGCTCCTTCTGCCTGCCGCCGGCGAACAGGTCCTGGCCCAGGGACGTCAGCGCTTCGGTCACGCCATCCAGCCGCTTGTAGCGCAGCAGGTCGTCGAGCATCTGCCGGCTGACCAGCCCGGCATCCGCGAACAGCAGTTCGATCACCGGCTTCAGCTCTCGCCGCGACTGCGCATTGACGAAGCCCTCGGTATAGCCGCTGTTGACCGCTTCGCCAAAGCCCACCGGCGACACCAGTGCCATCGACAACACCCGCTGCGGCGAGTCCACGGCGAGCTGCGCCGCCACGCCGCCGCCCATCGAATGGCCGACCAGGTGCGCCGCGTCGATCCCGGTCTCGTCCATGAAGCGCGCTACAAAGCCGGCCATCTGCGCCAGCGTCGTGCCCGCGAGCCGCGGCGACGACTGTCCATGGCCGGGAAGGTCCAGTGCCACGACCGTGTACGCGTCGGCAAGGGGATCGAGGTTGAACAGCCAGTTGTCCAGGTCACCGCCAAAGCCGTGGATGAAGAGCACGGTCTCGGCGCCGCTGCCCTTGCGGGCGTAGCGGACGCGGACGCCGTCCACGTCGGCGAACTGGTACGCGGCGGCAGCGTCTTCCTCGTCGCCGTCGTCCGCGGGCGCTTCATAAGCCGATACATACGCGTCGATATCCGCATCGCTCACCTCCGCCGGGGCCAGCACGCCAAGCAGCGCCTTGACCGGCAGCACGTCGCCGGCCTGCGCCACCTTGCGGCGCAGCGTGCCGGCGTCCGGCGCCTCCACCGCATTGGCGATCTTGTCGGTTTCCACATCGAGGATCGGCATGCCCACGCTGATCTCGGCGCCCTCGTCGACCAGCCAGGCATTGACCGTGCCTTCCTTCATCGACAGGCCCCACTTGGGCATCACGATCGGGGTAATTGCTGCGCTTGCCATCACTGCTTGCCTCCCTTCACCGTCTTGCGCGCGGCAGCAGCGATCTGCGCGGCGCCGGGGATATACAGGTCTTCCAGCGTCGGCGAGAACGGCACCGGCGTATGCGGCGGGCACACCATCTCGATGCCGGCCTTGAGCGCGCCGAAGGCCTGCTGCGCGACCTGCGCGGAGATATCGGTGGCGATATTGCAGCGCGGGCTGGCTTCATCCACCACCACCAGGCGGCCGGTGTTCTCGACCGATTCCAGCACCGTGTCCATGTCCAGCGGCGACAGCGTGCGCAGGTCGATCACTTCCGCTTCGATGCCTTCCTTCGCCAGCGTGGCCGCCGCCTCCAGCGCGCGGTGCACCATCAGCCCGTAGGTGACGATCGACACGTCCTTGCCGTCGCGCACGATATTGGCCTCGCCAAACGGGATCGCGTACGCGCCCTCCGGCACCTCGCCTTCCAGCCCGTACAGGTTCTTGTGCTCGCAGAAGATCACCGGGTCGTTGTCGCGGATCGCCTGGATCAGCAGGCCCTTGGTGTCATACGGCGTTGACGGGCATACCACCTTGAGCCCGGGGATATGCGTGAACAGTGGCGTCAGCATCTGGCTGTGCTGCGCGGCGGCACGAAAGCCCGCGCCGACCATGGCGCGGATCACCACCGGGGTTTCGGCCTTGCCACCGAACATGTAGCGGAACTTGGCCGCCTGGTTGAAGATCTGGTCGAAGCACACGCCCATGAAGTCGATGAACATCAGCTCGGCGATCGGGCGCATGCCACAGGCCGCGGCGCCGATGGCCGCGCCCACATAGGCCGACTCCGACAACGGCGTATCCAGCAGCCGGTCGCCATGCTTGGCATAGAGTCCCTTGGTCACGCCCAGCACGCCGCCCCAGGCGTCCTTCTCGCCATCCGCGCCGGCGCCGCCGACGATGTCTTCGCCCAGCATGATGACGCTGGGGTCGCGGGTCATTTCCTGGTCGATCGCCTCGTTGATCGCCAGCTTGATGCTCAGTTTGCGAGCCATGTTTGTCTCCTGATAGTTCGGTTAGCCGTCTGGTTGGCGAGAGGCGATCAGTAGCTGACGTAGACGTCGGTGAGCAGGTCTTCCGGGCCGGGCAGCGGCGCGGCCTTGGCTTCCTGCACGGCGTGCTCGATCAGCGCGGCGACTTCGCGGTCGATGGTGTCGAGTTCCTCGCGCGCGACCACGCCGGCCTGCGTCACGGTGCGGGCGAACAGCTTCAGGCAGTCCTTGTTGGCGCGGATATCGTCGAGTTCGCCGGCGGCGCGATAGGTCTGCGCATCGCCCTCGAAATGGCCGTAGAAGCGCACCATCTTGCATTCGAGCAGCGACGGGCCGCCGCCTTCGCGCGCGCGGCGGATCACTTCGCCCGCGGCCTCGTGCACGGCGAAGAAGTCGGTGCCGTCGACAGTCACGCCGGGGATGCCGAAGCCGGCGGCGCGGTCGACGTAGCTGTCCACCGCGGTGCCATAGTCACGCGAGGTCGACTCGGCATAGCCGTTGTTCTCGATCACGAAGATCACCGGCAGGTTCCACACCGCGGCCAGGTTCAGGCTTTCCAGGAAGGTGCCCTGGTTGGAAGCGCCGTCGCCGCAGAAGGTGATGCCGACCTCGCCCTTGCCGCGGAACTTGGCCGCCAGCGCGGCGCCGCAGACCAGCGGCGCACCCGCGCCCAGGATGCCGTTGGCGCCCATCATGCCCTTGGACAGGTCGGCGATATGCATCGAGCCGCCCTTGCCGTTGCATGAACCGCCCTTCTTGCCATAGATCTCCATCATCATCGCCACCGGATCCACACCCTTGGCAATGCAGTGGCCGTGGCCGCGGTGCGTGCTGGCAATGCGGTCGCCATCGTGCAGGTGGTGCAGGATGCCGACGCCCGCGGCCTCCTCGCCTGCGTACAGGTGGACGAAGCCCGGGATGTCGCCACGCGCGAAGTCCACGTGCAGGCGTTCCTCGAAATCGCGGATGGTGCGCATCTTCCGGTACACCGTCAGCAGGGTCTCCTTGTCGAGCGGCAGCAAGGCGGAAGCTTGTGAAGCTCTGGCTGTCATGTCTGTCTCCTTCGTTCTATCAAGGTTTGCACTTCAGGAAAGGCAGGAAAGCAACGGGTTGCTGCTGCGCATCAGCCGATGCTGCGCGGCATAGCGCATGCAGCCCGCCACGTCGATGCTGCGAAAAGCGTGTTCATGCAGGGTCACGGTGACTTCGTCGTCAGGGCCGAAGGCCAGCTCGCGTTCGCCGTCGAGCGCGACAATGCCGCTGCGCTGGCGCACGCGGTGCGGGCGGCCGTGTTCGAGACGCTGCCAGCCGGCGACCGGCACCGTGCACAACAGTCCCGGCGCGATCGGCGCGCGCAGGTCGAATTCGCCCTCGCCCGGCGCGGCCAGCTCGATCGCCAGGCCGCCGGGCTCGCGCCGGCCCAGCGGTTCGAGCAGTCCGGCAATGGCCGACAGGCCGATGGCCTGCGGATCGGCGAACGACACATAGACCGCTGCGAGCGTGTCGGTCTTCCACAAGGCGCGCGCGCCGATGAAGTGTTCGTGCGAGATCACCGCATCCACCAGCGCGATGTCGCGGCGAAAGCCGCCATCGCCGTCGCGGATGACGATGTCGAGCCGCTTGTTGGAGGCCAGCGCGTGCTTGTCGGAAACGCGCCCGGTGGCGTAGAGCCCGGTGGCGAGGCCGATGATGGTCGGCTCGCGCATCTCGGGGTAGGCGTTGTTGGTGCCGGTCGACAGGCCGGCGATGGGAACCCCGCCGCATTCGCGCACCACCGCGCGGTGGGTGCCGTCGCCGCCGAGCACGATGATGGCGGCCACGCCGGCATCGGCCATGCAGCGCGCGGCGTGCAGCGTGTCGTCGACGCGCGCGGTCACGGGCATGTCGAGGTATTCGACGGCAGGCAGGCCGGAGTCGGGTCCCTGCCGGCGCGCCAGGTGCCGCGCCAGCATGACGCGCAGTCCTTCGCGGTCCGGCATCATCAGCACGCGGCCCACGCCGCATGCCGCCAGCGCGGACAGCAGGCGCAGCACGATATTGACGCGATCGGCCAGTTGCAGGCTGTTGGCGTTGGCGATCACGCGGCGGATATCGCGCGCGGAAATCGGGTTGGCGATGATGCCGACCAGTGGCGTGCCGGCGCCGGCTGCGTGCCCCATTGCCTGTCTCCTGTTGTCGTTGTGGTGACAGGCAAATTGCAATGGCTGTGCCAGCGCGCGCAGGGCGAGAAACGCGCAAAAACCGAGGGATTACCCGCGGCGAAAAGGCAAGACGGGGCGGTGCGCTGTGACAGGTGTCACAGCACAGGTGTACAGCGGGTGGACAACCGTATCGCGCGACCGCTCAGTGAATGGGCTTGCCGCCTTCATCGTCGGCCCCGTCGCGCCGGTTAGGCGACTGGATGCCATAACGCTCCATGCGCCGGTACAGCGTCATGCGGCTGATGCCGATCTGGCGCGCGACCGCGCTCAGGTTCCAGCCGGAAGCGCGCAGGTACTGCATCAGCAGCATGCCTTCCGGCGGCAGCTGGTGCGGGTCGAATGGCGCGGCGGCGCTGTCGCCGGCAACCTGCGCAGCTTGTGCCGGCGCAGCGGCGATGGCCGCGATCCCGAGGCCGTCGGGCAGGTCGTGCTCATCGATATAGCCGCCGGTGCAGACGGCGCGCGCGTATTCCAGCACATTGCGCAGCTCGCGCAGGTTGCCCGGCCAGCTATGGCGATGCAGCCGCTCGCGTGCCGCCGGCGACAGCGTTACGGGTGCGGCGGCGCCTTCCTGCAGCAGCTTGGCCATCAGCCAGTCGAGGTCGTGGCGTGCGCGCAGCGGCGGCAGTTCGAAACGGGCGCCGTTCAGGCGGTAGAAGAGGTCTTCGCGGAAGCGTCCCTCGGCGACCAGTTGCTCCAGGCTGTGGTGCGTCGCCGAAATGACGCGCAGCCGCACCGGCACCGGCCGCGCGGCGCCGACCGGCAGCACCTCGCCTTCGGCCAGCACGCGCAGCAGCCGCGACTGGAGCTCGCGCGGCATGTCGCCGATCTCGTCCAGGAACAGCGTGCCGCCGTCCGCTTCCTGGATCAGCCCGCGCTTGCCGCGCGGGCCGGCGCCGGAGAAGCTGTTGGGCAGGTGGCCGAACAGCTCGCTCTCGATCAGCGTTTCCGGGATCGCCGCGCAGTTCACCGCGATGAACGGGCCGCCGCGGCGGGCGCTGGCCTGGTGCAGGGCCTTGGCGAAGAATTCCTTGCCGCTGCCGGTCTCGCCGTGGATCAGCAGGTTGATCGGCGAATCGACCAGCCGCGCGGCGCGCTGCAATTGCTGCTGCAGCGCAGCGTCACCGCCGGTCAGCGCGGCCAGCGCCTCGGGCATAACCACCGGCGCTTCCTTCGCGGGAGCCTGCCAGCGCAGCGCGGGTGGCATCACGCTCAGGTATAGCAGCCCGCCGCTGCGGTTCAGCGCCACCAGCCGCTGCTCGCTGGGCCGGGAGTAGACATAGTTGCCCAGGTCTTCCAGCCGGGCGCCGAACAGCGTCTCGAACCGCTGGCCGAGCACGGTGGCGCCGGCCGCGCCGCCCAGCTCGCCCTCCAGCATCAGCCGGGCGCGGTGGTTGTGGCCGACGATGCGGCCGACCTCGTCCAGCGCCAGCAGGTATTCGGGATTGACGTCGACGAACTCCGGCGCCACGTTCAGCTTCAGGATCCAGTCGCGCCGGTGCGCGCGCAGGAAGTTGGCGTTCTCGATATGCGCGGCATAGATGCGTACCAGCTGCAACGCCAGCCCCTGGCTGTCCTTGGCGTGCGGCGAGGTCAGCGCGGAGATGTCGAGGATGGCGTGCAGGTTGCCGTGCGTGTCGAACAGCGGCGCGGCGGTGCAGGTCAGCGGGATATGGGTTGCATCGAAATGGTCGGCCTGGTGCACCGTCAGTGCCTGGCCGGTGACCAGCGCCGTTCCCACCGCGCAGGTGCCGGCGCCGCTCTCGCTCCATTCCGCGCCGAGGTAGAGGCCGGCGTGCCGCAGTGCGGCATCGGTGCGCGCATCGCCGATATAGTCGACCGTCACGCCTTGCGCATCGGTCAGCAGCACCACGTAGCCCAGTGCGGCCACTTGCCCGTACAGGCTCTGCAGGCCGTGGCGCGCGATGCGCGCGAAATCGTCGATGCGTTCCTGGTGTTCGCGCAGCCGCGGCTGCGGCAGGATGCGCGCTTCCTGCATGCGCGAGGGATCGAGCCCGTACTGGTGCACGCAGCGCCGCCATGAGTTCTGGATGATGGCGTCGTGCGCGATCCGGTCCGCCAGCACGGCGGGCGGGGCTAGGTATGTGGTGGCCTGGACCACCGTCTCGATGTGCTCGCGTTGCCGCAGGTCCATCGCTGTCTCCTGGTCGTCGCTGCCGTCGGCCCCGGGAGCCTGCTGAGGGGGGCGGATCGGGCGGACTGTGCGGGCGCGTGCCTGGGTGGCCACGCCTCTGTCTGGTCTCGGCCTTCTAATGTATCCGAGCGCGTCGGCGGGATGCAAACCAGAATGGCAGGCAGGAATCAGGAGACGTCGGCCAGCGCACGCCGCAAGTGCGGCGTGCGCCATACCGGATGGCTCAAAGTGCGGCGTTGGCCTTGAGGCTGCGCGCCGCGCCGGCGGCGATCTCGAAGGAGCGCAGGCGCGCCTGGTGGTCGTAGATCTGGCCGGTCAGCATTAGCTCGTCCGGCTGCAGGTCGTCGACAAAGCGCTGCATGCCGGCGCGCACCGAGTCCGGATCGCCCACCACCGAGCACGCCAGCGAGCGGCGGATATGGTCGGCCTCGCTCTCGGTCCACAGCGACTCGATGTCGTCCACCGGCGGGCGCAGTTGCCCCGGCGTGCCGCGCACCAGTGCCAGGAACTGCTGCTGCAGCGAGCTGAACAGGCGGCGCGCCTCATCGGCGCTGTCCGCGGCAAAGACGTTGAAGCCGAGCATCACGTACGGGCGATCCAGCGCTTCAGAGGGCCGGAAGGTGCGACGGTAGAGGTCGAGCGCCTGGCGCATGAAGCCCGGCGCGAAGTGCGAGGCAAACGCGAACGGCAGGCCCATGGCCGCGGCCAGCTGCGCGCTGAACAGGCTCGAGCCCAGCAGCCAGATCGGCACCTTCAGGCCGGCACCGGGAACGGCGCGCAGGCGCTGGCCAGGGCGCACGTCATCGAAATACGCCTGAAGCTCTTCCACGTCCTGCGGGAAGGTATCGGCGCTATCGCTGGTCAGATGGCGGCGCAACGCGCGCGCGGTGGCCTGGTCCGTGCCGGGCGCGCGGCCCAGTCCCAGGTCGATGCGGCCCGGGTACAGCGAGGCCAGCGTGCCGAACTGCTCGGCGATCACCAGCGGCGAATGGTTGGGCAGCATCACGCCACCGGAGCCCACGCGGATGGTCTGCGTGCCGTTGGCGACATAGCCGATCAGCACCGCGGTGGCGGCGCTGGCGATGCCGGGCATGTTGTGGTGCTCGGCCAGCCAGTAGCGGTGGTAGCCCAGTTGCTCGGCATGGCGCGCCAGGTCGAGCGAGTTGCGCATGGCCTGGCCGGCGTCGCTGCCCTGCGGGATGGGAGCCAGGTCGAGCACCGAGTAAGCGATGCCGTTGCCGGCGGGGAGAGAGTCGCGATTCATGTTGTGGTCTGGCGGGCGGCGTACGCCACACGTGCGCCGCCCGATGCTATGCGGATGGTTCGCTATGTTAGTGAGCCTGCGCGGAACGTGCTGGCGACGGATTTGCGGCCCTGCGGGCGGCGTGGGTATGTGGGTATCCGCCGGACCAGCGCCCGACGGCAAGGATTGAGCCTCGCGCCGCTTGCCCTTACCATTCAGCCCGATGCGAAGGAACGATCGATGACTCTCAAGACACTGGACGGCGCGCTGGCCCTGCTGACGCACTTCACCGTGCGCCAGCCCACCTGGGGCGTGCGCGAACTGGCCAAGCACAGCGGCGTGCATTACGCCGTGGTGCACCGCGTGCTGGCGACCTTTGCCGCCAACGGCTTCCTGGTACAGGACGCGGCGACCGGCAAGTATTCGCTGGGGCTGCGGCTGTTCGAGCTGGGACAGGTGGTGCGCAAGAGCTTCTCGCCGGACGAGATCGTGCGCCCGGTTCTGGAAAAGCTGGCAGCGCAAAGCGGCGAGACCGTATTCCTGTCGTGGCTCGACGGCCATGAAGGCCTGTGCGTGGGGCTGGTGCAGAGCCAGCACCAACTGCGTTTCTCGATCGAGCTGGGCGAGCGCTTTGCGCTGTACGCGGGGGCGCATGCCAAGGCGATGCTCGCCTTCCAGGAAGATGCCTTCCGCGACGAAGTCTACCGCCAGGGCATGGCGCGCGTGGGCCCTCACACCACGCTGGACCGCGAGCGCATCGAGCAGCAGCTTGCCGAGGTGCGCGAACGCGGCTGGGCCCATACGCGCGAGGAAGCCGCGGCCAGCGTGGCCGGGCTGGCACTGCCGCTGTGGTCGCGCGACCGCAGCGCGGTGGTGGGCTCGGTGGCGATTGCCGGGCCGCAGCAGCGCCTGGACGAGGCCGCCGTGCCGCGCCTGCTGGAGGCCTTGCGCGACGCCAGCGGCCGGCTGGAAGACGTGATCGGCTTCGTGCGCTGACGCCAACGTTCAGTCGGCTCGATCACGCAAGCAGCGCCTTTCCCACTTCGCCGCCCAGCACCCGCTTGCCGATCGCATGGCCCAGCGCCCGATAGCTTTCCCATTGGGCTTCATCGAAGAACTGGTCGCTGGTGCTTTCCTGCGGGAAGGCCGGGTGCGTGGCGCCATAGTGCCGCACGTCGGCCGGCGCCCATGACACCAGCCGCGGCTTGAGCAGCACGATGCGGCAGACCTGCGCGCGCGGCGCCGCGCACGCCGGATCGGTGCGGTACACGTTGAGCAGCACCGCGCATTTGTCGGCGGCAGGGTCGCTGCCCGTCACACCAGGCATGAAATCGTCCGGCACGCCGAAGACGCGGCTCAGCACGGGATGCGTGGCGGCCTCGGTATCGACCACGATCTCCAGGCCATGGTCGATGCGCGCGAGCCGGATCAGGTTGGCGAGGTCGCCGAAGCGATAGTCCGGATCGCCGCCACAATCGCACAGCACGATCAGCGCGACGTCCCGACCCGGACGCAGCAGCTCGTAGACACCGGTGTTGTCGAAATGGCCGCCGTCCGACAGGTATTGCCAGCCGCGCCGCGTGCCATGGAAGCGGGCGCTCAGCTCGCACCCGAGGTAGTACTGCGTGCGGAACATGCCGGCGGCCAGCCACGGATGCGTGGCGCGTTCGGGATGGCGCCACCGCTCGCCCTCGGCTCCGCCCTGGCGCGCATACCTGGCCGGGTACGAGGGCCACCACGTGCCCAGCCGCAGGTTGGCCAGGCCCAGCAGCAGCGAGGTCCCGAGCGTGGTGGCCCGGCCCAGTCCCGTTGACACCACCGCCCCCGAGATGGCGATCCAGTCGCCCACCGTGAGCGATTGCGACAGCTTGCCCGATGCGGGCCATGACGCATCCGGGCAGCACTGCCGGCCGTCGATGGTGAAGCGCGCATAGGCATCCGGCGCGATGGTGGCCGCGGCGCCCGGCTGGGCCACGCTGGCGCCGGGCGCCAGGCACAACGGCTTGCCTTTGCGGTCGCGCTGGACCAGTTGCTCGGCCGGATCGACGGTCAGGTTCAGCGTCACGTTGATCAGGTGCAGCGGCGCCAGCACGCGCGGATCGTAATAGGCGTTGAGGCCGAGCTGGTCGCCGGGCACGGGCTCCGCCACGCTGAAGCGCGCGCGCCGGCGGCGGTCCGCCACCGGATCGGGATCGGGCGCGGCAAAGCGCTCGCCGTTGGACGCGCCAAGGTAGGCGCGCGTGAGGCGCGCCGCATAGAAGGGCTGCAGCGTGGACAGGTTGAGGAACCCGGTAAAGCGGCCGGCGACCAGCGCCAGCACCAGCGCCACGACAGTCAGCATTGCCAGCGCCGGCCCGGTGTAGGCCGTGCCGTACACCAGCCAGTCGACCGGCTCGCGGCCATCCCAGCGCACCCACAGCACCAGCCACGACCACAGCACGAACAGCAGCAGCGCCAGCACCGCCGCGGCCGCGCCGGCCAGCAACGAGACCGGCAAGCGCGCCCACAGTGCGCGCCAGGCGGTGTCGGCGCTGCCCTTGCGGCCTGCGTCGAGCCAGCGCGCGCCGTAGCGCACCAGCCAGACCAGCACGCCAAGCACGCCCGCGGGCAGCGCCGCGCCCCACGGATGATGAGCGGCATGGGCATACAGGTAGGCGGTTCGCGCGACCGTATCGGCCACGCCCAATGCCGCCAGCCACAGCGTCAGCGTGACCGCAGTGCGCAGCGCACGCGTGGCGCGTACGCGATAGCCGGACACGGTGCGCGGCTCGCCCTGCAGCATCACCAGGCAGCTCAGCACGCCCAGCCACGTCAGCACACCCAGCGCGGCAAAGAGCTGCGCCGGAACGTGGTTGGCACCGAGCCATTCCGACCAGTGCGCGGCCGCCAGCAACAGCAGGCCGAGCAGCGTCGCCACCAGCGGTGCTGGGCTGAGAAAGCGCGCCGGCGCCTGCGGATCGTTGGCGCGCGCGTAGACCAGCCAGTATGCCAGGCCGGGCGGCACCGCGCCGATCACCACCGTAACCAGCGGCAGCCACAGCCAGGGGCTCCACCAGATCGCGCACTCGCCCTGGTTGAAGGCCTGCCGCGCATCGTGCAGCAGGTCCATCTCATAGCGCCCGAACCCGTACCACGCTCCCGCGGCGCCATGCAGCAGCAGCGCGAGCAGGGCCAGCAACGCCAGCAGCGCGCTGCCGATCACGTAGTGCATGGCCAGCCAGTTGCGCACCACCAGGGCGGCGGCATAGAGGTTGTCGCCCGCGCCCGTGGGCGACAGGTAGCGACCGTTCTCGCGCAGCCACGCGAGCGCGCCGCGGCCGGGATCGGCGGCATAGGAGACCGAGGTGTGGATGCGCCCGGGCGGCTCGCATTGCAGCGTGTGGTAAGCGTCGGCCGCGGCCTGGACCGGGCCGGTGCCGCGGCGCAGGCGGCCCGGCACGAACAGGCTGACGAAGAAGGCCCCGAGGTAGCCGCCGCCGCTGACGGTGGACAAGTAGTCGAACTGGGCCAGCAGCGAGGCCATCCCGGGCACGGCCTGCGCCGCGGCGGCGGTGTTCGCCGCGGGCGTCGGAGGAGCCTCGGTGTTCGCGGCGGTGGCAAGCGTGCGCGCCGGCATGTCGGTGCCGGCCATCGCCTGCACCACGCCCAGGCAGAACGTGGCGCTGCGGATGCCGCCGCCGGACAGCGCCAGCGCCCAGTTGCGCTGGCGCTCCTGCGTGCGCAGCGCGATGCCGAGCTGGCGGCGCCGATGCGCGATGCGGGCCGCTTCGTCGCCGAAACCGTGGTCTTCCGCAGCCATGGGCGCCTCCCGTAGCAGTCGCTCTGCGCCAAGTATAGGCAACGGCGCATGGTCGATATTCGCCCAGCCACCGGCGGAGATTGAGCGTTAACCCTGATTGTTGCGCGTCTGGGCGCGGCCTAGCATTTCTCTGTATCAGAGACGTTGTCTCTATAATAGAGACAAAAAGCAGTCAGTCATGCTCAAGACCCTGGACGGCGCGCTCGCGCTCCTCACCCATTTCACCGCTCGCCAGCCCAGCTGGGGCGTGCGCGAACTGGCGCGCGAAAGCGGCGTGCACCACGCCGTCGTGCATCGCGTACTCGCCACGTTTGCCGCCAATGGCTTCCTGACGCAGGACAGCGTCGGCCGCTATGGGCTGGGCTTGCGCTGGTTCGAACTGGGTCAAGTGATGCGCAAGGCGTTTTCGCCGGCGGCAGTGGTCCAGCCCGCGCTGGAGGCGCTGGCGCAGGAAAGTGGCGAAACGGTTTTCCTGTCGTGGCTGGACGGTCACGAAGGCCTGTGCACGGACATCGCCCAGAGCCAGCACCAGCTGCGCTTTTCGATCGAGGTGGGCCAGCGCTTCGCGCTGGACGCCGGCGCGCATGCCAAAGCGATCCTCGCATTCCAGCCGGAAGCGTTCCGGCGGCAGGTCATCGGCGACGCGCCGGAACTGGCCGCGCAACTGGCCCAGGTCCGCGCCGACGGCTTTGCCTATACCTGCGAGGAATCCGCGGCCACGGTGGCGGGGCTGGCATTGCCGCTGCACCACCGCGACACCCAGGCGGTGGTGGGATCCCTCGCCATCGCCGGCCCGCTGCAGCGGCTGACGCGCGAGGCCGTGCCGCGGCTGCTGGAAGCGCTGCGCGCGGCGCGAAAGACGATCGGCCCGGTGGCGGGCTTCATGCGATAGCGGGTCAGGATTGCCGGCCCACGCAAACGCGCGCACACGACACACAAAACCAGACAACACTACGGGGAGCGGTGGAAGACATGACCATGCCAACACAACTGAACGCGCCAATGGCGGCGCAGCCCGCGACACGGTCGCGCTTTATGGAGCCTTTGCTGCTGCTGGTATCGGTGGCGCTGTCGGTATTCGGCGCCATGATCGGCATGCAGCTGATCGTGTCGCTGGGGATCTCGGCCAATACCTCGATCATCGGCGCGCTGATCGCGATCGTGTTTTCGCGCATCCCGCTGGAGATCACGCGGCGCTTCCGCGTGCTGGAGCGGCAGAACCTGGTCCAGACCGCGATCTCGTCGGCCACCTTCGGCGCCGCCAACTCGCTGATGATCCCGATCGGCGTGCCGTATGCGATGGGCATGCCCGAGCTGGCCACGCCGATGCTGATCGGCGCGGTGATCGCCATGTTCGTCGACGGGGCCATGCTGTACTTCCTGTTCGGCAGCAAGGTCTTCCCCGCCACCGGCACCTGGCCGGCGGGTATCGCCACTGCCGAGGCGATCTGGGCCGGCGACCGCGGCGGCCGCAAGGCGGCGTTCCTGGGCCTGGGCATTGCCGTGGGCGTGGGCGGCGCGTGGCTGGGCGTGCCGATGTCGGCCTTCGGCGCGGCGTTCCTGGGCAACCTGGCGGCGCTGACCATGTTCGGCATCGGCCTGCTGGTGCGCGGCTATTCGGTGGCCGTGACGGGCATCGATATCGCCAAGGCCTATATCCCGCATGGGCTGATGATCGGCGCGGGCATCGTCGCGCTGTTCCAGGTCGCCATGGAAATCCGCCGTGCACGCAACGCGCCGGCCGCCGACGCGCGCACCATCGAAGTCCCGGCCTCGCGCGCCAGCCGCATCCTGTCGGGCGGCTTCCTCATCTACCTGGCGATCGCGTTGCTGATCTCGCTGCTGGCCGGGAATGTATCCGACATGTCGCTCGGCATGCTGGTCGTGTTCGTGCTGTACGCCGCCTTTGCCGCCTATGTGCACGAGCTGATCGTCGGCATCGCGGCGATGCACTCGGGCTGGTTCCCGGCCTTCGCGGTGGCGCTGATCACGCTGACCATCGGCATCCTGATCGGCTTCCCGCCAACGGCGCTGGCGGTGCTGGTGGGCTTCTCGGCCGCCACCGGGCCGGCCTTTGCCGACATGGGCTACGACCTCAAGACCGGCTACCTGCTGCGCGGCGAGGGCCGCGACATGGAGGCCGAAATCGCGGGCCGCAAGCAGCAGTTCCTGGCGGCGATGGTCGGCTTCGGCGTGGCCGCCGTGGTGGTGATCGTGTTCCACGGCACCTTCTTCTCGCAGGGCCTGATCCCGCCGGTGGACCGTGTCTATGCGGCATCGATCAAGGCCGGCTCCTCGGCGGAGATCGCGCGCAACTTGGTGATCTGGGCGATCCCCGGCGCGCTGTTGCAGTGGCTCGGCGGTTCCAAGCGCCAGCTCGGCATCCTCCTTTCCACCGGCATGCTGATCGCCTCGCCGCTGGCCGGCTGGGCAGTGCTGGCGGGCCTGCTGATCCGCTTCGTGGTGCAGCGCCTGCGCGGCGACAAGCATCTGGCCGAGATGAGCGCCTTTGCCGGCGGCGTGATCGCCGGCGATGCCCTCTTCAGCTTCTTCGGCTCCGTCACCAAGCTGAAGAAGTAAGCCCTGCGGCAAGCCATCCCGGGGCGCGCGCGCCGCGCCCCGCCTGTCATTACCCGAGACGTTCCATGGATATCCAAGCAATCCGCGCCGACACTCCGCTGACGGCTTCCACCATCTATCTCGACACGGCCGCGGCCTCGATTCCGCCCGACGCCGTGCTCGACACCGTGCGCAGCTACCTGCTCGATACCGGCCATGTTGGCATCTACCTGCCGGCGTTCCGCAAGGAGACCTATGCCCGCGTGGAAGCCGTGCGCGGCATGCTGGCCGGATTGCTCAACTGCTCGGCCGACGAGATCGCCTTCACCAAGAACGCCACCGAAAGCATTTCCATCGCCGCGCGCGGCATCGCGTGGCAAGCGGGCGATGAAGTGCTGGTGGCCGACACCGAAATGCTGAGCAACCTGCTGCCGTGGCGGCGGCTGGAGCAATCGCACGGCGTTGTAGTGAAGACGGTGCCGGCCAATGCCGAGGGCCTGCTGAGCGCGCAGGCATTCGAGGCCGCGATCACGCCGCGCACGCGCCTGCTGACCTTCTCGCACCTGCCCAATTCCACCGGCGCCGTGCAGCCCGCCGCGCAGATCTGCGCGGTCGCGCGCAAGCATGGCGTGCTGTCGCTCGTCAATGCCGCGCAAAGCGTGGGCATGCTGCGTTCCGATGTGGCGCAGCTGGACTGCGACTTCCTCGCCGGCTGCGGGCGCAAGGCGCTGCGCGCGACCGAGGGCTCGGGCTTCCTGTATGTGCGCCGCGCGCTGATCGGGCAGGTCGAGCCGATGCTGGTGGGCTGGTGGAACGGCGCGTGCGACCGCAACACCGGCGCGCTGTCGCTGGTGGCGGGCGCGAAGCGTTTCGAGGCCGGCTGCCCGATCGTGCCGGCAATCCTCGGCATGGGCACCGCCATCGACTATGCCACCGCGATCGGCATCGACGCCATCGAGGCGCGCGTGCGCGACCTGACTGAGTACGCGGTGGCGAAGTTCGCCGCGATTCCGGGCTTCGAGCTGTACGGTCCCACCGACGTGACCCAGCGCATCGGCATCGTGCCGTTCAACGTGCGCGGCGTCGACCCCGCGCGCATCGTGGCCGCGCTGGAAGCGCAGCAATGCATCATCGAAGCGGGCAACTTCATGGCCGATTCGATCCTGGCGCGCTACGGCGTGCCGACCATGGCGCGCGTGTCGCTGCACTACTTCAACACGCACGAAGAGATCGACCGCGTCGCCGCACTGATCCGCGCCGCCATCGCCTGAACGCATCACCGAAAAAACGGATACCAAGACATGACCCAACGCATCCTCCTGATGAGCAGCTCGCGCAAGGACAACCTCGGCTACCTGGAGCACGCCGGCGAGCAGATCCACACGCTGCTGCAGCGCGAGCCGCGCAAGGTGCTGTTCGTGCCGTTCGCGGGCGTGACCTTCAGCTTCGATACCTATGAAGGCATGGTCAAGCCGGTGTTCGAGAAGCTCGGCTATGCGCTCGAGTCGATCCACCACAGCGCCAATCCGCTGCGCGCGGTGCAGGAAGCCAAAGCCATCGCCGTGGGCGGCGGCAATACCTTCGCGCTGCTCAAGCGCATGTACGACGCCGGCATCGTCGACGCGATCCGCGCCAGGGTGCGCGCGGGCACGCCGTACGTCGGGTGGAGCGCCGGCAGCAACGTGGCCTGCCCGACCATCCGCACCACTAACGACATGCCGATCGTGCAGCCGCCCTCGCTGCGCGCGCTGGGCCTGGTGCCGTTCCAGGTCAACCCGCACTTCATCAGCGGCAAGCCCGCGGGCCACAACGGCGAAAGCCGGGAAGAGCGCCTGGCCGAGTTCCTGCACATCAATGCGCCCGAACAGGTGTTCGCGCTGCCGGAAGGTTCGGCGCTGTACTCGGACGGCACCCACGGCACCGTGCTAGGCGAGCGCAATGCGCTGTGGTTCCCGGCTGAAGGCAGGGTCGAGGCCATTCGTGAGGGCGAGCCTTTTCCGCTGTCGCAGATCACCGGGCCTGCCGGGATGGAGGAATGGCGGGGCTTTTCGGCCTGAGTGATGCGTTAAACGCCGAAGCACAGACTGTTGCCTCCCCTCTCCCGCAAGCTGGAGAGGGGAGCAAACCAGCGGGACGAATGCGTGACTAGCGACTAGCCAACCCCGGTCACAACAAACACACAAACAAAACCCTGCCCCGCGGGCCGCGTCTGCGCCGCCCGCGCGGCCCCCTTTTTGCCATCTGGAGGAGAAACACAATGAGCCAAACCCTTCGCCACGCCGCCCGGCTGACCTTGCCACTGATGCTGTGCCTGCCCACCGCCGCGATGTCGCAGTCCGGCGTGACGCTGTACGGCGTCATCGATACCGCGCTGACGTACCAGACCCATTCCAACCCCGCCGGCGATGCGCAGGTCGGCCTGCAGCAAGGCGGCGAAGGCTTCCTGTCCGGGAGCCGCTTTGGCCTGAAGGGCGTCGAGGACCTGGGCGGCGGGGTAAAGGCCGGCTTCGTGCTGGAGAACGGGTTCCTGGCCGACACCGGCAAGTTCGACCAGCAGGGCCAGCTATTCGGCCGCCAGGCGTACGTGAAGATCGGCAACCAGTGGGGCGAGCTGGCGCTGGGCCGGCAATACACCACGGCCAACACCATGCTGTACTACGTCGATCCGCTCGGCGTGGGCGCGGCACCGTCGAACTCATGGATGGTGTACCTGACCGGGCAGCGCTACGACAACGCCGTCAGCTTCACCGGCAATTTCGGCCCGATGTCGCTGATCGCCGAATACGCGCTGGGCGAGACCGCGGGCAACACCCGCGCCACCTCGTCCACGTCGTTCGGCCTGAAGTACGCGGCCGGCCCGATCACCGCGATCGGCGACTTCCAGCAGACCCGCGACAGCCAGAGCCGTACCGCAAACATCTACCTGGCGGGCCTGAAAGTCGCGATCGGCCGCGCCAGCCTGTTCGCCAACTACCTCCACAGCGACCGCGAGGCGGGCTTCGACTCGTCCAAGGGCGGCACCGACACGGCCACCATCACCAGCATGTCGACCGCGGCCACGCCGACCAACCGCGCGGCGATCAACTCGGTGTTCGGCAGCAGCCGCCACGACGACTTCTTCACGCTGGGCGCGAGCTATGCCGTGACCGGCAACGTAACGCTGACCGGCAGCGTGATGCACAACCGCACCCGCGCCGACAGCTTCAGCGGCAACCGCACCACCGCGTATGCCGTGGCCGACTACGCCTTCAGCAAGCGCACCGACACCTACGTGGCGCTGGCCTATGACCGCGTCCACGGCGACTGGTCGGGCCTGTTCGGCAACAACACCACCAGCTGGACCGGCGGCAGCGGCACGCCGCTGGACGGGCGCGACAGCCAGACCACCGTGATGGTCGGCCTGCGCCACCAGTTCTAACGATTCAACCGACGCCGGGCCCGCGCCACGCGGACCCGGCACCTCATCTGGAGAAAGCCATGGCCCTGCAGCAGACGCTGGTCATTCACGAAGCCCTGGACAGCCCGCACGCCAACGGTGCGGTCGTCAGCGAACTGTTCGCGCCCTACGCCGGCGCCGGCGTGACCTTGCAAGTCACCACCGTCAACAACGCGCCCCCCGAGAACACGGCCAACACCACCGACTTCATCACCATCGTGATCCCCGGCAGCGCCGGCAAGCGTGGCCGCGGTAAGGCGCCGACGCTGGGCGTGATCGGCCGCAACGGCGCCATCGGCGCGCGTCCGGAACTGGTTGGCCTGGTGTCCGATGCGGACGGCCCGATCGGCTGCCTGGCGGTGGCGCTGAAGCTCGCGCAGATGAAGGCGCGCGGCGACCACCTGCAAGGCGACGTGATCGTGACCACGCACCTGTCGACCGATGTCTCGATGGTGCCGCACGACCCGGTGCCGTTCATGGGCATGCCGGTGTCCTCCGACACCATGAACGACTACCAGGTGCTGCCGGAAATGGATGCGATCCTGTCGATCGACGCGTCCAAGGGCAACAGCATCATCAAGCATCGCGGCTTTGCCATCTCGCCGACGGCGATGCAGGGCTATATCCTGCGCGTGGCGCCGGACCTGGTGGCTACGATGGAATCGACCACCGGCTGCCCGGCAGTGACCTTCCCGATCTCGCTGCAGGACATCACGCCGTACCACAACGGCCTGTATCACTTCAACAGCATCATGCAGCCGCACGTCGCCACGGCGGCGCCGGTGGTGGGCGTGGCAGTGACCGCGCAGTCGGTGGTGTCAGGCAGCGCCACCTCGGCCAACCACGAGATCGACATCGCCGAGGCGGTGCGCTTCTGCGTGGAGGTGGCCAAGCGCTTCGGCATCGGCAAGTGCCAGTTCTTCAATGCCGCCGAGTGGGAGAAGATCCGCGCGATCTATCCGGACCTGTCGGTATTCCAGACCGCCGGCAAGCGCTGAGGCTTGCGCTTCAGCGTGCCGCCACCTTGCCCGGATCGGGATGCGTGACGGCGGGCGGCACGGTCTCGCCGTGCCGCCGCTTCCATTCGTCGAAGCCCCCGGCGAGCGCCCAGGTCCTTGGGTAGCCGGCAACGCGCAGGCGTTCGGCCAGCAGTGCCGCGGACATCTCGTGCGGGCAGGCGCAATAGACCACGATGTCGGCCTCGGCAGGCGGCACGCCCAGCGCGTCGAGACTGTCGAGCGCACCCTGCATGTCGAGCACCATCGAGCCGGGGATGCGCTCCATCGGCATGTCGCCATGGGCGCGCACATCGATCACGACGGGCAGCGTGCCGGCCAGGCGGCGCGATTCCAGTTCATCCACGCTCATGCGCGGCACGCGCCTGGTGATGCGCAGCAGCCGGAAACGGCGCCACGAGCGCCACGCCAGGAACACCAGGAACGCCGCCACCACCGCCACCACGGCCATATGCCCGTAGGTGCTGAAGCCCTCCAGGATGGTATCGATAAAGTCGCTGAACACCACGCCGATCAGCAGGCCGCTGCCGGCCCACACCAGGGCACCGATCGCGTCATAGAACAGGAACACGGGCAGCGGCGTGCCGGTCATGCCGGCCATCGCGGTGGACAGCGCGCCGGCACCGGGAAGCAGCTTCGCGACCACCAGCGAGCGCGGCCCCACTCGCAGGTACAGCGACTGGGTCTGGCGGATGCAGGAATCGGGCGAGATCGATACCTTGCAGATGGTGCGCAGCATCGGCTGCCCCAGCCGGCGGCCGGCGAAGTACCAGCCGGTATCGGCGATCAGGCAGGCGACAATCACCGCGGCCAGCACCGCGCCGATCGACGGACCGGTTTCCTGCATGCCGAGCGCGCCGGCGACGAACAGCATCGGGTACGCCGGCACCGGCAGTCCCGCCTGTTCAACCAGCACGTTCAGGAATACCAGCATCAGCCCGTGGTCTTCCAGCAAGGCTTGTAACTCTCCCACCGTCTTTTCCCCCGTTGGTTCAGGTTGCCAGTGTGCCAGCCGGAGGCAACCGATGCACGGGGCGGCTTTGCATGGGAGCATCAAAATTACTGATTTGCCGTCACTTACGTTGTCCTACAACGTTGAGAGGGCACGCCGGCTCATGCCGGTGCCGCAGACGTCTCAATGCCGGTGCCATCCATGGATCTATGCGGGCTGCCGGCACATCCGCCCCGGTAAACCCGCGAACCCCCTCCAGCCCTATTGCCTTTGTATGATCGTTGTCGTACGATGACTGATAACTCGGATGTCCCGCCAACTGGCAGGTCGCCGCCGTCACCACCCTGGGCCGCCGGCCCGATCAGGATTTCGCAAATGCTCGCACCCAACGAACTCAAGCAGATCGTCTCTGAAGGCCTGCTCTCCTTCCCCATTACCGACTTCGACGTCAAGGGCGACTTCAACGCGAAGTCCTATGCCGCCCGCCTGGAATGGCTGGCCCCGTACGGCGCCACCGCGCTGTTCGCCGCCGGCGGCACCGGCGAGTTCTTCTCGCTGACACCGGCCGACTACACCGCCGTGGTCGACACCGCGGTCAAGACCTGCGCCGGCAAGGTGCCCATCCTGGCCGGCGCCGGCGGCCCGACCCGCACCGCCATCGCCTATGCGCAGGAAGCCCAGCGCCTTGGCGCCGCCGGCGTGCTGCTGCTGCCGCACTACCTGACCGAAGCCAGCCAGGACGGTGTCGCCGCCCACGTGGAAGAGGTCTGCAAGTCGGTCGGCATCGGCGTGATCGTCTACAACCGCGCCAACTCCAAACTGAACGCCGAGCAGCTGTCCCGCCTGGCCGACCGTTGCCCCAACCTGATCGGTTTCAAGGATGGCGTGGGCGACATCGAGTCCATGGTCAGCATCCGCCGCAAGCTGGGCGACCGCTTCTCGTACCTGGGCGGCCTGCCCACGGCCGAGGTCTACGCCGCCGCCTACAAGGCGCTGGGCGTGCCGGTGTACTCGTCGGCGGTGTTCAACTTCATCCCGAAGACCGCGATGGACTTCTACCGCGCCATCGCCGCGGACGATCAAGAGACCGTAGGCCGCCTGATCGACAACTTCTTCCTGCCGTACCTGGCCATCCGCAACCGCAAGGCTGGCTACGCCGTGAGCATCGTCAAGGCCGGCGCCCGCATCGTCGGCCGCGACGGCGGCCCGGTGCGCGCGCCGCTGACCGACCTGACCGGCGAAGAGATGGAAATGCTGGGCACGCTGATCAACAAGCTCGGCCCGCAGTAATCCGATCCGTCCTTGCCATATGCATCGCGACAAGCCGGCCGCGGGGCACCTTGCCCTCCGGCCGGCTTGTCCTCTTCTGCCACACTCAAACGTTGACAAGGAACCTCCCATGCAAATCACCGGCGACATGCTGATCGGCGCGCAAGCCGTGCGCGGCACCGAATCGACGCTGCAGGCCATCAACCCGGCCACGGGCGAGACCCTGGGCCCTGACTTCCACGGCGGCGGCCAGGCCGACGTCGAGCGCGCCTGCGCGCTGGCCGAAGCGGCCTTCGATACCTATCGCAATACCTCGTCCGAGCAGCGCGCGGGCTTCCTGGACGCGATCGCCGCCGGCATCGAGGCGCTGGGCGACACGCTGATCGAGCGCGCGCACCAGGAAAGCGGCCTGCCAATCGCGCGCCTGCAGGGCGAGCGCGGCCGCACCGCAGGCCAGTTGCGCCTGTTCGCGACCGTGCTGCGCGAAGGCCGCTGGCAGGAGGCCACCTTCGACGCCGCGCTGCCCGAGCGCACCCCGCCGCGCCCCGACCTGCGCATGCAGCGCATCGCCATCGGCCCGGTGGCGGTGTTCGGCGCGAGCAACTTCCCGCTGGCCTTCTCCGTTGCGGGCGGCGACACCGCCTCGGCGCTGGCAGCCGGCTGCCCGGTGGTGGTCAAGGCGCATTCGGCGCACCTGGGCACGTCCGAACTGGTCGGCCGCGTGATCCAGAAAGCCGTGCAGGACGCCGGCCTGCCCGAAGGCGTGTTCTCGCTGCTGGTGGGCGCGGGCAATGTCGTCGGCACGGCGCTGGTGTCGCACCCCGCGATCCAGGCGGTCGGCTTCACCGGTTCGCGTTCGGGCGGCATGGCGCTGATTCAGGCGGCCAACGCGCGTCCGCAGCCGATTCCCGTGTATGCCGAGATGAGCAGCATCAATCCGGTGTTCCTGCTGCCCGCCGCACTGCAGGCGCGCGGCGCCGAGATCGGCCGCCAGTTGGTCGATTCGCTGGTGCTGGGCGTCGGGCAATTCTGCACCAACCCCGGCCTGGTGATCGGCATCGAAGGCCCGGCGCTGGACCAGTTCCGTGCCGCCGCGCTCGACGCGCTGGGCGGCAAGCCGGCGGCGACCATGCTGACGCCCGGCATCCATGCCGCCTATGAAAAGGGCGTGGCGCAGCTGTCGTCGCTGGATGGGCTGCAGCGTATCGGCGACGGCGTCGCCGCCACGGGTGTCAACCAGGCCCGTCCGGTGATGTTCGAGACCACCGCCGCGCAGTTCCTGGCCGATCACCGCATGCAGGCCGAAGTGTTCGGCCCGTCGACCGTGCTGGTAGTGTGCCGCGACCTGGAAGAGGTGCTGGCGCTGGCCAACCAGCTCGAAGGCCAGCTCACCGCCACGATGCAGCTCGACGACGCCGACCTCGACGCCGCGCGCCAGCTGCTGCCGGTGCTGGAGCGCAAGGCCGGGCGCGTGCTGTGCAATGGCTATCCGACCGGCGTGGAAGTTGCTCACGCCATGGTGCATGGCGGGCCCTTCCCGGCCACGTCTGACGTGCGTTCGACCTCGGTCGGCGCCACGGCGATCGACCGTTTCCTGCGCCCGGTGTGCTACCAGAACCTGCCGCAGGGATTGCTGCCGGCGGCACTGCGGGGATAAGCGCAACACTTGCAATGATGAGCCCCGCGCCTTGTGCGGGGCTTTTTGTTTTAATAAGCCAGCGCAAAAGAAAAGAAAGCGACCCGCGTTCGTCACGCGGGCCGCCTGTCGTTTATCGCGTCGAAGCGCCCTGCCGGGGCGGCCGATCCCTGCCGGTCAAGCCTCCAGCTTGATCCCCGCCTGCTTCACCACCCCCGCCCAGCGCGCCTGCTCGGCCACGAAGAACTTGCCGGTTTCCGCCGGCGTCATCGTCACCACTTCGGCACCCTGCTGGACCAGTTGCGAACGCAGTTCCGGCGCGCGGATGATCTTGATCAGCTCGGCGTTCAGGCGCGTCACCAGCGCATCCGGCATGCTGGCCGGCGCCATCACGCCCTGCCACGTGCCCGACTCGAAGTTGGGCACGCCCTGCTCGGCAATGGTCGGCACGTTCTGCAGCAGCGGCATGCGCGTGCGCTTGGACTGGGCGATCAGCTTGAGCTTGCCCGACTGCACATGCGGCAGCGTGGCCAGCATGCCGTTCATCAGCACCTGCGCGCTGCCGCCCACGGTGTCCGCAATCGCCTGCGAGCCGCCCTTGTACGGCACGTATTGCCACTTGGCGCCGGTGGCCTGCTCCACCGCTACGCCGGCCAGGTGCGGCGCGCTGCCGATCGCCGTCACGGCGAAGTTGAGCTGGCTGCGCTTGGACAGTTCGACCAGTTCCTTCAGGTTGCTGACCTGCACTGACGGATGCACCACCAGCAGGTGCGGCGAGTACGCCAGCATCGTCACCGGCTTGAGGTCCTTGGCGATGTTGAAGCTGAGCTTGGTATAAACCGACGGGCTGATCGCCAGCGCGCCGATATCGCACAGCATCAGCGTATGGTTGTCGGTGGCCTGCGCAACCATGGCCGCTCCGACGTTGCCGTTGGCGCCCGGCTTGTTGTCGACCACCACGGACTGGCCCAGCGCTTCGCCCAGTTGCTTGCTGATCAGCCGCGCGATGATGTCGGACGAACCGCCGGCGGTGTACGGCACCACCAGGCGGATCGGGCGCGTCGGCCAGGCCTGCTGCGCGGCGTGCGCGCCTGTGGCGAGGCCGGCCAGCGGGCCGGCGGCGATGCCCGCGGCCAGCGCGGAAGTCTGCTTGAGGAAAATGCGGCGTCCCTGGGTCATGCTATGTCTCCATTGTTGTTGCAGGTGCGCCGGCGCGGCACGGTGGTCGTGCGGCGGCCGGCGCTGTCGGTGTGTTGGTCAGGTGCGGTCGATGCTTGTTGCGCTCAGTCGAGCACGATGCGGCCCTTCTCGATCACGGTCTTCCAGCGCTGCAGTTCCTGCGCTTCAAACTGGCTGAATTGCTCGGGCGTATTCGCCACCACCTCGAAGCCGCTCTCCGACAGCTTCTGGCGCATCTTCGGATCGTTCAGCGCGCCGACCAGCGCACCGTGCAGGCGCGTCTTCACGTCGGCGGGCAGCCCGCGCGGCGCGGCGACGCCCTGCCAGGAATAGACCTCGACTTCCTTGACCCCGGCTTCGGCCATGGTCGGCACGTTGGGCAGCACGGCCGGGCGCTTGTCCGCCGTCACCGCCAGCGCCTTGAGCTTGCCGGTGCGGATGTGCTGCAGCACCGCGTTGATGTTCTGGAACGATACGTCCACCTGGCCGGCGAGCAGGTCGGAGATGGCGGGCGCGCCGCCCTTGTACGGCACATGCAGGCCGTCGGTGCCGGTCTTCTGCCAGAACAGCGCCGCGGTCAGGTGGTCGGACGACCCCGCGCCGGACGAGGCAAAGCTGACCTTGCCCGGGTTCTTCTTCATGTGCGCCACCAGTTCCTGCACGTTATTCGCCGGGAACTGCGGATTGACCACCAGCACGTTAGGCGCGCGCACCGCCACCGTCAGCAGGTCGAAGTCCTTGACCGGGTCGTAGCCCAGGTTCTTCTGCAGGAACGGGTTGACGGCAAAGACGCCGATCGACGCCACCAGCATGGTGTAGCCGTCCGCCGGCGCGCGCTTGACGAAGGTCGCACCGATGGCGCCGGTCGCCCCGGGCTTGTTGTCGACCACGAACGGCTGGCCCAGCTTCTCGTTGAGCGGCGCCGTCAGCATGCGCGCGATGGTGTCGGTGGAACCGCCCGCGGGGAACGGCACCACCACCGAAACAGGGCGTTGCGGCCAGTCTTGCGCGGCCCGGGCGTTGCCGGCCGCCAGCGCGGCCAGCGCCGCGACCGTCAGCACCGAGCCGACGGCAACCATGCGCAGCCAGTCTTGCAGGCGCAGGGCACCCGTGCGTTGGGAGGAATACATCGTTGTCTCCTGCTCTGTCTTGTCGATACCGGACTGCCGTGCCGGCTCAGCGCACCATGCAGGGCGCCTTGTTGTTGAACTGCCAGCCGGGGATCAGGAACTGCATGGCGATGGCATCGTCGCGCGCGCCCAGGCCCTTGCTCTGGTACAGCGCGTGGGCGCGGCCCAGCGCGTCCATGTCGAGCTCCACCCCCAGGCCCGGCGTCTTCGGCACCTGCACCAGGCCGTTCTCGATCTTCAGCGGCGCCTTGGTCAGGTTCTCGCCGTCCTGCCAGATCCAGTGCGTGTCGATGGCGGTGACCCGGCCCGGCGCGGCGGCGGCCACATGGGTGAACATCGCCAGCGAGATATCGAAGTGGTTGTTCGAGTGCGAGCCCCAGGTCAGGCCCCATTCGGCGCACATCTGCGCCACGCGCACCGAACCCTGCATGGTCCAGAAGTGCGGGTCGGCCAGCGGGATGTCGACCGACTGCAGGCGCACCGCGTGGCCCATCTGGCGCCAGTCGGTGGCGATCATGTTGGTCGCCGTGGGCAGGCCGGTGGCGGTACGGAACTCGGCCATCACTTCGCGGCCGGAATAGCCGTCCTCGGCGCCGCACGGGTCTTCGGCGTAGGCCAGCACGCCGCGCTTGTCACGGCACAGGCGTACGGCCTCGGCCAGCGACCAGGCGCCGTTGGGGTCGAGCGTGATGCGGGCCTTGGGGAAGCGTTCGGCCAGCGCCAGGATCGCCTGCATTTCTTCTTCGCCGCGCAGCACGCCGCCCTTGAGCTTGAAGTCGTTGAAGCCGTAGCGTTCGTACGCGGCCTCGGCCAGCCGGACCACCGCCTCGGGCGTCATCGCCACGTCATTGCGCAGGCGGAACCAGGCGTTACCGGCATCGGCTTCGGTGCGGTAGTCCAGCGTGGTGCGCTGGCGGTCGCCGATATAGAACAGGTAGCCGAGCATCTCGACGGCGTCGCGCTGCTGGCCTTCGCCGAGCAGTGCCGCCACCGGCACCTCCAGGTGCTGGCCGAGCAGGTCGAGCAGCGCCGATTCCAGCGCGGTGACGGCGTGGATGGTGATGCGCAGGTCGAAGGTCTGCAGGCCGCGGCCGCCGGCGTCGCGGCTGGCGAAGGTGGCGCGCACGCGGTTCAGGATGGCCTGGTACTGCCCGATGGGCTGCCCGACCAGCAGCGGACGCGCGTCTTCCAGCGTCTGGCGGATGCCTTCGCCGCCCGGCACCTCGCCCACGCCGGTGTGGCCGGCGCTGTCGCGCAGGATCACGATATTGCGCGTGAAGTACGGGCCATGGGCACCCGACAGGTTCATTAGCATACTGTCGTGCCCGGCCACGGGCACCACGGTGAGTTCGGTCACCACGGGGGTCTGGCCGGCACCGGCGTGCATGGCGGGGGCGGCGGAAGTGGCGGGATGGGTCATTCGGGTCTGGTCTCCGGCATTGCTATGTTATCTGTCATCGTATGACTGATAACCCAGTATAATGAGGCCATCTCGAACCGGTCAAGTCCGGGAAACCCCGCCCGTATCCGCCATGCCTACCGCACGCAACCCTGCCCTGCCCGACCCGCTTGCCGCTGCCCCCGCCGCCGGTGCGCCCAACGCCGCCGCGGCCGTGCCGTTGCGCCGCCGCGGCCGCACCCTGGCCGAAGAAGTGGTGCAGGCGCTCTCCGAAGAGATCCGCCAGGGCCAGCTCAAGCCCGGCGACAAGCTGCCGACCGAATCGGAAATCATGGCGACACAGGGCGTAAGCCGCACCGTGGTGCGCGAGGCCTTGTCGCGGCTGCAGGCCAGCGGCCTGGTGGAAACCCGCCACGGCATCGGCACCTTCGTGCTGGCGCGCGCGGCGGAGGCACCGTCGCCCTTCCGCATCGGGCCGGATACGCTGGGAACCGCGATCGACGTGATGGCGATGCTGGAATTCCGCGTCAGCCTGGAGGCCGAGGCGGCCGGACTGGCCGCCGCGCGCCGCAGCGACGCGCAGCTGGCCGCCATGCGCCAGGCGCTAGACGACCTCAAGCGCAATACCGGCGCCGGCAACGACGCGGTGGACAGCGATTTTGCTTTCCACCTGGCCATCGCCCGCGCCACCGGCAACCGCTACTTCACCGACATCATGGACCACCTGGGCACCATGCTGATCCCGCGCAGCCGGCTGCGGGTCAATACGCCGGAGCGCGAGCAGTACCTGGAGCGGGTCCAGTTCGAGCACGAGAACATTTACGATGCGATCGAACGCCGCGACCCCGACGCGGCCAAGGCGGCGATGCGCATGCACCTGACCAACAGCCGCGAGCGGCTGCGCAAGGCCTCGGGCTCCGGCGGCGCGCAGGCCTGACGCCCGGGACGCCCTGCCGGGTGTTTCCAGGCGCCGTCAGTCATACGATGTCTGAACAATAGCTGGCGACTGGCGCCTACAAGGCGAGGTGGCAGCGGCGCGCGAAGTCGACCAGTTCCACCAGCGACGACACCTGCAGCTTGGCCATGATGCGCGCCTTGTAGCTGCTGACGGTCTTGTTGCTGATGAACAGGCTGGCGCTGATGGCCTTGTACGACATGCCGCGCGCCAGCATCTGCAGCACCACCAGTTCCTTGTCGGAAAGCCGGCGCAGCATCTCGTCGTCGGCGGAAACCGCGTGGCGCGAGCCGCCGTCCCGCCCCATCGCGGGGAACACGGTATAGCCGGCCAGCACCGACTCGACCGCGCGCAGGATTTCCTTCAGGTCCTGCGTCTTGCTGACAAACCCCTGCGCGCCAGCCTGCCACGCGCGGCTGACGAACACCGCCGGGTCGAGCGCCGTCACCACCAGCAGGCGCACCTGCGGATGGATCGCCCGCAGGCGCGGCGCCACGTCGAGGCCGCTGGAACGCGGAATGTCGAGATCGAGCAGCACGAGGTCGGGCATGCGCGCGCGCACCAGCTCGAGCGCGCTTTGCCCGTTGTCGGCCTCGAGCACTTCATCGACGCCGAGCAGCTGCAGCAGATGGGTCTTGAGAATCAGCCGCATCGCCGGGTGGTCGTCAACGATCAGGATGGTGGTCATGCGTCGGTTCGCGTGAATGGGTATGTCGGGGCATCGGCCGGCGCGATGCAGGGCCAGTATAGGGAGGCAAGGCGGCGCGCAGGATGGGAGGATTCCGCAAGGTAATGCAGCTCGCCCCTAGGCTCGCCTCAGACGCCGAGCACCGGGTTATGCAGGGCCATGCGCCGCTCGCGCGCGTTCCCCTGCGTGCTGCAGGGACAACGGCAAAGTTCCAGTGGTGCTACTCTATTCCGGAGGTGTTACCCAGGAGAACACTGTGTCCCGCAAGACCCCCATCGAGCGCTACCGCAACATCGGCATCAGCGCGCATATCGACGCAGGCAAGACCACGACGACCGAACGCATCCTGTTCTACACGGGCGTCAACCACAAGCTGGGCGAAGTGCACGATGGCGCTGCCACCATGGACTGGATGGAACAGGAGCAGGAGCGCGGCATCACCATCACGTCGGCTGCCACCACCGCCTTCTGGAAAGGCATGGCCGGCAATTACCCCGAACACCGTATCAACATCATCGATACGCCGGGACACGTCGACTTCACCATTGAAGTCGAGCGCTCGATGCGCGTGCTCGACGGCGCCTGCATGGTCTACGACGCGGTCGGCGGCGTACAGCCGCAATCCGAGACGGTCTGGCGCCAGGCCAACAAGTACGCTGTGCCCCGCATCGCCTTTGTCAACAAGATGGACCGCGTCGGCGCGGACTTCTTCCGCGTGCATGCGCAGATCGCCGACCGCCTCAAGGGGCGCGCCGTGCCGATCCAGATCCCGCTCGGCGCCGAAGACCATTTCCTGGGCGTGATCGACCTGGTCAAGATGAAGGCCATCGTCTGGGACGATGCCAGCCAGGGCGTGCGCTTCGAGTACCAGGAGATCCCGGCCGAGCTGCTGCAGACCGCGCAGGCCTGGCGCGACAAGATGGTAGAAGCCGCCGCCGAGGCCGACGAGGCCCTGCTCGAGCGCTACCTGTCGGGTGAGGCGCTGACCGAAGAGCAGATCAAGCGTGGCCTGCGCAAGCGCACCATCGCCAACGAGATCGTGCCGATGCTGTGCGGCAGTGCCTTCAAGAACAAGGGCGTGCAGAGCATGCTCGACGCGGTGATCGACTACCTGCCTTCGCCCGCCGACGTGCCCGCCATCCTCGGCCACACCGAGGACGACCGCCAGGCCGAGCGCCATCCGAGCGATGACGAGCCGTTCTCGGCGCTGGCGTTCAAGATCATGACCGATCCCTTCGTCGGCCAGTTGATCTTTTTCCGCGTGTATTCGGGCGTGGTCAATTCCGGCGACACCGTCTACAACCCGCTCAAGTCCAAGCGCGAGCGGCTCGGCCGCATCCTGCAGATGCATGCCAACGTGCGCCAGGAGATCAAGGAAGTGCGCGCCGGCGACATCGCCGCGGCGGTCGGGCTGAAGGAGGCGACCACCGGCGATACGCTGTGCGACCCGGACAAGGTCATCATCCTGGAGCGCATGAGCTTCCCCGAACCCGTGATCTCGCAGGCGGTGGAGCCCAGGACCAAGGCCGACCAGGAAAAGATGGGCATTGCGCTGAACCGCCTGGCGCAGGAGGACCCGTCGTTCCGCGTGAACACCGACGAGGAATCCGGCCAGACCATCATCTCGGGCATGGGCGAGCTGCACCTGGAAATCCTGGTCGAGCGCATGCGCCGCGAATTCAACGTGGAAGCGTCGGTGGGCAAGCCGCAGGTGGCCTACCGCGAGACCATCCGCCAGCCGGTCAAGGACGTGGAGGGCAAGTTCATCAAGCAGTCCGGCGGCCGCGGCCAGTACGGCCACGTGGTGCTGAACCTCGAGCCGATGCCGCACGGCGCCGGGTACGAATTCGTCGATGCGATCAAGGGCGGCGTGGTGCCGCGCGAATTTATCCCGGCGGTGGACAAGGGTATCCGCGAGACCCTGCAGTCGGGCGTGCTGGCGGGCTACCCGGTAGTAGACATCAAGGCCACGCTGGTGTTCGGCTCGTACCACGATGTGGACTCGAACGAGAATGCCTTCCGCATGGCGGGCTCGATGGCGTTCAAGGAAGGCATGCGGCGGGCCCGCCCGGCGCTGCTGGAGCCGATGATGGCGGTCGAGGTGGAAACGCCGGAGGAATTCACCGGCAACGTGATGGGCGACCTCTCGTCACGCCGCGGCATGGTGCACGGCATGGAAGACATCGCCGGTGGCGGCGGCAAGATCGTGCGCGCCGAAGTGCCGCTGGCGACGATGTTCGGCTACTCGACCACGCTGCGCTCGCTGACGCAGGGTCGCGCGACGTTCACCATGGAGTTCAAGCACTATGCCGAGGCGCCGGCCAACGTTGCCGAAGCGGTGATTTCGGCGAAGAAGCTCGGCTAGCGATGGTTCGCTCCCTCTCCCGCAAGCGGGAGAGGGAGCACGCAACCTGCGGAGTCGACGGCTATCCCCAACTCGCGCTCAGCACGCCGCCGCGGTCATCCTGAAAATCCCCTGCGCATTGCCCGCATCAAAGCCGAGGTCATAACGCTGCGGCGCAGCTTCGGCCTCGGCAAAGCGCTCGCGCGTGATGAACTCGTAGAACGATCCCGGCACCTCGCGCTCCACGGCCTCGCCCTGTGCACCGACGAACGTGCGGCGCACGGTATCGGCACGGAACGCCGTCTGCCTGACGCGCCCGCTGCCCGACACTTCCACCTTGTCCTTCATCGGCCGGCCCAGCTGCTTCTGCTGCTCGGCCAGCGCAAACACGTCGTCGACGCGGTCCGTGGCGTGGTTGAAGGCATTGCCTTCGGTGGCGATCCACGCCATTTCGGCCGATTCGCGCAGCAGCGCTTCGTAGTCGGCCAGCCGTGGTGCAGCGTGCTGGCGCTCGAAGCAAGGCACCAGCAAGCCGACCAGTTCAGCGCCGTCGGCCACTGCCAGCGCGCCGTCGCGCTCCAGTTGCCACAGCAGCGTCTGCGCGCGCGGCGTCAGCGGATCGGCGGAGCTGCCGGTCACGCGGCTGACTGCGGCGCGGAAGTCTTCGCTGAAGCGCTCCGGATGGAATTCGCTGACGAAGAACTGGGCAATGTCCTCGGATGCATCGGCGTGGGCGTACGAGCGCCCGGTCATGCCGATGCGGTCAAGCGGATAGGTGCCGTTGAGCACGTAGCCCAACGGCCGCAGGATGCGGGTAAAGGCGGCCTCGCCTTCGGGCAGCGCGCCGTTGTCGCGCCACTTGACCGTGCGCAGCGCGCCGTGGTCGAAGGTGACCTTGCCGCCTGCGGCGGCGACGTCATCGGTGTAGGCGCGGCCGGTCGGCACGCGTTCCAGGATGCCGCCGAACAGCACCATGTTCAGCGCCTGGGCGATCTCGGCCCGGGTAGCACCTTGCGGGTCCTGGGGCAGGCTGGCCGGCAGCGTGACCAGCGACATCAGTTGCGCGGCGCGGGTGGCGCCGACGTTGGCGGTGAGGAGCGTGGAGATATTGGATGACATGGGCGCTTGGAAGTGGGCTGGACCGGCTTTCACCCCGGCGGGCAATATGGCAACGATCCGCGGGGCAGGATAGTGGCCCGCGCCGCCCGGGCACAAGCGCGCATTGCGCACAACGTTGTGCGCGCGGCGCACGACCTCCGGTGCCTCGCCGCTGTTTATACTGTCGCACTCCCTTCCTCGCCGTCCCATGAGAAACGACATCCCCAACCTGGGCGCGCTGCAGGCCTTCGAAGCCTCGGCACGGCTGGGCAGCTTTACCCGCGCCGCAGCCGAGCTGGCGCTGACGCACAGCGCGGTGGGGCGGCAGGTGGCGCAGCTCGAGCAACGCCTGGGCGTGGCGCTGTTCACGCGCGTGCGGCGGCGCCTGGAACTGACCGAGACCGGGCGCGAATACGCCGCGCGCATCCGCCGGCACCTGGACCACCTGCAGCGCGACACGCTGGAAATCAGCACCGGCCGCGCCATGGGCTTCACGCTGGAGCTGGCGGTGGTGCCCACCTTCGCCACGCAGTGGCTGATCCCGCGGCTGCCCGACTTTGCGCGGCGCCATCCCAACGTCACCGTCAACCTGTCGGCGCGCTCGCAGCCGTTTTCGTTCCAGGAGTGCGCTTACGACGCGGCGATCTATTTCGGCGACCAGTTCTGGCCCGGCACGCGCGGCGGCGTGATCTTCCGCGAAGGCGGCATGGTGCCGGTGTGCAGCCCGGCCTTCCTTGCCGACCATGCCGTCACCGATGCCGCCAGCCTGGCACGCTGCCGCCACCTGCACCTGAGCACGCGCGCCAACGCCTGGCGCGACTGGTACGCGGCGCAGGGCTGGGACTTCAGCCTGGCCGCCTCGCGCGGGCCGCGCTATGAGCTGTTCACGATGATGACGGCCGCCGCCGCCGCGGGGCTCGGCATCGGCCTGGCGCCGCGGCTGCTGATCGAGCGCGAGCTGCAGACCGGGCAGCTGGTGACGCCGCTGGCCCGCATGCTGGACCAGGACCAGGACCAGGACCAGGGCTACTATTTCGCCTACCCCGAGGGCCGGCCGGAATCGGAGGCACTGGCGGCCTTCCGCGGCTGGATCCTGGGCCTGTCGCGCGACATGCCGGCCGCCCCTGCAGAAGGCTGACGCGATTCGCCAGTGCAGCGCCAGACACGGCACCTTTCCTGGGTGCCCGCATCGACCAGGAAAACCAGCGCCTGTCGTCGGCCGGCAGACCGAATACCGGGCCGGCACCCCGGCCGCCGGCGTGGACGGCAGCACGCGCGTGGACGTCATGCTGGGGATGCGCCACCAGTTCTGAACGCGGCCGTCCCGGCGCGCATTTTTGCAAACCCGGCGCGAAAGAATTACGTTGCCGCGCGCCCGACGCGGCAAAACAGCCTTGCGTGGCCCGCTGCGGCGCCGCCCGCGGTGCAGGCATGGTCATTGCGCACGCTCCATGTTCCTGAGTTCATTGGCACAAGGAGCCCAACATGCAAACCCAATCTCCCAGCAGTCAAGGCGCGGCCATCATCGGTTCGGGCGTGGGCGAAGGCCCCGGTCCGGAAGTCATGGCGGCATCCAGCCTGGACGGCACCAAGGCGTACTCGTCCGACGGCGAACACGTCGGCACGATCTCCGAGATCATGCTGGACGTGCCGCACGGCCGCATCGCCTACGCGGTGCTGAAGGCCGGCGGCTTCCTCGGCATTGGCGATACGCTGCACGCCATCCCGTGGAACGCCCTGGTGATGGACACCGACGAAAAGTGCTTCCGGATCGCCGTGACGGCGGATCGGATCAAGTCCGCCCCCGGCTTCAACAAGGACAGCTGGCCGGCCATGGCCGATCCGCAGTGGGGCAAGTCGCTGCACGAGTACTACGGGCGGGACCCGTACTGGGTGAACCCGCCGCTGTAGGCGCCGGCGCAGCTTGCATTGCGCCACCAGGCTAGGCAAAGTCTTGCGGGACGCGCGCGCAGCGCAGGCGCGGCTCGGGAGACCACCATGAGCAGACCCGACGGCATCGGGCCGCAAGCGCCCGCCTGCCCAGACATGCCTGGCTTTCTGGCCGGGGGCGGCGAGATGGGCGCGCTGATCCGCGCGCACGACTGGGCCGCCACGCCGCTGGGGCCGCCGCAGGCGTGGCCGCACAGCCTGAAGACGGCCATCCGCATCATGCTGACCTCGCGCCAGCCGATCTGGATCGGTTGGGGCGAGGCGCTGCATTTCTTCTACAACGACGCCTACAAGTCCATCATCGGCGGCAAGCACCCCGGCGCGCTGGGCCAGCCGACCGCAGTGGTCTGGCGTGAAATCTGGCCGGAAATCGGCCCGCTGCTCGACACCGCGATGACCGGTGCCGAGGGCACCTTCGTCGAGCAGAAGCTCCTGATCATGGAGCGCAACGGGTATCCGGAAGAGACCTACTACACCTTTTCGTACAGCCCCGTGCCGAACGACCACGGCGGCACCGGCGGCATCATCTGCGCCAACAGCGACGATACCGAGCGCGTCCTGGCCGAGCGACAACTGAATGTGTTGCGTGACGTGGCCGCGGCGGCCACCGACGCGCGTTCGTGGCGCCAGGCGTGCGAGCGCACCATGGGCGCGCTGGCATCGGACCCGCGCGACATCGTCTTCGCGCTGCTCTACATCGCCGAACCCGGCGCCACCGACCTGCAGCGCGTGGTCGCCAGCGGCATCGATCCTGCTCACCCCGCCGCACCGCCCGCGATCTCGCTCGAAGGCATGGCGCCGTGGCCGGTGGCCGAGGTCCTGCAGCAGCAACAGCCGGCGCTGATCGAGCAGCTGGCAACGCGCTTTGCCGCGCCGCTGCCCGCCGGCGCGTGGGGTGTGCCCACGGATGCGGCCGCGGTGATCCCGGTGGCGCCGTCGGGCAGCGCCTCGCATCGCGGCGTGCTGGTGGTGGGGCTGAACCCGTACCGGTTGTTCGGCGAGCGCTACCGCAGCTTCCTGAACCTGGTGGCGGGCCAGATCGGCGCGGCCATGCATTCGGCGCAGGCCTACGAGGAAGCGCGCAAGCGTGCCGAGGCGCTGGCCGAGATCGACCGCGCCAAGACCACCTTCTTCTCCAACATCAGCCATGAGTTCCGCACGCCGCTGACGCTGATGCTGGGACCGCTCGAAGAGCTGCTGCGGCGCGCCGGCACTGGCGACGACAGCGCCGGCGACGAACAACGCTCGCTGCTGGAGATGACCCACCGCAGCGGCATGCGCCTGCTCAAGCTGGTCAACGCGCTGCTCGACTTCTCGCGCATCGAGGCCGGCCGCATCCGCATGCGGCGCCACCCCACCGACCTCGCCGCCTTCACCGCCGACCTCGCCTCGCTGTTCCGTGCCTGTGTCGAGAGCGCCGGCATGTCGCTGCGCGTCGAATGCGAACCGCTGCCGCAGCCGGTGGCGGTGGACCGCGACATGTGGGAGACCATCGTGCTGAACCTGGTCTCCAATGCGTTCAAGTTCACGTTTGCCGGCAGCATCACCGTCAGCATCGTGGCCCATGGGGACAATGCGGTGCTGCGCGTGCGCGACACCGGCATCGGCATCCCGGCCGGCGAGCTGCCGCGCATCTTCGAGCGCTTCCATCGCGTCGAAGGCGCGCAGGGCCGCTCGATCGAAGGCAGCGGCATCGGCCTGGCGCTGGTGCGGGAACTGGTGCGCCTGCATGGCGGCACCGTCGAAGTCGACAGCATGCAGGGCCAGGGCACCTGCTTCACGGTCACGATGCCGGTGGCGGCCGCCGGGGACGTGCCGGCGGACACGGTGCCAGCGCTCGCGGCCAGCAGTGCGCAGGCCCGCGCCTACGTGGACGCGACGCTGCGCTGGCCGCATGCCGAGGCACCGGCGCTGGCCATGGCCGCAGAGGACGCGCAGTACAGCCCGCAACATGCGCCTGCGCCCGGCGGCGAAGCGGCTGCCCCCGCCACCGTGCTGGTGGTTGACGACAACGACGACCTGCGCGACTACATGCGCCGGCTGCTGAATGCCGCCGGCCACCGCGTCGAGGTGGCACCCGACGGCGAGGCCGCGCTCGAGTTGGCGCGCCGCCAGTTGCCCGCGCTGATCGTGTCGGACGTGATGATGCCCAGGCTCGACGGCTTCGGCCTGGTGCAGGCCGTGCGCGCGGATCCGGCGCTGCGCGACACGCCGGTGCTGCTGCTGTCGGCGCGCGCCGGCGAGGAAGCGCGCGTGAGCGGCCTGGGATCGGGCGCCGACGATTACCTGATCAAGCCCTTCTCGGCCCGCGAACTGCTGGCCCGCGTGGCCAGCAACCTGCGCCTGTCAGAGCTGCGGCGCGCCACCGAGCGCCGCCTGCAGGACCTCAATGCCTCGCTCGAGCGGCGCATCGCGCAGGCCGTGACTGACCACGACCGGCTGTGGGAACTGAGCGAAGACCTGCTGATCGTGGCCGGCTTCGACGGCACCCTGCAGCGCATCAGCCCGGCCTGGACACGCACGCTTGGCCATGCCCCGCACGAGGCGCTGGGCCGGCCTTACCTGTCGTTCATCTATCCGGACGACCTGGTGCTGGTGACCGCGCAGCTGGCGGCGCTGCGCCACGACGGCACGCCGGTGCGTTTCGAATGCCGCCAGCCGCGCGCGGACGGCGCGTTGCGCTGGCTGGCCTGGACCCTGACGGTGGATCCGGCCAACGGCCATCTCCACGGCGTCGGCCGCGACGTGACCGGCGACCGCGAAGTCCAGGCGGCGCTGCGCCATGCCGACCAGGCCCTGCGCACGGCGCAGAAGATGGAAGCCATCGGCAAGCTGACCGGCGGCGTCGCCCATGACTTCAACAACCTGCTGCAGGTGATCGGCGGCAACCTGCAGCTGCTGGCGCGCGACCTGTCCGGCAATACCGACGCCGCGCCGCGGCTGCGCAATGCGCTGGCCGGCGTGGCCCGCGGCGCCAAGCTGTCGTCGCAGCTGCTGGCATTCGGGCGGCGCCAGCCGCTGGCCCCGCGCGTGGTCAACCTGGGCCGGCTGGCGCGCACGCTGGACGACATGCTGCGGCGCGCGCTGGGCGACGGCATCGAGATCGAAACCGTGGTGGCCGACGGCCTGTGGAATACGCTAGTCGACCCGTTTCAGGTCGAGAACGCGCTGCTGAACCTGGCGATCAACGCGCGCGACGCCATGCACGGCCAGGGCCGCCTGACCATCGAGGCGCGCAACACGTGGCTCGACGAGGCGCTGGAAGAGCCGCCGCACGGGCGCGCGCCGCGGCCGGCGGCGCAGTATGTGCTGCTGGCGGTCACCGACACCGGCACCGGCATGACGCCCGAGGTGCAGGAACATGTGTTCGAGCCGTTCTTCACCACCAAGCCCGAAGGCCAGGGCACGGGCCTCGGCCTGAGCATGGTGTATGGCTTTATCCGCCAATCGGATGGCCATGTGAAGATCGTAAGCAAGCCCGGCCGCGGCACCACGGTGAAGCTCTACCTGCCGCGCGTGCACATGGCCGAGGATCCCGATGCCGAACCCGATATGGACCGCGCGCGCGGCGGCGGCGAAACCGTGCTGGTGGTCGAGGACGACGAGGACGTACGCGCCACCGTGGTCGAGATGCTTGCCAGCCTGGGCTACCACGTGCTGCGCGCGCGCGATGCGCAGGGTGCGCTGGCCATCGTCGAGCGGGGCGTTCACATCGACCTGCTGTTCAGCGATGTGGTGATGCCGGGGCCCTTGCGCAGCACCGAACTGGCCGACAAGGTGCGCGAGCGGCTGCCGGGCATCGGGGTGCTGTTCACCTCGGGCTATACCGACAGCATCATCGTGCACGGCGGCAGGCTGGATCCCGGCGTCGAACTGCTCAGCAAGCCCTATACACATGAAGCGCTGGCGCGCAGGGTCCGCCATGTGCTGGCCAACCGGGAACAGCGTGCCGCGGGGGCAGCGGCTGTGGCTGCCGCCGGCCGCGCGCCCAGTGATTCGGGCACGCGCGTGCTGTGCGTCGACGACGACGCGCAGGTGCGCGCCAGCACGGCGGAACTGCTGCGCGCCTGCGGCGCCGAGGTGACCGAGGCGCAGAACGACATCGAGGCGCTGGCACTGCTTGCCGCCGGCACCTTCGACCTGCTGCTGACCGATGTCGCGCTGCACGGCGGCACCAGTGGCTCGGGCGTGGACCTGGCACTGGCCGCGCGCCAGCGCCAGCCGCGGCTGCGTATCGTGTTTGCCACCGGCTATCCGCTGGCGCTGACGCCGGCCCAGCACCAGGCGCTGGGCGACGCCGCGGTGCTGCGCAAGCCGTATGCGCCGCAGGCGCTGCTGGACCTGCTGCAGGGCGCCGTCGCCGAAGGCCCTGGGGGCACGGAGAGCGCGGAGGGCGCCACAGCGCTCGGAAGCCGACCGTCATCGACAGCCTGAAGGTGCGCGGCGCTTCTTGGCGCAAGATAGCCGCCGTAGGCGGAGGCCCAGCGGGCCTTCTGCAACGTTCCCCACCGCGGCGCGCAGCGTGTGAATCAGGCGGGCATGGACTCGCGGCCGAACGCTTCCAGTTCGCGCACCAGGCTTTGCGCGGCCAGCCTGACCAGCTCGGCACCCTTTTCCGGCGTCGCCAGTCCCGGATCGGAGCCGATACGGCCATCCGGATAGCGCGCGCGGAAGTCCAGCGCTTCGCGGATCGGGCCCGACGGTGCGATCTTCGGCGCATAGTCGGCAATCTTGATGGCGTCCGGAAAAGCCCACTGAGTGATCGCAATCTCGGAAGGCGTGGCGTGCGAGCCGTGGCCAGCCGGGAACTGATTGCGCGCCAGCTCGCCGACGCCTTCCAGGTCCCACCAGTTGCACAGCTTTAGCGCGAAGCCCGCGCGGCGCCTGGCGAAGCTCGCCTCGGCGTAGAGCTCGGAGAACGCGGCTTCAATTGATGCCACATTGCCCCCGTGGCCGTTCAGGAACAGGATCTTCTCGAAGCCATGCCCGGCCAGCGAGCGGACCCAGTCACCGATCGCGGCGATAAAGGTCGAGGGGCGCAGGGAAATGGTCCCCGGAAAGGCGAGGTGATGCTGCGCCATACCGATATTGAACGTCGGTGCCACCAGGACATCGGCCCCCTTCTCCGCTTCATTGGCGATGATTTCCGGGCACAGCCAGTCGGTGCCGAGCAGCCCGGTCGGTCCGTGCTGCTCGTTCGAGCCGATCGGAACCACGATGGTACGGCTGCGCGCCAGGTATTGCTCGATTTCAGCCCAGGTTGAAAGATGCAAGCGCATTGCTACTCCTTTTGATCTCCGGTGCGTCCGGACACGATACTTGATTCATGCCGCCTGGCGCAGGTTCAGCGCTTGGCCGGCAGCTTGTTGGCAAGGACGATCACGGCGGCGAGCAACGGCAGCGAAGCCATCAGCAGCACCCCATAACTTAGGCTGCCGGTCGCGCCCTTGGTCCAGCCGATGACGGCAGGACCCCAGAAACCGCCCGACAAGCCAATGGTATTGATCAGCGCGATGCCGCCCGCCGCCGCCGGACCCTTGATGTATTCGGCGGGCATGGCCCAGAACACCGTGTAGGCCATCCACAGCCCCATCGTGGCGAGCGTCAGCAATGCCAGCGTCACGAACAGGTTTCCATCCGTTGCAAACGAGGCCGCCAGCAGCACCGCCGCGCCCAGCGCAGGCACCGCGCAGTGGAAGCGCCGCTCCCCGACCCGGTCAGACCTGCGGCCCATGAAGACCATGCCAAAGGCGGCAGCCAGGTAGGGGATGGCCGAGTACCAGCCAAGCTGCACCGTATCGTTCACGCCCTGTGCCTTGATGAGGCTCGGAAGCCAGAAGCTGATGGCGTAGATGGTTGCGATGATGCAGAAGTATGCCAGGGCCAGCACGTAGACCCGCGCGTCCTTCGCCACGGCCTTGAAGGAATGCTTGTGCGCCGCCGCGGGACTCAGCTCGGCTTCAAGCAGGCGCCGTTCCTGTTCGCTCAGCCAGCTGGCCTGGGCGGGCCGATCCGGCACCAGCCGCAAAGCCATCACACCGAGCAGGATGCAGGGCAGGCCCTCGACCAGGAACATCCACTGCCAGCCCGCGAGACCGGCCTGGCCGGCGAGCGCGGTCATCAGCCACGCCGACACCGGACCCCCGACGATCCCGCCGATCGGGCCCGCCAGGAAGACGATCGCGATGGCGCGGGCCATGCGTTGCGGACCGTACCAGCACGACAGGTAATAGATCATGCCCGGGGCGAATCCCGCCTCGAACACGCCGAGCAGGAAGCGCATGGCGTAGAACGTCGGCACGTTGCGCACGAACAGCATGCAGGCGGAGGTAATGCCCCACAGCACCAGGATGCGGCTGAACGTCTTGCGCGCGCCGACCCGCGGCAGCATCAGGTTGCTGGGCAACTCGAACAGCACGTAGCCGATAAAGAAAATCCCCGCGCCCACGCCGTACGCGGCATCGGAGAAGCCCAGGTCACTTTGCATCTGCAGCTTGGCGAAGCCGACATTGACCCGGTCCAGATAGGCGAACAGGTAACAGACCAGCAGGAAAGGCAGCAAGCGCCAGTTGATCTTGCTGTACAGCGAGGAAGCGTCGGAAGCGCCGTCGGCGGCGCTCGAGGTGGGAATTGCCAGCATGCTGCCTGTCTCCTGTGGTTGCGTGTCGTCTGCATGTTTTTCTGGCCTGAAGTCTGGCAGCCGGAGAGGGGCAGGCAAAGAGCAACTAAGTCCACGGTTCGTTCCCTTTTGAGCAACGGATTTTCCGCCGAGTGCCGCAAGTGCCGCGCAAGGGCCTCCGGCTTCAGGTATCGTCAGCGCGGTCAGAAAGCGAAGCGGAGCGTTTCGACATGCGAGAGATCAACCAGCAGCGGTTGCGATACTTCCGGGAAGTCGTGGCTCACGGCACCATCCGGGGGGCCGCGGAAAGCCTCAATACCTCGCCGTCCGTGATCACCCGGCAGATCAGGCTGCTCGAGGAAGAACTCGGCGCGACGCTGTTCGAGCGCGAGCCGCGTGGCCTCAAGCCGACTGCGGCGGCTGCGCACCTGCTCGAGTTCTGGCGTGGCTATCGCTCGCACCAGGAGAAGCTCGAAGACCAGTTGCATTCACTGAAGGGCTTGCAGCAAGGCGAGGTCCGGCTGGTGCTGAGCGAAGGCTATGTGGACCTCCTGGTCAACGAAGTCCTTGCGCAGTTCTGCGCCCGGTATCCGAAGCTCGATATCCACATGGACATCCTGGCGGTGGACGGCGTGCTGCAGGAAGTCGCCGAAAGCCGCGCACATATCGGGCTGGCGTACAATCCGCCGCCCCATCCGCGCGTCGAGTACCGCGCGAGTGCGGCGCAGCCGGTGGTCCTGCTGGTCCGCCCCGACCATCCGCTTGCCGTGCGCGGCGGCGCGGCCAGCCTCCAGGATCTGCAGGCCTACCCGCTCGCGATCATGCCGGCATCTTTCGGCGTGGGTCATGCACTGAGCATGGTGGAGTTTGCCGAGAACATCTCGATCCGGGCGACGCTGGTCAGCAATTCGCTGACGGCCCTGAAGCAGTTCGTCGGCTACAACAATTTCATGACGCTGATCGGTGAATTTGCCGCCTATCGCGAGATCGCGGCAGGCACGCTCGCCGTCGTGCCGATCGATCACCCGCTGTTCATGGGCACCCAGGCAAGGCTGATGGTGAAGGCCGGCCGGCCATTGCCGGCGGCTGCGCTCGAACTGCTAAGCCATATCACGCGGCACATGTCCATGTTTGCCAGGACCACGCCCGGCGCGGATTAGCCGGATCCCTCGTTCTCCAGCCGCAGCATCCGCAACTGGATCGCCGCCGCCAGCTCCATCAGTGGCCCGGCCAGCGCGGCCTCGGCGGCTTCCACGGCCCCGGCGCCTGGCTGCGTCGATACGCTCACGTTCAATACGTGGATGCCATAGCCGCGAAAGCGCATGGGCGTCACCATGGCAAGGACCTGAGGCTGCCAGGAGATCGTGCCGAGCGCTACACCAAGCCAAGCTGCTGCAAAGCAGCACCCGTGTCGATGAGCGAACACATTGGCATCCGGCGGCAAGCCAACCCCATTTTGAGTGTTGCCATGCCTGCCCGGAACGCTGCAAGCGGCCGTGGCCCACGGCCTGAATCCCACCATTACCAACCATCGGTTGTCATTGAATCGCTACTCATCGCTCTACTGTGTTGAGTAGCTGGCTCCTACATTGAACCCAACGGCGACGCACCAATCCAGCGAAGCCGCAAACGAGGTTCTTCCTACCAAGATTCAGGAGCTGATCATGATTTCCCATTTCGCCCGTATTCTTGTTGTTGCGTCGACGACCCTGACCGTTGCTGCCGCGCTGTCGGGCGGCTACGCCCACGCAGGAGAAGTCGTTGTGGCCGGCATGGACCGGACAGGTGTGTCCGCGTCGCCCGCTCGCAAGCCCGATCCGTTCACGGACGGTGCGCGCATCGGTGCTTACGACTTGTACACCGACGGCGCCCGCGCCGGCGAGTCGGACTCGTTCACCAAGGGACTCTGATGCCGCAGGCCTACGCCTCACCTTCGGCTGTCGCCATTTCCATCCACTCATGCCAGCTCCTGCAGCATTGTCGGCACCAGCTCGGATACCGTGGGATGGATGTGCATGGCGCGGCTGATGGTGGTATAGGGCGCCCCGGCATACATCACGTCGAGCAGGGAGTGAATCACCTCGTCGCCGTTCAGACCCAGGATTGCCGCGCCCAGGATCAAGCGGCTGTCGGCGTCGACCACCACCTTCATGAAACCCTGGCTTTCGCCCTTTTCCACGGCGCGCCCGACGCGGCTCATGGGGCGCCTGCCGACAAGAACGTTGCGCCCGGACTGGCGGGCCTCCGTTTCAGTCATGCCGGCGCGCCCGAGCGGGGGATCGGTGAACAAGGCATAGGCCGTGATGCGGTCCGCAACCGTGCGAGGATCGTTGTCGAGCAAGTTGGCGGCGACGATTTCGTGGTCGTGATACGACGTATGCGTGAAGGCCCCGCGGCCGTTGCAGTCACCCAGCGCCCAGATGCCGGGGACGCTGGTGCGCAACTGTTCATCCACCTTGATATAGCCCCGCTCGTCGGTTTCGACCCCTGCCTTGTCGAGTCCCAGGTCTGCCGTGTTGGGTACCCTCCCCACTGCCAGGAGCAGGTGCGAGCCATTGACGTCGCGCGAACCAGACGCGCAATCGAGCCCGACGGAGATGCCTGCTCCCGCCCGGCGGGCAGTCAGGCAGTTGGCATCGAGGCGGATTTCGACCCCCTCCCGCTCCAGGATCTCCCGCACCGCCTCCGACACGTCTTCGTCCTCGCGCTGGATCAGGCGCGGGCCTTTTTCCACCACGGTGACCCTGGCGCCAAAGCGTCGGTACATCTGGGCAAACTCCAGGCCTATGTAGCTGCCGCCAATGACGACCAGATGCTCGGGCAGGTAGTCAACGTTCATCATGCCCGCATTGGTCAGGTACGCCACTTCGTCGAGCCCGGGCATCGGCGGAACGAGGGCCCGGCCACCGACGTTGATAAAGATCCGCTCAGCTTCCAGCAGTTCGCCATTGACGCGCACGGTGTGCGCGCTTTCGAAGCGGGCGTGCCCCTGATAGACGGTGCCGTTGGCCAGGCCGCGCATCCACTGTTCCACGCCACTGGCGGAGCGCCCGGCGATTTCGTCCTTGCGCGCCTTCACCTGCCTCATGTCGATGGCAACCGGCCCACCGATCGTCACGCCATAGTCGCCCGCGCGCCGCGCAAGATGGGCCGCATACGCGCTCGCGATCAGGGTCTTGGTCGGGATGCAACCGGTGTTCACGCACGTGCCGCCAAAGTTCGCACGTTCGATGACTGCCACTTTCTTGCCTGCGCCGGACAGCCGCGCGGCCAGCGCGGGGCCAGCTTGTCCGGTGCCGATGATGATCGCGTCGAATACCTGAGCCATCACGCTTCTCCTTACCTTGTGCCGGGGCCGCTACACAAGCCAAGCGCAGCGGTGCGCTCCCGCTGTGGATCTGGGAGCGATGCTGGCTGCGCGCTCGTCAAAGCAAAGTCAACTTTAGGTGAATTGGGTCACGGCAGGCAGGCGAGGTGATGGCTCCGTCCAGCGTCATGTCATGGAAGAAGCCCCGCGCAGTTCAGTGTGACTGGGCCTCGATTCAATCAGAAATCAGATCGGCAAAAATTTCACTTGTAATGAGATCGATTCCCATTTACTATTCGATCACTGCCTGACGCACGGTGCTTCACCACCCAGGCAGCCCGGCCAGCACCGAGGCCGCCGCGGCAAGCGGCACCGCCCCGAACCCTGGCAGGACAGAATTTCCGGACGCCGCCACGTGCCATGCCACGCGGCATCCGATACCGACTTTTGTGGGGACCGCTCCGTCACGCGGAGCGTTTGGCAGTAGCCAGTCTTCGGAAGATCGGGAAAGCAACCAGACCCCGCTTTCCCGATCGCGTCTTCCGCAGGCAAGCCAGGCCGCCTTTTTATTCAGCGCGTCGTGCAGGCACGGCGTGCCGCCAGGGACGCCAGCGCTGCGCGCGGCCGGCCCTGGCGCTCCAGCCTGAATATCCCGCCAAGCCATCGACGCCGCCGTGCGCGGCGACGGGCACGGTGCCGCCCTGTCCGATGCGGGGCAACAGCAGCATTCCAATGTCATCCGCCATGTCATCCGAACAGTCCAGCCCGATCCACCTCAAGCGCGCGGGCCTGAAGGCTACGTCGCCGCGGATGCGGATCCTTGAAGTGTTCCGCACCAGCGCACGGCGCCATCTCAGTGCGGAGGATGTCTACCGCATCCTGCTGACCCAGGACGAGGATGCGGGACTGTCTACCGTGTACCGGGTGCTCAACCAGCTGGTGCAGGCCGACATCCTGCTGCGGCACACCTTCGAGTCCGACCACGCCGTGTTCGAACTCAACGAAGGCGGCCACCATGACCACCTGATCTGCGTTGCCTGCGGCCGCGTGGAGGAATTCCGCGACGAAAGCATCGAGCAACGCCAGCGCCAGGTGGCCGCCGACAACGCCTTTATTTTGCGCGAGCACATGCTGGTGCTGTACGGCGTCTGCCCCGAGTGCCGTGCCGGCGCGGCGGACGAAACGCATCTGTCCGCGGCGCTGCCCACGCAAGCCTGAACGCGCCCGAGGTCCGCGTAGACATAGCGATGCCGCGCCCTGACGGAGCCATCATGAAGCGCCTGACCAAGCCGCTATCCGAACTGGAACGCCTGCTCAGCGTGTACCTGAGGCAGGAACCCGGCTGCCATGACTGCCAACTGCGGGCGGTGTGCGTGCACCGGCCCGACCACACCGGCTGCAACTGGAGCGCCGAGGTCGATTTCCCCGAACGTACCGAGGCCGACGCCATCCGTCATTGGCGCCAGGCGCGCCGCGTCGTGATGATGGTGCGGGAGCAGTACAACGTCGCCGCGGGAACGACGGCGGGAGCGCCAGCGCGCCCAGGGGCGGCTTGCTGACAGGTCAGCGTTTCGCCGGCATCCCCACCGCCGCCGCCGCCGGCACGTCGGCCATCACCGGCCGCAGCACCAGCCACACCGCCAGGCCGATCAGCGCGCCGCCAGCGGCATGGGCCCACGATAGCGCCTCGCCCAGGAACAGTGCGCCCCAGACCATGCCGAACGGCGGAATCAGGAAGGTCACGGTCAGCGAGCGCACCGGGCCAAGGTCGGCAATCAGCCGGTAATAGAGGATGTAGGCCAGCGCCGTGCAGAGCACGCCAAGGCCCGCCATGGCCCACCACACTCCGGCGCCGGCCTCGGGCAGGGTGTTGTGGCGCCACAGCGCAGCGGCGCAAAACGGCAGCAGGAACAGCGTCGCGCCGACCATGCTGCCGGCGGCGACCAGGCGGCTGTCCAGGCCGCCGCGCTGGGTGATCCAGCGCCGCGCCAGGAAGCCGGACAGGCCGTAGCAGGCGGTCGCCACCAGGCAAGCCAGCGCGCCGAGCAGCAGCTCGGTCGAGAACGCGACCGGGCCGGTGCGCGTCAGCACCGCCACGCCGGCCACGCCCAGCATCACGCCCAGCGCCTTGGCGCGCGTCAGCCGTTCGGAAAAGGCCAGCGCGCCGATCACGACGCCCATCAGCGGCGTCATGGCATTGAACACCGCCGAATAGCCGGCGGGCAGCCACAGCGCCGCCACCGCGTACATGGCGAACGGAATGCCGGAGTTGATCACGCCCAGTGTGAGCACCGCCGGCCATTTGGCGCGCATGTCCCAGCGCAGTCCCAACAACGGCAGGCATACGGCGAGCGTGATGGCGGCAACGAGCACGCGCACGAAAGCGGCCGGCATCGGGCCGAGCACCGGCGCGCCAATGCGGATGAACAGAAAACTGGCGCCCCAAATGGCGGCCAAGGTGAGCAGGCGTGCGAGATCGGCGGGCTTCATGAGGAGGCGGCGGCGAGCTGCGTCGCCACGGCAAGATGAGGGTGTCGCGATTTGACGCTGGTGGTGGCACGGGCGCAAGCCGGATTCGGACATCTGCATCTTGTTGCATGCGATGAATGCGGCACATGTGAGTCGCTTTTTCGCTGCAGTTGAGGGATCTACCTCACATCAGGCTGCCTTTTTGGGCACAATGGCAGACAATTGCAGGGCGTTCCCTTCGAACCGCCTACACCCATACCCCTCCATGGGAGGGGTGTCGAATCAGACAGGTGACAAGCCGTATTCAATTAAATTAAACTCTGGTCTGCGCCAGAGTTAATTGACCCCTCCGACGCATTCCCGACAAGCCGCCAGGGCACCTGGCGGCTTCTTTTTTGCCTGCGCCGTCTAAAGTGAATTATCCGCCATACGCTGCACGGCAAACCCGGCTACCGGCAGCGTTTCCGCTGTTGGCGGCACAACGTCCGCAAACCCAAACATCCAGCATGCCGCCCGCGTCAACCGCCGGTACGGCTGCCGCGTTGCCAGATTTCATGAAACGACAGTTCCTGGGCCTGCTTGCCCGCGTCTACGTCCTGCAATTTGCCCTGGAAGTCCCCGCCACGGTAGCCATGCTCGCCGACATGCTGCTGGAGTACGGCTTCCAAGTCGACATCGGCACCGTGCGTCCCCTGCTGCGCGCCCTGCAGATGGAGGGCTATCTCGAAAGCGTGCTGCGCGACGGCATCGGCCGCGTCTACCTGCTGACCGAGCGCGGCCGCGAGGAACTGGCGGCCAGCCGCCAGCGCATCGACGAACTGTACCGCCGCCTGCACGCCGAGCTTCCCACCCCCGACACGCCGCGCGAAGCCTGACCGGTCCGCGCATTCACTAAGCCGCCCAACCGCACTGAGCGTACCCGTTTCTGCGAGGTCGCAGTCCGGCGTGTCCGGCCTATTGCCGCGGGGCGGCCTGGTCGGCCAGCGGCGTTTCCAGGCCTGTCTCCAGCAGCTGGCGCAAGGCGTGCGGCGCCACCGCCTGGCAGAACAGGAAGCCCTGCACGCCGTCGCAGCCCTGCGACCGCAGGAACTCGAACTGCGCCGCGGTTTCCACCCCTTCGGCAACCACCTTCAGGTGCAACTGGTGCCCGAGCGCGATGATCGCCGCAGCCACCGCCTGGTCGTGGCCGGGCGTGGCCACGTCGTCGACGAAGGACTTGTCGATTTTGAGCCGGTCGATCGGCAGCCGGGTCAGGTAGTTCAGGCCGGAATAGCCGGTGCCGAAATCGTCGATCGACAGCGCCACGCCAAGCGCGCGCAGCCGACGGAAGGTCTCGATGGTGGTCTCGCCGCCGTCGACGAGGATGCCTTCGGTGACCTCGATCACCAGTTGCCGCGGCGGCAGGCCGGCCTGCTCCAGGCAGCGCGCCACGGTGTCCGGGAAGCCGGCCTGGCGCAGCTGCAGCGGCGAGATATTGACCGCCACTTCGATGTCGCGGCCCAACGCCTCGCGCAGCGCCTGGATCTCGCGGCAGGCGGTGGCCAGCGTCCATTCGCCCAGCGGCGCGACCAGCCCGCTTTGCTCGGCGATGGGGATGAACTCGGACGGCTGCATCGGGCCGCGTTCGGGCGTTTCCCAGGCGATCAGCGCCTCGACGCCGGTAATCTCTTTCGTGGCGGTATCGACGATGGGCTGGTAGCGCAGCCGGAATTCATTGCCGGCCAGCGCGCGGCGCAGCAGCCCTTCGATGGTGAAGCGCGCCAGCGAGGCCTCCGCCATCGACGCGGCAAAGCGGCACAGCTGGGCGCGGCCACCCTGCTTGGCGGCATAGACGGCGGCGTCGGCGGACTTCATCAGCTCGGTCAGCGAATCGCCGTCTTCGGGGAAGATCGCCATGCCGATCGACAGGGTCACGCGCAGGCGCTGCCCGCCGGCCAGCAGTTCCTCATTGACCCGCGCCTGGATCTTGGCGGCGATCAGCTCGGCCTCGCTGTCGTCGCGCAGGCCGCCCAGCACCACGCCGAATTCGTCGCCGCCCATGCGCGCCACCAGGTCGCCCTGGCGCACCGCGCCCTTGAGGCGGTCGGCCATGGTGCGCAGCACGTCGTCGCCGACCGGGTGGCCGAGTGAATCATTGATGTGCTTGAAGTGGTCCAGGTCCAGCAGCAGCAGCGCCACGCGTTCGCCGTGGCGGCGCGCGTGCAGCAGCATGGGCTGTGCGCGCTCGTTGAGTTCGGCGCGGTTGGGCAGGCCGGTCAGCGGGTCGTGCAGCGCCAGGTGGCGGATGTATTCGTCGACACGGCGGCGTTCGGTCAGGTCGTAGGCGATGGCCTGGTAGCCTGCCGGCGGCCCGTCCGGCTGCGCGGCCAGCGCCGACACGGATACCTGCACCGGCAGGCGCGACCCGCCCTTGCGCACCCAGGTCCATTCGCCTTCGTCGGTCAGCCCGAGCCGCGCCTTGGCGACCAGCGCGGGCATGCCGGCCGGCACCGGTTCGCCCAGCTCCTGGCTGAGCGCGCGCGCGTGCGCCGCCAGTTCGTCGGCGAGATGCAGCCCGGTGACCGGCATGCGGCCGACCAGCTCGGCGGTGGTGTACCACAGCATGCGCGTGCCTGCGGCATTGACGCTGGTGATCACGCCGTCGTCGCCGAAGGTGATGACGCCGAAGCTGGCATGGTCGAGCAGCCCGGCGTAGCGCGCGGCCTGGTGCGCGGCGGCCTGGTGCGCGCGCTGCTGCGGCTCCAGGTCGGTGATTGCCCACAGCCAGTGGGCGCCGCTGTCGCTGCTGTCGCCGCCCTCGGCGCTGGGCAGGTGCGCGGCACTGGCGCGCAGCGGGAAACGGCTGCCGTCGCTACGCACGCCGGCCAGCTCTCGCTGCGCGGCGCCGCGGGCCAGGCCAGCGCCATCGGCACCCTCCACGACACCGGTGGCGCCCGGGGCGAGCGTATCGAGGCTACGCCCGACGAGATCGGGCGGCGCGATGCCGAACAGCATGCCGGCGCGCTCGCTGGCACGCACGACCACGCCGTTGGCGTCGGTGAGGACAAAGCCGTCGGCGGATTGCGCCATGCATGCCTGCAGCGTGGCATTGTCGTCTTCCCAGGGGGGGACAGCCTGCGCCTCGCGTTGCCGCGCGGTGCGGCGCTGCCGTGCCAGCGCATAGGCCATGCCGGCCAGCGCCAGCGTGGCGAGCGCGCCCGCGGCCAGCACGGCATACCCCTGGCGCGGGCCATATGCCGCCTCGAACGCGGGACGCGTGGCCGCACGCAGCCTCCACGCGGCGCCACCATAGTGGAACCGGCGCTCGCCGCGCAGCAATGGGGCATTGCCGTCATCGCGATCCGCGGTACCAACCGTATCCGACAGCTGCGGGCCGGGCATGGCAGGCGTGCCCTCGTGCAGCGACAGTTCCAGGTCCGCCAGTGCCGGCGCGCCGATCCCGCGCATCAGGTCGCCCAGCCGCAGCGACACATAGACATAGCCGACCACCGCCTCGCGCCGCTGCGCCAGCGTGCTGGCGGCCACGCCGCCACCGTAGACCGGCAGGAACAGCAGCGCGCCGCGCTGGCGCTCCTGCGCCTCGGCCTCGCGCACCAGGTCGAGCCCGCGCGTCAGCCGGGGCTCGCCGCTGTCGCGCGCCGCTTCCATCGCGGCACGACGGGACGGCTCGGACAGCAGGTCAAAGCCGGCGGCGCGGGCGTTGCGCCCGGCCAGCGGCTCCACGTAGAGGATGGGCGCGTAGAGCCTGCGCGGGCCGGCGGGATGGATCCGGTAATCGGTCAGGCCATCGGCGCGCGCGGCCGCGATCAGGGGTTGGACCTGGCGCGGCGCCGTCAGCGGTGCGTAGCCGATCGATTGTGTGCCGGGCGGCAGCTCATCGAGCTGGGCGGTATAGAGATAGTTGCGCCATTGCGCGCGCGAAGTTGCCGGATTGGCCGTCATCAGGCCCGCCACGCCGCGCAGCAGCCGCTCGTTCTCGAGCATGCGCTCGCGCAGTGCACTGCTGGCCTGGCTCAGCCGCGCATCGAAATGCTGCTGGGCCAGCCGCTGCTCGAATTGCTGTACCTGGCGCCACGCCCCCGCGGTCAGCAGCGCCCCGCCTGCCGCGACCAGCAGCGACAGCAAGGCAGGGGGAAGCGCAGTCAGTCTCATGGTCTTCGTGAACGGTCTGGCGCCAGCGACGCGCGCCTGCCACGGAACCCGTCAGGCTGGCCAGCGCCCGGCAAACGGCTGCGTGCCTTGCGATAACGCGGCACTATACCGCGACGGATGCACAAGGCACAGTCCCGTGCGCGTGACCCGAAGGGGTGTAAGGTGCTGGCCCGATGTGGCGCTCTACCACGGCGGGCCGGTGCAGGACCGCGGGCTGACGCGGCTCGCGGACGTGCTGCTGTACCGCGCCAAGGGTGCCGGGCGCGGGCGCTATGAAATCGGTCCGCCGGACCTGGCCGGCGAACTCAGCCACCAGCCGGGCCGTGGCAGGCCCGTGCCGGGCCGGCGGCCCGTCAATGCAGCGTGCCGCCAGGCTTGCCAGGCACGGTGTTGGCAGTTGCCGCACCGCTGCCTTCCGGCTCGAACGGGACATGGCGCCCGTCGCTGGACTGGTAGCCAAGCTGGGCGTCGGCGCCCAGCATCTTTTCCCAGGCGATCATGGCCTGCGCCACGGCTTCCGGCGCGCCCTTGAACACCACCACATCGTTGCCGCAGCCGGGGCATTCCCCGCCGAACACGGCGTCGATGCCGGGCAGGCCCGGCACGTTGAGGGTGTCGAACTGCTTGAACGCAGTCTTGCAGTGCCCGCAGACCAGCTGCGCCGGACGCAGGGCCTCAATCTTCGCGCGCGCCTGTGCCGCACGCTCTTCGGGGGTGCCCCGTTTCTTTGCCTCGCCCATGATGTCCTTCCTTCCCGTGCTGCCGGTGTGCTTGCCCCGGCGCGGCCACTGTGGCCACGCGGTGCGGTGTGTTGTTGGGTAGCCGACTGGCGGCCTGTCGCGTGCCCGGCCGGAGCCCGGCAATGCGTCATGTTGTCTGCGGCTTCCTGTTAGATGCGGTTGGGGGGACGGTGGTGCCCGACGACCACGCCGGGTGCCGGGCACGATACCCGCGCCCTATCCTCCGGAACGCCTGGCGCAGGCGGCATTGTAACCAGCGCGGCGCTGCAAGTACCGGGCCCGCAGGATCGACTTTCGCCTGCTATTGTGAATAACGATGCCCCGTGACGGCGCCTTTGGGGCGCCCGCATCACCGCGGGCATGCCATGGGACCGGCTTGCCGCCGCCAGGGCGGCGCGGTGCCCTGCGCCCGCCGGCCACGCGCCGGCATTCACGGTTCCATCCACCTACCCCCGAAGGAGGACGCTCGATGATCCGACCCACCGTGCAGGAAAACGCCGCCCGCTACGCCGACTGCATCGCCGCGTGCAACGCCTGTGCCGCCGCCGCGCTGAAATGCGCCGGGGCCTGCCTGGAAGAGCAGGACGTGCACAGGATGGCGCGCTGCATCGCGCTGGACATGGATGTTGCCGGCATCGCGCAGCTGGCCGCCTCCTACATGCTGCGCAACAGCGAGTTCGCGCCGCTGGTCTGCGAGGACTGCGCCGAAGTCTGCAAGTGGTGCAAGGAGGAATGCGAGCGCCATGACGCCGAGCACTGCCAGGAGTGCGCGCGGGCCTGTGCGGTTTGCATGGAGCAGTGCCTCAAGATGACGGCGTAGCCGCGCACCCGCCCGCTGCGTCGGCCGCATGCTGGTTACCCCGGCGGGCAGCATGGACTTGAACGCACGCAGCGCGCCTGCGGCGTAATCTGGCGGACTGCTCGCACGGGCGGTGCGCGGCCTGGCTCCAGACGGCCATGACTTGCCGGCGCCCGCGCTTCCCCACGTTCCTTGCCACGTTCCTTCCATCCGGCAATGCCGGCGCCCGCAGCGCCGCCTCCTGCCTTGAGGAGTCTGTCCATGTCCAGCCCTTCCGCCAGCGACACCCGCATCGAGAAAGACAGCCTGGGCGATGTCCCGGTGCCCGCCGACCACCTCTGGGGCGCGCAGACCGAACGCTCGCGCCAGAACTTCCGCATCGGCGACGAGAAGATGCCGCCGGCGCTGGTCGAGGCCTTTGCCGTCCTGAAGCTGTGCGCGGCCCGCGCCAACCGTGAGCTGGGCGTACTGCCGCCCGAGCTGGCACAGGCCATCGAGCAGGCGGCCACGGAAGTGATCGAAGGCCGCTGGCCGCAGGAGTTTCCGCTGTCGGTCTGGCAGACGGGATCGGGCACACAGACCAACATGAACCTCAACGAGGTCATCGCCAACCGCGCGATCCAGCTGCTCGGCGGAGAAGTCGGCAGCAAGAAGCCGGTGCACCCGAACGACCACGTCAATGCCAGCCAGTCGAGCAACGACAGCTTCCCGACCGCGATGCACATCGCCGCGACGCGCGCGATCCAGCAACAGCTGCTGCCGGCGCTGGAGCAGCTGCAGCAGACCTTTGCGCGCAAGGTGGAAGCCTTCGCCGATATCGTCAAGGTCGGCCGCACGCACCTGCAGGACGCTGTGCCGCTCACGCTGGGCCAGGAGTTCTCGGGCTACATGACGCAAGTCGCCGATGCGCAATCGCGGCTGCAGCAGGCCATGCTGCGCGCCATGCCGGTGGCGCAGGGCGGCACCGCGGTCGGCACCGGGCTGAACGCGCCGCACGGCTTTGCCGTGGCCTTTGCGCGCGCGCTGGCCGATTACACCGGCCTGCCGTTCGAGCCCGCGCCCAACCGCTACGCGCTGCAGGCCTCGCATGATGCGCTGGCCGACCTGTCGGGCGCGCTCAACACCACCGCCTCGTCATTCCTGAAGATCGCGCGCGATTTCATGCTGCTGGGCTCGGGGCCGCGCGCCGGCTTCGCCGAGCTGATCCTGCCGGCCAACGAGCCGGGCTCGTCGATCATGCCGGGCAAGGTCAATCCGACCCAGGCGGAGGCGCTGGCCATGGTGTGCTGCCGCGTGATCGGCAACCACACCACGGTGACGCTGGCCAACGGCCTGGGCACGCTGGAGCTGAATGCGTACAAGCCGGTGATCATCTACAGCCTGCTGCAGTCGGTCAGCCTGCTGGCGGGGGCGGCGTCGAGCTTTGCCGAGCATATGGTCGAGGGCGTCGAGGCCGACCGCGAGCGCATTGCCGAGCTGCTGGAACGCTCGCTGATGCCGGTCACGGCGCTCAACCCGCATATCGGCTACGACAAGGCCGCCGAGATCGCCAAGCTGGCGGTGCAGCGCAACCTGTCCCTGCGGGAAGCGGCGATCGCGTCCGGACATGTGACCGAGGAGCAGTTCCGCGAGTGGATCGACCTGGCCGGCATGACGCGCGAAGTATGAGCCGCGTCGACGCGAGCGCGTGTTGATGGCGGTCGCGCGGCTCAGCCGGGCGTGCCGCCCAGCGGATTGCAGCGCTGGCGCGCCAGCGCTTCGCGCGAATAGCCATGGCGTACGCGCAACTGGTGCTCGACCGCGTCCGCCTGGTCCAGGCAAGCGAAGATCAGGTCATCCTTGAAGCGCTGCGAGACGCCTTTGAGGCGTGGCGCTTCGTAGGCGACCTGGCGCGCACGGCAGCGCAGGAACAGCAGCGTTTCCTGGGTGGCGGCAATCAGCTGGTCATGCTCGATCCGCTTGCATTCGACCAGGTCCTGGGCAGAGGCACTGGCGCCGGCAATGAACAAAGGCACGCACAGCCAGCGGCGCATCAAGCGGTGCATGGCAAACGGGGGCGCGTCGGGCCGGTTGACGGTGTGGATCGCATCATTGCCCAGAGTCGCGTTCGGTGCAAGCGATGGCCAGCCTGAAACGCCGTCACGGGCGGCCGAAACGCGGCACACACTGTTTCGCCGGCTGGACAATCCCCCAAACCCTGATGATACGTTCGCCGTATGCTGCACCTCGGCGCCGAGGTGCGCGCGCCAGCATGGCAATATACGGGGCCGGCCCTTTTTCTTTCCTACTAGCTCTTTCCTACTAGCCATGGACCTCAACGCCTTGCGCCTGTTCGTCGACATCGTCGACGCCGGCAACCTGAGCGCGGCCGCGCGCAAGCTCAAGATGACGCGCGCCAATGTCAGCTACCGGCTGAAGGCGCTGGAAGAAGAGCTGGGCGTGCAGCTGCTGCGGCGGACCACCCGCCATGTCGAGCCCACGCCTGTGGGGGCCGGGCTGTACGAGCACGGGCGCAATATCCTCGGCGAGGTGGCAGCCGCCAATGCGCTGATCAGCAACATGGGCAAGAGCCTGCAGGGCCATGTGCGGCTTTCGGTCCCTACCGGCCTCGGCCATACGCTGCTGTCGCCGCTGATGGTGCAATTCAAGCAGCGCTATCCCGACATCACCCTCGATGTCGTGTTCGACAACCGCGTGCACAACCTGGTGTCCGAGGATGTGGACGTGGCGCTGCGCATCATCTCCACGCCGCCCGATTCGGTCATCGCCACCGAGATTGGCACGGTGGACTGGGTCATCTGCGCTTCGCCCGCCTACCTGGCAAACCATCCCGCGCCCCAGTCACTCGCAGACCTGCAGCAGCATGCGATCGTTTGCGCCTCGCCAGTCGGGCAAAAGCTGAAGGTCGCGGGAACGCGGCCCGGCAGCGAAGCGCAGGAAGCCCGCGACCAGGTGGTGCTGGAACCGACGCTCAGTTCCGATAATTTCGGCTTCCTGAAGGAAGGAGTGGTGGCCGGCCTGGGCATCGGCATCACGCCAATCTACGCGATCGGCGAGGAACTGGCGAGCGGCGGGCTGGTGCAGCTGCTGCCGGATTACCGCATCAGCGTGTTCGGCAGCCGGCTGTACATGCTGACCATGCCAAACCGCTACCAGACGCTGGCGACGCGCTACCTGCTGAACTTCCTGAAAACCGAGCTGCAGGCGGTGTGGCCGCGGCTGCACCGCTAGCGCTGCAAGGCGGATCGGGAGCCGTTGGGCACGGCGCCAGGCACTATATTAGGAACACAAGGATAACCGTAGGCGTATCCCTGTTCTGAGGAGCAACCATGGCCCTGTCTAGCACGCTTGCAAACTGCCTGAGCAGCAAGAATACCCAGTACGACATCATCCGCCACCCCTACACCCTCAGCAGCATGGCCACTGCCGAGGCGGCGCACATTCCCGGAGACCGTCTGGCCAAGACCCTGTTGCTCGAGGACGAGCGCGGCTATGTCGCCGCCGTGATCCCTTCGAGCCATCACCTGCAGCTGGCTGCGATCTGCGAACAGACCGGCCGCGACCTGGTGCTCGCACATGAGGATGAAATCCGCGAGATCTTCAAGGATTGCGACCTTGGCGCGATTCCGCCGGTCGCCATGGCGTATGGCATGCAAACCTATGTGGACGACAGCCTGATGCAGCAGCCCGAGGTGTATTTCGAAGGCGGCGACCACCAGGAACTGGTGCACATGACACGGGACCAGTTCATGGACCTGATGTCGGATGCCACGCCGGGGCACTTCTCGCGCCGCATGATGTAGCGCGGCGACGTTACGGTGCGGCCACCGCGGATCCGCCCGCGGTGGCCGTTTTCGTTTTCATTCATTCGAGGTCCCGCAATGCCGCTGCCGGCGGCGCCGCGCCGGCCAATGCGCGCTCGCTGTCGTCCTTCAGGTCCACGCCCGAGCGCCCGAGTGCCGCGGCACCGCGCAGCAGGAACACCAGCCGTTGCGCGGCCTGCACATAGGACAACCCTTCGGGCCGCACATTGGAGATGCAGTTGCGCTCGGCATCGGTACGGCCGGGCCGCGGGGCGTAGGTCAGGTAGATGCCGAGGCTGTCGGGCGAACTCAGCCCGGGCCGTTCGCCGATCAGCATCACCACCTGACGCGCGCCAAGCACGGCACCGATATCGTCACCGAGCGCGACGCGCGATTGCTCCGCCACCACCACCGGTCCGATACGCCATTCCTGCGGCAGCAGCCGGCACGTTGCTTCCAGCACCGCTATGGCATGGGATTGCGCTGCCAGCGCCGAAAGGCCGTCGGCGATCACGAACACGACATCGGGCGCCTGCTGCGGTCGCGCCGCCGCCAGGCGCTCCCTGCTCGCGTCATCCAGGCCCCGGCCGAGGTCCGGGCGCCGCAGGTAATGGGTGCGGTCGGGCGCTGCGCTATGGACGACCACGTGGTCGCATCCCGCCTGCCGCAGTGCGCCGGCGATGGCATCGGCGTCCAGCGGCAGATGCACGGCATCGCGCGCCTGCGCATGGGCCAGGCCGAACGCGAGCACGGCCTCGGTGGTCTGGCTGTGGCCGGTGCGCCCCAATGCGATGCGCGCGCGCGTGAACTGGCGCAGGCGCTGCCATGGATCGGCGTCGTGCGTAGCGGAGGTATTGGCGCTATTGGCGGTATTGGCGGGGCGCGAAGGAAGGTCGGACATGGCGTGTCGTGAAGAATGGCCGGGGGCGGCCTTACAGGCTGTGCGCCATCTGCAGCAGCGGCTGGCGCTCGGACGGCTCCAGCAACCGGCCGGCGGCATCTGCGATGCCCATGCGCTGCAGCCATTGCTCGAATTCCGGCGCGGGGCGCAGGCCCAGCACTTCGCGCAGGTATAGCGCATCGTGGAACGACGTGCTCTGGTAGTTCAGCATGATGTCGTCGGCGCCGGGCACGCCCATGATGAAGTTGATGCCGGCCACGCCGAACAGCGTCAGCAGCGTGTCCATGTCGTCCTGGTCGGCCTCGGCATGGTTGGTGTAACAGACGTCGCAGCCCATCGGCACGCCCATCAGCTTGCCGCAGAAGTGGTCCTCGAGCCCGGCGCGGATGATCTGCTTGCCGTCGTACAGGTATTCCGGCCCGATAAAGCCCACCACCGTATTGACCAGCAGCGGCGAGAACGCGCGCGCCACGGCGTAGGCGCGCGCCTCCATGGTCTGCTGGTCGACGCCATGGTGAGCATTGGCCGACAGCGCGCTGCCCTGCCCGGTCTCGAAATACATGACGTTGTCGCCGACGGTGCCGCGCGCCAGGCCCTGGGCGGCGTCGTGGGCCTCGGCCAGCAGCGCCAGGCTGATGCCGAAGGCCGTATTGGCGCGTTCGCTGCCCGCCACCGACTGGAACACCAGGTCGACCGGCGCGCCCTGCGCGATCGCGCGCAGCGTGTTGGTGACGTGGGTCAGCACGCACGACTGCGTCGGGATATCGAAGCGGCTGCGCAGCGCATCGAGCATATGCAGCAGCGAAACAATGGCGCCCAGGTTGTCCGAGGCCGGGTTGATGCCGATGGTGGCGTCGCCGCAGCCGTACAGCAGGCCGTCGATGACGGAAGCGGCAATGCCCTTGGGGTCGTCGGTAGGATGGTTCGGCTGCAGCCGCACCGCCAGCCGCCCCGGCAGTCCGACGGTATTGCGAAAGCGCGTCACCACCTGGCATTTGCGCGCCACCGCTACCAGGTCCTGGTTGCGCATCAGCTTGCTGACCGCGGCCGCGATCTCGGGGGTGATGCCCGGCGCGACGCGCGCCAGCGTGGCGCTGTCGGTCTCGTGCCGCAGCAGCCAGTCGCGCAGGTCGCCGACGGTCGTGGCACCGATCGCGGCAAAAGCGCAAGCGTCATGCCGGTCGACGATCAACCGCGTGATTTCGTCCGCCTCATACGGCACCAGCGCCTCATTGAGGAATTGCGTCAGCGGCACGTCGGCCAGCGCCAGGCGCGCGGCCATACGCTCCTGCTCGCTGGCGGCGGCGATGCCGGCGAGCGCATCGCCGGAGCGCGCCGGGCTGGCCTTGGCCAGCAGCGTGCGCAAGCTGTCGAAGACATGGCGCTGACTGCCGATGGTGTGGGTATATGCCATGGGGAATGCGGTTCCGATGCCGGGGCCAATGCGGGGGCCGATGCCCCTAATATAGTCACCGTTGCGGCACCTGGCTGGCGCGGCGATACGAAAAGCGGAGCAATTCCCATGCCGGCTGGCGCCTAGCGAACGCTGGCAAAGACTTCTATCCGGCGGTTCAGCATCCGGCCCCCGGCGGTCCGGTTGTCTGCCACGGGCTGCGCGGCGCCCCGCCCGATGGTGTCGACCCGCACCGCTGCCAGGCCACGCGCCTGCAGGTAGCCGGCCACCTCTTGCGCGCGCGCTTGCGACAGCGCCTGGTTGGACCGATAACCGCCCGGGGCCACCGGAGAATCGTCGGCATGCCCGACCACCGTGATCCAGTCGGCCCGGCCGTCGAGCAGGTCGGCCAGCTTGTCGAGTTGCTCGGCCAGCGCCGGTGGCAGTTGCGCCTGCCCGGGCGGAAACGACAGGCCGTGTTGGAAGACGATGTGCAGGCGGCCGCTGCGCACATCGGCATGGATGGCTGCGCTGGCGAGTTGCCCGGCGAAGGCCTGTTCGATGTCCCGCTCCAGGGTGTCTGCCGACGGGGAAACGGACGGGGAAACGGACGGGTAAGCGGGTGGGTAAGCGGCTTGTGCCAGCCGTTCCACCCGTAGTGCAAGCGCTTCGGTCGCGGCGTTCTGGCGCGTCGCCTGGACCGCCACGACGACGGCAGCGACTAGGAAGGCCAATGCGGCGACGGCAAGCAGCGGCCGGGCGCCGGCCATCGGCACCCGCGGCGGCGCTTCGGGCTGCGCTTCACATGGCGATGCCGGTCTCAGCGCCATGATCTCGCGTGTCGCCGGCCGGATCCGCGGCACCAGTTCTGCCGGTGGCCGCCCGTACTCATCCGTGAGCCCGCGTGCGACCAGGCATGCAACGACTTCAAGCGCATCAGCATGGGCGCCGGCTCGCTGCTGCAGCCTGGCGACCAGTGCGCGGCAGCGGCTGCCGCGCTCCGCCTCGCCGTAGTGCGCCGCAAGCAGGCCGCGCTGCAGCCAGGCGCCACGGCAGGCACCGGAGCGTCCCTGCACGCGGCGGCCCGCCTGGTCCAGCGCCGCGCACAGGCAATAGTGGACCGCCTCCACATCCTCCGCCGGCAACGCCGCCGCGCGACAGGCCTGCCGGAAGTTGGCCAGGCGCGTGTGCGCGGCTTCCTGCAGCGTCTCCAGGCGCGCCGCGGAATCGAGTTCCGGCGTCAGTTCATCGAGCACCCAGATCACCGGCTGCGCCAGCCGCAGCAGGTGGTTGCCATTACCCATCGCGGCGTGCGTCATCATCCCGAACGCCCCGGGCATTCGAAGCCTTGCAGCAAGCCCGTGGTCCACGGATTGGCCAGGCTGCCGGTGTTGATATCCAGCCGCGCCTTGCGGCCGTCGAAGTCGTACTCCGCCATGAAATGGCTGGCGCTGGCCGATCCGGCCAGCTTTCCCCTTGCCACGATCCGCATCAGTGCCCATGGGCCGCTTGCGGCCAGCGTCGAAGTCTCCGGGCGGATGCGCGGGCTGGCGCTGATCTGTGCGCCCTGGCCGCCGCGCGGACCGGGCCAGGTGATCTTCAGCGGCACCACCGGGCCATGCACGTAGCGCTGCCCTTGTCCGTCGAAGTCCAGGTTCAGCTCGACGATCTCGGGATCGAGCCCGACGACCTTCAGGTCGACCTTCCACGCCAGCCTCTTCGCGCCCGGATCGCGCAAAAACACCTCGCGGATGTCCCGTGCGCGCTGGAACGGCACCAGGCTCGGCCCGGCCACCGGCGGCACGTCCGGCGCGGTCAGCTTGTAGCGCCAGGGAGAGATGGTGGTATCGACGTGCGGCGCCAGCACTTTCTCGAAAAAGTCGTCGAGCACGCCGCCGGCGGCAAAGATCCGCGCGAAGTCTTCCGGATCGACATCCGGTGCCGCCGCGGGGGCGAAAGGGTACTTGCCCTCGATGGCGCTGCGGCAGCTTTCGCCGATCATGGCATCCATCTGCGCCACCAGGATCTCGCCGATGCCCTTGTTGACATCGCGCGTACCCTGCACCACCAGGTCGGCCAGCACCGCAGCGAACGGCGCGGGCAGCTTGGCCGCTTCCATGCGCAGCTGCGCGCCGGTGTCCGCCGGCGGCGGCAGGTTGCGGGTATTCAAGGCGTTGTTGGCTACCACCAGGGTGGTGTAGTAGGCGTTGACCATGCCGGCAATCGCCTCCAGCCGCGGCTTGGCGCCCGTTGCCAGCGCGTCTGGCGCGGCGGCATCGGCCTGTCCGGTCACGACCTCGCGCAGCGCGGCAAAGCGGTTGTCGACCAGTTCGCGCTCCTGGCGCGCTTCGGCGCGCGCATTCAACACCTGTACTGGTCCGGATGTCTTGTCGAGTACGGACAGCGCCTTCTGCGCCAGCGACGGGTCCTGCGGCGCGAGCGGCCGGGGGAGCGTGGAGAGCGTGGTCTCCTGCACCGCGGCGCGGCCGAGCCGGGCCAGCGGCGAGTCCGGCGCGGCGAAATTGCGCAGGATCTCCAGGTCAAAGGCAAGGTTGTCGCCGGTCACCGTGCGTATGTCGCCAAGGAACGCGATCCAGCGGCGAGCATACTCCTCCAGGTACAGGCGGCGGATCTCGCGCGTCAGCGGATCGTTATCGCCCGGCTTGCCCGCTGCGGCCTCAAGCGTTTTTTTTTGAGCGCCGTCGTGGCCCGTGCGGCCCATCACCCAGGCGTCGACCGCCTGCGCCTTGCCGACAAACTCGGGCAAGCGCGCGTTGAAGAGATCGTGATAGCCGGCATAGGTAAAGAGCCCGGGAATGCCCCGCTCCAGCGGCTCGCCGCTGGCCCGCGTAAAGACCGTTCCGGCCTGCGGCCCGACCGCCCGGACCAGCGTGAAGTCCTGCGGCGCGGCTTCCAGCATGGCCGCCTTGGCACGGTCGTAGAGCCGCTCGATCGAAGTGTTGCCATCAAGGAAATCCCGCGCCGAGCGGATCAGAGCTTCGTTCCTGGCATAGGGGGATTGCACCGGCCGGCCGCCGTCCAGCAGCCCATTCAGGTGTTCCAGCACGGCGACCCTGCCGCCAAAGGCGGCCGCGCCGTTGCCGGTGGCCCAATCGCTCTGGACCCATGCCCGCACCTCCGGCGCGCTGAACCTGTTCTTCTCGTGCAGCATCAGGTAGACGCGCAGCGTGTCGTAGGTCTGCCTGGCATCGCGCGCGGCCACCGCGCTTTCGAGCACCGATTCGACCCGGCGCACCAGGTATGGCACCAGCAAGTTGTCCTGCAGCCTGACGTGGGTCCGGATCGAGGCATCGAGGACCGGTGGCACGCTGTAGAGGCCGTAGCGCCATGCCAGCGGCGGAACGGCCGGCGCCAGGCCGGCATAGGCAGGCAGGTCGCGCGCGGCCGACAGCACCTCGGGCATTGTGCCGGGCTGCGGCGCCTTGTAGAAGGCGGCGACGGTAGCGGCCAGCGCACCGGCCTTCTGCCGCACCGACTGCAGGTAGGCGCGGTTGTGGCCATCGCTGGCATAGAGCGCACCGGCCAGCCACAGGAAGATCACCACGGCCAGCGTGTGGCCGAGCAGCCGCAGCAGGCGGAAGCGGAATTCCCAGCGCAGGTTCGGTTTCACCAGATGCGCTTCGGGCACGATCACGCGCTTGAAGACGTCCTGCAGGAAATAGCTGCGATGGCCCGTCGCTTGCGCCGCCGCGGAATCGGCAACGGATTCGGCCGTGGCAGGGAAGGCCTGCTCCGCAGTTTCCGTGGTGTCGGCATGGTTGCGCTCCAGGCGCCTGAGCACGGTTTCATGGTCCGCCACCACCGTTGACGACGTCTGGGCCGCACTGGTGAAGTACACGCCGCGCAGCATGTGGGTGCTCTCGGTATCGTCAAAGCGGGAATCGAGGAACACCTGCGCCAGCATGGCGACGACCGGCCCGGCCAGGCCGGCAAACTCTTGCGGCAGCGCGAACAGGTCCTTGCGGCGCTGCGGGTCGTACTCTTCATACAGCCGCGCATCGAGTCCCGCCTGCAGCCGGTCGACCAGCAGCGCCATCTCGGTGCGGCAGCGTTGCGCGAAGGCGTCGGGCGCATCGGAGCGCCTGGCCTTGCGGTCGTCATGCGGGAAAGTAAAGCCCCACGGCTGCGCGCGGCCTTCGCTGCTCAGGTACCGGAAGTACGCGCCGAAGCCCGCCAGCTGGTCGAGCTTGGTGACGATCACATAGACCGGGAAGCGGATGCCGAGATCCGTGCGCAGGTCGGCCAGCCGGGCGCGCAGGCTGGTCGCCTGGCGCACGCGCACTTCGGGCGACTGCGTCAGCAGGTCCTCGGCGCTGATGGCAAGCACCGCGCCATTGATCGGCGCCCGGCTGCGATGCCTGCGCAGCATCGTGAGGAACCCGGTCCACTCGGCCTGGTCGATCTTTGGATTCTGGCCATGGCTGGTATAGCGGCCGGCCGTGTCGATCAGCACGGCCTCGTTCGAAAGCCACCAGCTTGCAGTCCGGGTGCCTCGATCCTTGCCGGCCAGCGCGGCGGCGCTCATCTGCTCCGGCAACGGGAACTGCAAACCGGCATTGAGCAGGGCGGTGGTCTTGCCCGCTCCCTCTACGCCGACCACCATGTACCACGGCAGTTCGTACAGGTAGCGCCTGCCTTCCAGGACGCGACCGATCCCGCCACCGCTGCGCATCCCCTTGAGCTGCCTCAGCGCCTTCCGCACAGCCTCTTCCACAATGGCGAGCTCGTCCGTGGCAATGGCTTCCGGACGCTTGCCGCCAGGGTTCAGCAGCTTCTGCAGCAACGAATCGTTCGCCCGCGAGCGGCGCAGGAAACGGAACACTTCATAGGCCGCGAGCAAAAAGACAAGCACGGCAATGACGACGACCCGCACGACGTCCGAAGCGAGCGGATGCGCTGCGCCGACAGCAAGCAGCGGCCCGGCATGCCAGATTGCCAGGCAAAGCACGGCGATCCCGATCACCGCCACCGACCAGCGCAGCACCAGCAACAATGCCAGCGCCAGCAGCAGCACGATGGCGGCCATCCGCATGCCGATCCCCGCCAACGGCCGCAAACCATTGAACGCGAGCAGCGGACCGATAAACCAGATCGCGGCCGCGGCTAGCGCCAGCGCCACGTACACCAGCATCTGACGCGAGAACAGCACGGCCAGGCAACGTTTCAGGAATTCCATACCGCACTCTCTCTCTCAATGCATCACCACGATTTCCACACGGCGGTTCTGGGCGCGCGCGGCGGGCGACGCATTGCCCGCCAGCGGCTCGCTATCGCCCTTGCCCACCGCCGCCAGCCTTCCCTTGGCAACGCCCTTGCCGGCGAGGTATTCGGCGACGACGGCCGCGCGCTCTTCGGACAACACCTGGTTGGAAGGAAAGCGTGCGGTCCTGATCGGAACGTTGTCGGTATGGCCGATGACGTTGACCTGTCCGGCGACCTTGCTGATCTCTGCGGCCACCTTGTCGAGCACCGGCAGGACCTTGCTGCCGACATCCACCTGGCCGGCGGCGAACATGTCGTCGCCGCGGAACGTGACCGTGCTGCGCTTGTCGTCTTCGCTGACGCTCACGACGCCGCGGGCGATCTCCGCCCGCAGCAGCGCCGCCAGCCGCATTGCCTTCGGCGGATCCGGCGGCGCGGCGTGGCCGATGGCGACGATCTGCCGCGCCAGCGCATCGGTGCCGGCGAGCAGCTGGTACTTGTACCAGCCGAACAATGCCGCAATGCCGAGCGACAACACGCAGGCCGTGACCCACACCGGCACCGAACGCAGCAGCCGCAGCTTGCCGGGCGCCGCGCCGCGCCAGTGCGGAGACAGCTCGCGCGGCACGCTTTCGCGCGCGCCGGCGATCAGGTTCAACAGTTGCTGGCGGATCGCGTCGAGTTCGCGCGGTCCTTCGGACCGCTTGCCGTAGCGGCCGCGAAAGCCCAGTGACAACACCTGGTAGACCAGCTCGATGACGTGCATGTGCTCTTGCGGCGAGGCCACCAGCCGGCCCAGCAGCTGGAACACTTTCTCGCCGCCGTCTCCCTCCTGGTGGCACTGGATCAGCAGGCTCTGCGTCGCCCAGTCGCCGGCTTCGCCCCAGCGGGTCGCGTTGGCGGCCTCGTCAAGCGCGGTGCAGAGCGTGTAGCGTGCGGCGAGCACATGCTCGCGGCGCAGGTTGGCGCGCTCGCAGACCGCCTGGAACCGCAAGATCTCCTGCATCAGCATCTGCTTGAGCGCTTGCGCCGCACCATCACCGGGCAGCTCCGCCGGCATGTCGGCCAGCGTGCGCAGCAGCGGTTGCGCCGCGGCAAGCAGGGGATTGGCGCTGGCCGCAATGCGCGCGGCACGCTGCTCCAGCGTTTCGGGTGTGTTCCAGCGCCATGCGGAACGTCCTGGCGCGGTGGTGTCCGCGGATGTCGCGTCGGCCCCGCTGACAGCGTCCGCGATGGCGGACGGCGGCATGGTCTCGCCGGTGTGTTCGACTGCGTCTTCCATCAGCTGCGCACTCCCCACAACTCGAGACGAATTTCCGGAAAATGGCCGGCCACATGCAACGCGAGGCCGCCGTAGCGCTGGACCTGCTCCCACAGCGGATGGTCCTGGGACAACTCGAAGTAGACCTGCCCGGCGTTGAACGGAATCTGACGCGGCGGCACGGGCAGCGGCCGCAGCGGGATGCCGGGAAGGTGCGAGCGGATCAGTTCGGCAAGGCGCTCCGAAGGCCCCGCCTTGGCCTGGGCCGGGAATTGCCGCTGCAGCACGTCGGGCGGCATCTGCGCGCCAACGGCCAGCACAAAGGTATGGAAGCGCGAGAACTCGCTCGGCTCCAGCACCGCAAGCCGGATGCCGTGGGACTGGTCGCGCAGCTCGATGCGCTGCGCACTGCGCTCCAGCACCACGTTGAGCAGGAAGCGCAGGTCATCGACCACCGGCTTCAGGCAGGTGTGCGGCTCGTCGTGGCGATAGGCGCCAAACGGCAGCGGACGCCGGGTAGCGGTGCGGACAAAGGTAGACAGCTCGCCGGCCAGCGCGGTCAGCATGACATAGAGATCCTCCGGCGAGGCTGCCTTGGCCTCGAGCATATGCGTCAGCACCGGCTCATGCCGGTTCAGCAGCTGGAGGATGAGGTACTCCGACACCTCGGCGGCATCTCCGCCGCGGGTGCTGGCCGCGGCAAGCCGTTCGGCCATCGCACTGGCACGCAGGCGCAGCAGGCCGTGGAGTTCGCCCAGCCACGCCGTCAGCAAGGCGCTGGCCGTGTACACGTTGACCGGCGGGATCAGCGCCGGATCGAGCGTGGCGCTGCCATCGGCGCGGATCTCGGCCACCCTGGCAAGCGGCAGTCCGATCCAGGATTCGGTCAGCTCCTTCTCCGGCAGCAGGCGCAGCCGCAAGTCGGCCAGCTGCACCAGCTTCGGCCCCTGCCCGATCGAGTTGGCATCCAGCAGTTCCTCTTCGAAGCTGTGGTACCGCGCCAACGAGTCCGCGGCGTTGTCGAATGTGGTCTCTTCCGTATTGGGCGTGCGAATCGGTGCCGACAGGCAGATGCGCTGGTTCAGGTGCTCATGGCGCAATGCCAGCGGGGCGGGCAACCGCGCATGGGCGGGCGCGTCGAACGGCGTGCCATCCTGCAGGATGCCGGCGGCGCCGGAAACCACCAGCTTGCCGAGCGCCAGCGCCTCGGTGTCGATGGCCAGGTGTGAAAAGCCCCAGAAGAATGCGCTCAGCGCCGCGGCGCGTTTATGCGCGAAATGCTCCAGATAGCGCTCCTGCTGCTGAAACAGCTGCGGGCGCAGGAACAACCCTTCGCTCCAGACAACCTTGTTGTACCAGCTCATGAATCAGTCGGGTTTTATAACGGTAATGGTTTGCTGGTCGAGCACGACCTGCAGCCTGACCTTGCGCGCAGGCACGACGGCGCGGTACCACGCCGCTTCCGGTGCAGGCGGCAATGGGTAGACCGTGCGCCAGGTCGCCTTGCCCAGGTCGCGGTATCCGACCAGGAAGCCCAGCGCTGTGGTTTGGGGATTGAGCTTGCGCTCGATCGATCGGGATTCCCCGGGGCGCAGCACGAACGCATCGCGGGCCAGCAGGTCCTGGGTCAGGACGGTGCTGTCGTTCTGATCGAGCGAGAAGTAGTCAGCGCTGCTGAACGCCGCTTCCGTCTTGAGTTCGTAGACGCGAACCAGGACGGGTGCAGCGCGATCCTGTTCGTCCGGGTTGACGGTCGGCCTGGCATCGACAGCCAGCGCGAGCTTGATCTGTTCCCGGGAGGCGTCCGGCTGCGGCGCCGAGCAGGCGCACAGCAATGCGGCAGCCGATGCCGCCATGATGCGTAGGCTCACTGCAATCTCCTTGTACCGCACGAATAAGCGTCTGGCCTTCGGGCGTCATGCCGCAACCGCCTCGCGTGCCAGGCGGAGGCCCTGCCGATCCCCTTTATCAGGGTTCGCGGCAGGGCCCCACGCCGGGGTGCGGGTCAAGCCTCCTTGTTGCCCTTGATGTCGTATCCCGCCGTCACGGCGCCGCCGCTGCCGCCCTGGGCGTTCTGCACCACGTACTCCTGCTTGACCCGGGAGAACGACAGCGCCACCTGCTCGCGCATGCGGACTTCATCGTCCACCGACCCCCTCGGGCTGACCTTGGTGACAATCACATCGGTCATGGTGAGCTTCAGGTACTCGAGCGGGTTGCCGCCGGCCTTGCGCACCACCAGCACCGCTTCATTGATGTGCTTGCCCGTCAGGCAGTACTTCATCAGGTTGGGCGAAGCGCGGTCGATGTAGTGCTCGAAGCTCAGGTCCGACACCGTCGCCTTGCCGGCGCCGCCGCCACTGCCGGCGTGCATGGTCGACTGCTGCTCGATGGTCCAGTCCCACGCGAGCAACTCGATCTCGTTCTTGTGGGACGAATCCTGCGATTCGCCATCGATGCCGTTGATCTTCAGGAAGGTGTCCTGCGCCATAGCGTCACTCCTTTACGTAAGTCAGAAACTGCGGACAAGGGCCACGGCAGGCCTTGCCGTGGGCATTTCCGGCCCGGATCAATGCCCCGACGTGGGCTATGCGGCGTCCTTGACCGATGGCAGCCGCGCCACCAGCCGCAGCGAGACCGTCAGGCCTTCCAGCTGGAAGTGCGGGCGAAGGAAGAACTTGGCGCTGTAGTAGCCGGGATTGCCATCGATTTCTTCCACCAGCACTTCAGCGGCCGCCAGCGGGCGCCTGGCCTTGGTCTCCTGCGAGGAGTTGGCCGGGTCGGCATCGACGTAGTTCATGATCCATTCGTTGAGCCAGCGCTGCATGTCCTCGCGCTCCTTGAACGCGCCGATCTTGTCGCGCACGATGCACTTCAGGTAATGGGCGAAGCGCGAGCAGGCAAACAGGTACGGCAGCCGGGCAGAGAGATTGGCGTTGGCGGTTGCATCGGCGTCGTAGTATTCCGCAGGCTTCTGCAGCGACTGGGCGCCGATAAAGGCCGCGTAGTCGGTGTTCTTGCGATGCACCAGCGAGATGAATCCATTCCTGGACAGCTCGGCTTCGCGGCGGTCCGAGATCGCAATCTCGGTCGGGCATTTCGTGTCGATGCCGCCGTCATCCGTCGGGAAGGCATGGCAGGGCAGGTTCTCCACCACGCCGCCGCTCTCGACGCCGCGGATCAGCGTGCACCAGCCGTAGAGCTTGAAGGAGCGGTTGACATTGACCGCCATCGCGTAGGCCGCGTTGCTCCAGACATACTTGCGATGATCGGCGCCGTCGGTGTCTTCCTCGAAGTCGAAAGCATCAACGGGATTGGTATGGATGCCATACGGCAGCCGCGCCAGGAAGCGCGGCATGGCCAGGCCCACGTAGCGCGCGTCTTCCGAGCTGCGCAGGCCATTCCATGGCGCGTACTCCAGGTTCTGGAAGATCTTGGACAGGTCGCGTGGATTGGCCAGCTCCTGCCACGAATCCATCTGCAGCACCGACGGCGAGGCGCCGGCGATAAACGGAGCATGGGCCGCCGCCGAGATCTTGGCGATCGAACCAAGCAGTTCCACGTCCGGCGGCGTGTGGTCGAAGTAGTAGTCGGCCACCAGGCAGCCATAGGGCTCGCCACCGAGCTGCCCATATTCCTCCTCGTAGATGCGCTTGAAGAACGGGCTCTGATCCCAGCCGATGCCCTTGTAGCGGCGCAGCGTGCGGCGCAGCTCTTCCTTGGAAACGTCCATCACGCGAATGCGCAGCTTGTCGTCGGTTTCGGTGTTGGCGACCAGGTGATGCAGGCCGCGCCACGCAGACTCCAGCTTCTGGAAATCCGCGTGGTGCAGGATCAGGTTGATCTGCTCGGACAGCTTCTTGTCGATGGCGGCAATGATGGCCTCGATGCTCTTGTAGGCATCGTCGCTCAGGGTGCAGGCGCTGGCGAGCGCCTGCTCGGCCAGCGTCCTGACGGCGAGGTCGACGGCCTCGCGCGCCTGCTCCGTCTTGGGTGAAAACTCGCGGCTGATCAGCGCGGCAAAGTCAGCGTGGTCGGCGGCATGCTCAGCGGCCGCTGCGGCTTGGGTCTGCGTTTGGTGGGCGGAAGCCATGGATTCCTTGCTCGATGAAATGGTTCAGGTAGGCAAGCAGCCGGCCGATTCACGAGGGCTCGGCTTCGCCCTTGTCTTCGCTGGCCTGTGTCCGGGGTGTGCAGGCAAGCGATTGCAGCAGCGCGGGATCCTGGAGCAGCCGGTTGATCAGCGCTTCGGCGCCCGACTTGCCGTCCATATAGGTCTGCAGGTTGGCAAGCTGCGTGCGGGCTTCGAGCAGCTTTCTGAGCGCGTCGACCTTGCCGGCCACGGCGGCCGGCGAGAAGTCTTCGATGCTCTCGAAGGTCATGTCGACCAGCAGCTGGCCCTGGCCCGACAGCGTGTTATGCACGGCAAACGCCACGCGCGGCTGCATCGCCTTCATGCGCTCGTCGAAATTGTCGACATCGACTTCCAGGAACTTGCGGTCGGCCACCGGCGGCAGCGGCTCGGCGGGCTTGCCCGTGAGGTCCGCCAGGACGCCCATCACGAACGGCAGCTCGATGCGCTTCTCCGAGCCATAGACTTCGACGTCGTACTCGATCTGGACGCGCGGCGTGCGATTGCGCGCGATAAATTTCTGCGAACTGTTCACAACGGACATGGCTCTCCTCAACGGGTTTCAAGGATGTGCCGGAGGCATCAGGCCGGTCCGGCTTCGGCATTGCCCGGCTCGGCATGACCCTGGCCGGAACGGTATTCGATGTCATAGGTCAGCTCGCCCGGCCCTGTACCGGACAGGCCGATGGCGACGGCCGCCACATCCTGTTTGCCGGACAGTGCCGTCAGCCATAGCCGCGCGAGCTGCGGCTGGATGGCCTGCTCGATAAAGCCGATCAGCTGGCGCGCGCCGGTCTCGCCCACCGCGCACCGCGACACGATGAGATCGACCACGGCATCCGCGTACTTCAACGCAATGCCGTGCTGGGATTGGAGGCGTGCCGCGACCCGCTCCAGTTGCATGCGCGCGATGCGCCCGAGGTTTTCCGGCGCCAACGGCAGGTAGGGAAGGACCACGAGGCGGCCGAGGAAGGCCGCCGGGAAATGCTTGCGCAGTTCGGGCGTGAGGGCCTCGCACAACGCGGCAAGGTCGGGGGGCGAGCCGTTGCGCTCACACAGGTCCAGCAGCAGCTCGGAACCCACATTGCTGGTGAGCAGCAGGATCGTGTTGCGGAAGTCGATGTGGCGGCCTTCGCCGTCTTCCATATGGCCCTTGTCGAAGACCTGGTAGAAGACTTCGTGCACATCGGCATGCGCCTTCTCGACTTCATCGAGCAATACCACGCTGTGCGGCCGGCGGCGCACCGCTTCCGTGAGCACGCCGCCGTCGCCGTAGCCGACATAACCCGGCGGCGCGCCCTTGAGCGTCGAGACGGTATGCGCCTCCTGGAATTCGGAGAGATTGATCGAGATGAGGTTCTGCTCGCCGCCGTACAGCGCATCGGCCAGCGCCAGCGCCGTTTCGGTCTTGCCGATGCCGGACGGCCCGACCAGCAGGAACACCCCGACCGGCTTGCCGGGATCGGCCAGCTGCGCCCTGGCGGTCTGGATGCGCTCTGCCAGCAGGGCAAGCGCGTGGTCTTGCCCGGTCACCCTGGCGGCGAGCGTCTGCGGCAGCCGCATCACCGCCGCTACCTCGTCCGCCACCATGCGGCCGACAGGGATGCCGGTCCAGTCCGAGACGATTTCGGCCACGACTGCCTCGTCCACTTCGGTATGGACCAGCGGCGCGCTGGCGCGGGCCGCGCTCAGTTCGGCTTCGATGTCCTCGAGCTGGCGGCCGGCCTCGTCCGTGGCCAACGGCGCCTGCTCCGGCGCCTGGCTCAGCACGCGCCGGCAGGCAAGCAGGTCGTTGGCCAGGCTCAGTTCGCGCTTCCACCGACCGTCGGCCAGCGCCAGCTCGCCCTCGATCCGCTCGCGGCGCGTATTGAGGTCGGCCATCCGCGGCGTCAGCAGCTTGCCCGGAGCGGCACCGAGCGTCGCCTCTTTGGCCAGCAGCGCATGCTCGGTATCGCATTCCTGCAATTGCTGCCGCAGGAATTCGACCTCCTTCGGCGGGGCGTGCAGTGACAGCGCAACGCGCGCGCAGGCAGTGTCGAGCAGGCTGATCGCCTTGTCAGGCAACTGCCGCGAAGGGATGTAGCGATGCGAGAGCCTGACCGCGGCACGCACCGCGTCATCGCGCACGAGCACCTGGTGATGCGTCTCGAAAGTGGAAACCATCCCGCGCAGCATGGCCATTGCCATGGCCTCCTCCGGCTCGATGACCTGCAGCACCTGGAACCGTCGCGTGAGCGCGGGATCCTTTTCGATATGGCGCTTGTATTCCGTCCAGGTGGTGGCGCCGACCGTGCGCAACGCGCCGCGGGCCAGCGCCGGCTTGAGCAGGTTGGCGGCATCGCCGGTGCCCGCCTGCCCGCCGGCACCGACCAGCGTGTGTACTTCGTCGATAAACAGGATCACCGGCTTGGGCGACCGGTCGGCCTCTTCCAGCACAGCCTTCAGGCGCGCCTCGAATTCCCCCTTCATGCTCGCGCCCGCGAGCAACGCGCCGACATCGAGGCTCAGAAGCCGGACATCCTTCAGGCTGGGCGGCACCTGCCCTGCCGCGATGGCCCGGGCGAATCCTTCGATCACGGCGGTCTTACCTACACCCGCATCGCCGGCCAGCAGCGGGTTGTTCTGACGGCGGCGCAACAGGATGTCCGTCATGGTGCGGATCTCCTGCTCGCGGCCGATCACGGGGTCGAGCTTGCCGGCACGCGCGGCTTCGGTCAGGTCAAGGCAGTACTGGTGCAGCGCCGACCGGCCAGACGGCGCGCCGGCGATGGCGCCGCTCGCCTCCCCTGGCGCCGCCGGCGCCAGGCCGCTACCGTCATATGCACCCTCCTCCGCTTCCGGCGACTGGGCAACCTGTGTCGGCAGGTTGGCGACGAGATCATCGGCCTGTACCTTCCCGAACTGCCTGGACACGCCAAGCACGGTGCGGCGCAGCTCGGGCGTCTTCAGCAGCGCGGTCAGCAGGTAGGCGCCGCGCACGCGGCCGTCATCGAATGCCAGCGTTGCGTAGACCCAGGCACGCTCCACCGCTGTCTCGATCTGGAACGAGAAATCGTTGATCGACGAAGCGCCGGCCGGCAGCGCCGCCAGCGCCCGGGTCAGGTCGGCCTCCAGGGCCGCCCGGTCCGCACCCGCATGCCGCAGCATGCGCTGCATGTCGCCGTCGGGCGCCTGCAGCAACTGGTGCAGCCAGTGGACCAGCTCCACGTACGGGTTGCCGCGGAGCTTGCAGAAAGCGGTCGCGCTTTCCAGCGCCTTGAACAGGGTGGAATTGAGTCGGCCAAACAGGGCCTGGCGCGAAATATCCATTCGAATGCCTTGCGTCTTCCGTTCACGGCTGCATGAATGCGAGCCGTTGGACGGTTGTCTTTGCTTTTTTTCAGACTATTGACAAATCTTCAGGCATGCAATGCGCCGACAATCTGAATATTCATAGCGCGGCGCCATAAAAATCGAATCACAACATTCATGGCGTAGTTCGACCCATCTCGTGCGCAATTACCACCGCATGAATCATGCTGCAATGACAGACAGCCTTATTTCTTCGGACTCTCATCGAAATACGGGACAGCCGTCACTGACTACACACACCCGCAAGTCAAACAATAGGATTCTTCATATTTTTAATGAAATTAAATTAAATCTAATATTAGAAATTAATAGCACGTAATACCGGATTTCCGCATTCATTTCCGCAATTTTTGTGATTATCATCAGCGCCATTTCCTGAAACCGAGGTGGGCGGAGGCGACATGAGCGAATGGCCAGCCGATCCAGCAAGGGCGCTTTCCGACGCAGGACCCGACGCGAATGGGTTGCTCGACCTGGTCGGCCAGGGTCACATCCCGGCGCCAAGCGCCAGCCACGCCGGCATCGCGGCGGGCCCGGACATGCTGGCGCGGCTCATGCTGGAAGCCGAGGCCGTCTTGCGCGATCCCGACTATGTCGGCGTCCACGATGCAGGCGCCAGGGCGCCCACCCCGCTTGCCGCGTCCGATCCCAATCCGCTGCAGACGCTCGCCCACGAAGCCGCCAGTACGGCCAGGCTGATGGACATGCTGGACGTGGCCGGTCATATCGATGCCTGCATCAGCGCAGGAGACGCCGCGGATGACTGCCAGCTCTTTATGCAACCGCGAGCCCCGGACGTTCTGCGGCTCTTTGCCAGCGGCATCGATTGCGCGCAAGTCCGCGCCGCCACCGCCAGCCTTACACGGCGCGAACACCATTTGGTTTCCATGGACAGCGTCTATTGCCCAGAACGCGAATGGTCCCCGGACGATGAGCAAACCACCTGAGCGGCCGGACCGTGGCACGCCGGCGGCCTTGCGCCGCGCAGGTCCGCCCCGCCGTCCGAATTCGCAACTGCTGCCGACGCTGTTCGACCGGCTGCGCGACGATGCGCCGCACCGCAGGACGGAAGCGCCGGAAGAATACACCGTCACGCGCACGCAGATGCGCAAGATCATCCAGCGCGATCTCACCTACCTGCTCAACACGACCAACCGCGAGGACGAGATCGATCGCGCGCGCTATCCCGAGGCTGCCAGCTCGACGCTCAACTACGGCGTTCCCGCGCTCGCAGGAAGCTACCTGTCCGAGCGCAAATGGGACGACATCATCCGCATCGTCCAGCGCGCCATCGAGGATTTCGAGCCGCGCCTGATCCCGGGCTCGCTCGGGATCGCGCCGATGCTGAAGGAGGATGCGCCGCATCGCCACAACGTGCTGCTATTCGAGATTTCCGGCCTGATCCACATGGATCCCTATCCGATGGCCTTCACCGCACAAAGCTCGCTCGACCTGGAGACCAGCCGCATGCAGGTCAAGTCGATTCACGCCAACTGATGCCTCCCCACCACCATGGACCCTCGGCTGCTTGAGTACTACAACCGCGAACTGGTCTACATGCGCGAGCTGGCGGGGGAGTTTGCGAACCAGCATCCCAAGGTGGCCAGGCGCCTGGGTATGCAGGGCATCGAGGTGGCCGATCCCTATGTGGAGCGCCTCATCGAAGCGTTCTGCTTCCTGTCCGCCCGCACGCAGCTGAAGCTCGATGCGGAATTCCCGCGCTTTACCCAGCGCCTGCTGGAAGTCATCTATCCCAACTACATCGCGCCGACGCCGGCGATCGCGGTCGCGCAGTTCCATCCCAGCCACAAGGAGGGCGACCTGGTCCGCGGCATCCCGATACCGCGCGGCACCGCGCTGCTGGCTCGTGCGCCGGCGGGCGAATCGACCCAATGCGAGTTTCGCACGACCCAGCCGCTGACACTGTGGCCGATCGAGATCGCCGACGCCCGGCTTACCGGCATCCCGCCGGACATCCGGCATCTCGAACGCTACGTGCCGGCCCACGTGAACGTACAGGGTGCGCTGCGGCTGCGACTGAGGCTGACCCGCAATGTCACGTTCGCCAGGCTGGCCGGGCTTGATACCCTGCCCCTGCATCTGTGCGGCAACGACCAGATCGCCTCGCACCTGTTCGAGTTGCTGCATGGTGCCGGCGTCACCGTGCTCATCGGCAAGCCAGGCGCGATGGGCGAGCGGCCCTGCGCGGTCCCGCAGGACGCGGTCGGCTACGTCGGCATGGCACCGGAGGAAAGCGCCTTGCCGGTGCCCTGGAACAAGTTTCACGGGCACAACCTCGTGCACGAGTATTTCGCGTGTCCGCAGCGGTTCTATTTCGCCGCACTCAACGGACTCGCACCCGGACTGGCCGGCATCGACGGCGGCGAGGCCGAGATCGTGATCCTGCTGGCCAGGCCGCCCGGGGTGCTCGCGAGCCAGGTCGATGCGAGCCAGTTCGCGCTGTTCTGCACGCCGGTGGTCAACCTGTTCCCGATGCGCACCGACCGGATGGAAATCCATGCCGGGCACACCGAGTTTCACCTCGTGCCGGACCGGCGCCGGCCGCTCGACTACGAGGTCTTCTCGGTGCAGGGCCTGTCCGGGCAGGTTTCCGAGCGCAGCACGCCGGTGGCGTTCCGGCCGCTCTTCGCCACGCTGAACAGCGACGAGGGCAACCATGGACGCTACTTCTCCATGCGGCGGGAACGGCGGCTGGTTTCCGATCATGCGCGCAAGTACGGGACACGCGCCGCGTACACCGGCACCGAGGTGTTCCTGTCGCTGGTCGACCAGCGCGAGGCCCCCTACCCGAAGGACTTGCGCTACCTGTCGGTGCAGGCCATGGTCACCAACCGCGACCTGCCGAATCTTGTCCCGCGCAATGGCTACGATGACTTGCGCACACCGGATTCGATTCCCGTCGGCGGGGTCGGGCTGATCCGGCCGCCGTCGGCCCCGCGCGCGCCCTTCGCCGAGGGAGAAATGGCCTGGCGGCTGATCCGCCAGCTGGGGTTCAACTACCTTTCGCTCACCGATCTCGACCATCGCGAAGGCGGCCAGGGACTGCGCGACCTGCTGCGGCTGTTCGTCGCCCCCGACGACGCGGCCCAGCAGCGGCAGGTCCAGAGCCTGATCGGCAGCAGCATCCGGCCGGTCACGCGGCGGCTGCCCGGAAACGGACCCGTCCTCTACGGCCGCGGTGTCCAGTGCCAGCTGACGGTGGAGGAAAGCGGCTTCTCGGGCATCAGCCCCTACCTGTTCGGCGTGATCCTCGAGCACTTCCTGGCGCGGCACGTATCGGTCAACGCCTTCGCGGAAACGGAGTTGTACGCGATCGAACGCGGCCTGATTCACCGCTGGCCGGTACGAATGGGAGGACGCGGCGCGATATAGCCATGAGCCAGACCGACAACAGTATCGGCCAGCGCGGCGCCGCGCGCTCCGTCGCAGACGATGCGCAACGCGCGCCATGGAAGGTCAGCTTCCTCGGGCTCTTGCGCGCGCTGTCGGCGCAGCATGCCGACCTGCCGCCGGCCGGCCGCGCCATCCGACCGCAAGCGGAATGCTTCCGCATTGGCCAGGCCGCCTCGCTGGCGTTTGCGCCGCGCGAGATTGCCCGGCTTGAGATGCAGGCGGGCCGGTTGCGAATCCAGCTGTTCGGGCTCGGCATGCTAGGCCCCAATGGCGCCTTGCCGATCCATCACACGGAAATTGTCAGGGAGCGCACCGAGGCACACCGCGACGGGACGACTGCGGCCTTCCTCGACCTGTTCCATCATCGCGCGCTGACGCAGTTCTACCAGGCCTGGGCGGGCTCGCAGGCCACGGCGGGGCTCGACCGGCCGGACGAGGAAGTCTTTTCGCGCTACGTGGGCTGGCTGGCGGGGCAGGATCCCGGAGAAATCCGCCGCGGCCCGTTGCCGGCGCACGCGCGCCTGTCCGCGAGCGCCCACCATGTGCGCGAGTCGCGCTGTCCCGATGGCATCGCCGGGACGGTGTCGCACTTCTTTGGCGTACCGGTGCGGCTGGAGGAGTTCGTGCTGCACTGGATCGTGCTAGATCCGGCCGAACACAGCCGTCTCGCCCGCCCCGGTTCGCCAGGCGTGATGGGCCAGGGCGCGCTGCTGGGCGACATGGTCCCCGACCGGCAGCACAAGTTCCGTCTCGTCATCGGCCCGCTGCATCTGCAGCAGTACCTGAACTTCACGCCCAACGGGCGCGATCTGCCGGTGCTGGTGGAATGGGTCCGGTCCTTCATCGGCTTCGAATACGAGTGGGAGCTGCAGCTGCAGATAAAGCCGCATTGCGCGCCGCCTGCCGTGCTCGGTGCGCAAGAGGGCCTGGGCTGGTCGACCTGGCTGGGTGAGGCCGACCAGCAGCGCGCCATCACCGGCATGGTCTTCGACCCCGAGAAGTACGTCACACACTGAGGCTGCCATGAAGGCAAAATCCAGGGCAGCCAGATCCGATGCGCGCCAGGCAATCCGCCTCGCCGAGCTGGCACAGCCGATCGATGCCGCACATCCTTGCGGCCCCGATCTCGAATACGACCCGGAATTCGTCGTCCTGATGGCAAAGGCGGCGCCCGGCGCGGAAGCACAATACGGCGATTTCGTTACGCAGGCCGAGCCACCGAACTGGACAGAGCTCGAGCGCGACTGCCGGCGCCTGCTGATGCGCAGCAAGGACATCCGCTTGCTGAACCTGCTGCTTCGCTGCCGCACGCGGCTCGACCACGCCGAGGGCCTGCGCGATGGCATGGCGCTGCTGCAACGCCTGCTGGCTGACTATCCGGAAGACATCCATCCCCAGCTCATGGTGGAAGGTGAACACGATCCGGCACTGCGCGCCAACGCCTTCGCGGCGCTGGTCGACCCGGACGGCCTTCTCGCCGATATACGCGAGATCGTGCTGGCAGGCAATGCGGCAACGCGCCTGCAGGTCAGGGATATCGAACGGGCGTTGGGGGTACCTCATCCTGCCGATGCCCTCGCGCCCGAATCCGTGCGCCAGCAGCTGGACGCGTTGCGACGCCAGGGCATGCCCCAGATTGCCGCCATGGATGAAGCCTACGGCCTGGCAGCGATCTTGCAGCATTGGGGCGATGAGACGCTGGCGGGCCATGCGCCGGACCTCGCGCCGCTTGGAAAGTTACTTCGGCTCGTCGGCAATCCGGAACTCGCGGGCACGACCGTGGCGGAGGCAATGGCCGATCGCCCCGTCAAGCCTGGGCCGATGCCCATGTCAGATGCCTCTCACTCCATGGCGCCATCGGCGCCTGCCGCCCTGCCAGTCATCCCGGACCCCGGCGATAGCCCCGCTGGCCGCGATGCCGCCTTGCGCCAGGTCCGGGCTGTGCGCCAGTGGTTCGAGCAGCATGAACCCAGCAGCCCGGTTGCCCTGCTGCTATGGCAGGTCGAGCGCCTGATCGGCAAGCGCTTCGAAGACGTCTACCGCGCCATACCGGAGGAACTTGTCGAGCGCTGGGTGCGGGAGTCCGCATAGGAGCGCTGCGCGGCACGCCTTCCAGCCTTTTGCCACCAGCGGGACCCGTTCACGGCAGGCTTGCCTAACCCCGCCACCGCCCCGACAATCGAGCGCTAGGCTGCCTGACCCGAACTGACAGGCGGGCTTGCCCTGGCCCGCCCCGCACCCGCCGAGGGCGCGTGCCCCCCAACGCCGGAGACCATCGATGAAAGACCCCGACCAGACCAACGCCCCGCGCCTGCTGCCGGCCGCGTGGTACAGCGTCGGTGCCGTCGCCTATGTCCTGACTGCGCTGGCGCTCTGGACCGTGCTCCAAGCGAACCTGGTGGCAGCCTTGCTGTCCGGGCTGCTGCTGTATTCCCTGGTGGATGTGCTGGCGCCGCGGTTGAAGCGGCTGAACCAGCGGCACGATGCGCTGGCGGTGGCAATCCTATCGGCGTTGATCCTGCTGGGGCTGTCGTTGGCAGGCTGGCTGCTGGTGCGCTTTATCAGCGGGGAAGGCAATACGCTGGATGGCTTGCTCAATCATGTCGCGGACATTATCGACCAGTCGCGCGGGCAGTTGCCGCCGTGGCTCAGTGACGCGCTGCCCAACGGCGTGGACGAGCTGGCCAATGCGCTGATCGAAGCGCTGCGCGCGCATGCTGCCATGGCGCAGAAGCTGGGGGCGGAGGTGTTGCGCACGCTGGTGCATATCCTGATCGGCCTGGTGATCGGCGCGATGGTGGCGCTTTACCGCGCCGTGTCACGGCCGAACCGCCGTCCCTTGGCGGCTGCGCTGGTGGCGCGGGCGCGCACGCTGCAGCAGGCGTTCTCGCAGTTCATCTTTGCGCAGATCCAGATTTCGACGATCAATACCTTGCTGACGGCGATTTACCTGCTGCTGGTGCTGCCGCTGTTCGGCGTGCACCTGCCCCTGTCGAAGACGCTGGTGGTCATCACCTTCGTGGCCGGCTTGCTGCCGGTGCTGGGCAACCTGATTTCCAATACCGCCATCGTGGTGGCGTCCCTGTCGGTATCGCTGCCGATCGCGGTGGGTTCGCTGGTGTTCCTGGTGGTGATCCACAAGCTGGAGTATTTCCTGAACGCCCGCATCATCGGCGCGCGCATCCAGGCCGCGGCGTGGGAGCTGCTGGTCGTGATGCTGCTGATGGAGACGCTGTTCGGCATTCCCGGCGTGATCGCCGGCCCGATTTTCTATGCATACCTGAAGCGGGAACTGGCCGGTGCCGGCCTGATATAAACACAGCGCCCTGGCCTTTGGCCGCGGGCAAAAGTGGGCGAATGTGCCGCAGCCGTTGCTGGCATTGGAGACGTTTTCCATTCCGGCGCCCCAGCGCCCGCTGGTCCGACCAATTACGCGCATTCAGCTCCCGTCCTGCTCGACCCGGCTGCGCACGAAGTCGATATGCGTCTGCATCGCCGTGCGCGCTTCTTCCGGCCGGCGCGCGCAGATCGCCTCGCATAGCGTCCGGTGCTGCAGCAGCAACAGTTCCGAGGCGCTGTCGTCCTGTTCGCGCAGTCCGGTGCCATTGATGGTGATGTGTTCGCGCAGCATGCCGATCACGCTGGTATGCAGGTGCAGGAACATGGTGTTGTGCGAAGCCAGCGCGATGGCGTCATGCAGGCGCGCATCGGCATCGGCCTCGGCTTGCTTGTCGTCGGCGGCGCGGGCGCGTTCGAGTTCATCCATCAGGGTGCGGATGCGCCTGACGTCGGCGGCGTTGGCGCGCAGCGCGGCGAAATAGGCGGTCGCGCCTTCCAGTACGCGGCGGAACTCCAGGATGTCGTCACGCAGCGCGGGATGGTCGGCCACCAGCTGGCCCCATGGGGAAGCAATGCCGGCGCGCAACTGGTCGGTGGCATAGACGCCGGCGCCGCGCCGGCTTTGCAGCAGGCCGCGCGCGGCCAGGCGCTGGATGGCTTCGCGCACGGTGTTGCGCGCCACCGCGTACTGCTCGGCCAGCACGCGCTCGGCCGGTAGCCGGGTGCCCGGCGGCCACGTACCGTCCAGCAGCGCGGTTTCCATCTCGCGCATGACCGCCTCCACGCGCCCGCGGGTGCGTCCGCTCCTTTGTGCCGCCGCCGTCATGCCGTCCACCCTCGCTCCACAATCGCCCCGCCGACTGGTCCAACCAATTTGAACAACCGCGCGGAAGCGGGAATTATGCGCCCAAATGTGCGACGCCAAGCAGCGCAACCCAGCACATACGGAGCGAGACATGAAGGATCGTCAGTACCCCAACGGCCCTGCGCCTACGCAGGCCTATCTCTTTGCCACCTGCCTGGTCGACCTGTTCGTGCCGCAGGCCGGGCTCGACGCCGTGCGGCTGCTCGAGCGCGAAGGCCTCACCGTACACTTTCCGCGTGCGCAGAGCTGCTGCGGCCAGCCGGCTTACAGCAGCGGCAATCCCGACGCCGCGCGTGCGGTAGCCCGTGCGCAGCTGGACCTGTTCAGCCAGCCCTGGCCGGTCATCGTGCCGTCCGGGTCATGCGCCGGCATGATGCGCCACCACTGGCCGCAATTGTTCGCCGACGATCCCGTGGCCGGCCCGAAGGCGCGCGCGCTGGCCGAGCGGATTTACGAGCTGGGCGAATTCCTGCTGCACGTACTGCACGTTGATTTCCACAACGCCGTGCCGCCGGGCCAGGCGCCCGAGCGCATCGTGCTGCATACCTCCTGCGGCGCGCGCCGCGAAATGGGTACGCGCCAGCATGGCGTGGCACTGGTCGATGCATTGCCTGGCGTGACCCGCGTCGAGCATCAGCGCGAGTCGGAATGCTGCGGCTTCGGCGGCACGTTTTCGCTCAAGCATCCCGATATCTCCGGTGCGATGGTGCGCGACAAGGTTGCGTCCGCCTTCGCCACCGACTGCGAGCGGCTGGTGTCGGCCGACTGCGGCTGCCTGCTCAATATCGGCCATACCGCCGCGCATGACGGCGCCCCGCTGCAGGTCGAACACCTGGCCAGCTTCCTGTGGCGGCGCACCGGAGGTGCCGCATGAGCACGCCCGGCGCCCGCGAACGCATGCTGGGCCGGCTGCGCGCCGCCGCCCCCACGCCTGCGTCCTCCACCGCTGAACTGGATCGCCGCATCGATGGCCATTTCGAGGCGCGCCGGCATCGCGCGCCTAGCGCCGACGAGCTGGTCGATGCGATGCGCATGGCACTGCAAGCCTCGCACGCTGAAGTCTGGTGCACCGATGCGCAAGCGTGGCCGGCATTGCTGGCCGCCGCGCTGGCCGAAGCCGGCGTCCGGCGCCTGCTGCTCGATCCCGCAAGCCACGCCGGCGCGGCGCTGGCTGCCGCGCTGCCGCCCCAGGTCGAAGCCATCGGCTATGACCGCCCCATCGAAGCCTGGAAAGCCGAGCTGTTCGACACCGTCGACGCCGGCTTCACCGTGGCGCGCTCGGGCATTGCCGCCACCGGCACGCTGATCGTTGCACCGGACGCGGGATCGCCGCGCACGGTATCGCTGGTGCCGCCGCTGCACGTGGCGCTGGTGCGCGCATCGACGCTGCACCAGGACCTGCACATGGCCGCGCGCGCCGAACGCTGGCGCGACGGCATGCCGACCAACCTGGTGATGATCTCGGGCCCGTCCAAGACTTCCGATATCCAGCAGACGCTGGCCTACGGTGCGCACGGCCCGCGCCGGCTGTGGGTCGTCATCGTGCAGGACATCGACAAGCAGAACATCGATAACAAGGAGGCCGCGCAATGAGCCAGAACACGCTGCATTTCGTCGCGCCGCAAGACTTCAAGGCGCGCGCGCGCGAGGCGCTGGACGATCCCAAGCTGCGCCAGAGCTTTCGCGGCGCGATGGACTTCCTGCAGGGCAAGCGGCTGGCGCAGTTTCCCGACGCCGATGAGCTGGAGCGGCTGCGCGACCTGGGCGAAGCGGTGCGCCAGCACGCGCTCGCCAACCTGCCGGACCTGCTGGTGCAACTGGAGGAACAGCTCGCCGCCGCCGGTGTGCAGGTCCACTGGGCCGAGACCGCCGACGACGCCAACCGCATCATCCACGGCATCGCGGCGGCAAGGCAGGCCAGTCGCGTGATCAAGGGCAAGTCGATGGCCAGCGAGGAAATCGAGCTGAACCATTACCTGGCCGAGCGCGGCGTCGAATGCATCGAGTCGGACATGGGCGAATACATCGTCCAGCTTGCCGGCGAGAAGCCGTCGCATATCGTGATGCCGGCGATCCACAAGACCAAGGGCGATATCGCCGCGCTGTTCGAGCAGCATATTCCTGACACGCCCTATACCGAGGACGTCGACGCGCTGATCCAGACCGGACGCCGCGCGCTGCGGCAGGCGTTCGTCGGCGCCGACATCGGCCTGTCCGGGGTCAACTTCGCCGCGGCGGACACCGGCACGCTGTGGCTGGTCGAGAACGAGGGCAACGGCCGCCTTTCGACAACGGTCCCCGATGTGCATATCGCCATCATGGGCATGGAAAAGGTGGTGGCGAAGCTCGAGCACATCGTGCCGCTGTCGAGCCTGCTGACGCGCTCGGCCACCGGGCAGGCGATCACCACGTACTTCAACCTGATCTCCGGCCCGCGCCGCGACGGCGAGCGCGACGGCCCGCGCGAGGTGCACCTGGTGCTGCTCGACAACGGCCGTACGCAGGCCTACGCCGACGCGCAGCTGCGCGCCACGCTGCAGTGCATCCGCTGCGGGGCATGCATGAACCATTGCCCGGTCTATACGCGCATCGGCGGCCATGCCTATGGCACGACTTATCCCGGTCCGATCGGCAAGATCATTTCGCCGCATCTGCTGGGGCTCGAGGCCACGGCGGACCTGCCCACCGCATCCAGCCTGTGCGGCGCCTGCGGCGAGGTCTGCCCGGTACGCATCCCGATCCCGCAATTACTGGTGCGCCTGCGCACCGAATCCAACCGCGATCCCGAGGAGCGGGTGGCCAACCCGCTGCGTGGCCAGGGCGCCAAGTACAGCAAGGGCGAGCACCTGGTGTGGCGCTTCTGGAGCGGGGCGTATTCGCACCCGGCCACTTACCGGATGTTCCGCTGGGCGGCCACCAGACTGCGTGCGCTGGCGCCGTCGAAGCAGATGGGATGGACGCAGCATCGCACGCCACTGAAGCCGGCGGCGAAGAGCCTGGCGGATCTGCTCAAGGAGAAGGGGCAGCCGGAGTAGGCACGCCCGCCTGTTTGCCAGAACTACAAAGAATTCCCGAAACACCACTGAAGTAGGAGACTAAGCCGTGCAACCCTGGACCCAACTCTATACGCCGCTAGGCAGCCTGTGGCTGTCGGCGCTGGCGGCGGCCATTCCCATCCTGTTCTTCTTCATCGCGCTGGCCGTGTGGCGCATGAAGGGCCATGTCGCCGCCGCGGTCACGTTGCTGCTGGCGCTCGGCGTGGCGATCTTCGCCTACGGCATGCCGGTGCAGCAGGCGCTGGCCTCGGCCGGCTTCGGCTTTGCCTACGGGCTGTGGCCGATCGCATGGATCATCGTGACCGCGGTGTTCCTCTACAAGATCGTGGTCAAGACCGGCCAGTTCGACATCATCCGCGCCTCGGTGCTGGCGATCACCGACGACCAGCGCCTGCAGATGCTGCTGATCGGCTTTGCCTTCGGCGCCTTCCTGGAAGGCGCGGCAGGCTTCGGCGCGCCGGTGGCGATCACCGCCGCGCTGCTGGTCGGCCTGGGCTTCAATCCGCTGTATGCCGCCGGACTGTGCCTGATCGCCAATACCGCGCCGGTGGCATTTGGCGCGATGGGTATTCCCATCATCGTGGCCGGACAGGTCACGGGCATCGATCCCTTCCTGATCGGCGCCATGGCCGGCCGCCAGCTGCCGCTGCTGTCGCTGCTGGTGCCGTTCTGGCTGGTGTTCATGATGGACGGCGCCAAGGGCGTGCGCGAGACCTGGCCGGCGGCGCTGGTGTGCGGCGGCAGCTTCGCGGTGACGCAGTACTTCACTTCCAACCATATCGGGCCGGAACTGCCGGACATCACCTCGGCGCTGGTCAGCCTGGTGTCGCTGGCGGCGTTCCTGAAGGTGTGGCAGCCGCGCGGCGCGTCGCAACGCGCTGGCGGCGCAGGCAGTACGGTCAGCGGCGGCACCGTGGCGCTGGGCGGCTTTGGCGGCGGCTTTGGCGCCGCGCCGGTGAGCCGCAAGGCATCGCCCTACACGCTGGCGCAGACGCTGCGCGCCTGGGCACCGTTCGGCATCCTGACGGCGATCGTCACGGTATGGAGCCTGCAGCCGTTCAAGGCGCTGTTCGCCGCCAACGGCGCGCTGGCGGGCACGGTGCTGAAGTTCAAGGTGCCGGGGCTGGACCAGATGGTGATCAAGGCCGCGCCGATCGTGGCCACGCCCAAGGCCTATGAGGCCGTGCTGAAGCTTGACCTGCTGTCCGCCGTGGGCACCGCCATCCTGCTGACCGCGCTGATCTCGGCCGTGCTGCTGCGCATGAAGCCGCGCGACCTGGTTGTTACCTTCGGCGAAACGCTGGTGGAACTGGCGCGCCCGGTGCTGTCGATCGGACTGGTGCTGGCCTTTGCCTTCGTCGCGAACTACTCCGGCATGTCGTCGACGCTGGCGCTGCTGCTGGCCGGCACCGGTGCCGCGTTCCCGTTCTTCTCGCCGTTCCTCGGCTGGCTGGGCGTGTTCCTGACCGGATCGGATACGTCGTCCAACGCGCTGTTCTGCTCGCTGCAGAACACCACCGCGCACCAGATTGGCGTGTCCGATACGCTGATGGTGGCGGCCAACACCACCGGCGGCGTGACCGCGAAGATGATTTCGCCGCAATCGATCGCAGTGGCCTGCGCGGCGACGGGACTGGTGGGGAAGGAATCGGAGCTGTTCCGGTTTACCGTCAAGCACAGCCTGTTGTTCGCGGTGGTCATCGGGGTCATCACGATGGTGCAGGCTTATCTCTTGCCTGGGATGATTCCGGGCTGACCTGAGCGGCGGGCCGGCTGCGGCGCGTGGGATGTGCCTGCGGCTGGCCAGGCCGCGGCCCCCGCCTCACAGCCGGATCTCAATCAAGAAACCCCTCCCCCTCACTCAACGGCGCATGCCGATAACTGGCCGGCGTCCGGCTAAGCTTGACCGGCGCGCCCAGTCCCTTGTAGCCGCCTTCCATTTCCACCACCATCTCGCGATGCAATGTGTGCGGATGCTGCAGGGCATCGGCCACCGATAGCACCGGTGCGCACGGCACGCCCGCGGCGACCAGCGTGTCGGCCAGTGCCTTGCCGTCGTGCTTGCGCAGGTGCGTCTCCAGCTCGGCCTTCAGCGCCACGCGGTTCACCGACCGCGCACCGGCGCAGGCATAGCGTTCGTCTTCCGCCAGTGCCGGCACCCCGAGATGCTCGCACAGGATGCGGAACTGGCGGTCATTGCCGACCGCGAGGAAGATCGGGTCCGTCGCGGTGGCCACCGTGTCGTAGGGATAGATGTTGGGATGCGCATTCCCCGTGCGCTGCGGCGTCTTGCCGCTCATGAACCAGTTGGCCGCATGCGGATGCAGCAGCGACAGCCCCGAGTCATACAGCGCGGCCTCGACAAACTGCCCGCGCCCGCTGCGCGCACGTTCCTGCAACGCCAGCAGCACGCCGATCGCCGCATTCAGCCCGGTGACCATGTCGACCACCGGCAAACCCACCCGCAGCGCATCGCCATCGGCTTCGCCGTTGATGCTCATGATGCCGGACATCGCCTGGATCGCCGCGTCATAGCCGGGCAGGCCACCGAGCGGGCCATCCGCGCCGAAGCCCGACACGCGGCAATGCACCAGCCGCGGAAAGCGCTCCGACAGCACGTCATAGCCCAGCCCCCATTTCTCCATCGTGCCGGTCTTGAAATTCTCGACCAGCACGTCGGCCTCGGCCAGAAGCGCGAGCAGGACTTCGCGCCCGGCGTCCGTGGTCAGGTCCAGCCGCATCACGCGCTTGTTGCGGTTCAGGCCGAAGTAGTACGACGCCACGCCGTCCTTGAACGGCGGGCCCCAGGTACGGGTGTCGTCGCCCTGCGGCGGTTCGATCTTGAGTACGTCGGCGCCGTGGTCGCCCAGGATCTGCCCGCAGTACGGGCCGCCCAGGATGCGCGACAGGTCGACCACGCGGATGCCGGCAAGCGCGCCGGGACTGGATTGGGTCATGGCTGGCTCCTGTTCGCTTGGTCGCTTAATCAAGCTGCGCGCCGGACTTCTGCACCACAGCGCGCCACTTGCCGACCTCGGCCTTGACGAAGCCGCCAAGCTGCTCCGGCGTGGTCGACGGCGCGAATTCCAGGCCCTGCGCCTGCAGCGTCTTGCGAACCTCGGGCTGCTTGAGCGCATCGGCGAAGGCGCGGTTGAGCTTGCCGATCACTTCGGGCGGCGTGCCCGCCGGCGCCACGACACCGAAGAACACCGAAACGTCGAAGCCCGGCACGCCCTGCTCGGCGACAGTCGGCACATCCGGCAGCGCCTGCGAGCGCGCCCTGCTGGTGACGCCCAGCGCGCGCACCTTGCCGCTCTTGATGAAGGGCATGGCGGTCAGCACGTCGGTGAAGGTCATGCTGACCTGGCCGCCGAGCAGGTCGTTCAGCGCCGGGCCGGTGCCCTTGTACGGAATGTGCTGGAAGTCGGTGCCGGTGACGTTGTTGAACAGCACGCCGGCCAGGTGCGACGAGGCGCCGTTGCCGGACGACGCATAGGTGAGCTTGCCCGGATGCGCCTTGCCGTAGGCGATCAGCTCGCTGACGTTCTTTGCCGGCACCGACGGGTTCACCACCAGCACGTTGGGCAGCTGGCCGATCTGGATCACCGGGGCGAAGCTCTTGACCGGGTCGTAGTTGATCTTGCGATAGAGGCTGACGTTGATCGCCAGCGGCGCCGATGTGCCGAACATCAGCGTGTAGCCGTCGGGCTCCGCTCGCGCCACCGCTTCCGCGCCGATGTTGCCGCCGGCGCCGGCGCGGTTTTCCACCACCACCGGCTGGCCCAGGCTGGTCTTGAGCGCGGCGGCCAGCGTGCGGGCCATCGCGTCGGTCGGGCCGCCCGGCGGATAGGTGACGACCATCATGATAGGCTTGGTCGGGAAGTCCTTCTGCGCGAAGGCGGGGGCGGCGATGCAGAGCGAGCACGCGGCAATGGCCGCGAGGCGGTGCCAGAGTTTCATGGCGTTGTCTCCTGGTGTAGGGCGTCTCCCGCGGAGGCGGGATGGTATGGGGCGTCGTCGAGGCGGGGTGCTCCCACTCCCGCTTGCGGGAGAGCGGAGCAAACAATCGGGATGGATACGGTGTCAGAACACGTTGACGTCTGCGACCGCGCCCGCTGCGCGCACCACGCCGTTAGCAGGGGGCGCCACCGTCTCGGCCAGCCAATCCGGCTCGGTGCTTGCCGCCAGCGGATCCTGCGGCAGCACGCGATGGCGCAGCACCAGCTGCGCCAGGCGCATGCGGCGCACCGAGCCGATGCGGCCGGCTTCCCACGCCATCGCCACCGCGGTGGTCACGTGGTACAGCGCGGAAGCCGCCTGGCGCGCCAGCAGGTCGCCGTCGGCGCCGGCTTCGGCGGCATGCGCGGCCAGTTTCGCGGCAGCGGCGATGGCGCCTTCGAAGGTGGCGTGTGCGTCTGCGTGCATCGGGGTATCGGCCAGCAGCCCGGCCAGGTGTGCCTGCAGCACCGGCAGCGCGCCTTCGCGGCGGATCGCGCGCAGCACGTCGAGCGCGACGATATTGCTGGTGCCTTCCCAGATCGAGCCGAGGTGGGCGTCGCGCACCAGGCGCGGGTCGCTCCATTCCTCGATATAGCCGCAGCCGCCGCGGATCTCCATCGCGTCGCCGGTGACCTTGCGCGCGTCGCGGCAGGCGCGGAACTTGATCAGCGGTGTCAGGATGCGCATCAGCGGGTAGGCATCGGCCTCGCCGGCATCGGCGCGGCGCAGCGCCTCGGCGGTCTGGAACACCATGGTGCGGGCCTGCTCGGTGGGCAACGTCAGCTTGAGCAGCTGGCGGCGCATCAGCGGCATGTCCTCCAGGCGCTTGCCAAAGGCACGGCGCTCATGCGCGATGAACAGGCCCTCGGTCAGCGCGCGGCGCATCAGGCCGGCGGCGCGCACGCCGTTGGACAGACGCGAGTTGTTGATCATGTCGGCCATCTGCACGAAGCCGCGGCCGGGTTCGCCCACGAGGTAAGCCTGCGCGCCTTCGAGGCGGATCTCGCCGCTGGCCATCGAGCGCGTGCCGAGCTTGTCCTTGAGCCGGATGATGCGGTACTGGTTGTCGCTGCCGTCGGCCAGCTTGCGCGGCAGCAGGAACAGCGACACGCCCTTGTGGCCGGGCACGGCGTTGCCGGCTTCGTCTTCCACGCGCGCCAGCACCATCGCCAGCGCGGCGTCGGGGTTCGAGCAGAACCACTTGTCGCCGTGCAGGCGCCAGCCGCCCTCGGCGCCGGTGTCGCGCACCGCGCGCGTGGCGGTGGCGGCCACGTCGGAGCCGGCGCCCTGCTCGGTCATGAACATGGCGCCCTGGTACAGGTCTTCGAATACCTGCGTGGTCAGGTTGGGCAGGAATTTCCCGACCAGCGCCGGATCGCCGAACTTGCGCAGCGTGCGCGTCAGCGAATCGGTCATCGACAGCGGGCAGCACAGGCCGAACTCGGCCTGCACGAACAGATAGGTGAGCGCGTACTTCGCCGCCGGCGGCATGGGCTTGTCCCAGCCGAGCACGCCACCACGGTGCGAGGCGGCGGCCAACCCGAATTCGGCGAAGGCCACGCGCTCCATTTCCACGTAGGCGGGATGCTTGTCGATGCGCTGCGCGTCCATGCCGCTGCGGGTGCGGTAGCTCAGCGTCGGGGGGTTCTGGTCGGCCACGGCGGCCAGTTCGTCGAGCACGCCGCCTGCCAGCGCGCCCATGCGCTCCAGGTGCGGCAGCAGGTGATTGAACAGGTCCGCGGGCAGGTAGAGCGGCAGCAGCGCACGCAACTCGGGGTCGGCGCCGAGCAGGCTCCCGCCCTGGCGGTCGGGCACCGGATGGGCGGCGGCGGGGCTGTCGGGCTGGGCGTGAGGTGCGGTATTGCGCACGACGCTGGTCGGCATGTCTGGTCTCCTTGGCGGGTGGACCGGCATGGTTGGCGAACACGCTGCGGCCCTTTGACCTGCATTATTCAAACCCCAAGGATTTGCGTCTAATTCTAAAATTGGCTCGATCAATATGATTTTTGTATCGCCATGGAATTCCGTCACCTGCGCTATTTCCTTGTGCTGGCAGAGGAACTGCACTTCGGCCGGGCCGCGCGCCGGCTTGCGATTTCGCAGCCGCCGCTGTCGCTGAACATCCAGCAGCTCGAAGCCTCGGTCGGCGCCCGGCTGTTCGACCGCGACAGCCGCGGCGTACGGCTGACTGCGGCCGGGCGCGCCTTTCGCGAATCGGCCACGGCATTGCTGGCGCAGGCCGAGGCCGCGCGGCTGCTGGCACGCGAGATCGAAGCGGGCGCCATAGGCCGGCTGCGTGTCGGCTTTGTCGGCTCGATGCTGTACCGCGGCCTGCCGCAGATCCTGCGCGGGTTCGAGGCGGCTTACCCGGGGATCCAGGTGGCGCTGACCGAGCTCAACTCGCAGGAGCAGATCGATGCGCTGCTGCACGACGAGCTCGACGCGGCCTTTATCCATACCGGCCGGGTGCCCGACTCGCTGCGGGCCACGCGGGTGCATGCCGAACCGTTCGTCTGCTGCCTGCCGGCGGACCACCCGCTCGCGGCGCAGCCGGAGCTGGCGCTCGCAGACCTGCGCGGCGAGGCCTTCGTGCTGTTTTCGCGCAAAGCGTCGCCGGACTACTACAGCCGCATCTTCGATATGTGCGCGGCCCAGGGCTTTTACCCGCAGATCCGGCACGAAGTGCGCCACTGGCTCTCGGTGGTCTCGCTGGTCTCGCAGGGCATGGGCGTGGCCGTGGTGCCGGCGGCGCTGGCGCGTTCCGGCATGGCGGGGGCGGCATTCCGGCCGCTGGCGGGCACGGCGGTGCGCTCTGAAGTCTATTGCGTGTGGAAGACGGCGCCCGACCATCCCGCGCGCGACAACTTTGTGGCGATGGTGGCCGCGCAGGCGGCGTCGAAAGCGGCGTCCAAAGAAGCAACGTCCAAAGAAAAAGCCACCGGCCCTGCGGCCGATGGCTTGTGAAGTACGCGTGGAACGGGGTGTTCAGCGTGCTTGGAGCTTAACGCCGCAGGCTTGCGGCATCCAATAACGCAAATGTAGTAATTGCATGGTGCTGCATGAGACCTGTTGCATTAGGTTTTGGACAGCCGAACTTCGAAACGCTAGCGCGCATGTGTGCCAGCGCACGGCCGTAAGCTTGGCCCCTCCGCGCGCGCCGTCACCGGTTATCATTCGCCTCCTGCCGCGCAGCGGCATGGCGGCTGGCGTGCCCGCCACTTGCGGGGCATCGTCATGCCCTATTTGCGATACAATGAAAACGATTTTCATTTACGTACCTGGCGAGGTCATGCCGGCCGCATCACGGCCGCGTTGGACGACCGCGCCAACGGACTGGAAGCATGATGCGGTTGTCTGAACTTCCACGGCGCACGCCCGCCGTAGTGCAATCGGTGGACGACGCCACGCCCGGCGACCCGGTTGCGCGCCGCCTGCGAGAGCTAGGCTTTGTTCCCGGCGAAATCGTCCAGGTCATCGCCTACGGACCCTTCGGCATGGATCCGCTGGTCGCGCAGATCGGCTTTACGCGCTTTGCGCTGCGCCGCGTGGAAGCGGCGCGCATCGGCATCGAGCTCGCCAGCGCCTCGGTGACCAGCATCGCGCCTGCCGAAGCGGGCAAACAGCCCGGCGCCACGACGCCCACACCGAACGAGCGGACCAAGCGGACCGCGTGAGCCCTTCCGGAATATGTCTGTAGCAGCTTCCCCGACTCCTGCCCTGCGCATCGCGCTGGTAGGCAATCCCAATTGCGGCAAGACCGCACTGTTCAACCGACTGACCGGCAGCCGGCAGAAGGTGGCCAACTACGCCGGCGTGACCGTCGAGCGCAAGGAAGGCCATTTCGTCTCGCCGGCCGGACGCCAGGTGCGCATCCTGGACCTGCCGGGTGCCTACAGCCTGCACGCGGCGAGCCTGGATGAAGCCATCACGCGCGACGTTTGCATGGGCGTGCGCGCCGGCGAGCAGCGTCCCGACCTGCTGGTGTCGGTGGTGGACGCGACCAACCTGCGCCTGCACCTGCGCTTCGTGCTGGAACTGCGCCGGCTGGGCCTGCCGATGGTGGTGGTGCTCAACATGAGCGACGCCGCCGCGCGCCGCGGCATCCGGATCGACCGCGACAAGCTGGCTGCCGCGCTGGGCGTGCCGGTGGTCAGCACCGTGGCGGTCAAGCGCGACGGCGCGGCAGCGCTGCTGGCGCTGCTCGACGGCGCCCTGCCTGCCGCACCGCCGTCCTCGCCCGAGCCCGCCAGCGACGTTGACGTGCACACCGAGGTCAACCGCCTGCTGGCCACAGCGGTCAGCATGCCGGCGCGCACCGCGGCGCTGGACGACCGGCTCGACCGCATCGTGCTGCACCCGGTGTTCGGCCTGCTGCTGCTGGCGGTGCTGCTGTTCCTGACGTTCCAGGCGGTGTTCTCCTGGGCCGAGCCGCTGATGGACGGCATCGAGGGCGGCGTGCACTGGGCCGGAGAACTGCTTGGTGCGCATCTGCCCGACGGCCTGCTCAAGAGCCTGCTGGTCGACGGCCTGATCGCGGGCCTGGGCAGCGTGGTGGTGTTCCTGCCGCAGATCCTGATCCTGTTCCTGTTCATCCTCACGCTGGAAGAATCGGGCTACCTGCCGCGCGCGGCATTCCTGCTGGACCGGCTGATGATGGGTGCGGGGCTGTCCGGCCGTTCGTTCATCCCGCTGCTGTCGAGCTTTGCCTGCGCGATTCCCGGCATCATGGCCACGCGCACCATCCAGGATCCGCGCGACCGCCTCACCACCATCCTGGTGGCGCCGCTGATGACCTGCTCGGCACGGCTGCCGGTGTATGCGCTGCTGATCGGCGCCTTTATCCCCGAACGCACGGTGATGGGCCTGTTCAACCTGCAGGGGCTGGTGCTGTTTGCGCTGTACGTGGCAGGCATCGTCAGCGCACTGGTGGTGGCCTATGCGCTCAAGTTCTTCCGCCGCGACCGCACCGACCATCCGCTGCTGATGGAGCTGCCGTCGTACCGCATCCCCAATGTGCGCGACGTGGCCATCGGCCTGTGGGAGCGTGCCCGGATCTTCCTGTCGCGCGTGGGCAAGGTGATCCTGACGCTGACCGTGCTGCTGTGGTTCCTGTCGACCTTCCCGGCGCCGCCGGAAGGCGCGACCGCGCCGGCCATCGACTACAGCTTTGCCGGCATGATCGGCCATGCGCTGCAGAAGGTGTTCGCGCCGGTGGGCTTCAACTGGCAGATCTGCATCGCGCTGGTGCCTGGCCTGGCCGCGCGCGAAGTGGCGGTGGGCGCGCTGGCGACGGTGTACGCGCTGTCTGGCAGTGAAGACGCCATGGCCGCGCAGCTGGCACCGATGATCGCCGCGCAGTGGTCGCTGGCCACCGCGCTGGCGCTGCTGGCGTGGTTCGTGTTCGCGCCGCAGTGCATCTCGACACTGGCGGTGATCCGCCGCGAGACCAACTCGTGGAAGGTCATGGCAGGATCGATCGTGTACCTGACCGGGCTGGCCTACCTGGCCGCGTTTGTCACTTACCGCGTCGCGCTGCTGTTCAGCTGACGCCATCGCTGCCATGACGCTCTACCACGCCTTCGAAACGCTGCTGGTCCCGCTGATCGTGCTGGCGTGCGCGGTCTCGGTGCTGGCGCGCTATGCGCCGCGCACGCGCGAGCGCGTCAAGGCCGCCCTCGCGACACGCCTGGGCGGCGCCGCCGCGAGCGGCTGGCGCGGCCGGCTGGTGCGGTGGCTGGCGCCGCAGGCGGCCTCGGGCTGCACCAGCGGCTGCGACGACGGCGGCTGCAACACCTGCGGCTCCAACACCGCCAACGCCACTGGCGCGCAAGGAAAGCCCGCCGAGCAGGTCGTGCGCTTCGTGCGCAAGCGCTGAACGGCGCGTATTTTCCCCTCCATCTCCCTTCTGGGCTCCTTCACGCAGAAACGGGTACGCCGACTGCTTGCGCGGCATGCGCAGGCAGCGGGATACGCTCGTCTGGCGCGGGCTGATGGGGTACACCGGCGGCAATGAAGGACTGTGAAGCGGCACGCAGAAATGGGTACGCTTTGGGTGCGGAACGTGGTCGGTGCGGGCCGCGGCACTGGCAGGACGTGGGCTCACCTGGTGGTTTCGCGGGCTGTATTGGCCGCGCAATACGACTCTTCCTTGCTGCGCAGAAATGGGTACGCTTTGGGAAGGCACCAATGCAAAACGCCCTCCGGACCGGAGGGCGTTTCACTTGCGCGCGGGAACGTTGCTGCTTACTTGACGGTACCGACGAAGACCAGCTTCAGCGGCGTGTTGTCCGCCACCACCGTGCAGGTCGCGGTGATGGTGAAGTCGCCGGCGGCGGTGCCCGTCGCGCGCACCTGGTGCGGCAACATCAGCATGCTAGGCGTCAGTGACACTGGACCGGTCTTTTCCCACGCCCAGTCTTTGCACGCGGTGTACTGCGCATCATCGCCCAGGTGCTTCATGCGCGCGGTCACTTCCACCGGGATCGCCGGCATCAGCAGCAGCGTCAGCGGCTGCTGGTTGTCGTCGACCAGCGTCCAGGTCGGATTCTCGGTCACGGACAGGGCGGCAGCCGGGCGCACGGCCAGCTTGGTGCTCACGGCGGTCACCGTCAGCGTGCTCTGGACCGGGCCGGTGCCCTTGGCCAGGCTGCTGCTGACCGTGGCATCGTGCGTACCCGCGGCTTCGGCGGTCGACAGCGTCGGCGAGGTGGCGGTGTAGGTCCAGGTGCCGTCGAAGTCGGCCGTGACATCCTGGCCGTCGTTGCGCAGCACGCGCGAGGTGAATTTGGCCGGATGGTCGTTGAGCACCTGCAGCGCATCCACCGGCTGGCCAAGGCGCGTGGTCACCACGCGATAGGTGGCCGAGCCGTTCTTCGCCACCGTCACCACGATGACGCCGCCGATCGCGCGGCCATCCGGCGCCGTGACCGACACCGACACGTCAGCCGTCACGGCCGCGGTGGTCGAGCTGTTGCTCGCCTTCAGCGTGGCGCTGTTCTGGCTGGCCGTGACCTGGACCGCGGTGGCGCTGCTCGCCCACGCCCAGCTGTTGACGCTGGCCGAGACGTCATTGCCGTTGCTGTCGACCAGCGACACCTTGACCGGCAGCTCCTGGCCGTCGCTCATCGACAGATTGGTATGGGGAATCGACAGGCTGTAGCTGACCGCGGAAGCCGGCACCACGGTCATGGTGGCGGTCTGCGCAGGCAGCGTGGTGGTGGTGTTGTCGGCGTTCCTGACGGTCGCGACCACCTGCACGTTGGTGGTACCGGTGGCGATGCCGCGCACCACCGCATTGGCCGGCGTGGCCGCGACCGGTTCGACCGTGGCGATGCCATTGTCGGCGCTGCTCCAGGTGAACACCGTATTGCCGCTGACATCGACGCCGTTGCTGTCCACCGCCAGCGCGCTGATGGTGAGCGTGCGGCCCACGCCTACCTCGCCCGAGGTCGTGCTCATCTTGACGGTGAAGGTCAGCGGCGTGGTCGCGGCAGGCGTGGAGGGCGAACTCGAGCCGCCGCTGCCCCCACCGCCGCAGGCGGCCAGCAAGAATGTCATGGCAGTCCCTGCCAGCCAGGTTGCCCACGTTCTCAGTTTCATGATGTTCCCCCGTGTTCTTTCACGCGCTACCAGCCTAGGTGCAAAGGTGCCAGCGCAATACTGGCCAGATGACTGAGGGATAACGTACGGACCCGCGCATAACTCATCCTTTCAGCGCACATGCGACCGTCCTTCGGTCGAGGCGGAGCGCCGTGACGGATGTGGACCTGCCGGTGCGCGTGATGGACTACCACGAGCACGCGATGACCGCCGGCGCCGATGCGCGCGCGGCTTGCTATGGGAAGTGCGGGTGGGAGATTCGCCGACGGGCTTCGGCGCGGGCATCGACGTGAACCCGGTCACGGCGTCGCTGCGCGCGGTGGTCTCGGGCGTGAGCCGGCACCGCGCCGGCCGGCAGACGAAGCCGACGTGGCCTGACACGGCGCTCGCCGCAAGGGGATCCGAAGAAAACCGGTGTGCCCCGCCCCCACGGGGCACACCCGGAAAGACGCCCTTGCGGACGCCCACGACATGCCCGGTGCCACGGCGCCCGCCTTTGCGTGGAAGCTCGCGGGCGCTGATCTCCTGCACAGCGTAAGGGCTGGCGCGCCGGCTTGCCACGAATGATTCCGCATGTGGTTATTAGCGGAGGATTAGCGCCGCAACTCCGCTGTCGCGCGATCGCGACGCACCTGTGTGGCGGCTTCTCGACTTGTTCTGCATCAAGGTCCGCACAAACCCGCTCGGCCAAACTGTCCGCGGACTCCTTACCAGACCAAGACAAAACATCATGAACAAGCTCTCTCTCCGTACCCGGGTCACCTGCTCCGCCATCGCCGCCTGCGCCATGCTCGGCGCGTTCGCCGCGCCCGCGATGGCCGCCGACGATGCACAAGGCAACTGGATGGTGCGCCTGCGCGGCACCTACCTCGACATGGCCAACAGTTCGGACCCGGTTGGCGGCGTAGGGGCATCGGACCGCATCACGGTCAACAACAAGTGGATCCCCGAGCTCGACGTCACCTACTTCTTCACCCCCAATATCGCCGCCGAGCTGGTGCTGACCGTACCGCAGAAGCAGAACGTCTATCTCGACGGCAACAAGATCGGCACCTTCAAGCACCTGCCGCCATCGCTGCTGGTGCAATACCACTTCATTCCCAATGGCACGTTCCGTCCGTATATCGGCGCGGGCCTGAACTTCACCCGCATCTGGGGCGAGAACCTCGCCAACAACGCGCTGCAGCTCGACAGCTGGAGCGTCGGGCCGGCGCTGCAGATCGGCATGGACTACAAGCTGACCAAGAACTGGTTCCTGAATGCCGACATCAAGAAGATCTGGCTGTCGAGCGATGTGAAGGCCGGCGACGTCAAAGTGTCCAAGGTGAGCCTGGACCCGTGGCTGTTCAGCATGGGCGTGGGCTATCGCTTCTGAGCGGCAACGCGAGAGTAAAAAATTAAAGGCCGGCCCCGTCGGGAGCCGGCCTTTTTTGCTTGGGCAAGAAAGAACGTCGCAGCCTAGCGGAATGCCGGCTCGTCGAAGCTGCGCAGCTTGCGCGAATGCAGTTGCTCGACACCGTTTTCACGCAGGATGCGGATTGCCTCCAGGCCGATGGTCATATGCTGGCTGACGCGCTGCCGGTAGAACGCGTTGGCCATGCCGCGCAGCTTGAGCTCGCCGTGCAGCGGCTTGTCCGAGACGCACAGCAGCGTGCCGTAGGGCACGCGCAGGCGGAAGCCGTTGGCGGCCACCGCGGCGCTTTCCATATCGATGGCGATGGCACGCGACTGGTTAAAGCGCGCATACAGCGACTTGGATTTCAGCTCCCAGTTGCGGTCGTCGGTGGAGACCACGGTGCCGGTGCGCATGCGCGTCTTCATCTCGCTGCCGGACAGGCCGGTGACGCGCGCCACCGCTTCCTGCAGCGCCACCTGGATCTCGGCGATCGGCGGCACCGGCACCCAGGGCGGGAGGTCGTGGTCGAGCACGTGGTCGTCGCGCACGTAGGCGTGTGCCAGCACGTAATCGCCCAGCTGCTGCGAGCGGCGCAGGCCGCCGCAGTGCCCGACCATCAGCCAGCAATGCGGGCGCAGCACGGCAAGATGGTCGGTCATGGTCTTGGCGTTGGACGGGCCCACGCCGATATTGACCAGCGTCACGCCCAGCTTGTCCTCGCGCACCAGGTGGTAGGCCGGCATCTGCGGCAGCGCGCGCGGGCGGGTCGTGTCTTCGGGCTCGGCGCCGCCGAGGTCCTGGACCACGTCGCCGGGCTCGACAAAGCGGGTGTAGCCGCCGCCGTCGCTGCTGCTCATCAGCGCACGGCCCAGCGCGACGAATTCATCGACATAGCGCTGGTAGTTGGTGAACAGCACGAAGCGCTGGACATGCTGCGGCGCCGTGCCGGTGTAGTGGTACAGCCGCTGCAGCGCCAGGTCCACGCGCTCGGCCGGGAACAGCGACAGCGGCCAGGCCTCGCCCGGGATCGGCTCGTAGGTGCCGTTGGCGATGCCGTCGTCGATGCGGCTGAGCTCGGGCAGCACGAACGAGGCCTCCAGCTCGCGCGCCTGGGTGTAGCTGATGTCGGTGGTCGAGGCTTCGATCACGAACGGCAGCGGGATCGGGCGCCGGCTCAGGCCGACGACCACCGGGACGCGGTGGTAGCGCATCAGCCGTTCGATCTGGTCGCGGTAGTAGTCCGCCAGCAGGTCGGGGCGGGTCACCGTGGTGCCGTACACCCCGGGGTAGGCCACCGTGCCCCAGGAGGGGCGGCTGTCGGTGACCATGGTCTCGATGTTGACCGAGATCCCCAGGTACGGATAGCAGGCGTGCGCGGCCGAGGGCAGCGGCTTGCCGCTGGCGAATGCATCGAAGCGCGCGCGCACCGCGCCGACCGAGGCGTCGTAGATCTCGCGGATGCGCGCCAGCGCTGCATCTGCGTCAGAAAATTCGGCGAGCTGGTCGGCCGGATGGGCTGAGGAGAAGACGGGGGCGTTCATGCAGGCCATGATACCCCGCCGGCGCGCTGGCGTGAGCGGCACCCCCACCCACCCGGAAGCCAAATTGACGCGCCCGCGCCCGCTCGCTACACTCCGCCAATTGTGCGGCGCGGGTTCCCGTGCCGTTCTCGACTCGCGGCGCCCCTGGTGGCAAGGGGCGGCGAGGGGCCGTACATGCTTTACTGGGAGAGCCGCCAATGGAAATCCGTAACCTGTTGCCCGATGACATCGAGGCAGCCAGACAACTACTGATCGCCAATGGCTGGTCCAACCGGATAGGCGGTCCCGACAAGTTCGCGCGGCTGGTGGCCAATTCCCAGCGCGTGGCCGTGGCGGTGGAAGGCGGCGAGATCGTCGGCTTCGCCCGGGCCCTGTGCGACGACGTCTCCGACGGCTTCCTGTCGATGGTAGCCGTGGCCCCGAGCCACCGCCGGCGCGGCATTGGCCGCTCGCTGGTGCGCCACGTCATGGGCAACGATCCCGATATCACCTGGGTGCTGCGCGCGGCGCGCTCTTCCGAAGCGGCGTTCTTCGGCCAGCTCGGCTTTACGCCATCGATGGTGGCAATGGAGCGGCGCCGGCCCTGAGCCGTACCGGCCAGTCCCGACTGATCCTCGCGCCTCACTCCGCGCCCATCTGCGCGAGAACTCCCCGGCGTACCAACCTGAACAGCGGCCGCCCGGCGCGCCATGCGTCGGCGTGGTCGCGCCCCGGCTGCGGCAGCCCGCTACGGGCGGGGCCAGGAACAGCACGTCGAAGAACGCGATGCCCTCGGCCAAGTTGCCGCAGCGGGCAAGCGTACCCATTTCTGCGGCCATCGGCCTGAGCGTTTCCCCAGGCATGGCGAACAGCGCGGCGTGCGCCCCGGGCTATCGATCCGCTCGGATCGGCCCGTACTCGGCCGGCACCCAGGTATAGCCGGCCGTGTCGCGACGCACATGGCCCAGCCCCGGAAATGGCAGGTGCGCGCCCCCTACCCACAGCTTGCCCTTGGCCGCATCGGCCAGGATGCGCTTGCGCGTGATCACCGCGGCATGGCTGTCGGTATCGAACTCGATCGCCACCTGCGGACGGCGGAACTGGACCGCATGGCTGTGGACGATGTCGCCCCACAGCAGCAGGCTGTCCTTGCCCGAGGTGAACAGGTAGCCACTGTGGCCCGGCGTATGCCCGTAGGCGGGCAGCGCGCGCACGCCCGGGATCGGTTCGGCGCCGCTGCCGCCTTGGCCGCCGCTGCCGCCGTTAAACGTGCGGAACCGGTTCGCCGCCTGGTATGGCGCGACCGCGGCGCGTGCCATCGCGAACAGCCCCTGTGCTTCCTTCGGCGCCGCGGCGGCATTGGCTTCGTTGAGCCAGTAGTCGGCATCGGCCTTGTCGACATAGACCGTCGCGTTGGGGAAGGCCGGCTGCCCGTTCGCGGCGAGGCCGCAGGCATGGTCGCCGTGCAGGTGCGTCAGCAGCACCGCGTCGACCTGCTCCGGCGCATAGCCCGCCGCGCGCAGGTTGTCGCCAATGCGCCCGAGCGTGGGACCGAAGCATGCCGCTGCGCCGGTATCGACCAGCACCAGGCTGCTGCCGGTATTGACGAGGTAGGCATTGACCGCCGTCTGCATGCCCGGCGTCGACTCGACGAACATCCGTGCCAGCAGGCTCTGCACCTCGCGTGCGCTGGTGTACTTGAGGATCTTCGGGTCGAGGTCGATGTAGCCGTCGTACAGTGCGGTGACTTCCAGCTGGCCGATCACCATGCGGTAATAGCCCGGTACCTGGGTCTTCTGCTGCGCCGCGGCCGCATGGGCGCTACCGATGGTGGCCGGTAGCATCGTGATGGCTATCGCGGCGGCGGTTGCGGCGGCCATGGCCAATGCCGGCAGGCGCGCGGCGGACTGCAGCTTCATGTCTGGTTCCTTGTTGTTGGTGGTTGTCGGGGGAGACAGCGCCGGCCGGCGCGCACACCGGCCGAAGGCGTATGTTAAGCCGGATGGCGACTCACCGGAAAAGCAGGCCCGGCGCGGCAGCGAGCAACAAGGAGAGACCGCGGACGACACGACAACAGCTACGCAGAAATAGGTACGCCCGACCAAAGCGTACCTACTTCTGCGTAAAGAACGGGGCCGCGTGGCCCCGTTTTCCATTCATGCGAGCTTGCAGCGGCTCGTCGTCACTCAGGCTGGATATTCGCCGCCTTGATGATGCGGCCCCACTTGCCAGACTCCTGCGCCTGGAATTTCGCGAGTTCGGCGGGCGTGCTGGTAAACACTTCGGTGCCCGTCGACTGGTAGAAGCTGGCCGCAGTGTCGCTGCGCGCGGCCTTCACCATCAACGCGTTCAGCCTGGCCACCACGGGTTGCGGCGTACCGGCCGGCGCGTAGGCCGCGAACCAATAGCTCATCTCGTAGCCCTTGATGCCGGCCTCGTCGATGGTCGGCACGTCGGGCGCCAGCGGCGAGCGTGCCTTGCCCGATACGCCCAACGCGCGCAGCTTGCCGCTCTTGACCTGCGGCAGGCCCGTGGCGGTGTCGGTGATCATCATCTGGATCTGGTTGCCGAGCAGGTCGGTGATCGCCAGCGGGTTGCTCTTGTACGGCACGTGCAGCAGTTCGACGTGCGCCATCTGCTGGAACAGCTCGCCGGCGATGCGCGACGACGAGCTGCCGCTGCCGAAGCTGAGCTTGCCCGGTTGCTTCTTTGCCAGCGCGATGAACTCGCCCACAGTCTTGGCCGGCACTTGCGGGTTGACCACCATGATCTGGCCGCCGCGGCCGAGCGCGGTCACCGGCGCATAGTCCTTGACCGGGTCGTAGGGCAGCTTCTTGAACAGGTGCTCATTGGCGGCATGGGTGGTGTTGGTGCTGATCAGCACGGTGTAGCCGTCGGGCGCGGCCTTGGCGACGTCAGACGCCGCAATAAAGCCATTGGCGCCGGGCTTGTTGTCGACCACCACGGTGACCTTGCTGTCCAGCGTGATGGCCTGGCCGATGGCCCGCGCGAGCTGGTCGGTGGCGCTGCCGGCGGCGAACGGCACCACGAAGCGGATCGGCTTGTCGGGGAATTCGGCCCATGCCTGCCCGGCGGGCAGGACCAGTGCGCACAGCGCGACGGCGGCCAGTGGCTTGAGGAATCGGTGCATCGTTGTCTCCTGTCGGAATCGTTGTTGGTGCGCGTTGTTGGTGCAGATTCAGGGTGCGGCGGTCACCAGCCGCGGCGGCAGCGGGATCTGCAGCTGCAGCAGGCGGAACGACAGCGCCTTGCCGTGGGTGTCGAGGTTGAGCGCGTCATTGACGCCGCCGTCGAGCACGCCGTCGATGACAAAATTCATGGCGTGCAGCGACGGCACCAGGTAGCGCGTGACGGCGCCGGGCCGGCGCTCGCTGAACAGCGTGCGCACGGCGTCCTCGGTGACGTGGGCAACCAGGTGCTCGTAGTCGTGCGCGTCGTAGGCGATCACGCTGATGTTGGAACGGTCGCCCTTGTCGCCGGTGCGACCGTGGGCGAACTGGTAGAGCGAGGCGGTAGCGATATCGATCGTGGTCATGGCGTCGTCCTCAGGCGATGAAGCGATGCGTGGCGCTGACGGCTGCGCGCGGCACCAGGCACGACACGGCGTTCAGGCGCGCGCGCTGTCCCGTGCGCACGCCGCCGCCGCCGGCGGGGCCGCAGGTGTAGAGCGCGTTGACCTCGCGCAGCAGCGCCTGCGCCACCGCGGCATCGTCATGCGCCAGCGCGGCGCGCAGGCGCACGTCCTGCGCTTCGGCTTCGTGCGGCTGGCGCCGGGCGAGCATCGTGCCGGCGTCGTCGGCCAATACGCTGAGCACGCCGATCAGGTCGAAGCGGATCGGCACGTCATGGCCCAGCATCTGCATGCGCCGGCGCAGGATGTCGGCCGCCAGGCGCGCGCGGGCGGCGGCGTTCGGGCCGGCATAGGAAATCTCGCCTTCGGCCAGCCAGCCGCCGTGGCTGAACACATTGGCCTTGAGCTGGGCCGGCTGTGCGTGGCCGCGCACGTTGCGCACCGCCACGCGGTCGGGGCCGATCTGCGTGACGGTGACGGCGCTGATGTCGGCCACTACGTCAGGGGTCAGGTATGCGGCCGGATCGTGGACCTCGTACAGCAATTGCTCCTTGACCGTGCGCAGGTCGACGCAGCCGCCGGTATTGGCCGCCTTGAAGATCTCGATGGCGCCGTCTTCGGCGAGCTGCGCGATCGGGAAACCCAGCGCGTGGACATCGGGTACGTCCTTCATGCCGGGATCGGCAAAGTAGCCGCCGGTGACCTGGGCCCCGCATTCGAGCAGGTGGCCGGCCATGGTGGCCGCGGCGAGCCGGTCCCAGTCGTCCCACGACCAGCCGTGATGCGCCATCGCCGGCCCCACCGCCAGCGCCGGGTCGGCGACGCGGCCGCACACCACGACCTGCGCGCCGTCGGCCAGCGCGGCGGCGATGCCTTGCGCGCCGATATAGGCATTGGCGCAGACAAAGCGGCCGGCGTCGAAGGCGTCTCCAAGGATGCCCTGCAGCAGCGTGCGGCCAGCGTCTTGCGAGAGATCGTCGCCCTCCACCACCGCCACGCGCGGCGCAGGCAGGCCGAGTTCGCCTGCCAGCTGCAGCACGCGCCGCGCCGCGGCGTGCGGATTGGCCGCGCCGAAATTGCCGACGATGGGAATGCCGTGTTGCAGGCACAGGCCGAGCACCGGCGCCAGCAGCGCGTCGAGCAGGGGTTCGTAGCCGTGCGCGGGATCGTTGCGCCGCGCCAGCTGCGCCAGCGCCAGCGTGCGTTCGGCCAGTGTCTCGAAGATCAGCGCCGCGGGCTGGCCGGCGGCGATCAGCGTGCGCACCACCGGCAACGCGGCGTCGGTACGGTCGCCGGAGAAGCCGGCGCCGGAGCCGATGAGCAAGGGAGCAGTCATGGTCGGGGGCAAGGTTGTTGGCGGGGTCGAAGCCATTCTAGGCCGGGACCGTCCAGCCAAAAAACGGATTATTTGGATTAATCTATCGACTTGCTGGATAAATATGAAGCCTCGATGAACCTGTCGGTCAAGCACCTGCGCGCCTTCGTGGCGCTGGCGACCTACCGCAACTTCACCCGCGCGGCGCGCGCCTGCCACCTGTCGCAGTCGGCCTTCAGCGCACTGGTGCAGACGCTGGAGGAGCAGGCGGGCAGCCGCCTGTTCGAGCGCACCACGCGCCACGTGGAGCTGAGCACCGACGGCGTGCGCTTCGAGCAGACTGCGCGGCGGCTGCTGGCGGATTTTGAAGCGGCGTTCGAAGACCTGCGCGCGCACGCCGAGCGGCGCAAGGGCCGCGTGTCGATCGCCGCGCTGCCGTCGCTGGCGGGGGGCGACCTGCCGCCGCTGCTGGCGCAGTTCCGCGCACGCTACCCGGGCATCGTGCTGGAACTGTTCGACCAGCTCGCCGATGGCTGCATCGAGCTGGTCCGGCAGGGCCGCGCCGACTTTGCGCTGGCACCCGCGCCGGCGCAGGACGACGACCTGCGCGTCGAGCCGCTGGTGCGCGACACGTTCCACCTGGTTTGCCCGGCCGGCCATCCGCTCGCGCGCAAGCGCCGCGTCGCGCCTCAAGCCCTGGCGGGCGAGCCGTTTATCCAGCTGTCGCGCACGACCAGCGTGCGCCAGCATCTCGATGCGGCGCTGCACCCGTTGCGGCTGCACAGCGTGATGGAGGTGGAGCACCTGGCAACCGTGGCGGCGCTGGTGCAGGCGGGACTCGGCATCAGCGCGGTGCCGTCGCTGGCGCTGTTCCAGTTCCGGCGCGAGGGCCTGGCGATCCGGCCGCTGCAGCTGCCGTCACTGGTGCGCGATATCTGCCTGGTGCGGATGAAGGACCGCGGCGACTCCGCTGCCGCCGCGGCGATGATCGAAAGCCTGCAGGCGTTCTACCGCGGCGGCAAGGCGCCGGCGCGGCGCTGAAACGCGGCCACCGCCGTCACCGGAATGGCACGCAGAATTGGGTACGCTTTGCCGTTGGCGGCGGGTCAGAAGTGGCCCAGGTAGCCGCCGTCGACCGCCAGCACGTGCCCGGTGATATACGACGCCGCCGGCGATGCCAGGAATACCGCCGCGCCCGCGATCTCTTCCGGGCGGCCCCAGCGGCCCAGCGAGGTGCGCTGGCGCAGCCACTCGGCCACGCTCTCGTCGTCGACCATGGGCTGGTTCGGTTCGGTGGCGAAGTAGCCGGGCGCGATCGCGTTGACGGTGACGCCGAAGCGGCCCAGGTCCGCGGCCAGCGCGCGCGTCAGCGCGTCCAGGCCGCCCTTGGTGGCGGGATAGAGTACGTCGCCCGCGCGCGCCACCTGGCCCGCGATCGAGCTGACGTTGACGATGCGGCCGTACTGCCCGCGCTGCATCCGTCGCGCGGCGTGGCGGCACAGCGTGTAGGGCGCGACCAGGTTGGTCTCGAGCATGGCGCGCAGGTCGCCGGCATCGAGCTGCGCCATCGAGCTGCGGTTGCGCGCGCCGGCATTGTTGACCAGGACATCGAGCCGGCCGTGGGCGGCATCGATCCGCGCGAACGCCGCCTCGACCGCCGCTTCATCGGTGATGTCCAGCACCAGCGCCTCGGCGCTGCCGCCGCGCGCGGCCAGCGTGGCAACCGCGTCATGCACGCGTGCCTCGCTGCGCGCGGCCACCAGCACGTGGGCCCCGGCATCTGCCAGCCCGGCGGCAATCGCCAGGCCCAGGCCCTGCGCGCCGCCGGTCACCATCGCGACGCGGCCATGCAACGAGAATGGGGTACGCGCGGCGGCGTCGGGAGATGAGGTAGGAGTAGCCATGCGGGCGAATATACCGCAGCAGGCCGGCCCGCGTGGCGCGGAACCGGCATGCCCCGCAGGCCTGTCCGCCCGCCCGCTCAGCGGATCAGCTTGCCGGTGGACGAGACGATCGACATCTCGACGAAGGACGAGCCGGTATGGCGCGTGGGGCTGTAGCTGATCAGGATGCCGCCGAGGTCGTAGTCGCGCAGGCCTTCGAGCGCGCTGACCAGGCGCTCGCGCGTCGGCTCGGGCCCGGCGCGGCGCAGGCCTTCCACCAGCACCTTGGCCGACATGAAGCCTTCCATGCCGGCGTTGGACGGCTCCACGCCCTGCTGGCGGGCCTGGCTGCGGTATTCGCTGGCAAGCGTCATCTGGCTGGAGTTGGTGCCCGGCACCACCTGCGTGATGATCAGGCCGCGCGCATCGTCGCCCAGCTCGCGGATAAAGGAATCGGCAGCGTTGTTAGACAGCGTGACGAACTGCGCCTGGCTGCCGGCGCTGCGCAGCTCGCGGATGATGCGCGCGGCTTCCGAGCCCGAGCCGATCACCAGCACCGCCTGCGGGTTAGCCTTGTTCATGGTGGCAACGCCCTGGCTGATGTCGCCCATCGGCCGCGCGAAGCTGACGGTCGCCGCCGGCTGCACGCCGCGCGCCTGCAGCGCGGTGGTATAGCCTTCGAGCACGTCCTGGCCGAAGCCGTCGGTGGTGTGGAAAATGCCGATCCGGCTCATGCCGGTGGTGGCCAGGTGGTTGATCGCGCGCGCGACTTCATCCTGGTACTTGGCGCGCACGTTGAACACGTAGCGGTTCACCGGCCGGTGCAGCGTGATCGCGCCGGTCAGCGGCGCCACCAGTGGCACCTTGTGCGCGGCGACCAGCGGCAGGATGCTCTCGTTCTGCGGCGTGCCGCGCACCATGAACAGCGCGAACACCTTGTCTTCGTCGAGCAGTTTGCGCACGTTGTCCGGCGTGCGCTTGGCATCGAAGCCATCGTCGTAGGTGACCAGCTCGATGCGCCGGCCCGCCACGCCGCCGCTGGCGTTGACCGTGCGCAGGTACACCTGCGCGCCGGCGATCTGTTCCTTGACCGAACCGGCGACGGGGCCGGTGATGCCGGCCGACTGGCCGATGCGGATGGTGTTGCGGGTCACGCCCGGTTCCGCCTGCGCCGTTTGCACGGCCCATCCAAGCGTGGCGGCCAGCATGCCGCACGCGATCCATTTCGCCTTCATCGATTGCCCCCTCTGGTATGTCGTTATTCTGATGCGCGCTGTTGCGAGCTTACGCGCGCTGCGCACGGCAACGGCCATGCGCCGTTGCGAAAATTACCGCATGCGCCAGGTCAGGGCAAACAGGAGGTGGTGGGGTGTTGCAGCGGCATCACACCGGAACCGGAGGGCGGTTCCGGCGTGGCCAGCTACGCGCTAAGAGATGCGCGTCAAAGTGCGCCGCGCGGGCGCACGAGAGAGACTGCGAATGGCCTTGCCGTCGCGACGGCAAGGCTTGCTGCGGACGGATCAGGGGAAGGCCGGCACGGCCGGATCGAGACCGGCGAAACGGGCTTCCGGGTGCGCGTTCTGCAGCAGCGTTTCGATTTCCTCGACGCGGCCGCGCGGCACGTCGACCATCAGCAGGATCTTGCCCGCCTCGATGTCCTTCTCGAACGCGCGCAGGCGGCTGTTGGGCGCGGAACTGCCGATCATGCTCGCGGCCCATGCGCCGAACACCGCGCCGAGCACCGCCAGCACCCCGACCAGGCCCCATTGCGGCGTATCGCTGACGATCGGGAACATCGCCACCACCGCGCCGGCCACCACGCCCACGCCGCCACCGACCACCAGGCCCATTTCCGCGGCATGGACGATATCGGAGGTCTGGAACAGGTTGGCCTCGTGCAGGCCCGTCATGTCTTCGCCGTCGCGCGCCACGAAGTGGATGCGGCGGTTCTCGACGCGGGCGAGCAGCAGGTCGTCCATGGTGCGGCGGGCGCTCGCCACGTCGGGCAACAACCAGAAGATGCGTTTGCGCATGTCTCTCTCCTTGTTCAGGCCGCGCCGATGGTGTGGGTAGACCGGGTGAGAAAGTACCGCTGACGGCGCGGGGTTATTTCGTTGTACGCCGTTCGGGGGGCAAGCGCAAGGCAAGTGCCGGGGCGCTACGCGTGCGCGCGCGCATGTGACGCGCACGCGTGCCCTGCCTGCTGCAAGGCACACGTCACGTGAGTCAGAAACGCCTGGAAAAGCGCGGCGAAAGCCGCCTCAGAAAGTGATCGGCAGGCGCAGGTTGACCTGCAGGTCGGGCGTGTCACGAGTCAGGCCCGCACCCACCGACAGGTTCAGCGTGTAGCGGTCGTTGAAGCGGTACGAGTAGCCCACCAGCAGCGTGCCTTGCGTGATGCGCACCGAGCCTGGCACAGTCTGTCCGTTCTGCTTGGTCGGCCAGATGATGGCCTGGTCATAGCCGATACTGAACGACGCCTTCTCGTTGAGCGACAGGCCCATGCCAAAGCTGAACTCGAAGATATCGCCCGGGGCGATCTTGCCCAGGTTCTCCGTCTGGCCGTTGAGCACGGTGCGGCTGACGTTGTCGCGCGCAAAGTTGTGCAGGTAGCTGAAGGTGCCGAAGAACACCGCCGGATCGGTCGGCAGCAGCCAGGTGATACCTGGCTGGATTGCCTGGAAGCCGGTGCCGGTCGGCATGCTGAGCGGCAGGCCGGTGCCGGTGGTATTGCCTATGCAACGCGTCACGCAATCGGTCACCACTTCGAACGGGTCCCTGCCGGTGGCGGACTTGTAGCGCAGCCAGCCAACGAAGTACGGGATTTTCTCGTTGCCGTAGTTCAGCTGGTAGCGCACGGTCGCCTCGACGTCGCCAATGCCGCTACCACTGGCATTGAACACGTTGTCGACGGCGGTGCCGGTGAAGACTTCACGGCTCACGGTCGAGCCCGACGTATGCACGTAAGGCACCTTGGCCTCGACTTCCAGCCGCTTGGTCACGCCATAGCGCAGCGCGATCGACGGGATGTAGGTCGAGGTCTTGACCTCGCGCACGTCGAGCAGGCCGATCAGGATCGCGGGGATCACCGTATAGCCGACCAGCGCCACGCGGTTGTTGGAGGAGTAGCCGTACTGGAAGCCTGGCTCGAGCACCAGCTTGCCCTGTGCGGTCAGCACGCCGGGCTGGTCGATGATCGGCGCGATCTCGGGCGGCCGGGTCTCGCGCTCGGGCGGACGGCCCACGGGTTCTTCCACGGCCACGGTCTGGGGGTTGGCGGACTCGCCCGCCTGCGGGCCCTGCGCGACATCCTGCGGCGGCTGCAGCGTGATCTGCTGCGGGTTGTTGACCGCGTTGGGCGCGCTCTGCGCCGCGCTGGCCGCCGCCGCAGCGGTGGCGGCATTGGTGGCGTTGTTGGAGGGCGACACACCGCCCCCGACACCCTGGCCGCCGCGCTTGGTGGCCAATACCTCGTTGCTGATGACGCTGCGCAGCTCGCGAATGACTGCCTCTTGTTCGGCCAGCGCCCGCTTCATGGCGTCGAGCTGGGTGGCTTGTTCGGCGAGTTCCCTTTGCAGCGATTCCAGGCCTGCCGCGGGTCCCCCCGCATCGGGCGTCTGGGCCTGCGCCAGGCCGCCGAGCAACAGCAACGTCGAGCATCCGGCATTCCGGATGCCCTGCATCGACCGCTTCTTCATCACGTCTTCCTCCCCCGGGACGGGCGGGCTGTTGTCAGGAGCCCGCAACCTGTAGTGCCTGCTGCTTCGCTACGATTACCTCATGCTGGCGGCCCGCATCAACGCATCCTGCAGCGTCGCGTTGGCCAATTGCGACCGGAAGGCCTGCAGCGTATTCACGCTTGCGTCGATTGTCATCAGGCTCCGGATGCTCTGGTTGTCCATGCTGTTCTGAATCACCGTGGTGGGCGTGCCGGCCAGCGCCGCCACCGCGGCCGAGTTGCCAGGGCCGTTCTGGATCACGTTCAGCAAGCCGTTGGTCACCACCTGGCCCGTGCCGGTCGACACCACGGCAGCGGGCAGGCCGGCCGCGCCCGCGGCGCCGCTGGCACTGGCGCTGCCGCCGTTGGCCGCAGCCGACGTGGCCGAGGAAGCCCCTGCGGCGCCGGCACTCGCACTACCGGCGGACCCGTTCGCGCCACCCTGAGCGCCGGCCGTGACGCCCGCCAGCGCGCTATCGACCGCGGCGTTGGTGGAAGCAATGATGGCGGGGCCCAGCGTCGTCGCCAGGCGCGCCGCCTGGTCCGCGGTGATGCGTCCGACGTCCGGGATGTTAATGCTGGTTGCGACGACCAGGGCCCCGTTGATGTACACAGCGCGTTCGATACCGAACGAAACCTGCAGGCCCGACATCTCGAAGCCGCCCCGCATCTCGTCAAGCTTGTCATGCGCGACCGGTTTCCAGCCGGCCATGCTGCCGCGCGCGGCAGCCACGGGTGTAGGGTCCCGGTCGCTGGCAGAAGCGGCCTGCGACGGCAGCGCCGACGGGTCGAGGCTGTCGGGCTGGGGTAGCGAACTGGCATGTGCCACGCCGGCACAGGCCAGGCCCGCACCAAGCAGCATCGCGGCCGCCGACGTGGCGGTGCGAGGCGCTGCTGGGGTCGGGAGGGAAGTCTGCAACATGATGCATTCCTCAGAAATCGCCAACGCCATGCTTGGGCATGACGGTGAAGAACAGGCTATCCCGGTTGACTCCCATCCAGTAAGGGCCGCTGGGCGCCAGGCGCCAGTCCGCGGCCAGGTTGAAGCGCGCGTTGTCCGTGCGGTTGTGGATCACGAACAACAGCTGGCTTTCCCATACTTTCTCGAAGTGCTCGCGTGACATGGCACGTGTTCCGCGGGCTGGATCACCGACCAGCACGCGGTTGCCTTTTACACCCTTGACCACCACGAAATGGTGGTAGCCGTTTTCCACGATCAGCACGATGGCCGGGATCTGCGTTTCCTCGAGCTTGGACAGCGGCAGCTCATAGCCGTCCGCCTCGTAGCCGAGCGCTGCCAGGAAACGTTTCATGTCCAGCAGCGAGAACCCCTCGGCGCGGATCTTTGCCTGGTCACCGTTGAGGTACATGGTCTGGAACACCGTGGCCTCGTTCATCGGATGGCCGTACTGGTAGGTCAGCAGCGTGGCCACCGCGGCAGAGCCGCAACTGAAATCGTATTGCTGGCGGATCGTGGATTTGAAGCGCGCTTCGCGAACGCTGGTGACCCTGACGCTGTAGGGTTCGCCGACCGGACCGTAGATGTAGGCATCCGCGGCATTGACACATGGGCTGAACCCCGCGGCCAGTGCGAACGGCACAGACATCAACAGGTTGCGCAGCAGCTTCATGGTCTGAACTGGACGTTGACGATCGTTGCGTTCTGGATCAGCACGTTGTTGCCGGAGTTCTGGATCGCGGTGGGTATCCCGGCCGCGTTCGCGAATGCTCCTTCGGTGATCCGGTTTGTACCGGTCACGACATCCCACGCGGCGTTGTCGGCAACCGTGCCGTGCAGGCGCATATCATTGACGGTGACTTCCGCGCCACCGCGGATATCGTCTAGTTTAGACACGGGTACAGCTTTCGCCACCCCGCCAAACAAACTATTGACCGCGGGCTGCGTCGTATCTGCCGCGACTTCCTGGATAGCTGCCGGGGCACTGCGCGCGGCTTCCATGGCAGCTTCCAGACCCGGCGGTTCCGCGCGGGCCTGCAGCGCTGGCCAGGCCAGCAGGACCGTCGCGAATGCCCCGACGGCAAAGCGGACCGATTGCATGGTGTCATCCTCCCCTGCCCCGTGCGCGCCTCCATCCGGGCGGCCGCGAAGCATTTAGGCTGCGTAGGCATGGACAGGGGCCGGGCGCCCGCACACAGTACGGGCGCCGGTCCTGTCGGCAAGAGATCGAAGTGCCGGCCCGTCCTGGCACAAGGCTCAGGCCGGGCCGGTGCCGCGCGCCTTACCTGGCGTTGACGTTCGCCTGCACGTTCACGCTCATCTGCGTCAGCGAGGCTGCGCCGCTGTTCTGGCTCGCCATCATGACGCCCGCTGCGGACTGGCCGACGCTGGTCATCAGGTTGGACATGTCGAACGTGCCTGCATTGACGACGACATAGCCGCCCGCGCCACCGGTGCCACCTGCACCACCGTTGCCGACACCGCCCGCGCCACCGGTACCACCGGTTGCCGCGCCGCCATTGCCACCGGCGCCGCCGCTACCGCCGTCGCCGGCCGTCGCGCTGCCGTTCGAGGCCGCCGTGGTGGCAGCGCCCGCGGTCGCCGCACCACCAGCGCCACCGGCGCCGCCCGTGGCAGTCTGCGTGCCGCCGGCACCGCCAGTTCCCGTGCCTGCGCCGCCTGACGCCGTCGAGGTCGCGGTGCTCGCGCCGCCCGCGCCGCCCGTTCCCGTACCTGCTCCGGCCACCGCCGACGAGCCCGCAGTGCTCGCGCCGCCCGCCGCGCCGGTGCCGCTGCCAGCGCCGCCGGTCGCAGAAGCGGAAGAGGTGCCTGCGCCGCCCGCACCACCGGTCCCGCTCGCGGCGCCGCCCGTGCCAGAACCAGAACCAGCAGTGTTGGTCCCGGCCGCAGCTCCGCTGGAACCTGCGCCACCGGCGCCACCGGTGTCGCCACCCATACCGTTGGCACTGCCGCCGGCACCGCCCGAGCCGCCGGCCGCACCGGCGAGACCGCCCAACGCAGCGCTGGCACCCAGGGCATCACCGCCGATTGCGCCGGCGCTGCCGCCGCGCCCGCCCGCGCCGAGCGAGGCGCTCAGTGCGCCGCCGCCCTTGCCGAAGCCGTCGCCGCCGCTGCCACCCTTGCTGCCTGCCGCGCTAAGGGAGCTGCCGCCCTTGCCATAGCCGTCGCCGCCGCTGCCACCCTTGCTGCCCGCCGCGCTAAGCGCGCTGCCGCCCTTGCCATAGCCGTCGCCGCCATTGGCACCCCAGTTGCTGGCCTTGCCACCGTTTCCGCCATCGCCGGCGTTGGCCTTTCCGCTCCTGGCGTCGCCGGCCGTGGCGCTGCCGTTGGAGGCATAGGCCTGCGCACCGACTGCGCCTTCAGCACCGTCGCCGCCCGAACCGCCTGCGCCAGCACCGCCGTTGCCGCCCGTGCCGCCCTTGCCACCGTAGCCGGCGGCGTTGGCGTTACCAGAGTTCGAGGCATAGTTGCCGATGTTGTGGACATGGTTGCCACTCACCGTGCCACTCAGCTTGCTCACCGCGATAGCGGTGGTCTTGTTGAATGCGTCGGAGATGCTCGACGATGCGGCCCCGCCCACGGCGGCGGCGCTACCGACACCGGCCGCCACTGCCTTCAGATGGTTGTCGGAATCGCTCTTGGTCCGGTTGTTGGAACTGTTGTTGGTCTTGGATTTGTCGACAGATACAGTCGTGGTCTTGGTGTTCGTGCTGCTGTCGTTCGCTTGGATGGCATTCGAGTATTCGTTCGCCGCCGCACCGCTACCACTTTGGGTCGAGGTTGCCGTGGCCGACTGGTTGTTGTCGCCCCCGCCTCGCACTACGTCGTTGTTGTTGGTCGGATTTGCCCATGCGGAACTTGCAAATGCCATGGCAATCGCCGACGCCAGTAAGGTCTTTTTCATTCCTAGCTCCCAGGAGTATTCACAGTGTCACTGCGGCTCAGCCTCCGGCCGGCGCTCAAGTCCGGAACGACGGCTGGAGGTTCAGGTCCGGCATCCTGCCAAACCGACCAGCCCTAGCGCATAATCGGTGCCAGCTTCGCCACCTGCGGCGGCAAACCCTTGTAATACAAGGCCTGCCCGGTACCAGTCGGGGAACTTTCTAGCCGCTTGCGCCATCAATGGGGCCCTGCCTGCTGTGCACGCCAAACGACATGTCACACCGCTGTGACAGTGCCTCCCCTGGCGGCCCCGGGGCTGCGCAGGGAGCCCAAAAAAATCCAATAGATTTCAAAGAGTTATGAATAGCCCTGGGAGTTGCCCGAAGCGCCATGCCGCGTATCGGGCCTGAAACACGACTACACGGGTGCGGCTCCCGTCTCCCATGTTGGCTGCCACACATTGCGGCGATGTCCGTTTTTCGCCGCCTGGTTCCGGTCATAGGCGCCTTCCGTCAGAAGCTCCTGCGCCCGGCCATGCCGCGGCGCCCCCGCCACGCGCACAGCCGCCGCCGTGTGATCGGCCACCGGCATGGCGCAAAGCGGAGGTCATGCCGCGGAGCCGCGCGCCCACGTTGTATCCGAATCGCCTCAGCCGCTTATCCCTGCTAGGCTCTATGTCTGATTTAAAGTACATTAGAGGCATTACAGACTTGTCATCTCTCCACAAGGGAAACCATGAGTGAAGCCGTCGTTCCCCTGTATCACCAGATTTACGTGGTACTGCGCCAGCAGATCGTCGAAGGACGCTTCGGCCAGGGTCCCCTGCCGGGAGAGATCGACCTGGCCAAGCAGTTCCACGCCTCGCGCGTGACCATGCGCCGCGTGTTCGACCGACTGGTGCAGGAAGGCCTGGTGCGGCGCCATCGCGGGCTGGGCACCTTCGTCAACCCGCACCCCGTGCGTCCCGCGTCGGCCACCGAGGAGCGCGGCACCAGCCTGCTCGACAACATCATCGACATGGGCCAGAAGACGTCGGTGAAGGTGATCTCGATCGACGAAGTCCACGCCACGCCCGACGTGGCCGAGTCGCTGCAGCTCCAGCCGGGCGATCCGGTAATCAAGATCGTGCGCGTGCGCCACTACCGCAACCGGCCTCTGTCGCATATCACCGTCTACCTGCCCGCGGACCTGGGCCGCCCGATCTCGCGCAAGGCGCTCGAGGAAACCCCGGTGCTGCGGCTGCTGGAAGCCGGCGGCGTCAAGCTGGGCCGTGCAAGCCAGGTACTGTCGGCACGCCTGGCCGACGTGGTGGTGGCGCCGCTGCTGGACGTGCCGGTAGGCGGCGCGCTGCTTGCGGTGCGCCGCGTGGTGAAGGACCAGGGCGGGCGCCCGGTGCAGCTGCTGCTCGGGCAGTACCGTCCCGACCGCTACGAATACCGCATGGAACTGTCGCCCGCCGGCGTGGACAGCGCCAACGTCTGGGTGGAAAGCGAGACTCGCCCCGGCCTGCGCGACTGATCCGTCCGCGCCAGCAAGGCACGGGATGCGCGGACACCCGAGTCGGGCGATACTGCGCACTCCCGATCACATCTAGCGAGGAGTCGTCATGCCAGTGTTCCGCCTGGTTTCGTCCAGCCCGACCCGTCAGTCTCCGCCTCTGCCCGCGCGCCGCACCGCGCTGCGCCGCGTTTCCGGCCTGGCCGCCCTGGCCGCCTGCGGGCTGATCCTGCCGCTTGGCGCCGCTGCCCAGGGGCAGGGCCAGGTCGCTGGCGGCAAGCCGATCCGGATCCTGGTGGGCGCCCCCGCCGGCGGCACCACCGACACGCTGGCGCGCACCATCGCCCAGGAGATGTCGCAGCTGCTGGAGCAGTCCGTGGTGGTCGAGAACCGGCCCGGCGCGGGCGGCAATATCGCCGCCGACCTGGTTGCCAAGAGCGCGCCGGACGGCAGCACGCTGCTGATGAGCTTCACCAGCCACACCATCAACGCCACGCTGTACAAGAAGCTGCCCTTCGACCCCGTGCAGGACTTCACGCCGGTCACGCTGGTCGCCACCGTACCCAGCGTGCTGGTGGCCACGCCGAAGCTGCCGGCCAATAGCGTGCCCGAGCTGATCCGGCTGGCGCGCGCCGAGCCGGGCAAGCTGAACTTCGCCATCGGTTCGGTCGGCTCGTCGCTGCACATGGCCGGCGACATGTTCAAGATGATGACCGGCACCTATATCGTCAACATCCCGTACAAGGGCACTGCGCCGGCGCTCACCGACGTGCTGGCCGGACAGTGCGACCTGATGTTCGCCAGCACGATCAACGTGCTGCCGCACGTGCGCGCGGGCAAGCTCAAGGTGCTGGGCGTGACCAGCCCGGCGCCGATGCCGCAGTTCCCGGGCGCGGCGCCGATCGGCTCGACCGTCAAGGGTTTCGAGTCGAGCGCGTGGTTCGGCCTGTTCGGGCCGGCCGGCATGCCTGCGGAGGTAACTCAGGCGCTCTACCAGGCGGCGCGAAAAGGCCTGGAGTCACCCTCGGTGCGCAAGCGCCTGGAAAACGACGGTGCGCAGCCGGTGGGCATGGCGCCCGAGGCATTTGCTGCCTTCGTCAAGCAGGACGTCAAGCGCTGGGCCTCGGTGGTCAAGTATTCGGGAGCATCGCCGGAATGAGCGTGCCTGCGGACTCCCCTTGCGCGGAGGCGGCGGCCAGGCCGGCGACGCTAGCCCAGAAGCTGGTCGCCCGCGCCGCCGGACTGGACTATGCCGAGATCGGCACGGTGGCGATCTGCCGGGTCGACCTGGCGATGTCGCACGACTCCAGCGGCCCGCGCCGGGTTGCGCCGCTGCTGCAGGAGCTCGGCGTGAGCGTGTGGGACCCGTCGCGCTATGTCGTGGTGACCGATCACTTCGTGCCGGGCGGCGATGCCCAGGCCGAATCGATCCTGCGCTTCACCCGCGACTGGACGCGCCAGGCCGGCGCCGAGCTGATCGATGCCGAAGGCATCTGCCACGTGGTGCTGCCCGAACGCGGGCACGTCCTGCCGGGCCGCCTGATCGTCGGCGGCGACAGCCACAGCCCGACCGGCGGGGCGTTCGGCGCCTATATGTTCGGCGTGGGCGCCACCGAGATGGCCGGCGTGCTGGCCACCGGCGAGATCTGGCTGCGCGTGCCGCACACGATCCGGCTGGAATGGGACGGCGTGCTCGCAGCCGGGGTCTGCGCCAAGGACATCAACCTGTTCCTGTGCGCCACGCTCGGCCTGGGCGGCGGACGCTATGAAGCGATCGAGTACACCGGCAGCGCCGTTGCCGCGCTGCCGATGCAGGAGCGCATGACGCTGGCCAACATGAGCGCCGAACTGGGCGCGCAGACCGGCCTGGTCGCCCCCGATGCGGTCACGCTGGACTGGCTGGCACAGGCCGGCGTGCCGGCGCAGGTGCTGGCGCAGATCGACCTGGCGCACTGGCGCACCGACGCGCGGGCGCCCGTGCTGGCGCACCACCGCTTCGACGCCGCGGCGCTGGCGCCGCAGGTGGCCGCGCCGCATTCGCCGGCCAACAGCGCGCCGGTCGACCAGGCCGCCGGCGAGCCGGTGCAGATCGCCTACCTCGGCGCCTGCACCGGCGCCAAGCTGGAAGACCTGCGCATGGCCGCGCGCGTGTTGCGCGGACGCAGGGTCGCGCCGGGCGTCAAGCTGCAGGTGGCCGCCGCCTCGCGCCGCGACCAGCAGCAGGCCGAACGCGAAGGCACGCTCGCCATCCTGGCCGAGGCCGGCGCCAGCCTGCTGCCCAACGCCTGCGGCGCCTGCGCGGGCTATGGCGCCGCACGCTTCCCGGCCGGCAGCAGCGCCATTGCCTCGACCGCCCGCAATTTTTCCGGCCGCATGGGCGATGCCGGCAGCGCGGTGTGGCTGGGCTCGCCGATGACCGTGGCCGCCAGCGCTGTCACCGGCCGCATTACCGACCCGCGCACCTTGCTGCCATAAAGACATAGACATAGCGACGCGGCCTGACCACGTGCCCCGCGCAGGCGGGCCTGACCTCTTGCATGACTGCCCTTACCGCCCCCACACCGGCCCCCACACTGGCCCAAACCGCGGCCCAAACCACGGCCCCAACGCCGGCCGGCCGCATCTGGCGTTTCGGCGACAACGTCGACACCGATGCCATGGCTCCCGCCGTGCTGATGAAATCGCCCCTGCCCGTGCTGGCGCGGCACTGCCTGGCCTCGCTGCGCCCCGAGTTTCCAGGCAGCGTGCGGCCGGGCGATGTGCTGGTAGCGGGCGCCAACTTTGGCATCGGCTCCTCGCGCGAGCAAGCGCCGCAGGCGCTGCGCGAGCTGGGTGTGGGCGCGGTGGTGGCGCAGTCGTTCGGCGGGCTGTTCTACCGCAACGCGATCAACCTGGGACTGCCGGTGCTGGTGTGCGCGGAGGCCGCCCGGCTGGCCGACGGCGCCCGGGTGGCACTGGACCTGGAGACGGCGCTGCTGCGCCTGGACGACGGCAGCACGGTGGCGTGCGAGCCGATCCCTGGCTTCCTGCGCGAAATCCTCGGCGCCGGGGGGTTGGTTCCGCACCTGAAGCGGCGCCTGGCCGCCCGGGCCTGATACTGACGCTGACGCTGGCGCTGGCGCCGGCGCGTCAGCCCGCGCGCGTGGGGGTGGCCTGGCGCAGCAGCCCGAGCGCCTCGTCGTCGCTGGTCTGCGTGAAATCCAGGTAGAAAGAGCCAACCGCACCGAAGTTGGGCGGCGTATTCAGGCAGATCACCTCGTCGGCGGCCGCCTCCAGGCTGGCCAGCCCTTCCTGCGCGCCGACCGGCGTGGCCGCGATCACCCGCGCGGCGCCCGCCATGCGCACGCCTTCCAATGCGGCACGCATGGTCGCGCCGGTGGCGACGCCGTCATCGACCACGATCACGGTACGCCCGGCCCGCGCCGGCACCGGCGCACCGCCGCGATAGCGCTGCTGGCGCCTGGCGATCTCGTCGAGCTGGCGCCCGCGTTCGGCATCGAAGCTGCCGCTTTCCACCGCTCGGCGCGCCCAGGGATCGTCGTTCACCACCGTATGCGGCCCGCCGCCGGCGGCATCGCCCTCGACCACGGCGCCCAGCGCCAGCTCCGGGTAGCCGGTGGCGCCGATCTTGCGCACCAGCAGCACGTCGAGCTGCGCACCGAGCGCGCGCGCCACCTCGAAGGCGACCGGCACGCCGCCGCGCGGCAGCGCCAGCACCAGTGCGGGCTGGTCGAGCTTGTCGGCGCCGAAGCCCAGCTCCGCCAGGCGGCGGCCAAGGTAATGGCCGGCTTCGCGGCGATCGGCAAAGCACGGTGGGACTGACATTGCGCGCTCCCGGTTGGCTGGCCGGCAGGTTCCCGGCCGGAGCACCGCACGATGGTGCCCCACGGCCAATATAGACCTTGCCGCGGAAGGCGTCGGCGCAACCGGCGAGTTGCATTCATCCGCCGCCAACGTCTCACAAGGCACCGCGATTGGACGCGATTGCGCAACAGTGTGTTCAACGCAGGGGGGCTGATCGCGAGGCCCGGGCGCATTAGGATGGATGCGTTGCCAATCGCCGGCCCGTCCGGCCTTCGACGTACCGCAAAAATGACTTCGCAAGCCCACGCCCAGCATCCCGCCCAGCATCCCGCCCATCAATCCGACACCACTGAAGCCGCCAGCCTGAACGCGCCCGACATCCCCTTCGGCTCGCTCGAAGCCGCCGCGCTGGCCGAACTGCCGTACACCTTCCGGCCGTCCGGCACCTGCACCCGCTACTACAACGAATACTTCGGCTGACGCTTGCGCTAGCCGGCGTCCGGCGCCGCCGCGCCGGAACTCATGACACGCTCGCACAGGGCGGCCAGGCGCGCGGCCATGTCGCGCGCCGGGGCCGGCAGGTCCGGCTGCGCGTGCAGGCTCAGCTCGACGTCCGGCACCGCCGCCGGCCAGCCGCCGCCATCCAGCACCTCGTGATGCGCCGTGGCCAGCCGCCGCGGCAGCAGCGTGATGCCGAGCCCGTCCGCCACGGCGGCCAGTATGCTGGCCAGGCTCGCGCTGACAAAGGCGATGCGCCAGCGCCGCCCGCCGGCGTCGAGCGCGTGCGTCATCTCGCCGCGGTACAGCCCGCCGGCGGGAAAGGCCACCAGCGGCACCGGATCGCGCGCCACCGCCGGGCGGCTGCGGCTGTCGATCCAGCACAGCGGCTCGGGCCAGCTCGCCATGCCCGGCGCCTGCGCCACGCGCTGCTTGACCAGCACCAGGTCTAGCTCGCGGTCCTGGAAGCGCTGCCACAGCTCGTGGCTCATGCCGCTGGTCACTTCCAGGCGCACCCCGGGCCAGTCGTCGGCAAACCCGGCCAGCACCGGCGTCAGCGGCCGCGCGGCAAAATCCTCGGGCACGCCGATGCGGATCTCGCCCTGGCCGGCGCTCTGGCGCAACTGCCCGACCGCCTCGGCCATCAGCTGCTGCAGGCGGCGCGCGTAGCCCAGCAGCCGCTCCCCCTCCGGCGTCGTCACCACGTAGCGCCCGCCGCGGTCCAGCAGCACGCAGCCGAGCTGGTCTTCAAGCCGCCGCACCTGCTGGCTGACGGTCGACTGGGTCAGGTGCACGCGCTGCGCTGCGCGGGTAAAGCTGCCGCTTTCCGCCACGGCGACAAAACTCTGCAACAGCACGGGATCGAGTCGGGGGTCCTGCATGGCCGGCTTTCCATTGGGTTTTCCACTGCCGGCGATTTCATCATTTAATTTCCCAATCACCAAGCCCCCGCGTACAGTGTGCAGCCTGCCACCTGCCATGCCGCAAGACTTGCGAGCGTGGACTCACTTTTCGGGATCCCTGCGCAAACCATGACCACTCACCAGGAATTCATGCGAGAGGCCGTGCGCCTTGCCGCGGCCAATCGCAAACGCGGCGGTCGTCCGTTCGGTGCCGTGCTGGCCATCGACGGCCAGGCCGTTGCCACCGGCGTGAATGACATCGTGCACAGCCACGACCCGACCACCCACGCCGAAATGGAAGCGGTGCGGGCCGCGGCGCGCAAGCTGGGCCGTCCGGACCTGCGCGGCAGCGTGGTCTACGCCAGCGGCCATCCCTGCCCGATGTGCCTGGCGGCGATGACCATGGCCGGGGTGCAGGCGGTCTACTACGCCTTCGACAACAACGATGCCGCGCCCTTCGGCTTGTCCAGCGAGGCCGCCTACCAGGCGCTGCGCCTGCCGCTGGATCCGCCCCCGCTGCCGCTGACGCGCTTGCCGGTAGACCTGTCCGCCGCCCAGCTCTACGGCCCGCGCGCGCCGCACGCTCCGCGCGGCTGACATGGCGGACATGGCACAGGCGCCCGACCTAGCCGGCGCCGCGGCGTGCGCGCGCGGCGGCAGGGCCCCGGCGCGCTGGCTGGTGCTGGCCGCCGTGGCAGGCATCGGCCTGAACCTGCGGCCGTTCCTGACCGCGGTGGGGCCGCTCGCGCCGTCGATCCGCTCCGGCACCGGGCTCACGTACCAGGGCATGGCCTGGCTGACCTTGCTGCCGATGCTGCTGATGGGCGTGGGCGCGTTCTTCGGCCCCGCGCTGCGCGCCCGCCTGGGCGCGCGCAACGCGGTGCTCGGCGCGCTGGCGCTGCTGGGCGCGGGCTGCGCGCTGCGCCTCGGCGTGACCGACGCCGGCTGGCTGATCGCCTCGGCGGCGCTGTGCGGGCTGGGCGTGGCCGTAGTGCAGGCAGCCTGCCCGGGACTGGTCAAGCAGGAATTCCCCGGCCGCGTGGCCCCGGTGATGGGACTGTACTCGGCCGCGCTGATGGGCGGCGGCGCGCTGGGCGCGCAACTTTCTCCCTACGTGACGGCGCTGTCCGGCAGCTGGCGCGAGGCGCTGGCGCTGTGGGCGCTGCCGGCGCTGGCCGCTCTCGCGCTGGCCTGGGTGGCGCTGCCGCGCGCGCATCGCAACGACCGGCTGCCGGACCACGCGGCGGCGCGCAGCCAGTCCGCGGGCCAGTCCGCAGCCATTACGCGAACCCTGCTGCGCCGGCCGCGCACGTGGTTGCTGATGGGATGCTTTGGCGTGATGAATGGCGGCTATGCCTCGCTGGTGGCCTGGCTGGCGCCGTTCTACCAGGGCCACGGCTGGAGCGCACCCGCCAGCGGCGCGCTGGTGGCGCTGATGGCGGTGGCGCAGGCCGGCGCGGCGCTGCTGCTGCCGGCGCTGGCGGCACGGCGCGTCGACCGGCGCGCGTGGATGTTGCTGGCGCTGGCGATGCAGGTGACCGGCTTTGCCGGGCTCGCGCTCTGGCCCGACGCAGCGCCGTACGCATGGGCCGTGATCGGCGGCGCCGGGCTGGGCGGCTGCTTTGCGCTGTACCTGGTGGTGGCGCTGGACCACCTGCCCGACCCGGACAGCGCCGGCGCGCTGAGCGCGCTGATGCAGGGCGGCGGCTTCCTGCTGGCGGCACTGGCGCCGTGGCTGACCGCGATGCTGCAAGCCCATACCGGCGGCTTTGCCGCGGGCTGGTGGTACCACCTCGGCTGCGCCGCGCTGGTGGGCGTGCTGACGCTGCGCCTGAACCCGGCCAGCTTTGGCGCGGCCTACGCCGCGCCGGCGCCGGCGGCCAGGCCGTCGACGACAATCGACGACAAGCCCGTAAGCCCTCAATAGGTCTTGTAGGGCAGGAACTTGCCCGACATCTCGATGCGCACCCGATCCCCGTTGGGGTCGGATTCGCGCTGCAGGTCCATGCGGAAATCGATCGCGCTCATGATGCCGTCGCCGAACTCCTCGTGGATCAGTGCCTTGAAGGTGGTGCCGTACACGCTGACCAGCTCGTAGAAGCGATAGATCAACGGATCGGTCGGCACCGCCGCTGGCAGCGAGCCCTTGTACGGCACCTCGCGCAGCCAGGCCTCGGCCTCGGGCGGCAGCCCGAAGATCTCCGCCACCGCGCGCGCTCCGGCCTCGTCGAACGTCATCTGGCCGAGGCACGCGGCCGTCGTCCATTCCTTGCTGCGGCCGACACGCTCGGCAACCTGCGCCCAGGTAATGCCGCGCCTGACCTTGGCTTCGATGATGAGATCGGTGACGTCGCTGCGGTTCATGCTGCCTCCATGGCTATGGCGTGGATGGAAGCCATGCGGAGCGCCACCGCCCATTGGCGGCAGGTTCAGCGAGTCAGCGCGGTTTCGACCGTGGCCGTGGCATCCGGCGTCTCCAGCTCCTGCGGCAGCGCAAACAGCGCAGCGGCGGGTGGCGACAGCCCCTGCAAAAACTGCAAGGCAAGCACGATGAGCATGATTGGCATGGCGCCTCCTTCAAGCACACGTGGCAGATTCCACTTCCTGGCCCGACCGGGTTCCGTCTGGCACTCCGTCTGGCACTCCGCCACGCGCAAGCTTCATGCCATTGGCGCAATGCCCCGGAGCGGCCGTACTGGCATCCCGCGCGCACCGTGACGAGCCAGCCCGGCACGCAGCGCGAGCCATGTTGAAGCATGCTGCACCGTCCCGGTCCCGGCAAGGACTGCAGGCAAGGCTTCGGCATCGGCGCCGGCCGTACCCGTTTCTGCGTCAGAAGTGGCAGTGCGCCGGCCGCCCGGCCGACACGCTGGCGGCCTCCCGACGCACGCGCTTGCTTGCTAGGTTTATTTCCGATGTAACGTCACATTACGCCACCCGAGGGCTGGCCGCACCCATCCGCGGTGCCGCTCCGGCGTGCGGCGCCTTGCCGTACAAGGCTGCGCAGGCATCGCCAGGCAGCGCGCGCCCGATCGCGCCCGATCTCGCGCGATTAAGCCCCATGTGAGACAGCCTTACAAGTGCAAGCACGCAGCGAGGGGGCCGGTCGCTACATTGAAGCCGTGTCCAACGCGATCCCGCCAGGAGCCCAGAAATGAAACGAGCCCTTTCCCTGGTCGTGCTGCTGTCGACCACGGCCGCACTGCTTTCCGCCTGCATCGTCGTGCCGCCGCGGGGCGGCCCGCCGCCCCGCTACCACCATCACTACGACCGGTATTGATCCCCTGGATTGATCCCCGGATTGAGATTGATGATCGCTTGCCTGATTGCCTGACCACCACCGCCCACAAGGAGCCATTCCATGAAACGCCAGCTCATGCTTGCAGCAGCCGTCCTCGCCACGGGCGGTGCCTTCGGACTCATCGCGCCCGCCGAAGCCCATCCCACGGCCGTCGCCCACGGCTATGGCCATCCGCCGCCGCCGCGCTATGAGCCGCATCCCGCCGCGCGCCGCGGCCAGGTCTGGGTGCCCGGCCACTGGGTCGGCGCTCGCGGCAGCTACGACTGGCGCCCCGGCTACTGGCAGGCGCAACGCCCGGGCCACCGCTTCGTGCCCGACCGCTGGGTGCGCGGACCGAACGGCTGGGTGATGCGCCCCGGCTACTGGACCCGCTGACTGACAAGGCCCGAAACCGGCTTGCCACCTTGTCTGATGCAGTTGGTGGCAAGCCGGGTGCAGACCGGTGCAGCAGCCTTCCCAGGTCTCATGCCGAGGGTGTAGCCACTCCTCATCCAGAAGCACTAGGCCATGCGCCCGAGCGCGTCATTAATCGTGCAGATATATTACGAAGCCCCGTATCAAGCTGCCGTTTCATTATTGCGCCACCTGCATGGGCGATATATTCCGTACACCCCACGATGGGGTTACCAATCCCTCTCACGAGGGCTTTGGATAATGCGATCTGTTTCAACGCTGCAACCAATCTAATTTCGGTTGTCACATCGGTGAAACTGCCCGGACCCGGCACCAGCGCGGCGTTTGCGGAACCTGGCATGGCGCATTTGGGTGAATTCTTAAAGGATTATGACGCGTCTGTCATTCCCACCCTGCCTCGTCCCAAATCCGCTCGCTTGCAATCCACTCAACCAGCCCATAAGATGAATTTAAGCCGATTTAGGAGCGAGAATCTTTCGGGTTCGGGTTCGGGTCAACCATCCAGCCATCGACAAGTTCCATCCAGAAGAACGGAACTGCCGGGGCATGGAAGCATGGGGGTCACACACGCGGTCAGGCACCAATGGTGGCTGACGTCCTGCACTGCCCTCCATACGCAAAGCGCCCCGCAGTCCGCTCCCGAGCAAACGGGGAGTGAAGTCGATGAACGCGTTGCTGATCGAGGAGCATCCGCTGCTCCGGCTCGGGCTGTTGCAGATGCTCGAGAACATCCAGGAATCCGCCCAGGTGGCAGCCATCGCGCCCGCGGACATCGCCAGGCTGGATAGCCGGCACCACCATGCAGACCTGCTCGTGTTTGGCATGCCCGCCGAATCCGGTCCGGGCTGGGCACAACTCGAACAGGCGCAGGCCGTGCTGCAGCCGCAGCGCGTGCTGATCCTGGCCGACGTACTGCCCTTGCACGTGCCCAATCCGGAAAGCGCCCGCGGCGTGTGCGGCTGCCTGCCGAAGACCGCTTCGCTGGCGGTAATCGAGGCGGCCATCCGCCTGGCCATCTCCGGCGTGCAGGGCCTGCTGTTCTCGGCTGAAACCGGGACCACGCCTTCCGCCTCGCGCTCGGCCATGCCGGCGGTGCAATCGCTCGCCTCGGCCGCGCCGCTGCCCTTGCCGGCGAACCTGCCCACCGAATCGCTTTCGCTCGCCTCATGCGCCAGCGCGCAGCGCAGCACGCCGCGCACTACCGTGGCGGTGCGCGACCTGACCGACCTGAGGCCCGGCCAGCCGTTGCCCGCGCCAGACGCCGCCGGCGCCATGCCGATCGGCGAGGAAGAACCGAGTTACGGCGAAGCGGAAATGCTCAAGATCACGCCGCGCCAGTACGAAGTGCTGGTGCTGCTGGCACGCGGCTATCCGATCAAGACGGTCAGCCGCATGCTGAATATCTCGGTGGCCACGGTGAAAAGCCACGCCTGCACGCTGTACCAGCGGCTCAAGGTGCGCAACAAGGGCGAGGCGGTCTACGCCGCCCTGCAGCGCGGCGCGACGCTGGAGTGGGTCAGCGGCGACGAACGTTTTTCGCGCGACAGCAGCGCGCGCCCGCTAGCCGCATCCCGTGGTGGCGACGCCGCATTCCAGGCCACCAGCACGGCGCTGTAACACCAGACTCTGCGCCGTACCCGCGCAAGACGGGCCGGCGCAGTGCCTGGATCTGTGGATCACAGGGGGTCAAACATGCCGGCACGCACTTTCATGCCGACCTTTTCGGTGTGTGTCGCCACGTGCGACCAACCTGAAGGCCTGCGGCACACGCTGCAATCGGTAGCCGATTCCACCATGCCGCCGCATCAGCTGATCGTCACGGACGACAGTCACGGCTACGACACGCGCGAAATGATGCGCCGCGACTATCCGGACATCACCTATCTGGAAGGTCCGCGCCGCACCAGGGCCGCAAACCGCAACCGTATATTGCCCGTTGCCACCGGTTCGCACGTGCTGTTCCTGGACGACCGCACGCGGCTGGGGCCAACCTTCCTGCAGCAGATGGCCGATTGCCTGGCTGACGACTACATGCACCGCACGGCATCGGGCTGCGCCACACCGCTGATCGTGACGGGCACGGACATGTGCCAGGGACAGCGCGGCAAGCCGCGCAAGGCAGCCTTTCTGGGCTACCCGTCTCTGGACTACAGCCATGGCGAGCGGCTGTGCTCAGTGGTGCTCCACAGCACCGTGTTCCCGCGCGAGTTGTTCGACCATATCCGCTTCTGCGAGCAGCTCGCGGCAGGCTACGAGGACTGCGAGTTCGCCAGCCGCGCGGTGTACGAGTTCGGCCACCGCATCGCGCTGGTACCAAGCGCGGTCAATCAGTACATGGTCTCCGTCGGCCATGACGAGGACACCGAGCCGGCCAGCGCGGCGTCGCGCCTGTACGTGACCTACCGCCGCCACGGGCGCAGCCAGCACCGTCCGGTCAGGGCGGCGCTGTTCCTGGCGGTGGCGCTGCCACATATGCTGGCGCGCAATGTGCGCCAGGCAGGCTGGCATGGCGCGGTGCCGGCGTGGGACACGACACGGAAATTGTGGGCGCTGCTGCGCGCCGACCGGCTGCCGCAGGCGCGCGGCGCAGCAGCCGGGACGAGCCTGCCGGGATCCATGGCCTGAGTGGCGCCGCGCAGGGTGCGCCAGCGTACCCGTTTCTGCGTCCCACTCCGGGATCAAACTAGCGCCGGTACGCCGGAAAGTATCCGCGCAGGTCCGCCAACTCCTGCTCGCCAGCCTTGCCACCGCCGCACAACGCGGCGTAGCGCTTGGGATCGACAATCAGGCGCTGGGTGCGGAACATCCGGGTGTCAGGCGAGAAGCCTCGCTTGAAGCGAAGCAACGAATCCTGCTCCCCGTTGCTCCCACGCCCCCCGCCCAGGTTCAGCACGCGATATCCGTGCTCGCGGCCCCATTGCCGCTGCGCGTGAATGAGCAGTTTCAGCGGCTGGCGATTCAGGGCGCGATCGTCGGCGCCATACAAGTGCCCCTGCAAGATGCCCGACGACGGCGCCACGGTAAGCAGCGCTGCGGCGATGGGCATGCCAGCCTCCTCGGCGACGAACAGCTTCAGCAGGTCACCGAGTTCATGGCGCAGTGTGTGGTAGTAGCGCTCATCAAAGTAATAGAATGCCGGTGCCCCCAGCCGCCGCATCGACGCGTTGTACATTGCGAGGAAGCTGCCCAGCGCGCCAAAGGACTCGTCGATGCGCACAGTGATACCGGCGCGCATGGCCCGGTTGATATCGCTGCGGTGACCATGCGCGGTGTCGCGCCAGTGCGCGGCCTCGCTCTTGGTCAGGTCAATCGTGACCGTAGGGCCTTGATCCACCACCTCGCCGACTGCGCTGTTCCAGCTTGAATTGAGGAGCGGATGCAAACGGATGAACCAGGACACGCAGCCATCGGCGCGCAACATGGCGATAGCCTTGCGCAGTGCGGCATCGGCAAAGTCCTGCCCGGCGCCCTCGCTCAGGAGCGGCCCGCCGTAGCCGTAGGGCGAGACGGCATCCCACTCCCCACAGCCAATGGCGCGCCTTACCAGCGGCAGCAGCAACTCGGCCTCACCGTCGCGGGCATATAGCGCCCCTGCGCTGCCACGGTCGCCGAACTCCGCCGCCCGCGCCCAGCCGGGCATGTGGTAGCAGTCGTGACAGCGGCGCCGCAGCACCTCACCCCAGGCGGTGTCTGATGGAGCGAGCAGCTGGATCTTCATGACGTCACAGGTTGCGGTTCAGGCTGCCTGCCGGTCTGCACAGTTTGTCCTCCCACGCGAAAAAAACCTGGCGCACCAGCACGAAGGGACCCCACGGTGTCCAGCCGGATCAGCGTTGGCCGGTGCATCATCGCTGCATGGCGCCGGCGCAATCCCGAGCCGCATCGTGCATCGCCACGCCTTCCACGTCCTGCCTTGCTCCCGTCGGCAGGGTTGCACGAAGGACTACCTCGCGCACCACCCGCGCAGCCAGGGCAATCTCGGCCTCGGTCAGGGTGGGATGTACCAGCAGCATCAGGCTGCATTCACCCAGCAATCTGGCATTGGGCAACCGACACGGCGGACGCCAGCCAGTGTCATCGAACGCCTTCTCGAGATAAGCCTCCGAGCAGCCGCCCACATAGCAGGGTACCCCGGCTGCCTGGATCTCGGCCACGATGCGGTCACGGCTCCAGCCTTCCCTGAGCAACTCCGGGTGGACGAATGCATAAAACTTGTACCACGCAGGCCGGGCATCAGGTGGGCAGGCGGGCAGCCAGACTGCAGCGCATTGCCGAAGCGCGCCGGCAATGACCTCTGCATTGGCAGCGCGCTGCGCCGTCCATTGCTTCATGCGCGCAAGCTGTATGCGCCCGATCACCGCCTGCATTTCCAGCATGCGCCAGTTGGTACCGAAGGACTCATGCAACCACCTGAATCCCGGGGGATGCTGGCGCCCATAGACCGCATCCCAGTTCTTGCCATGGTCCTTGTACGACCACATGCGCAGCCAGAGGTCTCTTGCGCTGGTCGTCACCATCCCGCCCTCGCCGCCGGTGGTCATGATCTTGTCCTGGCAAAAGGACCAGGCGCCCACATCCCCAATTGCGCCAACCGAGCGCCCTTTGTAGCGCGCGCCATGTGCCTGCGCGCAATCCTCGATCACCTTGATGCCATGCTCGCGCGCCAACGCCATGATCGGGTCCATGTCGCAGGGTATGCCGGCCAGGTGCACGCAGATGATGGCTCGTGTCCTTGGCGTCAGCACCTTGCCGATCGTCGCTGCCGAAAGATTGCCACTCGCAAGCTCGACATCGGCAAAGACTGGCGTTGCACCCGCATTCACCACGCATGAAATGCTGGCGATAAACGTGCGTGGCGTGACCACGACCTCGTCGCCTGGGCCAATGCCCAGCGCCTTCAGCGCGACATCGAGCGCAAGCGTCCCGTTTCCCAGCGCAATTGCATGCGGCGTCCCCACCCAACTGGCAAATTCCTCCTCGAACTCCCGGCATTCGGAGCCTGTCCAGTAGTTCACACGATTAGACAACAGCACCTTCTGGACGGCAGCCGCCTCGTCGGCGGTGAAACTTGGCCAGGGAGAAAAGCTGGTATCCAGCATGGTCGTCCACCTCAGCAATGGAAGTCGGAGCGGGTACTGCCGCGCAGGCCAGGTGTCAACTAAGCACCCGCTGGAATGCCATCATCTAACCAGACTTGCATTGGCACGTGAAGGCCACCATGTGGACTAGGACACTCAGATGAGGCGCCATGGTGAGGGCGCGCGCCGGCGCCCATTGCGTACGCAAGCCCACGTTGCGGTGTTGCAAGAGAAGCGCCAGCAACAATAATTGCTTCAGTCTGGAGTGGTGCCGAAGCACCCAGTCATGCTGACGGGCTGACGGGCTGACGGACTGGCCAACGGACGGGCCAACGGGCAAATCGGAAGCCATTGACAGAAGAAGCCTCAAGACAATGCAAAACCGTGTGCAGCCATTCTTGTTCGTTCCGCCAGTAGGGCATCCTTGTCGCAGCCTGGTCGCCACCAGGTCCCTGCACCCTGCGGTGCATGGAGGTTCCGGCAAATGACCAGACTATTTTCGCGCTGGCTGATTGCGCTGCCCCGACGCCGCAAGGTCGCGCTCATGATATCGGCTGACCTGCTTGCGCTGCCGCTGTGCTTTGCTTTCGCTTTGTTCCTGCGCGTCGGCAATTTCGAGTTGCTGGCCCAGTACGGCATCACACCGCCGCTGATCATTGCGGCCTGCACGATTCCCGTGTTCTCGCTCAGCGGCCTGTATCGGACCGTCGTGAGGTATTTCGACCTGAAAGTCCTTTGGACGACTGGCACCAGCCTGGCCTGCATCATCGGGATCACCTATGCGCTGTCGTTCCTGGTGCACCTCGACCGGCTGCCTCGCACCGGCCTGCTGATCTACTGGTTCATCGCTTTCTCCTATGTCGTAATCTCCCGCTTTGTCGCGCGTGCATTGCTGATGCGCTCGCTCCAGTCCCGGCAGGTGCAGGCCGAGCCAGCGCCTCTGCGCGTGGCAATATTTGGAGCCGGCGAGGCGGGCTTCCAGCTCGCCATCGCCATGCGATCCAGCCTGCGTCACAAGGCGGTCTGCTTCTTTGATGACGACTTCGCGCTCGAGGGCAAGATCTTTGCCGACCTCCCCGTCCATCACAGCAACCAGATGCGCGCGCAGATCCAGAAGTACGCGATCAATGAAGTCGTGCTGGCCGCGCCGACCCTGCCCATAGAACGCCGCCGCCAGCTTGTGGAGAAGTTGCACCACTATGCGGTCAGCGTGCGCACAGTGCCCACCCTGCTCGAACTGGTCGACCGGCAGATCACCGTGCAGTCCATCCGTGACATCAGCGTGGAAGACTTGCTGGGCCGCGACATCGTCCCCCCACGTGAAGACCTGTTCGCCAAGTGCACGCTACGCAAGACGGTAATGGTCACCGGCGCGGGTGGTTCCATCGGCAGGGAGCTATGCCGTCAGATCGCCACGCAGGGACCGCAGCGACTGATCCTGTTCGACCACTCCGAATATGCCCTCTACGCGATCGCAGAGGAGCTGCGGCAGCGCTATCCTGAACTGCAGATCGATGCCCGGATCGGCTCCGTCTGCGATTCCACCGCAATGTCCGCGGCACTGCGCGGCCAGCAGGTCGACACCATCTATCACGCCGCAGCTTACAAGCATGTGCCGCTGGTCGAAGTGAACATGCCGGAGGGCATTCGCAACAATGTGTTGGGTTCCCAGACCGTCGCCGACCTGGCGGATCATTTCGGCGTTCAGACCTGCGTGCTGGTTTCCACCGACAAGGCGGTCCGCCCTACCAATGTCATGGGCGCAAGCAAGCGGATTGCAGAACTCGTTTTCCAGGCTGCCGCCGCCCGCCCCAATACGAGAACTACGTTCTCGATGGTGCGCTTTGGTAATGTATTGGGCTCATCCGGGTCGGTGGTGCCGCTGTTCCGCAAGCAGATCCGCGCGGGCGGGCCCATCACGATTACGCATCCGGATGTCATTCGCTTCTTCATGCTGATCCCCGAAGCGGCACAGCTGGTAATACAGGCCGGCGCGATGGCCAAAGGTGGCGAAGTGTTCGTGCTCGACATGGGCAAGCCGGTCCGCATCATCGACCTTGCCCGCACAATGATCGAGATGTCCGGGTTGGTGGAAAAGACGCGCAAGAACCCTGCCGGCGACATCGAGATCAAAGTCGTAGGGCTGCGCCCGGGCGAGAAGCTTTTTGAAGAGCTTTTGATCGGCGGCGAGGTGACGGCCAGCGGTCACGAGCGCATCATGTGCTCGAACGAACCGTTTCTCGAAGCCGCAGAGTTGCAGGCGAAGCTCCAGCGCCTGCTCGCAGCCTGCGACACCCGCGACGAGCTGGAGATCCAGATCGCCGTACAGAGCCTGGTCTCCGAGTACACCCCCTACAGCTCTCTGGATTCGCCCGCCCGCAAGGTGCTGGCACCCGCACCGCCGCCGTTGCGCGGCGTTACATCGCGCCGGAACCCGTCCCCGGAAGTCGGCGTGGACCTGCAGCCCCCAACATTGTCCAATCCGAGCGAGGCTGGCTGAAGGCGGCCGGCCAGGTGCCCGGGACGGCGACGCAGTAACCCAATTGCCGAGCCAGGTCCTGCACGGCCCCGTGTGGCTCGGCACAGCTGAGCGCGCGCCTGGTCCGAGGGCCATGCATTTCCGAGCGTTCCGAGCGTCAGGCAGGGTGGTGCTGCGCGGGTCTGGTGCGTGCAGAGCGCACGCGCCAGCCGTCAAGCCTGCCTGCGGCTATCCGTGCTTCGTGGAGAACGCACGCGGCATCGTTGGCTTGCGACGTGCCTGACATCATCCGTCATGACGCCACGACACTGTTCGCCGCACTGTCGAAGATCCAGTACGGCGCCCGATGGACAAAGCCAGGGATTCCGACGCTATTTCGCCTTGTTGTCGGAGACATGAAGCATGGTTTGCCCATGCAAACGGCTTCCACTGTGTTCCTGGTCCAGTTCCGGTTCTCGGGCCGATGGCTGGACACGATGATCCCCGTCCTCCTTGAAGCGCCCGAGAATGTGCCGTGCCAGGTGTGGCGCCGCATACTTCGCGCCATAGACGAAACGCAGTGCGGGCCCGAAGCTCAGCGCAGCCGCGGGTCCAACCACGTACAGGTCGCGTAGATTGGTTTCGAAATTGCGCGTCAGGCTTGGCGCGCCGCAAACGAGTGAGAGCGAATCCTGAAGCTCCTGGGAGAGGAAGGAATGCCTGGCCATATCAATCTTGAACCCTGTGGCCAGAACAACATGATCGGCACTGATTCGGGACACATTATTCGCGCTCGAGACCTGCAGGACTACCTGACCGTCCCTGAGTTCGGCATCCCTGATTTCGCTCTGGGTCCGGATATCAACCTTGCCCTCCACGCGATCGCGCAGCCACCACGCCCCAGACGGTGCCCAACCCGTGTCGAGCAACCTCTGGCGGCGCTGGAGATCCATCATGTGGAAGAAGGCGGGGTGCTCGGACAACAGGAAGGACATCAAAAGCACACTTGGACTATTGGAATCCCAACCACGTCCCAGGCCGACGCGCCCTCGGAGCAGCCTTGTGACACCACCGCCGGAGACACGCGGCTCCCTGCCCCAATTGATCTCGCCGCGCACAAGCAGCCGAACCCGAGCTCCGAGTTCGCCAAAAAGCGCAGCCAGCCCGATTGCCGACTGGCCCCCGCCGACAACAACGATACTCTTGCCTTTCGCCCAAGCCAGGCTTCCGAACTCGCCGGAGTGGACCACGTAAGGCTTCGGCATGGCCTGCAGTGCCGGGGGCACCTGCGCGAATCCTTTCAGGCCCAGGGCGACTACCACGCGCCGCGCCGCCATGGCGCTGCCATCGCTCAGAAGCAGCCGGTAGAGCCCCTCCTTGCGGTGCATGTCGACAACTTCCACCGGGCGCACATGACTGACCAGTCGCGACTGAAACCACAGCCCATAGTCCACGAAGAGTTCCAGCGGCACGCGCAATCCGACCTGTCGGTACGCGACGCGATTACGACGGCAATATTCTTCCAGCGTATAGCCTTTCCACGGCGCGTAGAGATTCGAGGCAAACGGTTCCGAGCGCAAGAGCATCCCCGGCGGCATGAAATTTCTCCAGGCATGCATTGGTTCCCCGAGAATCTGATTGGGCACGCCGGCCTTGCTCAGATAGGCCGAAACCGACAGACCATAGGGGCCGGCCCCGACAATAACCGTATCCGTGGATGAGAACATTATTGCTCTTCCCTTTTGAGTTTTCCTGGCGGTTACGAAGCCGCGCCTTCCGGAGCAGCGTTGCGCGCCATGCAGCCGTCGTCGGTTGCTTCGATCACGCGCCCAGCCAGATTACGGCAGTCTGAAACCTGCCCTCCGGTGCATCGGTACGGACCCGCACACTCCTTTTCGATCACAGCGGCGCCCCGACTTTGGCATGACCAGTGGCGCGGCAGAACGTGGCCTCGGCCACATTTGCTGCTTCACACAACGAGCCGATTTTGGTGAGATAAGACTCAGAGCGGAAATTCGGAATCCGTCGGACGGCGGCAATGAACTCCTCTGCGTGACAGACTGGACGGATCGATCATGAAGCGCTTGTTTGACATTGTGTTCGCCTCCATGGCATTGCTTGTGCTGGCAATACCGCTGCTGCTCCTGGCGGGTGCCGTGCGCTGGAAGCTAGGCAGTCCGGTGCTGTTTCGACCGACGCGGGCGGGCCTGGACGGCAGGCCATTTCGGGTTGTGAAGTTCCGAACCATGACGGATGAGCGAGGCCCGGATGGCAATCTCCTGCCGGACAACGACAGGCTCACGCCGTTCGGCAGATTCCTGCGCCGCGCCAGCCTCGATGAGCTACCCCAGTTCTGGTGCGTCCTGCTGGGGGACATGAGTGTCATTGGCCCACGCCCGCTGCCAATGAAGTATTTGCCGTGTTACTCACCCGACCAGGCTCGCCGCCTTCTGGTCCGCCCCGGCATATCCGGGTGGGCACAGGTGAACGGGCGGAACACCCTGACCTGGGAAGAGAAATTTCGCCTGGACACCTGGTACGTGGACCACCACTCTTTCTGGCTGGATCTGAAGATCCTCTTGCGCACGGTAGGCACCGTTGTCGGCCGCCAGGGCATTAACGCAGCAGGGGACATCGAGGTACCGACGTTCACAGGCAGTCCCGGTGTTCAGCATGCGGCGAGCGTGCCCCGGCCCGCTGCGAACGAAGACGTTCCGATTCACATCGCATGATGACTCTTCTCGTGCTGAATGTCACATTCCCGCTCGCGGTACAAGAGGCGTGTCGCCACTTCGTGAACTTGCGCACGTATCGCGCTGCTTTCGGGCAGGCCATTCTGATTAGATGACATATGTCAGACATTGAGCGTGGGCATCGGGGGCAGCAGGCGTCCGCGCGGTCGGCAAGCCACGACTCAAGGCAGCAGAAAACAAAATGCCGGTATACAGGCACTATTCCAACGAAAACGGCCGAAGGCCTGCATGACGGGGCCTGCTGGGCTACGACAGGGTCATTGTGACTGGAATGGCATTGGGGTGAACATGAACGTTCTGCTGACGTGCATAGGTAGAAGGCGCTACCTGGCGGAGTATTTCAAGTCGGAGCTGAATGGCGCCGGCCTGGTGCTTGGAGTGGACATGAATGGCGGCGCGCCGGCTGCGAGCGCGTGCGACAGGTTTTTTTTGGCGCCCGGGCTTGATGCGGATAACTACATCGACTTCCTGCTCAACCTGTGCAGGGTGCATCGGGTCTCCGCCATCCTGTCCCTGAATGACCTGGAACTTCCGCTCCTTGCGGCGAACGCACAACGGTTTCGCGAGATCGGAACGATACCGGTGATCTCGTCGACAGAGGTGGTGAATCTGTGCGCGGACAAGTTCCTGACTGTGCAGTTTGCCGAATCTATCGGAGTATCGACGCCGCGCAGCTATGCCACGCTGGAGAGCGCCGAAGATGCAATTTCGGCGGGAACCGAGATTTTCCCACTGGTGGTCAAACCCCGCTGGGGCAGCGCAGGTTTTGGCATATTGTTCGTCGAGAACCTCGACGAGCTTCGCTTCGCCTATGCCTACTGCCAGCGGATGTGCAGGAAATCGGCTTTTGCCAGGCTGGGACAGCCAGATGCGGCGGTGATGATCCAGGAATGGATCTCGGGCCAGGAGTACGGACTCGATATCTTCAACGACCTTGAAGCGAGGCCGGTCGGATTTGCCGTGCGCAAGAAGCTGTCGATGCGCGCGGGAGAGACCGATCGCGCGATCACGGTCGAAAGCGGGCCTTTCGACGACATCGCCACGCGCATCAGCCATGAACTGGGACATATCGGCAATGTCGACTGCGATGTGATCGAGCGCGAAGGGCGCCAGTATCTCCTGGAGCTGAATCCAAGATTTGGAGGCGGCTACCCCTTTACCCATCTGGCGGGAGCCAACCTGGTAAGAGTGCTGCTGAATTGCGTGCGCGGGCAGCACGGCCAGGAAGTCCACTATCAGGCCGGCATCGAACTGTTCAAGTGCGCCTACCTGGCCAGGGTCGGCGAACTGGCGGAGCAGCATGTTGCCATGGAAGCATCAGCCGGCTAACGGCATGGAAGGAATCGATGAACAGCGCGAATGGGATTGCCAGTGCCGCGACGGACCTGGTGCGGCCGACTTCCGACCCCAGCCGTCAAGGGGATGCTGACCACCACCCCGGACTAAATGCTCCAGCGGCGAGCGGAGCCACTGCTCCCGTCAGGCAGGTCGCTGACACGGAGGTTGCGGGTAACGCGGCACAAGCCCGCTACCGCCAGCTCTGCAATACTGCGAATATTCCGCTATTTAGTCAGGCGTGGTGGCTGGACGCCACCGCCGGCCCCGGGAACTGGAGCGTAGCGCTGGTCGAGCGCGGCGGTCAGATAGTCGCAAGCCTGCCCTACGCCCCCCGGCGCATGTACGGGTTTTCAGTCATTGCCCAGCCGGCACTGGCCAAGATGTCCGGACCGTGGCTGGCCCCGATGGATGGCAAGCCGGCGAGAGTGCTGGGCCAGCAGAAGGAGTTGATGGACGATCTGATCGGGCAGCTCCCGCGGTTTGACCATTTCCAGCAGCACTGGGATCCCGGCCAGACCAATTGGCTGCCCTTTGCCTGGAAGGGGTTCCGTCAGACCACCAAGTACACCTACGTATTCGATGACCTGTCGGATCCGGAAGCGCTCTGGAATGGCATGCAGCACAACATCCGAGCCGAAATCCGCAAGGCGGGCTCCCGCCATGGTCTTCAGGTGCGCGACGACCTTGGCATCGACGAGTTCATCAAGCTGAACCGGCAGGTCTTCTCCCGGCAGCGCATGGCAATACCCTACACGGACGACTTCGTGCGCCGCCTTGACGCCGCGTGTGCGGCGCGAGGCGCACGCAAGTTCTTCATTGCCGTGGATAAGGAAGGCCGTCGTCATGCCGGCGTCTATCTGGTCTGGGACGGGCGAGTCGCCTATTACCTGATGGGAGGCTCAGATCCATTGCTCCGGACCAGTGGCGCGACCAGCTTGTGCATGTGGGAAGCAATCCGCTACGCCTCGGGCGTGGCGCGCACGTTTGACTTCGAAGGGTCGATGCTGGAGCCGGTCGAGCGCTTTTTCAGGGCATTCGGCGCCAGACAGCAGCCTTACTTCTTTATCCAGAAGACCCCCTCGCGCATCCTGCTGACATACCTGTACCTGCGTTCGCTCCTCAATCCCTGAGGGATTGCTTGTTGTGGCAGTGCCTATTGCGTCGACGCGCGTTGCGCTCAGGTCGCGCCGATCCGTAGCAGCTGCGCGTGGATTCGCGGCAGCTCCGATCCCCCATTGCTCGCATTCCGGGAATGCCACCTTGCCAGCATCCGTGCGGTTTCGCACATTGCTGGCCTGTCGCGCACCGCACGCGCGATGGCGTGGTACGGCCTCAGTCGAATGGACGATACCCGTTGGAACGATGTTTCCTTCAATTGCCAATCGCTAGTCTGAAGGCTCCCCGGCACGCCGCGACGAGTACCGGCGCTGGGACGCGCCCGATCGCAGGTGTATGTGCAGCAATGTGTGTGGGTGACAACAATGCCCACATATCCGGCGGTCGGCGAATTTCTACAATCGGAGCACGGTTCATCAGTTCAGCGCTGTCACCTCGCAAGTCAGTCCGATTCGATCGGCTTCAACCACAAACCTTCTGATTCCATCATGTCGAGCCCAATCGCCAAAGATCTCATCGAACGGATCAAGAACAGGGAGTCCATTATCGGCATCGTCGGCCTGGGCTATGTCGGGCTGCCCCTGATGCTGCGCTACTGCGCAATCGGTTTCCGTGTGTTGGGTATCGACATCGACGAGGGCAAGGTTGCCAAGCTCAACGCCGGCCAGAGCTATATCGAGCATATTCCCGCACGCAGCATCGCCCGTGCCCGCGAGACCGGGTTCGAGGCCACTACGGATTTCGAGCGTGCCGGAGAGTGCGATGCCATCATCCTGTGCGTGCCGACGCCGCTCAACAAGCATCGTGAACCCGACATGAGCTTTGTCATCAACACCGCGGACGCCATCAAGAAGTACCTGCGCGCCGGACAGGTGGTGTCGCTGGAAAGCACCACCTACCCCGGCACGACCGAGGAGGAACTGCTGCCTCGCATGCAGGAAGGCGGGCTTGAGGTGGGCGGCGACATCTTCCTGGTCTATTCGCCGGAGCGCGAAGACCCGGGCAATGGCAAATTCGAAACGCGCAGCATTCCCAAGATCGTCGGTGGCCAGACGCCGGTCTGCCGCGAGGTCGGTATGGCGCTGTACGAAGTGGCGATCGACCGCGTGGTGCCGGTCAGCTCGACCAAGGCCGCCGAGATGACCAAGCTGCTCGAGAACATCCATCGTGCGGTGAACATCGGCCTGGTCAACGAAATGAAGATCGTGGCCACGCGGATGGGCATCGATATCTTCGAAGTGGTCGACGCCGCTTCAACCAAGCCATTCGGTTTCACCCCTTACTATCCCGGGCCGGGCCTGGGCGGGCATTGCATCCCCATCGATCCCTTCTACCTTACCTGGAAGGCGCGCGAATACGGCTTGCACACCCGCTTCATCGAATTGTCCGGCGAAGTCAACAAGGCCATGCCGGAGTACGTGGTCAGCCGGCTGGTGGACGGACTGAACCAGCAGGGCAAGGCACTCAAAGGCTGCCGGGTGCTGGTGCTGGGCATTGCCTATAAGAAAAACGTCGATGACATGCGCGAGTCGCCCTCGGTCGAGATCATGGAACAGATTCGCGCACGCGGCGCGACGGTCGCATACAGCGACCCGCACGTCCCGGTGTTTCCGAAAATGCGCGAGCACTATTTCGAGCTGTCGAGCGTGCCGCTCGACGGCGAATCGCTCTGCGGCTTCGACGCCGTGGTGCTGGCCACCGATCACGACGCCTTCGACTATCTTCTCATCCGCCAGCATGCGAAGCTCCTCGTCGACAGCCGCGGAAAGTATCGCGCGTCATACGCGAATGTTGTCAAGGCCTGAGTACATGGGAGCGCTAGCGTGAAACGATTCGCACTGATCGGAGCGGCCGGCTACATTGCGCCACGCCACATGACCGCCATCAAGGATTCGGGCAATGAGCTCGTGTCGGCGTACGACATCAACGATTCAGTTGGCATCCTCGACAGCATTTCGCCACAGAGCGAATTCTTCACCGAATTCGAGCGCTTCTATGACCATGCCTGGCGCCTGCGGCGCCAGCCGGGCGCAGCGCTGGACTACATCTCCGTCTGCTCGCCGAACTACCTGCACCAGTCGCATATCTCTGCCGGCCTGCGCCTCGGATGCGACGTGATCTGCGAGAAGCCGCTGGTCCCGACACCTGCATTGCTCGATGAACTCGCGCTCGTCGAACGCGAGACCGGCAGGCGCGTGTTCAATATCCTGCAGCTGCGCCATCACCAGGCAATCCTCGCGCTCAAGGAGAAGGTTGCGTGCGAGCGCAACGGGCACAAGCACGAGGTCGACCTGACATACATCACCTCGCGCGGAAAGTGGTATCTGGAAAGCTGGAAAGGCGACACGCGCAAATCCTTCGGCGTGGCCACGAACATTGGCGTGCACTTCTATGACATGTTGCACTTCATCTTTGGCAGCCTGCAACGCAATGTGGTGCACTATGGCACGGACAACAAGGCTGCAGGCTACCTCGAATACGAGAATGCGCGCGTGCGCTGGTTTCTATCGATCGATGCCAATGACCTGCCTGCCACGGTGAAGGGCAAAAAGACGACCTATCGCTCGATCGCCGTGGACGGTGCCGAGATCGAGTTTTCGGAAGGCTTCACCGACCTGCACACCACCAGCTACCGGGAGATACTCGCGGGCCGGGGCTACGGCCTGGACGACGCGCGTCACTGCGTAGAGACGGTCAGCATAATCCGTTCCGCACGCGCCACGGCGCCCAGCGACAACGAAGGTCATCCTTTCCTGCAGCAACTTCTTGCATGAGGCTGTGATGACGGACCAGGTACACCCATCGGCCATCGTCGACGCGGGAGCCCAGATCGGCGAAGGATCGCGCGTCTGGCATTTTGTCCATGTCTGTGCCGGTGCGCGCATCGGCAGGCATTGCTCGCTCGGCCAGAACGTGTTCGTCGGTAACCGCGTCGTCATCGGCGACCACGTCAAGGTGCAGAACAACGTCTCCGTCTACGATAACGTCACGCTGGAGGACGGCGTTTTCTGCGGCCCCAGCATGGTGTTCACCAATGTCTACAACCCTCGCTCGCTGATCGAGCGCAAGAACGAGTACCGCGACACGCTGGTGAAGCGGGGCGCGACCCTGGGCGCCAATTGCACCATCGTCTGCGGCGTCGTTATCGGCGAATATGCGTTCGTCGGCGCAGGCGCCGTTGTCAACAAGGACGTACCTGCCTATGCGCTGATGGTCGGCGTTCCCGCACGGCAGGTCGGCTGGATGAGCGAATTCGGCGAGCAGCTTGACCTGCCAGTGCGCGGCGAGGGCGAGGCCGTCTGCCGGAATAGCGGGCAGCGCTACGTCCTGGACGGCGCAACACTGCGCAAGGCCGCAGACTGAGGCAGTGACCAGTCCCCTCCGCATGCCGTCTGCACAGGAAATCAGCCATGATCGAGTTCATCGACCTCAAAGCGCAGCAAGCCCGCATCAAGCACAGGATTGACACCGGCATCCAGCGCGTGCTGGCGCACGGCCAGTACATTCTCGGTCCGGAGGTCGAGGAGCTGGAGCAGCGGCTTGCGCACGATACCGGCACCCGGTACTGCATCAGTTGTGCCAACGGCACGGACGCACTGCAGATTGCCCTGATGGCGCTGGGCATCGGGCCCGGCGATGAGGTCGTCATGCCCGGCTTTACCTATATTGCCACCGCTGAGACCGTCGCCTTGCTGGGAGCGAAGCCGGTCTATGCGGACGTGGATCCGCGCACCTGCAACCTGGATCCCGCGGCGCTCGAGGCGGCGATCACCGACCACACAAGGGCCATCATCCCGGTCAGCCTGTATGGACAGTGTGCCGATTTCGACATCATCAATGCCATTGCCGCGCGCCACGGCTTGCCGGTCATCGAGGACGCTGCGCAGAGCTTCGGTGCCACCTACAAGGGCCGCAGTAGCTGCAATCTGTCCACGATTGCCTGTACCAGCTTCTTTCCCAGCAAGCCACTAGGCTGTTACGGGGACGGCGGAGCGATCTTCACCAACGACGAAGACCTGGCCAAGGCGATGCGCCAGATCGCCCGTCATGGCCAGGACCGGCGCTACCACCATGTCCGCGTTGGCGTGAACAGTCGCCTGGATACATTGCAGGCGGCCATCCTGCTGGCAAAGCTGACGATCTTCGATGAGGAGGTCGAGCTACGCCAGCAAGTGGCGGCGCGGTACGGAGAACTGCTGCGCCAGGGGGGGTTCGAGGCCACGCCGCATGTCGAACCCCACAACCTCAGCGTATGGGCACAGTACACCATCCGTGTCCCGGATCGCGATTCCTTGCAGGATGTGCTGAAAGCCACCGGAATCCCCACTGTCGTGCACTATCCGTTGCCGCTGAACCGGCAGCCCGCAGTAGCCGCCTGCGAGGCCCGCCTGCCGGTCGGCGACGCGCTGGCGCGTGAGGTGTTGAGCCTGCCGATGCATCCGTACCTCGACATGGCAAGCCAGCAGGCTATCTGTTCAGTGATTCTCCGACATGCCATGTGCCAGCCAGAGCGAGTCGTGCCTTGAACAAGCAGGCGCTCGCCGTGGACCCCGGCACGGCGGAGAAACCCCGTGTCGGCAGAAGCATTGGCGTGCTGGTCAGCGGGCAGGCCGCCGCGCAGATACTTACGCTGGCGGTCTCGCCAGTTCTGACGCGCCTCTATTCTCCGCAGGATTTTGGCGCCGTGGCGGTCTTCGCGGGCCTGCTCGCGTTCTTCGGCGTTGTCGCCTGCCTGCGCTATGACTTGTCGATCGCCCTGCCCGCCAGCGATCGCGATGCCGAGAACCTGGTGGCCTTATGCCTGCTGTGCGTGGCGACGACCAGCGCGCTTTGCGCGCTCGGCGTGCTGTTCTTCGGCGAATCGCTGATCCTGACCCTTAACTGGTCAATCGACGCCAGCGCTCTCTGGCTGCTCCCCTTCGGCGTTGCTTCGGTCGGCCTCTACACTGTGATCGAGCGATGGATGGTCCGGATGCAGTATTTTGGCCAGCTGGCGCAGACCAGGCTGGTGCGGTCCGTGATCGCAAACCTGGTGCAATTGGGCGGCTATGGTTTCGGCGTCCTGGCCTTGATGGGTGGAACGGTAATCGGACATGGCGCCGGCGGACTGTTCTATGCGATCAGGGAAATCCGCCGCAGGCGGGGCGGCAACGTGAAGCTGATCCGCATCGTGGCCCTTGCGCGCCGCTACAAGGATTTTCCGCTGTACTCCACCTGGACAGCCACATTCAATGTGGCGGGCGTGCACCTGGTGCCGCTGATCTTCTCGGCGTTGTTCGGCGCTGCCGTAGTCGGCCACTTTGCCTTCGCGCTGCGCATGGTATCGGCGCCGATCTCACTGATCGGCGCGGCGATCGGTAGTGTTTTTTTCGCCCAGGCGCCGGCCGCCATGCGGGCCGGTCGCCTGCCCGAGGCGGCCGAGGCGCTGCGCCGGAAGCTGGCCAATGCCGGCGTTCCGGCACTGGTGCTGCTTGTTTGCGCCGGGCCGGACCTGTTCGCGGCCGTGTTCGGCGAACGGTGGCGCATGGCCGGCCACTATGCGCGCTGGATGGCTCCCTGGATCTATTTCCAGTTCCAGTTCTCGCCGCTCTCCTGCCTCCCTGATGTGATGGAACTGCAGAAGATGGAACTGATCGCGCAGTTCAGCACCTTTGCGATTCGTCTTGCCACGCTGGCAGTTTGTTACGGATTCAGCGTTCCGGCGGACCCCAGCATTGCCGTTTTCTCCGCAGTGAGCGCCGTTGCCTATCTCGGGATGCTTACCCTGTTCATGTCGCGAGTGGGGGTGAGGCTCAAGACAATGGTGACGCACGATGCGGGGCGCTTGCTGGTCTTCTGCGCCTGGGCACTGCCTTCGATACTGCTGTTCAGCGGCGAACCCGACTGGCGGACCCTGGTTTCTGCCGCTTACTTCCTGGCCCTGTCTGCGTTCTGGATGCGGCGCACGCTGCGCCCGACGCGAACTGACGATGAACGACGGTAGCCTCGATCCGCTAGCGGACCAGACATCTCTGTGCCGGATGCATGTCGTGGCGTTGTAGACGGAGTTTCAAGTGCAAGTTGCTAACGTAGCCCACCTCACCTCGGTTCATCCGCGCTACGATGACCGCATCTTCCTCAAGCATTGCCGTAGCCTGGCGGCCAACGGCTATCGGGTCTCGCTGGTGGTGGCCGACGGCGAAGGGGATGAAAGCCGGGACGGGGTTTTCATCACCGATGTCGGCGGCTCGGCGGGGCGCTTAAACCGCGTCTTCCGGACCACGACACGCGTGCTGCGCCGGGCGCTCACGCTGAATGCCGACGTCTACCACCTGCACGACCCCGAGCTGATTCCCGTTGGCTTGAAGCTGAAGAAGATGGGTAAACGCGTCATCTATGATTCGCATGAGGACGTGCCCCGCCAGTTGCTCAGCAAACCCTACCTGGGGCCGAGGCGATTGCGCGCGCTGGCGGGTGCCTTTGCCATATACGAGAGACGTGCCTGTCGCGAATTCGACGGCATCGTCGCGGCTACCCCCTTTATCAGGGACAATTTCCTGCCGATCAATCCTCGCACCGTCGACATCAACAATTACCCGATTCTCGGCGAACTTGGCGGCCCGGTGCAGTGGGAATCCAAGCGAGCGGAAATCTGCTATGTCGGCAGCATCAGCTCAACTCGCGGTATCCGCGAGACTGTCATGGCGCTCGAGCAGGTGCAATCCGCGGCGCGACTGAATCTGGCCGGCCGGTTCGGCGACCAGGCACTGGAATCGGAGGTGAGGGCGGCCAGCGGCTGGTCCCGCGTCAACGAACTCGGCTATCTGGACCGGGACGGGGTGCGGGGCGTGCTGGCGCGGTCGGTGGCCGGCCTGGTGACGCTGCACCCGCTCATCAATTTTCTCGATGCACTGCCCGTGAAGATGTTCGAGTACATGGCGGCCGGGATCCCGCCCATTGCCTCCAATTTTCCGCTCTGGCGCGAAATCGTCGAGGAAAGCGAAAGCGGCCTGTGCGTGGATCCGCTGGATCCGAAGGCAATCGCCAATGCCGTCGACTATCTGGTGACGCATCCCGATGAGGCGCGCCGCATGGGCGAGAACGGCCGCCGCACCGTGACCAGGAAATACAACTGGGCGAACGAGCAGGACAAGCTGTTTCATTTCTACGAGCGGATCCTGGCCTAAGTGCGTGGCCGGTTCGCCGCTTCAGCGACTCGGCCGAGGAATGGCTTTGGCTTCGGGCTTGCGCATTGTCCGGTGTGGGCTGGCTCACGCACTGCGCTATCAAAGTAGCGGCAAATTTGATTAGATGGATGGAGCGCGAGCGGATATCCGTGGCTGAGCCTTGCATCCGGAAAGGCTAGATCCACCGCTTGCCTGGGGGGCAGACTTTCACTGGCTGATGGACTGCAAGGGGACGGCGATCCGGAATCCGCAATGACGACTAACAGGGAGGCGGCAGAGCGGTCATGAAGCACGGCAACCTCTCGCTCTTTGGCAGCGTAGTCTTCCTCACGCTGTTTCCGGGCTATTTCTACTACCACACCGCGGTGGCCGGCGCCTTTTTTCCGCCGGTGCTGGGTGGCTTCTTCGGCCCCATGTCGGTAGTCCTCGGCATCCCGCTGGTGATTTTCGGTTTCGGTGCACTGGTACGCGGGCGCGAGCCGACTCTGTTTATCGATCGTGCTTTCGTTCTGTATGTGCTCTTTGTCCTGGCATGGTCAAGCCTGCACTACCTGCTTGGTACAGGAGTGCAGGAGTCCTTCGACTTCTATATGTATAACCTCAGCACGATACTCATGTGGCTGGTGGTCTACATGTCGGTAAGGAACCTCGATCTGAACGAGAAGTGGCTGCGTTGGATAATATCTATTTCACTGCCCGTATTCCTGGCCATCGCCGCGTGGAACTCGAATGGCCAGTTCTACGATACAGAGAAGATTGCCGGTGACGCCGTGCGGGTTTCCGGCTATCAGGGATTGGCCCGTTCTGCCGCCATTGCCGCCCTGGCAGCGCTCGCATTGCATCGCGGATTGCGTGCCGCACTGGTGGTAGTGATTGCCGTACCGCTGTTGTTCCTGCTCGGGGCGCGCAGCGAGTTCATGGCCTTCCTCGTCGTAGCCGCAGTTCTCTTCGGGCTTCGGGACGGCGCATCGCGGACCACGCTGGTCTGGGTTCCGCTTGGCATAGCCGGACTCGCCTATCTGGCTGTCAGCTTCCAGGTCTTCGAAGGCAGCTCGCGCATCCTCCAGCTTCTGGAGATCAGGGAATCGACTTCCTATCAGGCAAGAAACGAATTGCAGCAGTACGCGGTCAGGACAATCGCAGAGCATCCGCTGCTCGGCAGCTACGCTTCCCAGTTGTATCTCGGCGAGATCGGGAGCTACGCGCACAACGCGCTCTCCGCGTGGGTCAGCTTCGGGCTGGTGGGCTTCCTGGGCTTCGTACTCTTGCTCGGCTATGCATTGGTGCAATCAGCCAGGCTGGCCAGGAAGGGCTACGCCGCGAATCCGGAAGTTGCGCTCGCGCTGGCATTCAGCGTCTATACCGTGACCTTGGCGGCCACCGCCAAATCCGTCAACGACCCGATTTTCGCCTTGGCATGGGGCGCGATGGCCTGCGCACTGCGCAAGCGCGAGCGGGCGGGCAGCCGGCCTGCGCTTGCGCAGTGCCCAGGTCAGCAAGCTGCGCGATCCTGACAGGTATCCGCCAGTCTGGTCACCAGGCAAGGCCTGTACAGCGGCAACTGATATTCATCGATGATTGAGGCGTATGGACATCAATCAGAGCAAATACAGGGAGCTCTGCGAGACCGAACTTTCAATCCCGCTGTCCAGCCGGGCCTGGTGGCTTGACGCGACGGTCGGGGCCGACCGCTGGAGCGTGGCCCTGGTGGAGCGGGCAGGAAAGGTAATAGCAGCCATGCCCTACGTCAAGAAGACAAGGTATGGCTTTGTCATCCTTACCCAGCCTCCCGCCGGAAACGGATTGGGACCATGGCTCGCGTGCAAGGATGCAAAGCCGACAAAATTACTGAGCCAACAGAAGGAGTTGATGACGAATCTGATCGAACAACTGCCGAGGTTCGACCATTTCGTGCAGGCCTGGGACTACAACAATACCAACTGGCTGCCCTTCTTCTGGAAAGGCTATCGGCAGACCACGAGATATACCTACATTCTTCCGGACCTCAGTGACGAGACATCGCTTTGGAGCGCCATGCAACCCACGGTGAAACAGGACATCCGGAAAGCAAGCGACCGCTTCAATCTTCGCGTGCGCCACACCGACAACATTGATGAATTCCTGCCACTGAACCGCAATGTCGGCATTGACCCAAAATGGCGCCGAGGCTATTCCGATAACGTCGCGAGGCGAATCGACGCTGCGTGCAAGGAGCGGGGCAAACGCAGGATCTTTATCGTCGAGGATGAGCAGGGACGGCCTCACTACAGCGCCTATCTCGTGTGGGACGAGCAGAGCGCATATGGCCTGATGGGAGGCGCAAACCGGGACATGCCATCCAATACCGGAGCCGGCAGCTACTGCATTTGGGAAACCATCAGGTTCGCCTCGACGGTAACCAAGGTCTATGACTTCTCTGGCTCCATGCTGGAATCGGTGGAACGCTTCTTCCGAGGCTTCGGTGCTGTTCAGAGACCGTATTTCCTCATTACCAAGACACCATCCAGGGCGCTCTCGCTGTATCAGCTCATGCGTTCCCGATAGCCGTGCCGCCGGGAAAGCAAAGCGCCCGCGCTTTTACAAGGAGATGCTGGCATGAGCAAGCACAACGCACGCGCCCGTCGACCTCTTGCGCGCGCTCTGCTGCGCGCCGGTAGCCTGGTTGTACTGCTGGCCTGTAGCGTGCCAGCGGCGCAGGCGCAGTCTGGCGGTGTGATGCCGGCCGCGCTGGAATGCGGTGGCCCTGTCGAAGGCCTGGTCTGGCGCCGCTGGGACGAAAGCGGGTTCGTCTTCGTGCAACAGCAGCTGATCGCGGAACGGCTGGTGAAGCAAGGCGACACCTATGCGCTATATCACCTAGAGGTCTTCTTTCATAACTTGCTGGCCATGGCACAACGTTGCCAGCGCAGCGCGCGCCAGGCCCAGTTGGCCGGCCTGGTTGCCAGCACTTATGCACAGCTTGCACCCGCGCCCGGCGACCAGCCAGGGCGGGCCTGGATATGCCGCGGTGGCCCCGAGTGCAGCCACAGCATCCGGCTGCGCAATACCGAGGTGTTGCTCAACAGCACCCAGTTCCTGGCCTTCGCGAGCAGCCTTGCCAACGGCATGAGCCGCGAGGTTCGGACGGGGGCTCCCAACGACTTTGTCGAGCAGACGGCACGCATCGCGCGCGAGCACCTGGAACGCTGGAACACGCCTGCGGCGCAGGACGCGTTGCGCAAGCGGATCGCCGCCAGGCCGGAGGATGTAAAAAATACCTCGTCGGAATTGTTCCTGACCGACAAGGAGCTTTGGCAGATTGCCATCTACGCGGATCTGGCCGGCATGCTGGCCGCGCGGCCTCGGCTTGCCCAGGCGGTGGGCCTGAATGACGGCAGTATTGCCACCATGAAAGCACACCTGGACTTGTTGCTGCGCCTGGTTGCGGCTCGTACTACTGTACAGGCGCTTCCTGACCCGGAGGGCAAGACCGGCAAGGGCATCAGGGTGGCCGATCTTGATGCGGGATTCTGGCGGCTTTATGACACAAACCGGTATGCCTCCTACACCGGGCGGGACAAGCCCGTGGTGTGCAAGCGCGATCCGGCCAGACCCGAGCTGGTCACGGCGCAGACGCATATTCCAGCCGAGCGCTTCGCGCCGGTCGCCAACATCGGCTGGGACATCAGCCACGCACGACGGCTGGTACATTTCTTTGATGCCATCGAGCGCAATCGTGCGGCCATGGTCCAGGTCTACGGTATAGACCCGGCGAGTTTGCCCTCGCAAGACACCATGGCTGCCTTTGCACGCCAGTTCAGTCTTCGCGTCTGGAATCAGGATCGGGCTCGCCCCCTGTTCGCCAACTACTTCAGTGGCGCCAACGGCTGGTATCGGGTGAATTACGACAACGGTACCGGCAGTTGCGCGGAGGGCTATCCACCGTATGGCCTGTCTGAGTCATTCCCCACCGGTGGCTATGCAACCTGGCCAGCCATGCACGCGCTGGGTGTGCGCTTGTACGACATTACCCAGTCGTCGCGCAAGGAAGACCGGGACTTCGTTGCAGCCCATTACCCCGGCTTTGCCAGGCAGCCCGGCGACAGCGGGCGCATGCTTGCCGAGATGATGTTCTGGCCTACGCTGGTGCGCCGCGGCGGCGCGCGCTGAAGGGACGAGCCAACCGCGCGCTCGTTTCCATCGCGCGCGGCCGGGCGGCAGGGGTGGGGCGATCGTGGCTCGCTGACGCGACAGCTTGTCAGTGGGCGACGACAGCCTGGTACAGCTCGCGCTCCTCGGCTTTGCCGAGCGACGAGTTATGCCACAGCATGGTAAAGCAGCCATTCACCGCATTGCAGGTGTCCTTCAGCTCCCGGAACTTGCTCCATGCCGCCTCGCCGGTTCCAAGCCCCATATAACCCATGACGGTGCCTTCCATGGCAATCAACGGGCGAATGCGCAGGTTCAGGGCCTTGCCTGCCACCGGATCGAAGGCCGGATATTCGAAGCAGGTGCCGCAGCGGAATCCGGCGTGGTCGGCATAGCTGAGCGTGCTGTCGTAGGTCATGCCCGCCTGCTCCCAACCGAGCATCGTGGTCGGGTGCTCCCAGCGCAGATAGTGCATGCGTCCGCCCCAGACCTCCTGCTCGATCTTCTCTTGCTCGCATACCCGCCGCAGCCGGATTGCCTCCGCCTGCACCGCGCCGGGGGCCTGATAGGTATTGAAGCTCGGATGCAGGCCGATCTCATGACCACGGGCATGGATACGCTGCATCAATCCGCGTATCGCAGGATGCTCCGGCTCGTAGTCGGCATCCATGCCTGGGTGGGTGCGGCCGCAGATGAAGTAGAAGGCGCTGACCAGTTCATGGCGCTCGGAAACATCCATGATCCAGTCAAAGGTATTGACCCGATCGCCGGGATGCAGCGCGGTGCGCGTCTTCATCCTGATGACCGGGGCCTGCAGCACGCTCCGTACGTCCCGGCGAATCAGAATGTCGCCGGCCATGCGGCGGAGCATTCGCGCCGCGGAGCCAAAACCATAACGACTGGGAACATCCACGTCATGCGACACCTTCATGCCGGGCCGAAGCTGCCTGAGCTGCAGTTCTGGCCACTGTCGCCTGATCACCTGCCCAAGGATATGCAACCACTCATCCACCACCGGTCGCTCCAGGTAGCCATGCCTGTGGGCATGCGAGCCGCTCGCCGGGAAGCGCCTGTATTTATCCAGGTCGGTGCGGCCAACCTCCTCCTGGCGCGACAGCATCCAGTAGCAAAGACCGAGAACGTCATAGTGGATTCGATAGCCAGCCGGCGTCGACTCGATCAGCGGCGACGGAGCGCGCGCGAGGCCTGGCGCCGGCAAAGGTCCGCGCAGGGCCGTCTGCCACCCCTCGGCAAGTGCATCCCAGGTTGTAAAGGCGAGCGCCGAGTCCGCGCGCTTGAAGGTGACGGGGTCAGCGGCAATCTCGATCGATCCCTCGCCGCAACCAGCAAGGCTCAAGCGGACAAAGCCCGCGTCGGTACCTTGCAACTGAAAACCATGGCCAAACCGCTCCGCGAGAATCCGCTGCAGCCAGGAGAGGGTTTCCTCAGTCATGTGCTTCATAGGGAATTCCAGAGTGAGAATGCCGGCGTCTGATTGAACGACGTCTGTGCACGGCTTTGAGCAGGGCATGGACAGCACATGGCAAACCGGATGGCCGAGCCACAGCCGACTGCGCTGACAGAGAAGATTATCGGGACTCGCTACCGTGCCCGCAATGAAGCTGGGTGTGACGCCGAACGCAAGGCGCGCGCGCTTTCCTGCCGCACCCGCGAGGCTGCCGCGGTGCGATGCCGGGCAGTGTGGTCTGGGCCACGCTATGCGCTTTCACGGGGCGTCGGACTCTGATTAGATGTATTCGGGCGGATGGGAAAGTACTCATCCGGCCCTGACCATGGCCCTGACCATGGCCCTGCGCGTCCACATGCGGTCGCGGCAGGATCAGCTATTGTCAGGCCCGCGTCTGCCCTGGTGGCCCACCCTGCGGGCCGGGTCGGCCAACCGGGCGAAGCCCGCCAATGACATGTGCGCCAGCATCCAACGATCCGGTCCCTCCATGAAGCACGTCTGGATTCTCAATCACTATGCCCTGGAACCCGGCAGCAGCCCCGGCGGTACGAGACACTTCCACCTGGCAGAGCACCTGAGGTCGTCCGGCTGGCAGGCAACCGTTATCGCGGCCAACGCGGTCGGCGCAAGGGAACGGCATCTGGAGGCGGGCAGGTTGTCGCGCCTTGACAGTATTCGCGATGTGTCTTTCCTCTGGGTACGTACGCCCACATACGAAGGCAATGGCGCTGGCCGCATCCTCAACATGCTGGCCTACAGCTGGCGCGCCTTGCGGCGGCGGACCACGCGTGGCCTGCCGCGTCCCGACGTGGTGATCGGCTCCAGCGTACACCCCTTCGCCGCGGCGGCGGGCGCCTTGCTGGCGCACCGCTTCAAGGTCCCGTTCGTGTTCGAGGTGCGTGACCTGTGGCCGCAGACGCTCGTGGACATGGGTCGCCTGCGCGAAGGGGATTTCCTTACCTGGGCGCTGCGCAAGCTCGAGCTTTGGCTGTATCGGCGTGCCACTCGCATCGTCGTGCTGCTGCCGCACGCGTGGGAGTACATCGCGCCGCTGGGCATCCCGAAAGAGCGCATAACCTGGATACCCAACGGCGTGGACCTGTCGCTGTTCCCGCCGCCCACGCCTGCACGCACCGTCGCGCCGTCCGAGCGTTTTACGCTGATGTATTTCGGCGCCCACGGGCAAGCCAACGGCCTGGACAATGTGCTGCAGGCAATGAAGCTTGTGCAGCAGCGGCCAGAGGGGCGGCACATCATCCTGCGCATGGTTGGAGATGGCGGCCTCAAGCCTGCGCTGATGGCGCAGGCGCAGCAACTCGGCTTGTGCAATGTCATCTTTGAGCCCCCCGTACCGAAGACCCGCATTCCGGCTGTGGCAATGGAGGCCGATGCCTTTGTCATCGCCGTGCGCGACCTGCCACAGTTGTACCGGTACGGCATCAGCATGAACAAGCTGTTTGACTACCTGGCTGCGGGCCGGCCCATCGTCATTGCCTCCAATGCCTCCAATAATCCGGTGGCCGACTCGACGGCGGGATTGACAGTGGCCGCGGAGCAGCCGGAGGCGCTTGCCGACGCCATCATCAGCATCGCCGCAGCGCCGCTCGAGGCTCGCCTGCGTATGGGGCGCGCCGGCCGCGAATATGTCGAGCGCAACCACAGCTTCCAGCTGCTGGCGCAGCGCCTGGCTGGTGTGCTGGACGAAGCATGCAGACCTCAGGCCAACCCGGTGTCCTGACCTGGTCGATATCGAGGCTCCGTGCATTGCACACGGGCTGGAAGACCAGTGCTGGCCTTTGCACCTTTACTGCAGGAAGCGAGATGCAGCGAACGGAGGGGCCCACTGGGCGAAGGCTGGCGCTCGCGGCAGTACAGCTTTCACGTCCGAACATTCAACGTGCGACAACGCACCGAAGCATGGAGCTGCCCCTCCTACGATGCAAAGCATCAGGGCATGGCAGATGCGATGCGTTGTCCGCTGCCATCAGTAAGGAGACCGCCGTGAGACCAGTCAATTGGCGCATGCATTCCCGAATCATCCTGGCTACCCATCGCCACAACATCGCTTCCAGTCTGTCGATACTTGTCGCCACCGGCCTGCTTGCAGCCTGCTCTGCTTCGCCGGGCATGTACTTCGGCACCAATGCAGTGGTGAGCGCAATCGGTCCCGATGTCGTACCCAAGGTGACACCGATCACCCTCGATCTGGTGAAAGCCCAACGCAGCAAGGTTCGTACAGACAATGAGCGGGTCGAAGAACTGTTCGCCACACCGCGGCCTTATCAGATCGGCCCTGGCGACATCATCTCGGTCGTGGTGTGGGACCATCCGGAACTGGTGTTTCCCACGCAGACCTACAGCATCGGCGCCGCCTTCGAAATCCCGCAGTCCAGCGGCGGCGCCAACGTGCCGGGTTATGTGGTCAGCGCACAGGGCGATATCCAATTCCCCTACGCCGGCGTCATGAAGGTGGGTGGGAAGACAGCAAACGAGGTTCGCGACCAGATGGCGCGGGTTCTGTCGCGAGTGGTCAGGAACCCCCAGATGACGGTGCGGGTGCTCGGCTTTCGTAGCCAGCGTGTCTATGTTGACGGAGAAGTCAAGACGCCTGGCATGCAGGCCATCGATGACGCGCCCATGACGCTGGTGGAAGCGCTCAATCGCGCCGGCGGCGTGCTGAATCTGACCGGTGACAACAGCCGCATCCGCGTTACCCGCGGCGAGCGTAGCTGGTATGTCAACATTCCTGCGCTGCTTGCCAGGGGTATTGATCCGTCCCGCATTCTGCTGCGCTCGGGCGACATCGTCCGCGTGGAACAGCGCGAGGACAACAAGATCTTCGTCACCGGCGAAGTGGTGCGCCCGGCCTCCCTGCTCATGCGCAATGGACGGATGACACTGAACGAAGCACTTGGCGATGCCGGCGGTGTCAATCCGAGTTCGGCCAATGCGGAACAGATCTACGTCATCCGCAAGGCGGCCGATGGCGAACCCAACATCTTCCATCTGAACAGCAACTCTCCGGCGGCGCTGGCTATCGCCGAGGGCTTCGAGCTGGAACCGAAAGATGTGGTCTATGTGGACGCACGTGAGGTGGTCCGCTGGAGCCGTGTGATCAACCAGTTGTTGCCGAGCACGCAGCCTGTGTTCAGTACTGCCACGGCAATCAAATAGCGGGATGCGAAACATGACTCGCTCGATCCTGGTGATTTGCATCGGCAACGTCTGTCGCAGCCCCATGGCGGCCTGCCTGCTGAGCCAACTTCTGCCCGCATGCGAGGTAGCTTCGGCCGGACTCGCTCCGCCGGTCGGCGCACCCGCGGACCCAAGCGCTGTCAGGCTGCTTGCGCGCGAGGGCCTCGATATTGCCAGTCACCGCGCCCGCGCTGTGAACGACGCACTTGTGGCAGCTGCGGACCTGATCCTCGTGATGGACAGCGAGCAACGCGACGAGCTTGAACGGGTTTTCCCGCTGGCACGCGGGAAGACCCACCGGATTTGCGAATCCACGTCCACGGATGTGCCGGATCCGTACGGATGCTCGCCAAGCATGTTTTATATCGTTCTGGAACTGATCAAGCAGGGCATTGCTTCATGGTCTGCACGGCTGGCAGAGGTTGCACCAACTGATGCTCAAGGAGAGGTATCATGAGAACGGTCAGTACCGGGGATCAAGCTCCCGCTGGCGGGGACGAGCATCAATCGGCCGTGGACTTTACCGCCTATCTCGATTTGCTGGCCCGCTATCGAAAGACCTTCCTGTCCGTCGTCGGCGTGGTCCTCGTGGTCGGCCTTACCTATGCCCTCCTGGCCAAGCCCGTCTACCGCACGAACATGACGGTGCAAGTGGAGGACTCGGGTGGTAGCCACGTCAGCAAGCTCATAGCCTCCATCTCACCGGGACCCGATGCCAAACCCGCCGCTTCCGCGGAGATTGAACTCCTGCGCTCGCGGATGGTGGTCGGAAAGGCTGTCGACAACCTGCACCTGTATATCGAAGCCGCACCGCGCTATTTCCCCGTGATTGGCCCGGTAATCGCCAGCTTCAATCCTGAACGGTCGCACCCTGGGCTGTTTGGATGGGGTGGCTTTGCGTGGGGCCATGAATCGATTGCCGTGTCCCAACTCGACGTTCCTGCGTCGATGGAGGAGCGCAAGATCCTGCTGACCGCGCTGGGTGACAACGAGTACAGGGTGCGGTTTGCCAGCGACGATGTCGAGGCTACCGGCAAAGTGGGATCGCCATTGACGATCACCACTGCCAACGGCGCGGTCACCATGCTGGTAAGCCAGTTGGACGGGCGTCCCGGTACCCAGTTCGTGCTGCGTCGCCTGGCGCGCGCTGCTGGCATCGCGCGCTTGCAGGAGAAGCTGACGATCAGCGAACGCGGCAAGGATAGCGGCGTGATCGGCGTGGCTCTGGAAGGTGCCTCGCCAGACATGACGGCGGCTATCCTCAACGAAGTCGGCAATGCCTATGTTGAACAGAACATCCGCCGCAAAGCCGCCGAAGCCGAAAAGTCCCTCGCATTTCTCGAGCAGCAGGTGCCGCTGCTCAGGCAGCAGGTCGACACGGCCGAGACCCGATATAACGCGATGCGCAATCAACGCGGCACGATCGACCTCGGCGAGGAGTCCAAGCTGATCCTGGGTCAGTCGGTGCAGATTCAGACCAAGCTGCAGGAGTTGCAGCAAAAGCGCCAGGAACTGGCTGCGCGCTTTACTTCAACTCATCCGGCCGTCGCACTCGTCGACAGCCAGATCTCCGGCCTGACCGCCCAGCTGAACGGAGTGTCCGGGCGGATCCAGAAGCTGCCGGACGTGGAGCAGAACGTGTTGCGGCTGATGCGCGACGTCAAGGTCAGCACCGAGCTGCTGCAGTCCCTGCTGAACGAGGTCCAGCAGTTAAAGCTGATCAAGGCGAGCAAGGTAGGAACGGCGCGGATTGTCGACCCGGCGGAGGTACCGCTCAAGCCGGTCCGGCCGGACCGGGCGCTGATTGCCGGGCTATCGCTCGCGCTGGGCTTGGTTGCTGGTCTGCTGGTGGTCTTCGTGCGCCATACGCTCGAGGGCGGCGTGGCAGACCCGGACGAGATCGAGCGGCAGACAGGGATGACTGTCTACTCGACCATCCCCTTCAGCAAACAACAGTCACAGTTGTCACCCGGCGCCGGCCTTCTGGCACTCCAGCAACCGGACGATCCCACGGTGGAGAGTCTGCGCAGCTTCCGTACCGCATTGCGTTTCGCCATGGCCGGGAGCAACAGCCCGACGGTAGTGATCACCGGGCCTGCCCCGGGCGTCGGCAAATCCTTTGTCTGTACTAACTTTGCCGCAATTGCCGCGACCGGAAGCCGCGTGGTGCTCATTGATGCCGACCTGCGCCGCGGTAGCCTGCAGAGTTCCTTTGATGTCAAGCGCGGCCCTGGCTTGACGGAACTGCTGATGGGCGCGCCGCTGGAGCAGGTATTGCAGCGGCAAGTGGTGCCCGGCCTGGACTTCATACCGACCGGCTCGCAACCACCACACGCGACAGATCTGCTGCTGAGCCCCGCCATGGACTCCGTGCTTGAGCAGCTCAAAGCGCGCTATGACCTGGTGCTGATCGATACGCCGCCAGTGCTTGTGGCTGCCGACGCGGGCATCCTGGCAGGCAAGGCTGGCGCCGTGTTCCTGGTGGCGCGCGCCGAGAAGACCACGACCGGCGAACTGGTTGCGGCGCAACGCGCGATCCGGCAGGCTGGCGCCGATGTCAAGGGCGTGCTGTTCAACGGGCTTCTGATCGAGGGTCGCTGGTACCGGTCCCATAGCTACTTTGGCAAGTATCGCTATCTCGCCGATTACGGCAATGGACAGACCAAGCGGGCTTAGCCAGGGCGACGGCGGCGGCTGGTGTAGTTTCCGTCCAGCCGTCGGCCGCTGAACTCGAACTTTGCTTCGCTGAGGGCAAACAAGTCATGCCACTCGTTCATGCGGATGCCGTCTCGTCCGTGGTCATCGCCGGCGCAGGCGGACTTGGGCTGGAACTCTATGACTATCTGCAGGCAGAAGCGCTGTGCGGCGGACCGACGGTAGCGGGCTTCATCGATGACACGCCAGACAAGGTTCCGGAGGGCATAGACCTGCCACATCTGGGGTCGATTCGTCAGTACCGGCCAACGCCGCGCCAGGCAGTGCTGGTAGCGATCGGTGCCACCCTGGCACGGCAAGAGGTACTGTCATGGCTCCTGCATAGCGGGATCGAGGTTCCGATCTATGTCCACGGTACGGCCCTCGTCTCGCCCTCCTCCCACCTGGGCGTCGGCTCGTTGATTTTTCCGTTTGCGGTCATCAGCCGGGGCGCGGTGGTGGAGGACGGCGTGGTGGCCAATGTCTCCAGCGGAATTGGGCACGGTGCCCGGGTGGGTGCGTGCTCCGTGCTTTCTCCTCATGCGGTCCTCAATGGCAACGCCGCCATCGGACCGCGGTGCTTCCTGGGGACACGCGCGACGCTCTTTCCGGGCGTCAGCATCGGCGCGGAATGCGTTGTCGATTCTCACACCTGCGTTTCGACCAGCGCCAAGGACCGGCAGTTCATCACTGCCGGCAGTTTCCAGATGACCTCACGCCTGATTCGCGATCAGTGATGAACAGCTCGGGGCCCGGCTCAAAAGGTTTCAGAACATACGCGGTACGACGGCACCCGGCATTTCACGACCGTCACCACGATCTGGCCGGAGACCGGATCGGTATCGATGTACCTGGAATAGCGCTCGGTGACGCCGAACCAATCCATTCCATGTGACCACAATCGACCCTTGACGGGACGTGTCGCTGCCAGCACAAAGACGAACAGGAACCCGCAAAGCGCCAGCCTCGCAAGCATCGGCGTCCGACCGGGGCGCGCACGCTGACGAGCGGGCTGACGAAATGGATGCAAGTTGATCCACGCCACGGCAAATCCGACAGTCATGCCGATCAGGGTTTCAGCAAGCGTGTGATAGTGTCCGACGATCAGGGCAATCGCCACCAGTACGGCCACGAGTACACCGGCAGACAGGCCGATCCTGGCCGTTCGCTTGCCCCATGCCGATCCCAGTATCGCGCCCAGCATCGGGTAGACCGATGCAGTGAGCATGGCGTGCCCGCTTACGCTGTACACGTTCACCGATGGCATTGACCACCCATTGAATTCGAACGCCAGCTTCCCTGCAAGAATGACGGCTGCACCGCCCACCAGCGACATGAGCCAGTAACACGCGCGCTCCCACAATCCCAGGTAGGCCAGACGGAGCGCAACAAGGCCCGCCAGGGGGACCGCCAGTGACGCGCCGCCACTATGGACAATGAGCATCCAGGATAGCTGCATCAGGAGCCTCAAGTTGTCGAATGGTCGCTTACCCGTGCGCCCCGGCGTATGTCGCCACCCGTTTCCAGTTCATCGCGCGATATCGGCATCCGAGGCGCTCCGTTTGCTTCCCATGAAGCGAGGGGCGGAGAATTCTCCCGCGGCACTGATCCCCTCGCGCGCTACTACCTTGATGACGGTCTTCCACAAGATCACGATGTCCAGCCACACCGAAACGTGATCCACGTACCAGACGTCCAGCCGGAATTTTTCTTCCCAGCTGATCGCGTTGCGTCCACTGATCTGTGCGAGTCCGGTAATGCCGGGACGGACCATGTGGCGGCGCATCTGCTCTGGAGAGTAGCGCGGCAGGTATTCCATCAATAGCGGCCGTGGCCCAACCAGGCTCATGTCACCCTTGAGTACATTCCAGAGCTCCGGCAGCTCATCGAGGCTGGTGGAGCGAAGAAACGCCCCAAGTCTGGTCAGCCGCTCCGGATCAGGCAGCAGTTCGCCGTCCGGTCCGCGAGCATCCGTCATGGTACGAAACTTGAGAATGTGGAATGGTTCGCCATGAAGCCCCGGCCGGACTTGCCGGAAGAAAACCGGGTTGCCCAGACGCACGCGCACTACGCAAACCAGGAGCAGAAGCGGAATGGCAAGCAGCAGCATGCCCAGCAAGGCCAGGACAACATCAAAGATGCGCTTCATCACAATGGCTCCGAGAAACCGCACTCATTTGGGCATGGCGCAGGGGGAGCGCCGCTGACAGGCTTCATGCTCTTGGTTCGGTTGCTTTGCCCATGGCAACGATCCATCCACGGGCACTCAATGCGGAGGATTGCCTGCAGTGACTATGCCCCGCGGCGCCCCTTTGCACCGTTGGCTATCTCACACTTCAGCCGCCGGCTCTGCCACGGCGCCAGCGAGCACTCCCGCGACCCATTTTCCTCGGCTTGCCTCACCAGTTCTTCAAGTCTGTTTGAGAGCGCACCGAATGGCAGGTGCCGTCTCGCCAGAATCGGAAGTCCGTACGCAAGCCAGCACAATGAAAGGTGCAGAGGACCGACATGAAAGTCTCGACAGCAAGCGGCGAAGGTGGAGGCGGGCTGAGAACCGCCCTGCCGGCGACCGCGCATCCCCACGCTCTGCATGGTTCCGAAGCCATCTGGCAGGAAACCAATTGCTATATCGACCTGTGGGTGGAATTGCTGCATGGCTGGGGGCTCGAACCGCGCGCAGGACTCGCGTTCACCGTTGCACAAGACTTTGAAGGCGATCACTTCACCTTCTTCAAGTACCCGCAGATGGATCTGGAAACGCTGTATGGGATCAGCGTGCAGGAAATGGCCGTTTATGACACGCTGCAGGCACACGTCACGGCGCAGGTCGAGCGCGGTCACACCGCACTGGTCGAAGTCGACAGCTTTTACCTGCCCGACACGCATGCCACCGCCTACCGGCGCGAGCACGTCAAGACCACGATAGCGATCAACCGTATCGACAACCAGGCCGAGCGTGTCTGGTACTACCACAGCCTGGGCTACCACAACGCGCAGGGCGAGGACTATCGCGGCCTGATGCGGCTCTTGCCCGAGCTCGCAGGCAACGCAAACATCCTGTTCCCCTATGCTGAATATGCAAAACGCGTGCGGCCTCCGCTCGAATCGTCCGCGTTGGTCGATGCTTCGGTGGCACTGATGCGATACCACCTCGCCAGGCGCCCCGCAGGCAATCCGGTAGGTCGCTGGCGACAGGTGTTCGGCAAGCATATGGACGCCCTGCTGGCGAGGGACGAATCCTATTTTCACCTGTACACCTTCAACTTCCCGCGCCAGCTGGGCGCCAACTTCGAGATGCTGCATCACTGGCTGTACTGGCTAAGCGAGCATGGGCACGAGACGCCCCTGGCCGTCGCAGACGACGCACGCGCCATCGCAACCGAGAGCAAGGTATTGCAGTTCCGACTGGCGCGGGCAGTGGCACGCCGGCGCGCCGACCTCTGCGCGGACTGCCTGGATAGCCTGGAGTCCTGCCATGACAAGGCCATGGCAGGACTGCTATCGGCTTTCGGCTGAGCCAGCACGCGACCGGCAGGCGTCGCTAACCATCATAGCCAAGCGGATGGTCAGCATTCACAGCGTAGATTTCGCCTGAGGGAACGGTAACAGCTTGCGCCGCGCCCTTGCGCTCGTGCACGAGTCGAACTCGCCGGCTGCTTCCCGGTGCAAGGTGGAACCAGTTCTCCGAAGCCTGGTAGGCAACGTCCTCGATGTGCACCCAGCGCGCGAAGCGCTCCGCTGACACCGTCAGCCACCACTCGTCGCCAACCTGCTCTAGCTGCGCCCGCAACCCAGGCGCCTTGAGCGCGGTGGCACGGCGGTCGGGCAGGTACACCGCCTGGCTCAGTGGCTCGCCGCTGTCGCCGGCAAGCAACGTCGCCAGTACCACGTCATGCGTCGGCGGGCCGAAGCGATAGGCATACGTGAAGTCAAAGAAGCGATCGAGCAGTGCGGACGCCTCGATACGCTCCGACCCGCGCGCCGGCAGCCGCAGGCTGTGCCGGGCTTCAGCCACCACCATCGCGCCATCACGCAGGCAGCGCAGGACCAGCAGCAGAGAGCGTGGCTGCGGCATTTCGTTCAGCACGTGCAGGTGCAGTCCATTGAGCCCCTCATCAGTAATCAGCACCTGCACTGGTTGCCAGACCTGGCGTAGCGCATGCCATGCCGACTTGGGGCGCCCGCACGCATCGACAATACCCCAGCCTGCGCCAGGCGTCAGGTCTTGCAGCTGCCAGATCAGGCCGCCGGAACAACCCGATCCCACCCGTCGCCATTCGCTGAAGACTTCGGTCATCACCTCCGCCGTCACCGCCCGCGACAGCATCAGATAGCGTTGGGGCTGCTCATACCGCAAGCGCGGCGGATCCACATCGTACAAGGCGCGCAAATAGTGATCGCGGACATCTTCGAAATCCCACGGTGCACCCGCGTCGCGCGGCACCGTGGCTTTCCAGCGCGGGGAATGCAGCGGCAGCAACAGTCCGTGCTCTGTCAGCGTTCGATCACCGGGAACATTGGCAAAGGCCAGGCATTCGGAGGCGAAGCGGACCTGTGCCAGCCGCGCATCCGTCAACGGACGTTCGTAGGCCCCCACGCCGTAATAGTGGCAGACACCGCTGTCCGGCTGGAACGGCCAGGCCCCTCCGGTTGGCGAATTGCTGACATAGACCACGTCCGGACGATGCGCGGCAACCAGGCCCGGGATCAACTCCTCGAACAGCGGTTGCTTCCATTCGCCACGCGAGGTACCCAGCATTGCCGCCTGCTGCTCCGCCTCGCTACCGCCGCAAAGCACCGCAACGCTTGGATGCGCCCGGGTCGATGTCAGCCACCCGGTGACTTCGCGCTGGAAGTCATCGGTAAGGCCAACGCCGGGTCCGATGCTGCCATAGTCGAAGTTGGCGAACATGAAATCCTGCCAGACCAGCAAGCCCAGTTCGTCGCAAACCCGATAGAAGGCTTCACCCGGATAGCACGTGACACCGCTGATGCGCACCATGTTCATGCCGCCGTTGCGCGCAAGCGTCAGCCAGTACCGGGAGGCTTCATCAGTGTCTGCGAGGCCAGGCAAATCGATGCTGGAAATGCAGGCCCCGCGGCAAAACAGCCGCTCGCCATTGATGCACAGTGCAAACGGCTCAGACAACCGCGAAGGCCCGGACGAAGCCGATGCGCTCGCACCGTCGAGCGATACCGTGCGAAAACCGGCCCGGCCGCATTCGATGGCGCGCCCGTCGACGGTTGCATCGACACGGTAGAGGTGTGGCTCGCCGTGCGTATGAGGCCACCATGGCTTCGGTCGTTCGACCCGTAGCGTGCCCGAAAGGGTGTGCCTGTCAATGCGCGAGAGTGTGCCGGGATGGCGGCAACCCTCACCGTCTGTTGCCTCGAACGACCCCGAAGCCGGCGCTGCCCCCGGGAAATGCAGCCGCAGCGAGACGACGCCGTGTCCTTCCGGCATTTGCGCCGACATGTCAGCGCGCACGCCGTGAAGAATGTCGTCGCTTGCCGGATCGAGCAACTCTACGGAACGCCAGGGCCCCACCGCATGCACCGGCGGGCACCAGCCCGGCATATGGCCAAGCAGGGTCGTGCGGACCGTACGCAAGGTGGGGGGCACGATCATTCTGGGCTTCCAGCGCACTGCGCCATGCCGCTTGCGCAACCATGGATGCAGCGCCCGAAAACAGAGATACAGCAGGTTGTCTCCGTCCAGGTCGACCTCGACCTCGTGCGCGGCGAACATATGCTGAACACCCAGCACGAGTTTTCCGTTGAGCCAGGCTTCGGCCACTGTGGCGAGTCCGTTAAAGCGCAGCACTTGCCTGCCCCGCCCGGCAAAGCGCACACGATACCAATGGTCATGCAGGTGCAGTGGCGGCGGCGCGGAGTCGTCCCAGCGACCGGCGGCGCGCAGCGCGCTGGCCACCGTGCCAGGAACCGGGGCCGGCAGCCAGCCCGCCGTGCCATCCAGGCCCGCCGGACTGTCGGCTGCACCGGCGCCCGTCTGTATCCACGTCCACTCGCCACCGAGCACGGCGTTGCCAATGGGGATGCCCGATCGGATGTCAGGGAATGACTCCGGATCAGGCATCGAGGTGTTTGTGTCCGGGTAACCTTGGGACATCATGGACTGCCTTCATCGCGTAACCCGGCAGGGCCGGGATGCCAGCCTGGCGGATCACAGCCGACTGCCTCGCAAATTGGCTCCAGCGGCATCAGCCGGCAACACTCTGCGCGGTTCCGGTCGAATGCTCGCGGCGTTGGACTAGATGCCTCCGAGCACATCGCGCACGCGTTGCGGCCAGCGCGCCAGTTCGAAGCCGTGATGGCGCAGTAAAGCCAGCGTCAGGCGCTCGATGCCGAAGCCCACGCAGCCGGTATGGGCCAGCGCCCCGTCATCGGTGCGCAGCGGCCACGCATGGGCGAAATGATCCATGTGATAGTTGAAACTCATGCAAGCGGTCGGGGGCGCGCCATCGTTGATCGGCACCAGCAGCTCAAACTTCAGTTTGAGTTCACGCTGACTGTCCGCGACGATCTTGCCGCCACGACCGAAGAACGGATCGTTCGCAATATCCACCTCGTGCGGCAACCCGAGCATGCTGGCCAGCTTCTGGCCACGCTCCATCCATGTCTGGCGGAATTCGACAATCTGCTCGGCTGTCCCGAGCCGCACGTACTCGCGCTGGCGGAACATCTGCATGCGTGCGGGGTCGATGGAGGGCTCATGGCGGAAGCAATACGTCAGCACGTCGACCACGAGGCCGCCACGGGGCATCGGCCCGCGGTCGGCCACTACCGGGTAGACCGGATAGCACGCGGCGGGTGCCAGCACCACTTCGGTCGGTCGCTGCTGCTCCGCCCAGTTCTCACCGTGTTCCACACGGGCGAGCAGACGGTGATGTTCCCGTTCGCCGCCACAGAAGCAATGCACCGTCCCCGCCAGTTGCGGAAAACTCTTGAGGTATTCGCTCGCTTCGAAATCCTCGCGCGGCATCGCGGGAGGAAATCGCATCACTTCCGCATGCTGGTCGGCTCCGAGCTTGCCGATGGCGAGGTTCAATCCATCGGCAATGCCTTCGAACAGCGCGCTGCGACCATAAATGCCATCGACCTTGGTCGGAAAGAGCACGCGGGCATCGATGAGCGCCTGCCGGTAGGCACGACGGCCGAGGTCCGGATCCCGCACCGGTACGGCGTGGAAAAAATGATCACCCGCAACAGGTGATGCGTTCTCGTCGGGCGTGCAAGTGTTGCTGGTGTCGTCCATGCTCGGATCCTCAGGCAGTCCGGTCCGCCAGCAGCAGATTGGCGGTGTTGGTCAGGATGCGATCGTTGTTGATCATCAGGGGCGCCGACCACAGATCCCGAAGGTGGCGTCCCAGGCTGAACGGCGTGCCATGCTTGTAGCCCGCCATGCCGCACACCAGCATCGCGATCTGGACTGCCTCGAGCGCCAGCACCGACACGCTGGTCTTGAGACCATTCATTTCCGCCGCCAGGCTGAACATCGCCGACACGCCCTGCCTTGCCTGCCGCTGGCGCTGGTGGCTGAGCGCCAGCTCCAGGCGGCCATCGAGCATCTGGATGATGGCTACGGCCTCAGCCACGCGCGTTGCCGATGGCGGCAGCGTGCCGGGTCGGGCACGGGCCTGGCCCTGGAACAGTGCCTTGGCACGCTGGACCGCGTCCGCCGCGATGCCTGTCCACACGGCAGACCACAGGATATGCGACACGGGGGTCATCGTAACGTCCGCAATCTCGCCGAACGGCACCGGCAGGATCTGATCGGTATGGCCGCGCGCTTCGAGCCGGAAGCCGTTGCTGCACGTGCCCCGCATGCCCAGGGTGTCCCATGCGGAGAGGTTGTCCAGCGTGTAGTCCGGCTTCAGAACGCTCACCATGACCTGGTCCGTGGGCGCGGCATCGGGGTGTCGACGTGCCGTCACGAGAATTCCGTCAGCGTGGGCGCCATAGGAGATGGTTGGCGCCATCTTCAGCAAATGGAGGTTGCCGTTGTCGACGTTGACCGCGCGTCCGCTGTTGCGCAACGCACCGCCAATAGCCTCTTCGGAGGTGGCCGATGCGAGCAGCAACTGTTCGCCGCCAAGCCGTTGCAACAGTTGCGCGTGCCATGCACTGTTGCCGGCATGGTTGACCAGGCATGCCACCTGGATCTGGTGCATCGCGTAGATCATGCCCGTCGAAGCGCAGGCGGCGCCGAGCACGCGGCAAACCGCCGCGATCGTCTCGAGCGGCGCGCCACCACCGCCAAGGTCAGTCGGCACCATGGCACCCAGCAGTTTGTGCTCGCGCAATACCGTGAAGGCCTGACAGGGAAAGCTTGCGTCCCGGTCGACCTGGTCTGCATGCCGTGCTGCTTCTGCGGCGACCAGCCTGGCCGCCGCCAGCCAGTGCGCGGCATCGGCAATCTCGGCGCGCGGAGGTGCCAGCTCAACGCTGGCAAGCGCGGGGCTCACGCCGCCTCCTGCTCATTCTTGAGTTGCTCGGCTGCCGTCGCCAGTGCGCCGATGCTGCGAAACAGCTGGCGGGTCAGCATGCGATCGGGGATTTCGATGCCGAAAGCGTTCTCGATCGCGATCATGACGTGCACGGTCGCCAGCGACGACAGTCCTGCTTCATACAGATCGGCGTGGTCGTCCAACGATTCAACTGGCACGTTCAGACGAGCCACTTCCAAGAGGATGGTACGTATGGCTGCTCTCATGCTGGGACTCCAGATTTTGGGGAAGCATGGTGTTGAGCCATTTAGCCTGAACTTCGGGCTCGAATCGGTACGCTTCCGTACCAATGGGCTGCGGTGCCGGCACGCCTGCAAGGCTGCCCGGGCACGGCGAGCTCCGGGCGGAGAAGCCCGGCTGCAGTTGCGAGGGCAATGCGTGGTCTTTGCGCGGGAAAGCACGAAGGGACATCCAGGCCTCGGGGCGAAGACCCTGTCAGGATCTTCTTGCCATAGCGCTACCAATGGAGCAGCTCCGCGCGGAGGCGGCACCGACCGAGGGCCGTCACGCGATGCGGACGTACCCGTTTCTGCGTAACGCTTTGCCGGCGTTGCTGCATGCGCTCGTGCGTATGTCGCGCAGAAACTGGCACGTCCCGCGACCCTGAGCTCCAGCTTCAGGCTTTCTCCGCTCCATTGACTTGCCTGGTCAATGCCGGGCGCTTCGCTTCCGCCTTGGGCAAGGGCATGCCCAGATAGGGATTGATGGTATTGAAGTCCGACCTGTTGCTGCGCCGTGGCATGACCCCGTTCAGGATCCCGCCCGCCAGCCGCGCGTTGGCATGCGCGAGGCGCTTGAGGGCGTCGTCAACCTGGCCCGCCGCGGTTACGTCAGCGCGCACCACCACCAGCGTGGAGCCTGCCAGGTTGGACACCAGCGTGGCATCCGCCACCGCCAGCACCGGCGGAGTATCGACCAGCACCAGGTCGAAGCGGCCCGCGCACAGGCGCAGCGTTTCCGCCAGCGCCGGCAGCATCAGCAACTCGGACGGATTCGCCGGCGCCGCGCCGCGATTGAGCAGGAACAGGCCGCTGACCACGCTCGGCCTGACCGCGTCGGCGATCGCGGCGCGCCCGGCCAGCACTTCGGCCAGGCCCGGCTCTACCGGCTGGTCGAACCAGTCCGCCACGCGCCCGCGGCGCAGGTCCGCGTCGATCAGCAGCACGCGCTGGCCGGCCTCGGCAAACAGCACCGCGAGGTTGACCGCGGTAAAGGTCTTGCCCGCGCCGCTGGCCGGGCTGGTGATCGCCACCAGGCAATTGGGCGCATCGCGCAGCGCGAAGTGCAGCGCCGCACGCAAGGTACGCAATCCCTCCACCGCCAGCGAATGCGGCGCGCGCCGCGCCAGCAGGTACTGGTCGTGCAGGCCCTGGCGCAGCAGGCGTTCGGCGCGCGCGCGCTTGTCCTCCGGCGCGGCCGCGGTCACGGCATCGATCACCTCGGTGCCCGGCTCGGGCCAGCCCAGGCGCGCCTCGGTCGGCAGCGTGAAGCCCGCGGCAATGCCCAGGCTGCGCTTGGTTTCGATCTGGCGCTCCAGATCGGCCTGCTCGTTGCTGAAGGCGATGTCGCCGAGCATCGCCATGCCAAGCCGCTCTTCGGCATCAGCCGCGCTGGCCACCGACGGGCGCAGGCGCTGGCGCAGGTTGATGCCGGCCACGCCCAGGCACAGCCCGAGCAGCGCGCCCACGGAAGCGAACGGCCACGTGCCGATCCCCACCGGCGTCACCGGCGCGATCGCGGCGTCGATTACGCGCAGCTGGCTGGAGCTGTCGGACAGCATCAGCGACAGCTGCTCGACCTTGGTGCGCAGGGCCATGTACATGTCCTCGGCCACCTTGACGTCGCGCGTCAGCGCCACCGATTCGCGCTCGGAGGCCGACAGGCTTTGCATGCGCGCATCGATCTCGGCGCGCTCGCGCGTCATCTGCTGAATCTGGCTGTCGACCATGCGCACTTCATTGGCCTCGGTGGTGAAGCGCTGCAGCAGCCGTGTGCGCTCCAGCCGCAGCGCGGCGATCTGGCGCTGGTACTCCATGCTGTTGTTCAGGAACGATTGCGCATCGCGGCTGGGCGCCATCGAGCCGGTACGCGCGCGGTAGCGCGTCAGCGCCTCTTCCGCACGGGTCAGCTCGGCCTGCACGCGCGGCAATTCGTTCGACAGGAAGGCCAGCGTGCCGGCGGCGTCCTCGCGGCGCTTGGTGGTCTGTCCGTCGATATAGGCGCGCGTGACGCCGTTGACCAGCTCGGCAGCAAGCTGGCGGTCCGCATACTGCCAGCCCACGCGCACCGTGCCGCCCGGCTGCGCCGGTGCGCTGCCCTGACTCGCGGACATCTGCGCGCCTTCGCTCTCGACCTGGAGGCCCTTGCGCACGGCCTCGGCGGTGCGCGCGAGGTCATGCCGCGTCAGTGCGAAGCGCGTGCCGGGCGCGGCCTCGATGCGGTCCACGCGCAGCGTGATGCCGTTGCCGCTGGCGGTCTCCCCGACACGGCCCTCGAGCAGCAGCACGTCATGGTCGAAAAGGCGGTAGGCGCCGTCGCGGCGCGTCTCGAACACCAGTGGCTGGTCCACCAGGTCCTCGGGCACGGTCATGGTGTCGACCACCAGGCGTTCGCCGCCCCAGGCATAGCCCTGGCTTGCGGGCCAGGTGCCGCGCACGTGGCCGGGCGTGGAAAAGCGGTCGACCAGCGCGCCCACCAGCGGCGCGCGCAGCGGCTGCGCGGTGATATCCAGGCGCAGCCGCTCCACCACGGGCCCGACCACGGCGCGGCTCTTGAGCAGCCCCGCGTCGAAGCCGGCGGCGCCCTGCGTCTGCGCCACGCTGCGCACGCCGCCGTCGCGGCCCTCCACCTGCACCAGCGCCTGCGCACGGTATTGCGGCGGCTCGGACAGCGCCACCAGCGCGCCGACGCCGGCGCCGACAACGCCCGCGGCGACGATCCAGCCCATATGGTCCATCAGCGCGCGCGCCTGGCGCGTGCTGGCGGGCTGGGCTTCGCGCCGGGGGGCCGCACCTTCCGCCGGTGCACTGGCATATGACAGTCTGCTCACGGGTACCGCTCCTCAAATGGGATCAGCGCGGCGTCCTGCGCCGCGCGTGGCCACCTCACGCCGCCAGGGGCAGCTGGCAGCGCCGTTCAGGCGCTGGCCAGCGCGGGCAGCAGCCGGTCATATTCGCGCTTGACCAGCTTGTAGCATTCGCATGAATGCTTCTCCAGGCCGCAGCGGTCCAGTACCGTGATATGGCCGCGGCTGTGGTGGATCAGTCCCAGGTCCTCCAGCTTGCCCGCGGCCTCGGTCACGCCTTCGCGGCGCACGCCGAGCATGTTGGCGATGACCTGCTGCGTGATCACCAGCTCGTTGGAACTGAGCCGGTCGATCGCCAGCAGCAGCCAGCGGCACAGCTGCTTGTTCAGCGAGTGGTGGCGGTTGCACGCGGCGGTCTGTGCGATCTGCGTCAGCATCGCCTGCACGTACAGCAGCGTCACGCGCTGCAGCGTGGGCAGGCGCGGCAGCTCGGCGCGCAGCATGCGTGCGGGAATGCGGTAGGCCAGGCCGGGGCTGCGCACTTCGACGCGGCTGGGCATGGTGTCGCCGCCGGTGACCACCGGGATCCCGACCAGCCCTTCATGGCCGACCGCGGCGATCTCGACGGTCGCGCCGTCTTCGAGCAGCGACAGCAGCGAAACCACTGCCGTGGTTGGAAAGTAGACGTGGACGATGCGCTGGCCGGAATCGGTGAGCAACTCCCCGGCGCGCAGCCGGACCAGCTCGAAATGCTGGGCCAGCGCTTCCCACTCGCCACGCGGCAACGCGCTGAGCAGGTGATTGACATGCAGTTCCGACCGATGCGTAATCATTTTTCGTACCCCCTGTCCAAACCCGTTTTCGGGAACAACGTCCAGCCGGCTCGGCGAACGCCACTCGGGAAAACGGGCTTCAGCCTTGCCGGTCCCCGTTCAGCGCCGGCATGGACCGGCATGACTGGTTTCCGACTGCCTGGCTGCGCCGTTGACCCTGCTGCGGCGCTGACTGCAAGCCAGTGACTCTATTTAGCGTCATGGCGAGGCGCTGCGACAGTAGGCGAATGGTTGGGAAGCGCTCATCCATCGGGAGGTTGGCCGGAAAGCCGAGCGGATGCCCGGCCACGGCGCAATCAGCGTGCAGCGCGCTGCAGCGGCGCCGGCAGGTGCCGGGCCCTCCTGCAAAAGTCGGAGACGGGTGGAAGCGCGGGGCGGCCGGCGGAAACGAGCGGTGCCGGAAGGGGCGCAAATGGCGTAAAGAGCGTGATGGGCGCAAGCAATTCGACGGGCTGGCATGGCCCGACCTCATCCAACGGCAAGGCGCGCGGAAGAAAACCGGCCAGGTGGCCGGCGGCGGCCACCACCGTGCAGCGCCAGCCACGCACTGCCGCCGCGGCGGGATGCAGCACGCGCGGCGCGCGGAAGCACAGGTGGATCGTGTTCATGCCCGACAGTTCGATCGCGGCCTCGTACAACTGATGCGGTGCGTGCAACTCGTGCAGTTCAGTGCCATGCCCGATCGCATCATCCACGGCAATCACCTGGCGCCCGTTGACCCACGCTTCGGTGCCGCGAACCAGGCCGCGCAGCCGCAGCAGCCGCGGTCCGTGTCCGGCAAAACGCAGCCGGTACCAGTAGTCGTGGCAGTGCAGCGGCACCGGCGCGCCTTCGCACAAGCGGCCCGCCGCCTGCATGGCCATCGCAACCGAACCGGGCACCGGCGCCGGCAGCCAGCACGCGCCATCGTCGAGCACCGCGGGCGACGGTGCCGCGCCGGGCAGCGTCTGCAGCCATCGCCACGGGCCGCAAGGCGCGCGCCCCGCAACGTCGGTGAAGGCGGTGAGGGGTGTGACGTCGACGGACGGAACGGCGGCCGAAATGAGGGCGGCGGCTCGCCGGCCCGTGGCCTCGGCAGCGGCGGTCATGGCGCATACTCGCCGAAATGCCGGGCCAGCGCCGGCACGCTGGCCTGGTAAGAGGCCTCGAGCTGGTCCAGGCAGTCTTCGCAGCGATCCGGCTTGCGGCTGATCACGGCGCGCATCAGCCGGAACTGCATCACCATCGCTTCCGACGCCATCGTGTAGCACGCTTCGGCCGCCTTCTCCGGGACCTCCTGTCCCTGCATCACCAGCCAGCGCAGGTAGCGCGCCAGCAGCTCGAAGTTGGCGCCGAGCTGGCGCAGCACGCCCGAGGCGTAGTGGTGGAAGCCCGGCTCGCCGCGCGCCATCAGCCGCTCCAGGTGGGCGGGAAACACGGCACGGAACTGTGTCACGGGATTCTGCTGCGGACGGTTGCCGAGGTGCGTGCGCAGCAGCGCCAGCGAAGCGTCGAGCAACGACTCGCGCCCGCGCAGCCGGCCATCGCGGCGCACTACCTCGGCATGCACGAAGGGCAGCGACTCGGCGCTGCGCGCTCCCGGTGCCAGCCGGAAGATCGCGGCGTAGTCCTCGCCGCTGGCGGTGTGGTAGCCGTCGGTGTGGTAATAGCCGACGGCGCCCGCCTGGGGGATCAGCACGTCGACGGCGATGCAGGTCGGCGTGCGGTGGCGCTGGTAGCCCGCGCCGGGCGGCGGCGGCAGCTGGCCGCTGTCGAGTTCGATCACGACGAGATGGCCGCGCGCGGTCTGCGCCGCCACGTGCGACTCGAGCGAGTCGTACAGCGTCAGCGCATGGGCGGTCAGCCCGTAGAGCCGCTCCAGGTCCGCCACCGGAAAGCGGCACTGCGTGAAATGATCGGCCTCGAAATCCTGGCGCACTGCGCACGGCAGCGCGGCGACCGGTGGCAGTTCAAGTCCGTGCAGCAACTCGATCCACAGGTCGACATGGCAGTTGACGTGCGACCACACCGGATTGCCGCCACGCAACCCAGGCCCGCCACGTCCACGCATCTTGGTGTCGCCGTACACTAGAGACCTCCGCGCCTGCCATGCCGATCCAATCGCGGGTGTGCGTGGCCCGCGCCGGATGCGCGCCCTCGCGCTCGCGTTCCGGCTGCCGTGCACTGACTGTCTGCTGTCATGCCCGCCTTCTCCCTGCCCCGAGCCAAATGCTTGCGCCATCGGTCTTGATGGCGATCTTGGCGCGCGCGGTTCAGGACAGTCTGTTGGACGGCGCACAAACCTTGCACGGGCCCACAGGTTCGGCCGTCATTGCGTGGCGCAAGGACGCGCATGCCGATGGCAAGCGCGTCTGTACCGTTCGCCGCAGAGGTTGAGTTCCGGTTGAGCCGGTTTAGTGGCATTCAGCCGCATGCGTGACGCGCATGCTGCTTCTGGTTGATAGAGGCGTGCGTGCCGATTGGATATCGTCAAGAGGACGTGTGGGCGGGCAGTATTGCCTGCACGCCTTCAAAGCCCGCATGGTCCCCCGGTCGGCGGGCTTCTTTTTTTGTGGCATGGCACGGCGCGCGCGACAGGGTTCGGCAGCGCGGCGACGCCAGCAGGCATGTGCATGCCCTGTGGGTGCACGGCAATGGCTGGCGAGCGGGACTGGTGGCAGGCAGCACTGCTGCAGGACAACGGCAGCAGTGGTCGCGCCTCGCGCTGGCGCTGGCGAGGCACGCGGAACACAGCAGGGCGCCGCGGCGCCCTGGCTCAGGGCAGCGTAGCTGCCGGCAGGCGCAGGCGATGCTGCGCCAGGATCAGTGCGCGCAGGCTTTCCACCCGCAACACCGCTTCACGCTGTCCTGCTTCACGCGCGGCCTGCGCTGCGGCATGCTCGCAATCGTAGCGGCGACCATGCAGTTCTCCGCGATACAACAGTGGCTGCTCGCCCGCACCAGCCAGCCGGATCTCGAAGCAGCAAGCCCACTTGCCCCGGCCCTCGCGCACGGCGAAGCCATGCACGACCAGGTATTCCATCCCGCCTTCCATACGACCCCCTAGCATCCCGGCGCGGCAAGCCCTCTTGGAATGGGGCTGCTCGGACGCCGGGCATCTCAAGCATAGTGCTTGCGCGCACAGAACGCCCTCATCCGCAGGCTGTAATCCTGTGGTGGCCGAAGGAGGGAAGCAAGAGAGGGACGGGCAGATTCAGGCGGCGCCAACGCTGTCGCAGGGCGTGGCCTGCATCAGCGAAAGGGCCATGCGCGGGAAGCACTGGCCGCCAGCCCACACCAGCGCGGTCGCGGCACAGACGAGCTCGGCAGGCGCCGGCACCGCCAGGCAACCGCTCGCGCCCCGCAGCGCGGCGTGGACGATCAGCGTCGCGTCGAGCCGGTCCGACAACACCAGCCAGCGGCGCGGCGCGAGCCGGGCCTGCATCTGTTCGAGCAGCTTGCGCGGGTCGCCGTCCAGCCCGCTGCAATCGATCAGCGCGACATCGGCCGGGTCGCTGCCGGGCTCGTCCGCATCGGGATGACGCTGCCGGCCGGCAGCACCATCCTGCAGCCAATGCGGCGCGCGCCACCGGATCGGGCGCGGCAGGCCCAGCGCTTCCAGGCGCCGCACCAGGGTGCGGCACATCATTTCGTTGCTGGCGATCAGGTAGGTCGGCATCGAATCGGCAATGGAGGCCACGGCCGGTGCGGCGGGATGGGCCCGGGGTCAGAAGGTCAAGTGGCCGGATGGCCCGCCGTGGCGAACATGGCGGGCCTCGCGGCGAGCGCGCCCTGCCGTTGGGCGCCTGACGCATGGCGCGCGGCAGGCGGCGGCGAACGCCTCCCTGTCAACGTAGCAAGCGCTCCCCGGCACCGCCTCATGCTTTTGGTGGAGGCCGCCACGTCAAATGGATGACCTGCGGGGATGGCCGCGGCACCGGATCCGACCGGCGCCGGCATGGCTGCAACCGATGCACCCCAGAACGGTCATGCAGGGGGGCTTCAGGCGGCCCGGCATGCGCCGAGCGGCCGCACCGCCGGCGGGCCGGCCCAGTCCAGCGTGGCGCCACGCTGCAGCGCCACGTAGACAGCTTCGCCCTTGTTGCGTACATGGAGCCGCTGGTACAGCGTGCAGGCATGCGTCTTGGCCGTGGCGACGGAGATATTGAGCATCCGGCTGACGGTCTTGATCGGATAGCCGCGCGCGAGCAGGGCCAGTACCTCATACTGCCGTTCGGTGATGTTGAGCAGATGCGCGCCGCTCGACGGCGTTTCGCTCGTATACGCAGGCGGCGTGGCCGGTGTTTCGCCGCGCAACGCATGCAGCGGCACCACCACCGGGGCGCCGGCGTGACCGGACGGCATGGATGGCGCGGCCGGTGCGGACTGTTCGGACTGTGCGGACATGGCCAGCGTGCCGGCATCGTCGCTGCGTCCGCTGGCTGGCTCGGACAGCAGCAGCGACGGGAAGCACTCCCCACCGGCCAGCACCAGCCGCACCGCGGCGTCGAGCGCTTCGGCGCTGGCGGCCTTGTGCAGGCAGCCACGTATGGACTCCGGCAGCGTCGGCCGTGACAGTGCCGCGGCGGGCCGCTCGGTCAGCAGCAGCACGCGCCGGGGCCGCAGGCGCTCGCACAGGTCGTCGAGCTGGGCCCAGCCTGCCGCGGCGTCGTGCGGTAGCCCGTACACCAGCAAGTCGGCGTCTACCAGCCAGAGATCGGGGTCGATTGGGGCGAGCGGATCGATATCGATCAGGTCGCCCGGGAGATGCGCTTGGGCCAGAAGGTGGCGAAGACCCAGGCGCAGCAGTGGATGGTGTTCGATCAAGAGGATGCTGGCCATGGCCGCTCTCCTTCTTATTGCGGCAAGCCCAGGTCCTGCGACAAACCCGTTCTTGCTGTTGGACCGCCTTCCGCTATGCTGCGGCTCGTCGATCCATACGATCCGGCTTGTTCCTGGCCTGGTACGGCGTCCCGTCGGTTGCCGTGCCCGTCCCTTCCCTTGGAGTGCCGAATCGCCCCGTTTGCGCCGTTCGAACCGAGTCTGGCCGGCTGGTGCCGGACCCGCGCAGTTCATGACTAACGCTTTAGCAACTTTCCGATCAAATTTAACAGAATCTAATTCTGATCTTCAGCTTATGAAACAGGGGCGTCGAAAGCAAGCCTCTGTTGCATTGCAGCGGGTATTCCCGAAGGGGGCTCCCTTCGTCCCGGAACGCTGTCACGGGCGGCCCACTGCGACCCTGCCAGCGAGCTTAGATCGACAAACGGGTGTTCGGGTGGCCCGGGGACTGGCGGAATGCCGCTTACCTCGCATAAAATTATCGGCATTGCTCTTTGCTGTGCATTTCCGGTCGGATGGATTTGGCCTGAGTTCAAGTGCCTTATAAATCAAGGAGTTACCGTAAGCTATGTGCCCTCCCCCACCGACGCTCCCGCCCCCCTGCCCATGTTGTCCGGATCGCATGCCGTCAGCCTGACCCGCAGCGAATTCGCCGCCGTCCGCGCCTATGTCCAGGGCATGCCGGCTGCGTTGGTCGTCGGCCGTTACCTTGCCGACGACGGCGATGACGACGATGCCGGCGAATCGGCGCTGCGAACCCTGCTGGGTCTGCGCGACCGCATGGTCCAGCTCGCCCATCTCCATGGCCGCGCCGACCTGGGCGAACTGCTGGTGGCCGGTCCGGGCCGTTCCAACCGCGGCATGGATCGCCGGGTGGATGCGTTGGCGGAACTGGAACGGCTCGGTACGGCGGCGCCGCGGGCGGAGCATGGCGTGGAACTATGGTTCGGGCCGTCACTGGCACGCCGCCTGCGCAAAGCCAATATTGTTACTATTAAGGAACTTATAGCATTGACAAATGCCCGCGGCACGGGATGGTGGCGGCGTGTGCCACGTATCGGCGCCCTCGCCGGCCAGGCCATCAACCGCTGGCTGGCGGAACATCGCGACCTGGTCCGCACGTCCCAGGGCCAACCCATGCTGGCCGCGCATGTAGGTGACCGCGCGCCGCTGGCGCGCGGCGCGCTGACACCGGACATGCCGCGCCTGCTGCCGCTGGAACTGCTCGCCGGTGACGCCGGGGCATCGCCCGCCTGTCCCTTTGCGAGCGGCGTCGACGTGGTGCGCAAGTGGCTGCACGCCAGTGCGCCCCCTGCCGGCGCCACGTACGCGGCGTACCGCAAGGAGGCCGAGCGGTTGCTGCTGTGGTCGGTGATCGAGCGCCGCAAGGGTCTCGCCGCGCTGGACGGGCAGGACCGCCAGGCATACCTGGCCTTTCTTGCGGACCCGCAGCCGGCGGCGCGCTGGTGCGGACCGCGGGCTTCCCGGCAAGTCGGGGCCTGGCGGCCATTTACCGGGCCGCTGGGCGATGCCAGCTTGCGGCATAGCATGCGTGTCCTGGGCGCCTTGTGGGCCTGGATGGCGCGCAACGGGTACGCCTCGGCCGCGCGGTGGCTGCCAGCAGGCGCACCGGCAACGGGTACAGGAACGGATATCGGGATGACGCGCGCGGCAGGCGATGTGGCTTCCGGCCTTGACCCGGGCAGCGCTGCCGGTGAGGGAATTGTCGACGACATGGCGCTGGTGCGCTTCACTGCCTGGCTGGAGAACGAATGCGTCCAGCCCGATGGCCGGCGCTACCGCGCCGCGGCCGCAGCGGTCGCGCTGCTGCGCGAATGCCGGCCCCGCTTTGCCGGGCTGGTGGCGCTGCGCTGGAAAGACCTGCGGATCCTCGACCGGGTGCCGGCAACGAAGGCGGACGAAGCATTGGATGGCGACCGGCTTGCGCTCAGCGACACGGCGCTGGCCGCGCTACGCCGCCATTGGCAAGACCGGGCGCTGGACCTGGACATGCCCGCGATGGCGGATGTGCCCCTGCTCGGCCCGCCCGTTGCGCCGCCCACCCGGCGGGCGCAGCGCAAGCTCGCCAGCATGACCCACCCGCCCTACTCGGTGCGAGGGCTGCACGCACTGCTGTCGGCGGTGATTACGCGCTATCGGAGGCTGGATGCGAGCTTCCCGGCGTGCACGCCGCGTGACCTCGTGCGCGAGGCGCGGCGTTGCCGGACAGCGTTGGCATCGGCCGAAGAAGTTGGTACGGAGAAAGAGTCGCCGTAGGGTCTGGCTGTACGGAACAGGACCCTTTTCGGCATGAACAGCCTTGGCTGACCATCTGCCTTGGCGTAGATATGGGTGGCAGCATCGCCACCGAAGAACTGGGTACGCTGCAGGGGTCTTGCCGAGCGATCCTGCCACGTCCGCGGTCTCCCTGATGCGCCGGGAGTGCGGTGGTTCGTAGCCCGCTTCCCCGGCACCTGACTCGCTCAGCGGACTCGATCAGAGCAAGGTCTTGTCCAGCCCGAAGCGAGCCTTGAGGAGTTCGACCAGGTCCTCGCGGGCGCTGCGGTCGCCCAGCTGGACATCGAGGACGACGCGCCCCGAATCCCACTCCTTGATGGTTCCGAGCAACTGGCCGCTGTCGGTCCGGATTTTGTATTGCCGGCTGATCTCCTTGACCTTGCGCGCCTTGCCTTCCTGCGCGTGCTTGCGGATTGCCTCGACTTCGCGGCTCGACAGGCCATCGTTGATGATCCGTGCCGCCAGCTCGCGGGTTCGCTCCTCCCCCGCCAGCTTGCAATACAAAGTCAGCTCATAGCCCGCGGCGATGCCGATCGCGCTCGGCCGCTCGCGCATCACGCCCAGCACGGACTCGGGCAGGCGCAATAGCGCCAGCGTCTTGTTGACCGTTCCAGCGGACATCCCGGTCAGTTCACAGATTTCTTCTTCCTTCTGAACCTTGCCTTCATCGAGCAACTGGCGCCAGGCAATCGCATTGTCCAGCGCCGACTGGTCCGAGCGCTGCTCGTTGAGCATGAACGACAGCCGGTAGAAATCCAGGTCGCTCAGGTCGTCCTCGACAAAGCACTCCATCTCGAGCTTGCCGGCCGAAGCCAGCGCTCGTTTGCGGTAGTGGCCGTCGATCAGGATGTAGTGGCCGGGACGCGAGGGGTCGGGTGCAGCGAGACCGGGGGTCTTCTGTCCATGCGTGGCGATCGACGCCGCACGCTCCTGCACGACCGCGGGATCATAGATCCGGCGGGCATTCAGTGGATTGTCGTGGAGCTGCGCCAGCGGAATCCGCACCAGCTGCCGGCCGGACGCCATCTCGCCCGCACTTTCAGCGCTGAAAACCGCCGCGGCGTCGTTGGCCCTGCCCTGCAGCAGGCCATTCGGATGCTGCGAAATTGCTGCCTCGGCCCGCGCAAAGCGGTCCAGCGTGTCGTTGCGGTTCTTCTCCGCCACCATGCCGGCGAGCATGCCGGCCTTAAGGCTTTTCAGTTTTGTAGCCATGCCTTATTGCTCAATCAAAGACAACACTTCGTCGACCATCATGTCGACCTCCTGTACCGCTTCACGCGCTCCGGCAACGCCATGGACGGTACAGCCGATCGCCTGGCATTCGCGGAAGGCCGAGCGCGATCCAATCATCGAATTCAAAAGGGGCACCTCGCCATCGTCACCCAGGATCTCGATCGCCTGCCGTGCGATCGACACGCGCCGCTGCACCATATTGGCCATTACCCGGATCAGCAAGGTTTCATTCTGGACTTGCGCATGTTGTGCCAGCGTTTTAGCGGCGACCGCCGCCCATAGGTCCGGAGGCGACGGCACTACCGGGATGATGGCAAGGTCGGAAATCAGCAGCGCACTGGATGGCGCCGCCGAATGAACCGCAGGCGGACAATCGACCACGATGTAATCGTAGTCCTGCACAAACTTCCGAACCTCCCGGTGCATGGCGCCGCCCGAGGGCGCCAGGCCGATCACCGACGCGGGAAACGGGCGCTCATCGCTGGCCTGCGCAGCCCAGCGGGTGGCGGTGCCTTGCTCGTCCATGTCGACCAGCATGGATCGGGCACCGCGCAGGCCGAGTGTTCCCGCCAGATGCATGCTGACCGTGGTCTTTCCGCAACCGCCTTTCTGGTTGAAGACGGTAATGATTTTGGCTGCCACTGCGACCTCTCTTTCAGCGCTGAAAGCGCGGTTGACTCTTAAGGCGCAACTGTAGCCAAAACCAGGTGACGCTTCAACCGTTTTACAAATTTACAAATATTTTATTAAGGTGCAGCGGAGCGTCGTCCCGGCTTTTTTGCAGGAGAGGTCGCGTTCGACAATAAATTTGCTTGAAATGCGCCCGCCCCTATGTCTAAAGTATTTGTAGTGCGCATTACGCCGCACATGACACCGCAATCCAAAGTGGTTATGATGCGCGCTACAGTCGAGTCAAGTCGTGTCAACCTCGTCGGCTTCCGTTCGGTATCTACGAGAACTCAACGTGCTTGAACGGTTGTTTGCGTGGTGTACTAGAACTTGCTTCGAAAAGGAACTCTTATGGCAACCGGTACGGTCAAGTGGTTTAACGAGACCAAGGGCTTTGGCTTCATTACCCCGGACGATGGTGGTGCAGATCTGTTTGCGCACTTCTCCGAAATCCAGGGTTCTGGCTTCAAGACCCTGAAGGATGGGCAGCGCGTGACGTTTGAAGTCAAGCAGGGTCCGAAGGGCCTGCAGGCTTCGGCCATCAAGCCGGCCTGATCCAGCTGATTTGCCCGCTGCAGCAAACCTGCCGCGGCGGACAAACAAAAAGGCAAGCGTTCAACGCTTGCCTTTTTTGCATCTGGCCATTCGGCCAGGAACTCAGCCCAGCTTGCGCACGCTGGTACGGGACGGCTGCAGGATCAGCGCCTTGGACGAATCCGCATCGACCTTGGCCCCCGGATAGACCACCAGCACGTCCTTCAGCGCCTTGCGGAACAGCGCGCGGAACTTGCGCTCGCTTTCGGTTTCCGTACCGAATTGCATTTGCAGGGCTTCCCACGGGATCTCGGTGCGCCGCTGGATCGTGAAGAACCGGTAGGTCAGCCACGAGTAAACGTCCAGCGCGAACGGCGACTGCTTCAGCGCCTTCAGTGCACGCATGTCCACCGGTACCGGTCGGTTGACCAGTTCGTTGAAAAACGGCTCGGACAGCACCACAAAGCTCTCGAACATCGACCCCTGCCCCGGCTGCATCGGGTCCCACCATGTCGACAACTGGTCGGCCAGCAGGTAGCCCACACGGTCGATCGATAGCGGCTCGTGATTCGGGTTCTGGTTCTGGCTAGGCGTCGACTTGTTCTGCACGATCGCAATGGTTGCGGAGAACAGCCGGATCATCTGCTGGCGAACCAGCGTCATGGTGCCCCGCTTGCCGCCAGTGGCCATCGGGATACCGAGGTTGTACATGAATTCGGACAGCGAATTGCCCAGCGAGATACGCCGGTCTTCCACCGTCCCGGTGAATTCACCCCGTTTTTTCTTCGCCATGATCTCCTTGCCGATCCAGGCAAGCATCAGGCGCGGATAGGAGCCATAGGGATAGCCCAGCGAGACGGTCTCCGACACCAGCTTCTGGCGGCCGTTGGCGGCGCGTTCAGAGCGCTGCTGCGTGAAGTAGCCCGGCTGGATCATCAGCGAGATATTGCCGCTGGTACGCGTCCATACCGGCGGTGCGCCCTTGGGCGCCCGATATGGCAGCGTGACCTGGACGCTGGCGCGGCTGAGGAAGCCAACTTCGCCGCTTTGCCAGGCGTCTTCGCGTTCCATGGCCTGCGCCTCGTCAAACAGACGCTGGAATTTCTCGGACGGAACCAGGATGTTCTCGTTGCCGGGAACAATGATGCGGGAGGGCTCGGCATCCACGTCGAGGACACTTCGATCCCCCGTGGCGGCCGGGGAGCGTTTGATGGGCATATTGGCGTGCTTCGGATTACCCGCCTTTGTACTCGAAGCCGCAAAAGTTGTCACGCAGAAACAGGTACGCTGAGGTTTGGTCTTGCTTGCCTCGGTTTTGTCGTGCGGGGACTCTCACGACTGGTAGCTGGGGGGCGGACGGTGGGCAACCCGCAAGGGTTGTCCACGGTGCGCAACCCTGTGACTACCAGTAAACGATACCGATACGGGTTAACTACTTGTAAACCGTATACGTGAAGTTCAGCGCCTTGATTCGTAAGGAAAAAAACTACCCTTGCGAACCCGAATCTGCGGACAACCGTACTCGATTCTGCGAAGGGCCGAACCCGAATCTGCGGCGCCCCGAACCAGTATCTGCGGACCGCGCGTACTGGTTTCTGCGGGGATAACCCCGTGTTTCCACAGGCTTTTCCACAACGCAGACCGCGCAAAGCGTACCCGTTTCTGCGGCGACCCGGGCGGTATACGCCGTTTACGCCCGGTTTACCGCCGGATTGCGCCGTCGCGCGGCCTGCGACATGGGTTATCCACGCAGAAAAGGGTTCGAGCCCTGGATCGCCCTCGGCCTCCCAGCGCCGGCGGCGTACCCATTTCTGCGGTGAATGGGCCGAAACCGTACCTGATTCTGCGTGGCGAAGAAAAACGGCTGCCCCTTTGCCTCTGCGTACCCGTTTCTGCGGCGTACCCAATTCTGCGCCCGCAGACCTGTGCGCCGGGCGTTGGCCCCCGTACCCGTTTCTGCGGTGAGATCTCGGGCTCTGTACCTGCATCCGTACCCATTTCTGCGTTGAAGGGGTGGGGTTGCGGATGGATGTACTGCCAAGTTTCTATTATATATCTGCCTCATAGAAAAAGCTAGCGCTCACACTCAACGTATACATGAGTGTGCCGCCCCTCATCCATGCGTACCTGTTTCTGCGAGCCAGTCGGGGGCTGCGCTTCATCCCAACAAGTCGGAAATGTCCGGAAACCCCGGACACCGTACCCGTTTCTGCGCGACAGGCGGCATCCACGCACTTGTGGTGGCCGTACCTGTTTCTGCGAGCGTTCGTTTCAAGCTTTTGGCTGAACGGATCTTGTGCGCTGCAATACGAGGCGTACCCATTTCTGCGTGGCGTTCGCGGCGTAGTCGTGTGGATATCTAGGCGTCCGGCTGTTACCGGCGCCCCATGATCCGAGCAAGCCTGGTAACGCGGTGGAACCGGGCGTACCTATTTCTGCGGGCTGTGCGAACCCACGCCAGGTGGCGTTCTGGCACCAGGCGTACCCGTTTCTGCGTTGTTGCGAGCCGCTGGGAAGAGGCTTTATGGCGACGGGCGTACCCGTTTCTGCGTTAGCGGGCGGATGGCGCCCGCAGCTTGCACTGCAGCAAGGCGTACCCGTTTCTGCGGGCGGCATGTGGATAGGAAAGTAAGCGCCAGGACCGGCGCATAGAAGCCGGGAGGCAGGAAAACGGGGAGCGGGAAAGCGGGAAAGCGGGAAAGCGGGAAAGCGGGAAAGCGGGAAAGCGGGAAAGCGGGAAAGCGGGAAAGCGGGAAAGCGGGAAAGCGGGAAAGCGGGAAAGCGGGGAGGCGCGGAAGCGGGGAAGCGGGAGGCGGGGAAGCGGGAGGCGGGAGGCGGGAGGCGGGAGGCGGGAGGCGGGAGGCGGGAGGCGGGAGGCGGGAGGCGGGAGGCGGGGAGAGCGGCGGACCTCCCGGCGGGCAACCCACGCGCCGCCGGCAGCGCAAGCCGACAGAAAACAAAAAACCCCGCCGAGGCGGGGTTCTTCCGTTGCGTGGCGCGCACGTGGCGCGCCGCGGGCAACGCTTACAGCGGGGTGATGTTCGCTGCCTGCAGGCCCTTCGGGCCGTTCTTGACTTCGAACTGCACACGCTGGTTTTCCTGCAGCGACTTGAAGCCGTCGGCGCGGATTTCCGAGAAGTGGGCGAAGAGGTCGTCACCACCTGCGTCCGGCTTGATGAAGCCAAAACCCTTGGCGTCGTTGAACCACTTGACGATACCGGTTTGCATGATTTGCTTTCCAGAAAAAGGATATAAAACGTCGCATGACGCGCGCGCCATCCGACAGGGGAACTCAAGGAAAGGACACCATGGACAACCGAAGTACCAGACGGTGGCTAACGAATGAACTGTTGCCTCGTCGCTTGAATCTAGCCGGGTTTATACGGGGGATTGGGGCCAGCGTCAAGTTGGGGCCAGCCCCAACCCCGGCCACGCGCGGGCGGGCCCGTCGCCCGCGCGGGCCCTGTGCGCCCGGTATCCGCTGTGGGATCATCACGCTTTTTGCATATCGCTTATTCGTGTGCGCCGTGGCGTATCGGGCCCATGCTGGACCAGAGTACGCATGCCGCATGATGGCGCGCCACGCGGCCATGCCGCGCAGGGATCCCTGCCGCGGACACGATAACGATACTGGAGACTTAGTCATGTCGATGCCGGAACCCGCTTCCAAGCCGGGTACGCCTTCCGTCAACCCCTCGCGCGGCCAGCCGACGCTGCTCGAGCGCCTGTTCAAGCTGCGCGAGCACCAGACCGATGTCCGCACCGAGGTCCTCGCCGGTATCACCACCTTCCTGACGATGGCGTACATTATCTTCGTCAACCCGTCGATCCTGGGCGACGCCGGCATGCCCAAGGACGCGGTCTTCGTCGCGACCTGCGTGGCCGCAGCGATCGGCACGCTGATCATGGGGTTCTACGCCAACTACCCGATTGCGATGGCGCCGGGCATGGGCCTGAACGCGTACTTTGCGTACACGGTGGTGAAGGGCATGGGATTTCCGTGGGAGGCGGCGCTGGGCGCGGTCTTTATCTCGGGCTGCCTGTTCCTGCTGGTGACGCTGTTCCGCGTGCGCGAGATGATCGTCAACGGCATCCCGCATTCCATCCGCGTGGCGATCACCGCGGGCATCGGCTTGTTCCTGGCAATTGTCGCGCTGAAGAATGCCGGCATCGTCGCCGCGAGCCCGGCAACGCTGGTTACCCTCGGCGACCTGCACCAACCCCCGGCGGTGCTCGCCATCGTCGGCTTCTTCGTGATCGTCGCGCTGGACCACCTGCGCGTGAAGGGGGCGATCCTGATCGGCATCCTGCTGACCACGCTGCTGAGCTTTGCCTTTGCCGGCAACACCTTCCACGGCGTGTTTTCGGCGCCGCCTTCGCTGAGCCCGACGCTGCTGAAGCTCGATATTTCGGCGGCGCTGTCGATCGGCATCATCAATGTCGTGCTGGTGTTCTTCCTGGTCGAGCTGTTCGATGCCACCGGCACGCTGATGGGCGTGGCCAACCGCGCCGGCCTGCTCAAGGCGGGCCGCATGGACCGGCTGAACAAGGCGCTGATGGCTGACAGCACCGCCATCATGGCCGGCTCGTTCCTCGGCACGTCGTCGACGACTGCGTATATCGAAAGCGCTTCCGGCGTGCAGGCCGGCGGGCGTACGGGGCTGACCGCGGTGACGGTGGCGGTGCTGTTCCTGGCGGCGCTGTTCATCGCGCCGCTGGCGGGCACGGTTCCGGCCTACGCCACCGCGCCGGCGCTGCTGTATGTGTCCTGCCTGATGTTGCGCGAGCTGCTGGAGATCGACTGGAACGATGTCACCGAAGTCGTGCCGGCGGTCATGACCGCGCTGGGCATGCCCTTCACATACTCGGTGGCGAATGGCGTGGCGTTCGGCTTCATCAGCTACGCGGCACTCAAGCTGCTGACCGGGCGCGCGCGCAGCGTGCCGGTGATGGTCTGGATCATCGCCGCGGTCTTTGTCTTCAAGTTCTACTACCTGCCGGGCCACTGAGCATTCCTGGCGGCAATCAAGAATGGGCGGCGTGGGCCGCCCATTCTTGATTGCACACCCCCGTTGCCCCTTCGCGGCAAGGTCGCAAGGCCGGAGCATCGGAACGCGCGCAAAGCGTACCCGTTTCTGCGGCCCTTCCGCGGCCGCACGAGCGTTCGCAGCGTACCTGTTTCTGCGGGCTGCGTTTCGACATGCCTTGCCGCGAGCCATACCACCTCGCGCATTGGCCACGCGTGCTAACGAGAGCTCTGCCATCACCCGTTCGGGGTGCGAGAGCGTACCCGTTTCTGCGTACCATGCGGGCGTGGAAACGGCGCGCCGGCGGCACGACAGGCGGGCCGCATCCAGTCCGAAATTTAGTCCAAAATTCGGTCCGAAATTTGGCTCGAAATTCGGTCGCGAATCTGTCACGAACCAGCCCGCAAGCCGCTTCCGGCGGGCCAGATCGACGGTGTGCAGGCCGGCTCATTCCAAAGTATGAGATTGGGTGTAAGTCACCCACTCAGGGCTGGACAAACCGCCCCAAATGCACTGAACTATAGGCGTGGCAAAGAGGGGCGCGGCAAGGCGCCCCTTCTTGACTCCGGTGCATGCGGCTGGATTGCCGGAGCACACCGAGCGCGCGTTGGCGCCGTCCGCTAGTCTGGGGACAGTTCGGATGAGACCGCCAGGCAAGGCGGCACGGCCACGACCAGGGAGCGTGCGGAAACACGTACGCCACGCAGAGACAAATAATTCCAAGACTGACAAGTGGTATCCGCAGACGTGTAGTGCCGGGGGATGTTGTTCAACGGGGATAATCATGACCGCAGGAGAGATTCGGCGACCCGCCATCGGGCCCGTCAGGGAGTCCATAAGCCGATCCAATAGCCGATCCATCCACCAAGCCTGGGCTGCTCTGGGGGAAGCCGCAGGCGAAACACCCGCACACCGCGCCAGCCGCGACGGCGCTGCTGCCGACGTGGCGGCCCTGCTGGCCGAGGACAGTGCGCTCAGCGACAGCGCCCGTGCCGCGGTGGAAAACCTGCTGCGCCGCCATCGCCTGCTGGAGGACGAACTGGCGCGCCAGCGCGCCATGCTGCAGGAATGGATCCTGAGCCAGCTCACCTACAAGTCGCTCTACTACCAGTACTCCGGACAGACCCCCGAGGCACCGCGCGTAGAGTTGATGCGCGAGAAGGAAGCGGTGCGCCGACGCATCCGCGAACAGCTCCAGGGTGGCAGCGGCTATCTCGCCGCGCCCGAGGAGCCGTCCCGCAGTCTGTCCACCTCGTGATACCGACGTTGCCTGCGGGCGCCAAACCGCAGCCAGTCCAGCGCCAGTCCGCGCCACGGCCACAGGCCCCGGCGCCGGGTGCCGGAACCAAGAACAAGCCAAACGTCCGGGAGATCGTGATGGACCGACTGTGCAAGGCGCCACGCACTGCGCAGATCGTAGTCGTGTCGCGTCATGAAGATTTTGGTTTTGACCCGTCCAGCTTCGGCCCCGGATGGGAACTGCGCCGCGTGCAGCAGATCCGTGACGCCGAACGCGTGGTGCGCGCGAGCCCGCCCAGCGCTGGCGTGATCGACCTGCAGGCGGAATACAGCGATGCCGAGCTTGGCCAGCTCGAACTTGCGCTGCAGCATCTGCATGTCGCCTGGGTGGCCATCACCTGCGACGCGATGCTTGCCGACGAGCGCGTGCGCGGGCTGATCCGCGACTATTGCGTGGACTACGTGCGCACGCCGTTCTCGGTGCAGGAGCTGATCTACACGCTCAAGCACGCGCATGGCATGGCGTCGCTGCATGGCGTGCGCGTGCAGGAGACGGCGTCGCGCGGCACCATGATCGGCGAGTGCGCGGCCATGCGCGCCATGTTCCGCTCGCTCGCCAAGGTGGCGCACAACGAGGCGCCGGTATTCATCTCCGGCGAATCCGGCACCGGCAAGGAACTCGCCGCGCAGGCGATTCACGATGCCTCGAGCCGGCGCAAGGGGCCGTTCATCGCCATCAACTGCGGCGCCATCCCTTCGCACCTGGTGCAGTCCGAACTGTTCGGCTACGAGAAGGGCGCGTTCACCGGCGCCAACCAGCGCAAGATCGGCTGGATCGAGCAGGCGCAGGGCGGCACGCTGTTTCTCGACGAGATCGGCGACCTGCCGCTGGAGAGCCAGGTGGCGCTGCTGCGATTCCTGCAACAGGGCACCATCACGCGCCTGGGCGGGCATCAGTCGATCCCGTTGAACCTGCGCATCATCTCGGCCACGCACGTGGACCTGGTCGCCGCGCAGGGCGACGGACGTTTCCGTTCCGACCTGTTCCACCGGCTGTGCGTGCTGACGCTGAGCATTCCGCCGCTGCGCGAGCGCGGCGAGGACATCCTCCAGCTGGCCAACGCCGTGCTGGCCGAGCATGGGCACGAGGCGCACCGGCGTATCCGCGGCTTCTCGGCATGCGCGACCCAGGCCATGATGCAGTACGCATGGCCGGGCAACGTGCGCGAGCTGATCAACCGCGTGCGCCGCGCCATCGTGATGACCGACAACCGCAAGATCACGGCCGAGGACCTGCAGCTGCACGGCGGTGCGGAACTGCCGCGCAAGACCCTCGACGCGATCCGCGAGGAGGCCGAGCGCGAGGCGATCCGCAACGTGATGGCCAGCCATGGCTTCCACGTCGTGCCGGCTGCGCGCGAACTCAACGTGTCGCGCGTGACCCTGTACCGGCTGATGCACAAGCACAATATCCGCGTGGAGAGCCAGCCCGCCGCGGGCGAGTAGGCTGGCAAGTGCGCAGCGCAAGCGCCGGTCACCGCTGTCCGCAGCTATCGAACTGCAAACAGTCGAGCCTCGGGCAGCGCGCCACAGGAAAGGGGAACCGCCGACGTCCGCTCGCCGGTTCCGCCTTTCCCCGTGCCCGCTGGCACGTCAGCGCACAACCACGCGAGGCTGGCCGGCCGTGCCTCCTCCAATCGTCCCATCCGCCGGGGCGGCCGCGAGATTCATGCTGATCTTGCCGCGCGGCGTGCGCGGCGGGCCGTTGTCATCCCGTTGCAGCCACGGCGGCGCGTCGCGCCGGTCGGGGTAGTCGCGCGCCTGCCGGCGGCCTTGCGGCGCCGCAGGTGCGGCCGCGCCTGGCGAGGTATCCTGCTGCATATGCAGTTCGCCCCAGGCCCAGCCGAAGCCACGCACGTACACATCATTGCTGACCGCCGCGTGGCTGTTGGCGCTGGCGTCGTCGGGACGATCGAACCAGGCATAGCTGGCTGCCACGGCAGGGGCCGAGAAGACCGCCAAGGCGGCCAGCACGCCTGCGGCAGGGATTGCGGCTTTCATGGCGTCTCCTCCTTGTGGAAAAAAGTGCCCGCCGGGGGACGGAGCACAAATCCGCGCGGGCACGCTGGCCCGCGTGCCCACTCAATATCGCACCAGCTCCCGGTCAGGCGCGCCGCCTTCCGGCCGGGCGCCTGCCGGCTGCGCGCGTGCAGGACGGACCCCGCGCCCGGCGCGCACCGCCGGGGCACGGCGCGCTGGCCGTGTCCAGCTGTGCCGGCTCGACCCGCGCGCGCGGGTAGGGCAGCAGTGGCGGCGAAAGCAGGTCCGTCACCGTAGGCGGGGGGCCCGCCAACCGGTATGAGCGCCGGCGCGCCGTCATGCGTGAAGGCGGATGACGCATGGCTGGTCTCTCTCCGCAGTAGTGGCTGGTTGATGGCCCGGACGCGCACGGCGTCCCTGCGGATACTGAGCGACAAGTGTGCCAATGGCCGCAAAGGTATATCCCATGCGGGTTTGCGGCTCGTCCGGTCGTGCCGTGCGCGGCCGGGGCGGCGCCACGGGGCCATTCGGTTTCGCCGTTGCAACGCGTGCGGCGAGCGCCACCGCCGGGCGCGCCTGCGCATGTGCGGGCATGGCCGCCTGACATGCACGCCGGGTGCGGGATAGCGTGCCCCGGCAGCGGCGCATTCTTCGCATTGCACCGGGTTGCATCTTTGAAACTGGAGTTACTTCAGCCTTGCATTGGCGTAACAGCGGGGGACACGGTGGAAGACAAAGAAAGGTTCCGGGGACCTGAGGACCGTGCCTTGAACATTGCCGAGCGCGCTGCCCGCCCGGCGCTGCGGCGACGCGCGGCGCAGTACGCAGAAACGGGTACGCAGCGGGCGTCCCTCGCGGCAGGGCGCGGCAGCGGCTAGCGGCCGCCGTGGTCGTCAGCGGGACTGGCCCGGCGGGGCGGGTGCCGCTGGCAGGGCGGGAGCGGCAGCGGAGGACGAGGCCGTGGCAGTGCCTGAGATGGGTTTGGGGCCGGGCTGGCTGCGCTCGCAGCCGGCAACACCCAGCATCCCGATCACAAGCATGGCGGCCACCGGGCGTGCGGAGAGGGAACGGATCACAGATGCCTCCTTGCGCCGGCGCGCTGGCACGGATGCGCCGGCAGGTGTGCCTGGTCTTACTGTAGCAGGTCGCCCCGGGGGTGCTGCTTGGGCAAGCCGCACAATGCGCAGTATGATGAACGCAAGCTACCCTTGCTGCCGGAGCGTGCCGCGGCCGCTCGCGCCAGGCGTTCCGGCTCCGTCCCTGCGTACCAGGGCTCCCGAACCTGGCAAACCCAAGGCCGTGAACGACAACTCCGAACACCGTCCCGCATCGTCCCCTGGCACCGAATCCCCGCAGCCGCGGCCCCGCCGCCCTCACTGGCTGCCGGACCGCCACACCGGTGGGCGCACGCTGCGCGTGGTCACCGCGGCGGTGGCCTCCTGGTTCGATCACCGCGCCGCCAGCAAGGGCGCGGCGCTGTCCTTCTACATGCTGTTCTCGCTGGCGCCGATCCTGGTGCTGGTGATCTCGATCGCCGGCCTGTTCTTCGGCGCCGAGGCGGCGCGCGGCGAGATCTTCACCCAGATCGAAGGGCTGGTCGGCGAACAGGGCGCCACGGCGATCCAGCAGATCCTGGCCGCCACGCACCGCGCCGGCGGCAGCGGCATGGCCGCACTGATCGCCATGGGCATCCTGTTTGTCGGCGCCACCAGCGCCTTTGCCGAGCTCAAGAGCAGCCTCGACGACATCTGGCATGTGCCGGTGCCCAAGACCGCCGGCTGGCAGACGCTGCTGCGCGCGCGGCTGCTGTCGTTCAGCCTGGTGCTGGTGCTGGCCTTCATGCTGCTGGTGTCGCTGATCGTCAACGCCGCGCTGGCGGTGGTCGAGCGCATCTGGGGCCAGCTGTGGACGCAGTCCTGGTTCGCCCCGGTGGCAGACGTGATCTCGACGGCGTTTTCCTTTGCGGTCGTGACCGCGCTGTTCGCCGTGATCTTCAAGATGCTGCCCAACGCGCGCATCGCCTGGCGCGACGTGACCATGGGCGCCGTCATAACCGCGCTGCTGTTTTCGGTGGGCAAGCGGCTGATCGGCCTCTATCTGGGAAATAGTGCCGTGGCCTCTTCATACGGCGCGGCGGGCTCGGTGGTGGCGCTGATGCTGTGGATCTACTACTCGGCGCAGATCTTCTTCTTCGGCGCCGAGCTGACGCGCCAGTACGCGCTTCAGTTCGGCAGCCTGCGCGGCGTGCCGGGCATGGGAGGGGAGGGGGATGGCAAGGGCGAAGGCAAACCCCCGGCCTGGCCCGTGAACCGGTAAAATAGCGCCCCATTCCTTCCGTAAGTCCCGCAGGCCCGGCGCAATGCCGCCTGCGGCGGCGCCGGTCCGGGTGCCGGCTGATGCCGCACCCTCTGTTCCCTCTACCTATTCCCAGCCAGATTCCGTGAGCTCGCTCGTATCCGAAATTGCGCGTCGACGCACCTTTGCCATCATCTCCCACCCCGACGCGGGCAAGACGACCCTGACCGAAAAATTGCTGTGGTTCGGCGGCGCCATCCAGGTCGCGGGCGAGGTGCGCGCGCGCAAGGCCGACCGCCATGCCACCTCCGACTGGATGGAACTGGAAAAGCAGCGCGGCATCTCGGTGACCTCGTCGGTGATGCAGTTCCCGTATGGCCGCGGGCATGCCAGCAACAACGCGGACGGCAACGCGCAGGAGAACATCGTCAACCTGCTCGACACGCCTGGCCACGAGGACTTCTCGGAAGACACCTACCGCACGCTGACGGCGGTCGACTCGGCCGTGATGGTGATCGACTCGGTCAACGGCGTGGAAGCGCAGACCATCAAGCTGCTCAATGTCTGCCGCCTGCGCGATACGCCCATCCTCACCTTCATCAACAAGCTCGACCGCGAGGGCCGCTCGCCGATCGAGCTGCTCGATGAAATCGAGGACGTTCTGCAGATCCAGTGCGCGCCGATGACCTGGCCGATCGGCATGGGCAAGCAGTTCCGCGGCGTGTATCACCTGATCGACGACAAGGTGCAGCTGTTCGACCCGAAAGGCGACAAGGGCACCGCGGCGATCCTGGATGGCCTGGACAACCCGGAACTGGACCGCATCCTCGGCAGCCAGGCCGACGAGCTGCGCGTCGAGATCGAACTGGTGCGCGGCGCGTCGCATACCTTCGACAAGGAAGCGTTCCTCGCCGGCAAGCAGACCCCGGTCTACTTCGGCTCGGCGATCAACAACTTCGGCGTGCAGTCGTTGCTGGACGCACTGTGCGAGCTGTCACCGCCGCCGCTGGCGCGCAACACCGACACGCGCGTGGTCGAGCCGAACGAAGGCAAGTTCACCGGCTTCGTCTTCAAGATCCAGGCCAATATGGACCCGCGCCATCGCGACCGCATCGCCTTCGTGCGCGTCTGCTCGGGCCGCTTCGAGCGCGGCATGAAGCTGCTGCACGTCTCCGCCGGCAAGACCGTCGCGATCAACAACGCCATCACCTTCATGGCGCAGGACCGCAACACGACGGAAGAGGCCTACGCCGGCGACATCATCGGCGTGCCCAACCACGGCACCATCCGCCTGGGCGATGTCTTTACCGAAGGCGAGCCGCTCAAGTTCACCGGCATCCCGTCGTTCGCGCCGGAGTTCTTCCGCCGCGCGCGCCTGAATAACCCGCTCAAGGTCAAGCAGTTGCAGAAGGGCCTGCAGCAGCTGGCGGAAGAGGGCGCGACGCAGATGTTCCGTCCGCTCGCCTCCAACGACCTGGTGCTGGGCGCGGTCGGTATCCTGCAGTTCGACGTGGTGGCGCACCGGCTCGAGCATGAGTACGGCGTCGATGCCATCTTTGAGTCGCACGAGTGCGCCACGGCGCGCTGGCTCAAGGGTTCGCCCGCGGAGATCGAGAAGCTGATCGCCAAGGCCGGGCATAACGTGGCGCTGGACGGCGCCGGCGACCATGTGTACCTGGCGCCGAGCATGGTGAACCTGCGGCTGACGCAGGAGCGGTTCCCGGAGCTGCAGTTCCTGGAGACGCGCGAGATCGTTTGACGATCCCGTCGCTGACAATGCAAAACGGCTCGCCTTGGCGAGCCGTTTTGCATTCGGGGGATTTGCTCCCCTCTTCCGCTTGCGGGAGAGGGGCCGGGGGAGAGGGGAGCAAACACGCCGCCTTACTTGCGCCAGCTTAATACGCCAGCGACGCCTGGATATAGAAAGTCCGCGGCATCCCCACATACTTGCCCGCATTGTTGTCCGTCGAGCGCGTGAAATAGCGCTTGTCTAGCAGGTTCTTCACCCCCACCGCCACCTTCAGGTTCTGCGCCGACTTGCCGAAGTCGTAGCCCAGCCGCATGTTCAGCAGTGCATAGCCAGGGATGTCGCCCAGCGCGCCATTGGCGCTCTCCGCGGTCTGGTACGTGGTCGACGTGCTCGGGTCGCCCGGCGAATGCTGCTTCGACTGCGCGTAGCCGTCGATATTGAACGCCCAGCGGTTGCGCGCATAGCGCATGCCCACGGTGGCCACATGGCGCGAATAGAACGGCAGGTCGCGCCCGGCGAAGTTGCCCTGGTTGTAGGTGGCTTCGGTGAAGGTGTAGGTCGCATACGCCGACAGGCCGGCCAGCGACTTGTCGAGCGCGCCGAAGTCATAGCGCAGCGATGATTCCACGCCGCGGTGCGTGGTGGCGCCGAGGTTGGTCCACGCGTCCGGCGCGCCGCCGGTGCCGCCGCGCAGCTGCAGCTCGTCGTCGAAGTCGATATTGAACAGCGTCAGCTCGCCGCCCCAGCCGTTGCTGTTGAAGTGCGTGCCGATTTCGTACGTCTTCGCCTTCTCCGGCGTCAGGCCGTTGGTGGTCTGCGCGATCTGGAAGTACTGCAGCGGCCCGAACGAGACGCCGGCATTGGCGAACAGCTTCCACTGGTCGCTGACGTGGTACATCACCGCCAGCGAGGGCAGCGGCTCGTTGGACGAGACATCGTTGCGCGCGCCGGTGAAGTTGTCGGTCACGTACGACCGTATGAATTCGTAGCGCAGGCCCGGCGTGATGGTCCAGCTGCCGACGTTGATGGTGTCGTCGATATAGACCGCGTTGGCGGTGGTGCCGCCCGTGCGCGACTGGTACACCGGCGACGGCAGCGTGGTCGGATCGATGGTGCCCGGCGTGTAGAACACCGTGCGCGAGGCCTTCTCGTCGCTGGCTTCGCGCAGGAAGCGGTAGCCGACGCTGACCTCATGGCTCATGTTCTCGCCGCGGAACAGCTGCGAGTAGCGCGGCTCGATCGCGAACGTATGGTAGTTGCGCGGCGCCGAGGTCAGGCGCCGCCGGTTGGCCTGTGCGCCCGTGCCTTGCTGCTCGATATTGCTGCCGCGGAAGCTGTCGGTGTAGTACGTCAGCACCTCGAACTTGCGGTTGTTGTCGTTATGGCTGTACTTCAGGCTGAAGTCGTTGCGGCGGCCGTCGAAATTGTCATAGGGCCGCACCGACTGGAACGGGTCGGCCGCGTACTGCGCCGGGGTCAGGCCGCCGGGCATGCCGGCCCTGCCCTCGTAGTAGTGGAAGGCAGCGCTCAGTTCGTCGGTCTTCGAGATCCGGTAGTTGCCCTTGAGCAGCAGGTCGTCGATATTGGCGTGGTCGTTGCTCTCGCGATAGCCGTTGCCGTGGATGCCCGAATACAGCAGCGCGCCGCCCAGCCCGTTGTCGTTGGTGCCGCCGATGAACGCGGTCGGGTTGGTCTTGACGTTGCCGCCGTGGCTGTAGATGTCGGTCGAGACCGAGGCGTCGGCCGCGAAGGTCTGCGGGATCGACCGCGTCGCGAAGTTGATGATGCCGCCCACGTTCTGCGGGCCGTAGCGCACCGAACCGGCGCCGCGCACCACGTCGATGCTTTCCAGGTTGCCCAGCGACAGCGGCGCCATCGACAGCTGCGGCTGGCCATAGGGCGCCACCGCCAGCGGCACGCCGTCCATCAGGATGGTCGAGCGCGGCGACAGGCGCGCAGTCAGGCCGCGCACGCCCACGTTCAGCGACACATCGCTGCCGCCGGTGCCGTTGTTCTCCTGCACCTGCACGCCCGGGACGCGGCGCAGCACTTCGCGCACGTTGTTGGCGCCGGCTTCCTGGAAAGTCACGCGGTCGACGATGGTGCGGGCGCCGGGGTGCTCCAGCACCTTGGCTTCATCGGCGTTGTCGAGCCAGTTGCCGACCACGGTGACGGCATTGAGGGTGGTTTCCGCGTTGGCGCTGCCGGCTGCGGGAGCCGTGGCTGCGTTCTGGGCATGGACGGGGAGGGCGAACAACAGGGCGGCGCCGATGGCACCGGCGGTGGGACGGAAAGCGGGCTGCAAGATGAAAATCCTGAAAGGGCAGCGCAGTCCACTGGCGGATGCGCCGAATGGGGCCGGATTATAAGTGCGAGTGATTCTCAGACGCGATTAGTCAGATCAAACGGGGACGTTTGTCGCATCCATGCATCAGCTTGGATACATTTGCACTGTAAAATATGACAAAAGATCCACTTATCTTGACTGCTGGCGCGCAGGGCATGCACGTGTATGCACTAATTCAGCAGCCACCGTAAAATCGTGGCTTTACTCCGCCGCTTGCCGGGCGCCTTTGCAGCACATTGCTGCGCTTTGCCGCGGCGCCTTCGCAGTCCGATCCCGTCCTTCGCATCCATGTCTTCCCCTGCCACCGTCCCGGCCGCCGAGCCGGATAGCGTCTTTGGCGACGCCGCGTTCCGCCGCTACTGGTTCGCCCGCCTGTGCACCACCATCGGCTACCAGATCTTTACCGTGGCGGTGGGCTGGCAGATGTACGACCTGACGCGCGACCCGCTGATGCTGGGCATGGTCGGGCTGGTGCAGTTCCTGCCCTCGGTGGTGCTGATCCTGATGTCCGGCCACGTTGCCGACCGCTTCGACCGGCGCCGCATCGTGCGCACGTGCCAGTCGATCGAAGCGCTGCTGGCCGCCGGCATGGCGGTGGTCAGCCTTACCGGCTGGATCGACAGCCATCACATCTTTATCTTCGTGGCACTGATCGGCGCCACCCGCGCGTTCGAGAACCCCACGCTGCAGGCGCTGCTGCCCAGCGTGGTGGCGCCGCGCCAGCTGCCGCGCGCAGTGGCGCTGGCCAGTTCCGCCGGGCAGACTGCGATCATCATCGGCCCGGCCATCGGCGGCTTTGCCTATGTGGCGGGCCCCGGCGTGGTGTACGCGCTGAGCGCGACGCTGTTCGTCATCGCCGCGGTGCTGGTCAGCGGCATCACGCTGCGCCAGGCCGCGCAGCGGCTGACCGCGCCGGTCAGCGTGAGCACGGTGTTTGCCGGCTTTGCCTATATCCGCAGCCGGCCGGTGCTGCTGGGTGCGATCTCGCTGGACCTGTTCGCGGTGCTGCTGGGCGGCGCGGTGGCGCTGCTGCCGATCTATGCGCGCGACATCCTGCATACCGGGCCGTGGGGCCTGGGGCTGCTGCGCTCGTCGCCGGCGGTCGGTGCGCTGGTCATGGCGCTGTGGCTGGCGCGCCATCCGCTGAACCGGCGCTCCGGGCGCATCATGTTCGGCGCGGTGGCGCTGTTCGGCGTCGCCACCGTGGTGTTTGGGGTGTCGACGTGGCTGCCGCTGTCGATGGCCGCGCTGGTGGTGCTTGGCGCCTCGGACATGATCAGCGTGGTGGTGCGCTCGACGCTGGTCCAGCTCGATACGCCCGACGACATGCGCGGGCGTGTCGGCGCGGTCAACTCGGTATTCATCGGTGCCTCCAACCAGTTGGGCGAGTTCGAATCCGGCGTGACCGCCGCGCTGTTCGGGCCAGTGGGCGCGGTGATCCTTGGGGGCGTCGGCACGTTGCTGGTGGTGGCGGTGTGGATGCGGTTGTTCCCGGCGCTGGCCTCGCGCGACCGGCTGCATGAACTCGCCACCTGACAAGCGCAGATTGTTCGCCGCCCAGATCTGTCCAGGCTGTGGCGGGGCCACGAAGCGTACCCGTTTCTGCGTAGCTCCTGCTTAGTCCTTGGCTGGCTGCCGCATGAGCAGCCACCGCCCGGCTGACGGTATAGTCCAGCTTTGTGCGGCGGCTTTCCGGACCAACTTTCGTCGCTGAAAGTTGCCCCGGGGCGCCCCGCCGACGTCGCCCCGCCAGCTCCTGTCAGCCCCCGTCACATGGCCGCTCCGTCCGATCCGCTCCAGCGCCACGCGGTCTTCGCCGCGCTCACCGGCTCGCGCGCGTCGCTGGAGCGCGCGGCCATGCTGGGCGATGGGCTGGGCGTGGCGCTATGGCGCAACCGGGACGACGATACCGCCTACGCCCATCCCGGCCATCACACGGTTTCGGTCTACCTGGAAGGCGGCCTTGGCACCTACCGGCGCGACCAGCCCGGCAACAAGGGCGCGCCCGGGCGGCTCTGCCTGTTGCCGGCGGACCATGAGTCGCGCTGGCACGTGGGCGGCCCGCAGCGCTTCGTTCACCTGTATTTCAGGCCGGAGATGCTGGCCTGGCACTGCGTGCGCCTGCTCGACCGCGAGCCGCGTTCAGTGGCGCTGCGCGACCTGACCTTTGCCGACGATCCGTTCCTGTACGCATTGAGCCAGCGGCTGGCCGCGCTCGACTGGCACCACCCCGATGCGCGCATGGCCTGCAATGCGCTGGCGCACGAGGCGGTCAGCCACCTGGTGCTGCAGCATGCCGGGCGCGCCGCGCCGGCGGACTGGCGCGGCGGCCTGTCGGCGCAGGCGAGGCGCACGGTGCGCGACTGGATCGAGGCCCATCCGGCGCACAACCCGACCCTGGGCGAGCTGGCCGCTCTGGCGGGCCTGTCGGAGTTCCACTTCGCGCGCATGTTCCGGGTCTCGTTCGGCATGCCGCCGCATGCCTGGATCCTGAGGGCGCGGCTCGAGCGCGCCCGCCAGCTGCTGGCCGAGCCATGGCCTGGCCTGCATGAAGTAGCCGTGCGTGCCGGGTTTGCCTCGGCCAGCCACCTGAGCCACCGCTTCCGTGCCGCGTTCGGGGTCACGCCCGGCACCTGGCGCGCGGGATCGTCGCGCTCCGCGTGACTCGCCGCCAGCCTTGCCGGGCAAGGGCTGGGGAGACGGGGTACGCACTGCTGGCGGATTGTGCGGGAAACCAATTGGCGCCCGGTTATGCCCTTTCGGTGTGGCGCGCCATGTCTTTGTCTGTGATCGTCTGACATCGCGCGATCAATATTCACTAATTACATAAAAATTTGCGAGTCCGCCGGTTATCGGCGAGGCGCCGCATTCCCGGTGACAGCACGCAGAAACGGGTACGCAGACGCTGCCGCCGAATACCGCCGAACGTGCGCTACTTGCCCTCGTTGGCAAACAGCGTGCAGGCGCCGCTTTCGGCCGTGCTCACATTGCTGCGGAAGGCCGCGAACAGGTCGCGGCCGACGCCGTGCCGGTTGGCACTGAGGTCCGGATGGGCGGCCTCGCGCGCGCGCCATTCGTCTTCCGGCACCAGCACGTCAAGCACGCCCGCGGGCGCATCCACGCGCATCATGTCGCCGGTGCGCACGCGCGCGATCGTGCCGCCGAGCAACGCCTCGGGACAGACATGGATCGCCGCCGGCACCTTGCCGGATGCGCCCGACATGCGCCCGTCGGTGACCAGCGCGACATGGAAGCCGCGATCCTGCAGCACCGTCAGCGTCGGCGTCAGCTTGTGCAGCTCGGGCATGCCGCATGCGGCCGGGCCCTGCCACGGCAGTACCGCGACAAAGTCGCGCTCCAGCTCGCCGCGCTTGAATGCGTGCAGCAGGTCGTCCTGACGCTCGAACACGATCGCCGGCGCCTGAACGACCTGGTGCTCCAATTTGACCGCCGAGGTCTTGATCACCGCGCGGCCCAGCTTGCCGTCCAGCACCTTGATGCCGCCGTCCGGCAAGAACGGCTTGTCGGCGCTGCGCACGATGCTGTCATCGAGCGGCGCCGCCGGGCCGTCGATCCAGCCCAGCTTGCCGTCGCGCAGCACTGGCTCGCGCGTATAGTCCTCCAGCCCGCGGCCGAAGATGGTGGTCACGTCGTCATGCAGCAGTCCCAGCGACAGCAGCCCGCGGATCACCACCGGCAGCCCGCCGGCCGCCTGGAACTGGTTTACGTCCGCCTTGCCGTTGGGGTACACGCGCGCCAGCAGCGGCACCACCGCGGACAGCTCGTCAAAGTCGTCCCACCCCAGCACGATGCCGCCCACGCGCGCCATCGCAATCAGGTGCAGCGTGTGGTTGGTCGAGCCGCCGGTGGCCAGCAGCCCGACGATGCCGTTGACGAAGGCGCGTTCGTCCAGCACCTCGGCCACCGGCGTGTAGCGCTCGCCGCCATGCACCAGCTTGAGCGCCTGGCGCGCGGACTCGCGCGTGAGCGCCTCGCGCAGAGGCGTGCCGGGGTTGACGAAGGCGGTGCCCGGCAGGTGCAGCCCCATCATTTCCATCAGCATCTGGTTGGAATTGGCGGTGCCGTAGAAGGTGCAGGTGCCGGGGCCGTGATAGGAGCGGGTCTCGGCTTCGAGCAGCGCCTCACGCCCGATCTTGCCTTCGGCATAGAGCTGGCGCGTGCGCGCCTTCTCGTCGTTGCTGATACCGGTGGTCATCGGCCCGCCCGGCACGAACACCGCGGGCAGGTGGCCGAACGACAGCGCGCCCATCACCAGGCCGGGCACGATCTTGTCGCACACGCCCAGGTACAGCGCGGCATCGAACATCTGGTGCGACAGCGCCACGGCCGAAGCCAGCGCGATCACGTCGCGCGAGAACAGCGACAGGTCCATGCCGTCCTGGCCCTGCGTCACGCCATCGCACATCGCCGGCGTGCCGCCCGCGAACTGCGCGGTGCCGCCGGACTCCAGCGCGGCTTCCTTGATCCATTGGGGATAGGCCGCCAGCGGCTGGTGCGCCGACAGCATGTCGTTGTAGGCGGAGACGATCGCCAGGTTGGGCCGCTCGTCGGCCTTCAGCCGGATCTTGGCTTCGTCAGGCATCGCGGCCACCGCGTGGGCCAGGTTGGTACAGGAGAGCTGGGCGCGTTCCACTTTCTGCCCGGCCATGGCGCGGGTGCGGTCCAGGTACGCCTGGCGGGTGGCGGCACTGCGGGAGACGATGCGGGCGGTGACCCGCTCGAGCACTGGATGACGTGGCATGGGGTTCTCCTGCGGGGGAGCTTTCAGCCTAGCGCACTTTGCCGGGCGCTGCACGCCGGAGGCCCGCCCGCGGCCCGGGCGCGCCACGCAGAAATGGGTACGCTTGCCTCGCCAAGCCGTAGCGACTCACGTAAACTTGCCGCAACACGGCCCGCCAGCGCGCGATGGCCGCCACAACTCGAATCCTCCCGAATCCTCAAGGAGCACAGGGTGAGCATGCCTGATTTCGACATGGTGCTGTTCGGCGGCACCGGCGACCTGGCGCGGCGCAAGCTGCTGCCTTCCCTGTTCGACGCGCACCACGCCGGCCTGCTGCATCCGGCTGCGCGTATCCTCGCCACCGGCAGCCAGCCGTTGTCGACCGGCGACTACCTCGCGTCGCTGGAGCAGACCGTGCGGCCCGCATTGGCCCATGCGCCGCCGGAGTCATGGGAGAAGTTCTGCGCGCGCATCACCTACGTGCAGGCCGACGCACGCGTGCCCGCGCATTTCGATGCGCTTGCCGACAAGGTGCTGTCGCGCAGGCCGGAAGTGGTGGTGTGCTATCTCGCCACCGCGCCGCACCTGTTCGTGTCGATCTGCGAGCAGCTCGCCCGCACCGGGCTCAATACGCGCACGGCGCCAAACGTACGCATCGTGCTGGAAAAACCGCTGGGCCATGACCTCGACTCGAACGAGGCGATCAATTCGGCGGTAGCCAACTACTTCGCCGAAGAGCAGATCTACCGTATCGACCATTACCTCGGCAAGGAGTCGGTGCAGAACCTGATGGCGATCCGCTTTGGCAATGCCCTGTTCGAGCCGCTGTGGCGGCGCGAGTGGGTCCGGGACGTGCAGATCACCATCGCCGAAGAGCTCGGCGTGGAAACGCGCGGCGATTTCTACGACCAGACCGGCGCGCTGCGCGACATGGTGCAGAACCACCTGCTGCAGCTGCTGTGCATGGTGGCGATGGAGCCGCCCGCCAGCCTTTCGGAGGACGCCATCCGCGACGAGAAGATCAAGATCCTGAAGGCGCTCAAGCCGATCACGCCGCAGGACGTCGCCGAGAAAACCGTGCGCGGCCAGTACCGCGCCGGCGCCATCGGCGGCAAGCCGGTGCCGGGCTACACCGATGAGGCCGGCATCGCCGCGGACAGCCGCACCGAGACCTTTGTCGCGATCAAGGCGGAGATCGCCAACTGGCGCTGGGAAGGCGTGCCGTTCTACCTGCGCACCGGCAAGCGCATGCAGGCACGCGTGGCCGAGATCGTGATCCACTTCCGCGACGTGCCGCACGCGATCTTTCCGCGCCCGCTGACGCTGTCGCCGCAGAACCGGCTGGTGATCCAGCTGCAACCCGAAGAAAGCATCCGGCTGTATTGCCTGGTCAAGCAGCCCGGCGACACGCTCGAGCTGACGCCGACCTCGCTCGACCTCGACTTCGCCAACTCGTTCAAGGTGCGCCGCGCCGGCGCCTACGAGCGGCTGCTGCTGGACGTGATCCGCGGCCGGCTGGGTCTGTTCGTGCGCCGCGACGAGCAGGTGCAGGCGTGGCGCTGGGTCGAGCCCATCATCGATACATGGGAAGCCAGCACGGTACCGCCCAAGCCCTACACCGCCGGCACCTGGGGCCCGGCCGCGTCGTCGGCGCTGATGTCGCGCGACGGCGGCTTGTGGCACGAAGAAGCCTGAACCAGGGGGAACCACATGCGCATGTTTGAACATCCCACCCCGATGGACCAGGCCGAGGCCCTGGCCATCTCGATCAGCAATGCGCTCGAACTCGCCATCCGCGTCAACGGCTGGGCGGTGCTGGCGGTGTCCGGCGGACGCTCGCCGGTGCCGATGTTCGAGCGGCTGCGCTACCGTCCGCTGCGCTGGGAAGCGGTGACGGTGACGCTGGTCGACGAACGCGTGGTGCCGCCCGACCACCCCGACAGCAATGCCGCGCTGGTGCGCGCGCACCTGCTGCGCGAGGCCGCGGGCAGCGCCGCCTTTATCCCGCTGGTAGCCGATGCGCAGGACGTGGCCGACCCAACCGCGGCGGTGGCGCGCGCGAATCGCGCGTTCCGCCAGCCTGACGTGGTGGTGCTCGGCATGGGCGAGGATGGGCATACCGCGTCGCTGTTCCCGGACGCGCCCGAACTCCAGGACGCGCTGAGCGATCCGCAGCCGGCCTACCTGCTGACGCATCCGGGCACCGCGCCGCATGCGCGGATCACGCTGAACCTGGCCGCGCTGCTGGCGGCCGAACGCGCCTTCCTGTCCGTCACTGGCGAAGCCAAGGCAAAGGTGCTCGAACGCGTGCTGCAGGGGCCGACGCCGGCGCTGCCGGTGAGCCTGGTGGCGTCGCGCCACCGGCATGGATTCGATGTGTTCAAGGCCTGAATTCTGACTGAAGGGGACGTGACCGACGCCATGGCTGACACCGCCTCCACTCCCGCGACCGCCCGCGCCAGCGCCAGCGCCACCTTCCCGCGCCTGCTCGGCGATGTCGGCGGCACCAACGTGCGCTTCGCGATCGAGTCCGCGCCGATGCAGATCGGGCCGGTGACCGCGCTCAAGGTCGCCGACTTTCCCTCGCTCGAAGCCGCAATGCGCCAGTTCCTGGATGGCCTGGCGGCCACCGGGCAGCGCTTGCCGCGCCATGCGGCGGTCGGGCTGGCCAATCCGGTCACCGGCGATCAGGTCAAGCTGACCAACCACAACTGGTCGTTCTCGATCGAGGGCATGCGCCGCGCGCTCGGCCTGCAGACTCTGGTGGCGCTGAACGACTTCACCGCGCTGGCGCTGGCCTTGCCGCACCTGCCGGCGGACGGCCTGGCGCGGGTGCGCAGCGGCACCGTGGTGCCGACCGCGCCGCTGGCGCTGGTGGGGCCGGGCACTGGGCTGGGCGTGTCGGGGCTGGTCCCCGCTCCGGGCGGGCAGATGGTGGCGCTGGCCGGCGAGGGTGGCCATATGGAACTGATGCCGGCCACCGACGATGAATGGGTGGCGTGGCGCGCGGTGCATCGCCAGCTCGGCCGGGTGTCCGCGGAACGGCTTTTATCGGGTGCCGGGCTGTCGCAGATCCATGCCGCGCTGGCCGCAGAAACGGGTACGCTTTTGCTCGCGCCGCTGCAGCCGGAGCAGGTCACCGACGGCGCGTTCCAGCGCAACGACCCGCTATGCCAGCGCACCATGACGGTGTTCTTCGGGCTGCTGGGCTCGGTCGTGGCGGATATCGCGCTGGTGCTGGGCGCCCGCGGCGGCGTCTATCTGGGCGGCGGCATCCTGCCGCGCTTCGTGCCGGCGCTGCAGGCCTCCACCTTCGCCGAGCGCTTTGTCGCCAAGGGCCGCATGCGCGGCTGGCTCGAAGACGTGCCGGTCCATGTCGTCACCGCGCGCCACCCCGCGCTGCCGGGGTTGGCGCGCGCGCTGGCCGAGCGCCTGGACCGCGAAGCGGGGAACGCCTAGCCATGCGCGTGCTGCTGGTGGAAGACGACGCCATGATCGGCGACAGCGTCAGGCAGGCGCTGCGGCAGGAGGGCTTCACCGTCGACTGGGCACGCGACGGCGACGCCGGCCTGGCCGCGGCCACGTCGTCGCAGGACGGCGAGGCCTGCTACGACCTGGTGCTGCTCGACCTCGGCCTGCCGCGCCGCTCGGGGCTGGACGTGCTGCGCACGCTGCGCACGCGCGGCGTGCCAACGCCGGTGCTGATCCTCACCGCGCGCGATGCGGTCGCCGACCGCGTCGCCGGCCTCAATGCCGGCGCCGACGACTACCTGGTCAAGCCTTTCGACCTGCAGGAACTGGCCGCGCGCATGCACGCGCTCGCGCGCCGCGCCGCGGGACGGGCCGAGCCGCTGGTGACCTATGGCGAGATCGTGCTCAACCCGTCCACGCGCGAGGTCACGCAACGCGGCGAGCCGGTGCGGCTGTCGGCGCGCGAGTTCGCGCTGCTGTCGGCGCTGATGTCGCGGCCGGGCAAGGTCTGGTCGGTGCCGCAGCTGCAGGAGCGCCTGTACGGCTGGGACGACGAGGTCGGCAGCAATACCGTCGAGGTCTATATCCACGCGCTGCGCAAGAAATTCGGCACCGCGCTGATCCGCAATATCCGCGGCGTGGGCTACGTGGTGCCGCGCCTGGACGGCGAGGGAGAGCCCGGCTGATGCGCTCCATCCAGCGAACGCTGCTGTGGTGGCTGGCAGCGGGACTGCTCGCCGGCATTGCCATCGCCACCGCGCTGATTTACGGCCAGGCGCGCCAGGAAGCGAACGCGCTGTTCGACTACCAGATGAAGCAGATGGCCGCGGCGCTGCCGAGCCAGTTTGCCAACCCCGTGGTGCCGCCCTTCATCGGCTCGCCCGGCGACCTGTCGCATGCCGACGAGGATGTCGTCATCCATATCTGGGACGGCTCCGGGCGCAGCCTGTACCTGTCGCACTCGCACCCGGCGCTGCCCGCGCGCGCCGAGCTGGGCTTCTCCAATGTGACCACGCAGCAGGGCGAATGGCGGCTGTACAGCATGCAGCTCGGGCCCACCGTGGTGCAGATCGCGCAGCCGATGAGCGCGCGCCGCACGCTGGCCGCGCGCATGGCGCTGCGTACCGTGGCGCCGCTGCTGTTGCTGCTGCCGCTGCTGGGCTGGCTGGTGTGGATGGCGGTGGGGCGCGGGCTGCGGCCGCTGCGCGAGATTGCTGCCGAAGTGCGTGCGCGCGACGCCACCACGCTCGCGCCGCTGGCGCTGCGGCAGATGCCGGACGAGATCGCGCCGCTCAGCGCCGCGCTGAACCAGCTGCTGGCGCGGCTCTCGCACGCCATCGACACGCAGCGCGCCTTCGTGGCCGACGCCGCGCACGCGCTGCGCACGCCGTTGGCCGCGCTGCAGCTGCAGGCCCAGCTGGTCGAGCGTGCCGACAGCGGCGCTGCGCGCGACGAGGCGCTCGCAAAGCTGCGCCAGGGGCTGGAGCGGCTGACCCATCTCGTCACGCAGCTGCTCACTCTGGCGCGGCAGGAGCCCGGCGCTGCCACGCCGCCGCACGAGCCGGTCGCGCTGCGCGCGCTGGCCACCGGCGTGGTGGCGGAGCTGGCCCAGGCTGCGCTGGATCGCGATATCGACCTGGGCGTGGATGGCGATGCCGACGCCGACGCGGCGCCTGCCATCGTGCATGGCGATGCCGATGCCTTGCGCATCCTGCTGACCAACCTGCTGGACAACGCGCTGGCCTATATCCCGGCCGGCAGCCGCGTCGACGTGCAGGTCGCGCGCGGCAGCGACGGGCGTTCGGTCGAGCTGGTGGTCGGCGACAACGGCCCCGGCATTCCGGCCGGGGAGCACGAACGCGTGTTCGACCGCTTCTACCGCGTGCCGGAGGCGCCGACCGGCGGCAGCGGGCTGGGCCTGGCGATCGTGGCGGAGATCGCGCAGTCGCACGGGGCGCGCGTGGCGCTGGAAGACGCGCGGCCGGGGCTGCGTGTCAGGGTTGTATTTCCAGCGGCCTGAGCCCCGGCCAAAGTCACGCAGAAATGGGTACGCTTTGCAGGTGCGACGCAATGCCATGCGGCGCGCCGCTGCAGGTTTGCGATCGCAATTCAGCCCCGCGAGCCATGCACAGGAGTCATTGCCAGTGGCCAGAAACGGGCACGCAGAAACGGGTACGCTCCCTCGCCGCGCGTATCATCGAAGTCCTCTCCTGTTCACATACAAAAGGCTCGCATGCGCGCAATCGGCAACTTCCTCTGGTTCATCCTCGGCGGCGTGGTGATGGGCCTGGCCTGGTGGCTGGCCGGGCTGCTCTGTTTTATCTCGATCGTCGGCATCCCGTGGGGCAAGGCCTGCTTCGTGATCGGCGGCTTCACCTTCTTCCCGTTCGGCAAGCAGGCCATCAGCCGGCGCGAGCTGACCGGGCGCGACGATGTCGGCACCGGCGCGCTGGGGCTGGTGGGCAATGTGCTGTGGTTTGTGTTTGCCGGTGTGTGGCTGGCGATCGGCCACGTGATGGCGGCGGTCGCCAACTTCGTCACCATCATCGGCATCCCGTTCGCGATCCAGCACCTGAAGCTGGCCGGCATCGCGCTGGCGCCGATCGGCCAGACCGTGGTCACCAACGAAGTAGCCGACGCCGCGCGCCGCGACGGTGCGCGCGCGCACGTGGACGGCTTGCGTCGCTAGGCGTCGTCGCTGGTCTTTGCGGCTAGTCCTCGTCGCTGTCCGCCGCGCCGTCCTGCCGGGCAGCGTGCGCGACCAGCCGGTCGAGCAGGCTGCCCAGCAGCGCCTGCTCATCCTCGCTCAGGCAGCCGAAGATCTCGTCATTGCGCCGCGCAATCATGGCGATCGCCTGCCGGTACAGCGGCTTGCCCTGCGCGGTTAGCGACAGCACCACGCCACGGCCATCGGCGGCGCTGGTTTCCTTGCTGACCAGCCCCCGTTCCACCAGCGCTTGCGCAGAGCGGCTCGCCTGGCCCTTGGTCAGGTTGGCGCGGTGCGCCAGCGCGTTGACCGACAGCGGCGCGAACGCGCCGATCGCGGCCAGGCAACGGCCTTCGCTCAGCAGCAGGCCGCACTGCTCCAGGTAGGCGGCGGCGCTGTCCTTGTCGCTGAGCTTGTTGACCTGGTGCAGGCGGTAGGTCAGGAACTGGTCCAGGCGTGGCAGTGGTTTCATGGCGATGTCCGGTCGGCGTCGGCATTGTAGTGCCTACGCCTGGCTGCGTGCCTCCGCCTCGTCGATCAATGCCAGCACCGGTGCCAGCGAATCCTGCCGGCTCATCAGCCCCAGGCACATCATCGCCAGCAGCAGCGGCGATCGTGCTTCGCCAACGCGGCCCAAGGCCTCGCACAGGCGGGTATAGGCGAGGTCGAGGTCATCAGCTTGCATGGCGGGCTCCGGCGGGTTGGGATTGCGGGGTTTGCATCAGGGGGGCGAGGGTTGCGCCGACCTCGTCCCATGCGGGCGCGCGCCAGCGCGACAGCACGTACCCGTCGGGGCGGATCGCGTAGAGCGTACCCGGCCGGGCACCGTAACGCGCCTGCGCCTGGCCGGCGACATCGGCAAGTGCGCCCTGCGCGGGGCCGGCGTTACCGTTGACGATCACGCGGGCCTGCAGTGTATGCGGATAGGCCTGCACCAGCGCGGCCAGCGGGGCAGGCAGCGTTGGCGAATCACCGAAGTACAGCAGCGTGAAGCGCTGCCCGAAGCATTGCGTCAGGTGGCCGATGCCTTCCGCGCTGGCGACGCGCGCCTCCGGAGCGGGCAACCCGGGCGCGGCGCCGGGGCAGTCGGCGCCGAAGTCGCTGGCGCCGTTCAGCGGCGAACCGGCATAGGCGATCGGTGCCGACTGGCGCGGGTTGATCAGCGACCGCACCGGGCTGCCGCCCTGCGCCAGCCGCAGCGTGGCCTCGCGCATCAGGCGGAAGGCAAAGTCGGGGGGCGCCATGAATTCGGTGCTCTTGGCGCCGTAGGCGATGTTCTGCCGGGTGGCGTGGACGCGTTCGGCCGAATAGGAGTCGAGCAGGCTGTCCGCGGCCTGGCCGCGCACGACCGCTGCCAGCTTCCACGCCAGGTTGCCGGCATCATCCAGCCCGGAGTTGAGCCCGCGCACGCCGAAGATCGGCACCAGGTGCGCGGCGTCGCCGGCGAACAGCACGCGGCCGTGGCGATAGTCCTGCAGCGTCAGGCACTTGGCGTTGTAGATCGAGATCCACAGCGGCTGCCAGGGCTCGGTCTCGCCGATCATGTCGAGGTGGCTCTGCACGCGCAGCAGCACGTTCTCCGGCTTGACCGCTTCCTCGGCATCCTCGTCGTCGCGGATCTGGTAGTCGATGCGCCAGACATCGTCGGGCTGGCGGTGCATCAGGATGGTCGAGCCCGGATTCGACGGCGGGTCGAACCAGGCCAGCCGCTCCACCTCGCGCCGGGTCTTCTGCACGATGTCGACAATGACATAGCGGCCTTCGTACTGGGTGCCTTCCATGCGCAGGCCCAGTTGCTCGCGCACCGTGCTGCGCCCGCCGTCGCAGGCGACCAGCCATTGCGCGTCGACCTGCACCACGCCGTCGGCGCTCTCGATTTCCGCGACCACGCCGCCGTCATGCGGACGCACCGTGCGCACGCGCGCGCCGAAGCGCACCTCGGCCGGCGTGGCGCCCCGCAGCGCGGCCTCGTGCGCGAATGCTTCGAGGTAGTACTGCTGGATATTGACCATCGGCGCAAAGCGCTCGTCCGGCTCGCTCGGCATGCGGAAATGCAGCACCTCGGCGTCGCGGTAGTAGCTGCGGCCGCCTACCCAGGGCAGGCCGGTTTCGACCGTTTGCTGGTCGGCGCCGACCCAGCCCAGGATCTCGAGCGAGCGGCGCGACATGCAGATGGCGCGGCTGCCGGCGCAGTAGCCGTCGTCGGCCTCCACTACCAGCGAGGCGACGCCGTAGCGCGCCAGCAGTGCCGCCAGCGCCAGCCCGACCGGGCCGCCGCCGGCGATCAGCACGGGTACGTGTCGGGGCCAGGGGCGCGGCGTCGCGGGAGGCGGTACCGGTGGCACGGCCGCGCGTGGTGCGGTGGAGTCGGTCATGGCTGGTCTCGTTTGATGTAATTGGTTTCGTACGCAACTATATCCCAGATGGTTGCGCACGAAACCAGTGTTTACCCGGCTGGCTCGGCGGCGCCGCCCTGTAAAGAGAGACAAGTCGCACATCGCCTACCCGGTACCGTGGCCTATGCTTCGCAGAACGCACCCCGCTACTGCTGCCTGCGAACCTTCGCCATGCCAACCCTGCCCACCGACGCCGTGCACCGCGCCAGCTGGCTGCCCGCTGCCGGCAGCTGGCGCTACCACGCGCTGCTGGGCGCGGCCGGCATGCTGGTGCTCGGTCCACTTGGCGGCATTGCCGCCGCCTACATGAATTTCTCGCTGGGCTTCTTTGTCGGTGGCCAGGTGCTGGCCGGCATACTCGGCTCGGTGGTGACGGCCAGCTACGGCGCCCCGGGCCGGCATGGCGCCAACTACATCCAGACCGCGGCGGCATCGGTGGCTGGCATGGGCGGCATGGCGGTGGTGCTGCAGGCGATGACCTGGCTCGGCCTGGCACAGCCGCCGCTGTGGCAGCTGGTGCTCTACATGCTGTGCATCGGCATGTACGGCGTGGGCATCGGCATGCTGTACACGCCGTTGCTGGTGGACCGGATGCAGCTGACGTTCCCGTCGGGACTGGCGGTTGCCAATATCCTGCGCGCGCTGACCGACCCGGTGCTGCTGCGGCGCTCGGTGGCGCGGCTGGGCGGCGGCATGGCGCTGGGGCTGGCCAGCGGCCTGGGCGCGGCGCGCGTGTCGTGGCTGGCGGCGCTGGACCTGTCGGCGGCGACATTCGGCGCGGGCATGATCGTCGGGGCGCGCATCGGCATTGCCGCGCTGGTGGGCGGCCTTGCCGGCTGGGCGCTGACGCCGTGGTTCGTGTCGGTGGGATGGCTCGCGCCTGGCGAACCATATCGCAAGGCCACCTTCCTGGTGGCGCTGGGGATGATCATGGGGGCGGCCGCGCTCGATGTCGCGCTGCTGCTGGCGCAGGCGTGGCGGCAGTGGCGTAGCCGGGCCCCGCGAAAGGCGCAGGCGCGGCGTGGACCCGGCATGGCCTGGGTGGCCGCGTGGGCGCTGCTGTGGGGCACCGCCACGGTCGCGGCGGGCGTCGCGTGGTTCGGCCAGCCGCCGGTCTTCCAGCTGATGGCGGTGCTGCTGGTGCTGGTGTTCGCGCTGGTCAACGGCATCTCGGTCGGCATGGTCGACCAGAACCCGATCTCGTCCGCCTTCGTGCTGACGGTGATCCTGATGGCCGCGGCCGGCTTGCGCGCGCCGCATGTCGGCCTGATCGCGGCGACGGTGCTGCTGGTGGCGACCGCCGAAGCCAGCGACATGCAGCAGGACCGCTCCACCGGCTGGCGCCTGGGCAGCGACCGCATGGTGCAGTTCGGCTACCAGGTTGCCGGCATCGTGGTAGGCGCGCTTGTGGCCGTGGCGATGGCGCGGCTGTTCATGCAGGCGTATCCGGTGCTGGCGCTGGACCAGACACAACTGCCGGCGGACCAGCAGCCGGCGCGCTGGGCCTCGGCCATGACCTACAAGATCGTCGGCGTGCTGCACGGGCTGGCGCAGCCGCGCGCCGCCCAGCATGCCGCGGTCGCGCTCGGGCTGGCCCTGGGGCTGGCTACGGCGGTGCTGCGCAAGGTCATCCTGGGCGGCCCGGCGTGGCAGCGCTTCGCGCAGTCTGGCCGGCGGGGCAGGGTGGCGGACTTTTTGCTGGATGCGGTGCTGTTGCCGTCACCCTATGCATCGTCCTTCGGCGGCTTCGTCAACCTGGCGGCGGCCGGCTGGATGGCCGCGGGCGGCGTGGCGGCAAGCGTCGGCGGCGCTTTGGCCGGGCGCAGGCCTGGGGCGAGGCGTGAGCGGCAGGCGCTGCCCGAGGACATGAGCACCGCATCGCTGCTGGGTGGCGGCCTGATCGCCGGCGACGCGCTGGCGGCACTGGCCCTCGGCCTGGCCGGGCTGCTCGCAGTGACGTGGAACTGACACAGGCGGATTGTCAAATTTTGTTGACGCTTCTGTCCAATCTCCAGTGGATTGTCAAATCGCGCCGCCGGCGTACCATGTCGGCCAGACCGACGTATTGCCTGACCCGGAGAATCCTCATGGCCCTTGACCAAGAATCCTTTGCCCTGCTGCGCGCCTCGGTGCAGCGCTTCATCGACGAACGCCTGAAGCCCGCCGAGGACACGCTGGAAGAGACCGACGACGTCCCCGCCGATATCGTCGCGGACATGAAGGAGATGGGCCTGTTCGGCATCTCCATTCCCGAAAACTACGGCGGCATCGGCCTGTCGATGTCGCAGGAATGCGATGTGGTGTATGACCTCGGCCACACCGCGTTTGCCTTCCGCTCGGTGTTCGGCACCAACGTCGGCATCGGCTCGCAGGGCATCCTGATGGATGGCACCGAGGAGCAGAAGCAGTCTTACCTGCCGCGTATCGCCAGCGGCGACCTGATCATCTCGTTTGCGCTGACCGAACCGAATGCCGGCTCCGACGCAGCCTCGCTGCAGACCAGGGCGGAGCTTGACGGCGACCACTACGTCATCAACGGCACCAAGCGCTTTATCACCAACGCACCGCGCGCCGGCGCCTTCACGCTGATGGCGCGCACCGGCGGTGCGGGTGCCTCGGGCATTTCGTCCTTCATCGTGCCGGCCGACACCCCGGGCATCTCGCTGGGCAAGCCGGACAAGAAGATGGGCCAGCGCGGCACAAAGACCTGCGACGTGGTGCTGGAGAACGTGCGCGTGCCCGCCGCCAACATCATCGGCGGCGTGCCGGGCGTGGGCTTCAAGACCGCCATGAAGGTGCTCGACCGCGGCCGCCTGCATATCTCGGCACTGGCCTGCGGCATGGCGCATCGCCTGATCACCGACGCGGTGGCATATGCCAAGGAGCGCAAGCAGTTCGGCAAGCCCATCGGCGACTTCCAGCTGATCCAGGCGATGCTGGCCGACAGCCAGGCCGAGCTCTACGCCGGCCTGTCGATGGTGCGTGACTGCGCGCAGCGCTACGACGCCAAGCCCGCCGGCAAGAGCGATCCGGAAGTCAGCATGCTGGCCTCCTGCACCAAGATGTTCTGTACCGAGATGGTGGGCCGCGTGGCCGACCGCGCGGTGCAGATCCACGGCGGCGCCGGCTATATCGCCGAGTACAAGGCTGAGCGCTTCTACCGCGACGTGCGCCTGCTGCGCCTGTATGAAGGCACCACGCAGATCCAGCAGCTGATCATCGCCAAGCAGCTGCTGCGCGACTGACCATGCAAACGCCCGGCGCGGCAGGAGTCGACATGGACGATTGGCAGGATCGCGGGCCGGCAGGCCATGACGTTGACACGCCGCACCGCCTGCGCGCGGTGGTGGCGTCCTATCGCACTGCGCTACAGGCGTACACGCTGGCGGTATCGCCCGCGGAGCTGATGGCGCTGGGCGCGGTGCCGGCCAATATGGCGCAGGACAGCGACCCGCGCGCGCACGCGCACCTGGCGCGCTTGCGCGGCAAGGTGCAGGCCAGCGGCATTGCGCTGCCCGGCGCGATCGTGCTGGCGGTAAGCGGCGGCAGCCTGCATTGCGAATGCGATCACCTGTACACGCTGCAGCTGCAGCCATGCCGCGGCGACCGCCTGATCGTGATGGAAGGCTACGAGCGCCTGCTGGCGCTGGCGCATGGCGAACGCCGCCAATGCAAGACGCTGGTGTCGGCAGTCATGTGGCGCACGGCGCTGGACAGCGCCGCGCAGGTGTCGCCGGCCGATGCCGGCGAGCTTGCCGATGATGCGGCCGAGTCAATCGCCGCTGCCGCCACGCAATCGTGCGCGGCGCGATGGGCCAACGCGACGCGGGTCTGGCACTGATCGCGCCGCGTGCAATATAGAAGGTCGAAGGCCGCCGGCATGGCGGCCTTTGCTTTTGGTTGCAGCGCTTATTGCTCGCTTATTGCTCGCTTTTTGGCTGCGGCCACACTCCATCGACATCGCGCAGCAGGTGGCCCGCGAGAATATAGTCCCCGAGCCGCGTGGCCTTGGCCTCGAGGTCGAGCAGTTCATGGTCCGCCAGCGTGCCGAGATCGAACTGGCAATAGAGATTGCGTTGGCGGAACGTGCCCTTGGGTTTGGCAAGCCCTTCGATCAGGGCTTCGCGGGAGCGGACGGCGATGCTTTCCTGTCCGCGATACTGCACCTTGATACCGCGCTTTTCTCCGAGCCTGCCGAGTTCGACCGCATCCTGCCAGCCTGTCTCGTAGTCCAGCTCCAGCGCCAGCACGTTTTCCGAGGCCAGAAGCCGGAGCGCTTCTGCCTTGCTGCCAGCTCGCACGATTGACATCCACACCTCTTGTATCGACTTATACTGTACGAATATACAGTCAACCCGGGGTCGCGGCAAGAGCCTGCACCGCGGCGATGCCTACATGCCCGGCCTTGCGCGCCCCGGCCGTTAGCCTAGCCGCCCGGGCAGCTGCTGCCTGGCCGGTCCTGCGCTTCCCGCCAGTGCAGCCGAACTTTGTTTCCCCGGTATGTCAGGGCTGCGCGGCCGATGTGGCGCCGGCGGCTTCAGTGTTCGCCCCGCCGCCTGCCTGGCTGCCGCTGGCCGCCTCGCGTGCCTGAGTCGGCTGCGCCGCAGGCGCGCCGCTGAAGTCGCCCGCATAGACGCGCGACATGCCACCCGCCTGCATATAGCGCCGGATCGCGGCGTTGACCGATTCCGTCGTGGCCGCGCGCAGCCGAGCCTCGAGTTCCGCGGTGAAGGCCATGGTGCGGCCCAGGTAGAGCTGGTTGGCAAGCGCACCCGCCAGCGCCGCGTCATTGCTGCGGCTGACCGTGCCCTGCTGCAGCAGGCCGCTGACCGCTTCTGCCAGTTCCGGTGCGGTGATGCCGTCACGTGTGAAGCGCTCGAGCTCGTCGGCGACCGCGCGCTGCAAGCGCGCGAGGTTCTGCGGCGCGTATTGCGCCTGCACGCCGAAGCGGCCGGCGCGGTCGAGCGCGCCCACCTGTACCCAGCTGCTGGCGCCATAGCTCAACCCTTCCTGCTGGCGCAGGCGGTCGGCCAGCCGGCTGCGCAGGCTGGCACCACCCAGCACGCGGTTTGCGATCATCATCAGCGCATAGTCCGGCGAGTCGCTGGTCAGGTCGATCGGCGCCGCGGCCACGTAGACGGCATTGGCCTTGCCCGGCGCGGGCAGCGTGAATTCGGCCGGCGCAATCGGCACGAACGGCCGGTCGACGCGTTCAAACGGCTGCGCCGCGGTCCAGTCGCCGAACAGCTGCGCGACCTGCGCCGCCGCGGCCGGCGCATCGAAGTCGCCTACCAGGCTCAGTTGCGCATTGCCCGCGCCGTAGAAACGCGCGTGGAAATCGCGCACCTGCGCCAGCGTGGCCGCGCGCAGGTCGGCGATGTTCTCGGCAAAGCTGCGCGCGTGGCGCGGATCGCCCATGGGATACGGATCGCCGTGACGGCCCAGTGCGTTCGACGCCATCACGCCCGGCTGGCTCTGGATGCTTTCGATATCCGCGATGCTGGTCTTGCGCAGCGTCTCGAACTCCGCTTCGGGAAAGTCCGGCGCGCGCAGGATCTCGCGCAGCAGTGCCAGCAGTTCGGGCAGCTGCGTCCGGCGTGTCTCGAAGCTGACGGTCACGCGCTCCGAACTGCCGCCGATGCCGACGCGCGCGCGCAGCGCCTCGATGCGATCGGCGATCTGCTCGCGGTTCATGCCGGCGGCGCCGCGCCGAAGCATTGACGCGGTCATCGCCCCCACCGTGGTCAGCCCTTGCAGGCTCTGCACGTCGCCCATGCGCAGCACCAGCACGCCATGCACCACCTCGCCGCGCGCGGGCTTGGGCAACAGGGCTAGCTGCATGCCGTTGGCCAGCGTCTGGCGCGTGGTATGTGCGTCGATATTGGCGGGGCTGGGGTCGAACGGCGCGACCGCGGCCAGCGCCGGCTTGCCCTGGTAGCCGCTGACCATCGCGGCGACATCAGGCTTGCCGGGCACCTGCGCGCGGGCTGGCTGCGCGGACGGTACGAACAGGCCCACGGTGCGGTTTGACGACTGCAGGTAGTTCTGTGCCACGCGCTGCACGTCCGCCAGCGTGGTGGTCTCGATGCGATCGCGGTTCAGGAAGAACAGCCGCCAGTCGCCTTTTGCAATGGCCTCCGACAGGGCGATGCCAAGCGCGCCGGGGTCGCTCATGTAGTGGTCGTAGGCATTGCGCATGCGCACGCGTGCGCGTTCCAGCTCGGCTTCGGTCACGGGGGCCTCGGCAAAGCCTTCGACCTGCGTGATCAGGCCCGCGCGCGCGGCTGCCAGCGACTGGTCCCTGGACGTCTCCGCCATGAACAGCAGCGTGCCGGGGTCCTTCATCGCATAGAACGCGCTGCCGATCGAAGCGGCCTGGCCGCGCTCGACCAGCGCCTTGTACAGGCGCCCGCCGGGCGTGTCGCCGAGGATGATCGTCAGCAGCGACAGCGCCGTGGTGTCGGGATGTGCGCCGGGGCTGACGTGGTACTGCGCGGCCACCAGGCTGTTGTCGCCGGGCCGCATGATCACCAGTTCGCGCGCGCCTTCCTGCGCCGGCTCGACCGTATGCTCGGGCGGCAGCACGCGCGTGGGGCGCGGGATCGGGCCGAAGTAGCGCTCGATGCGTGCCAGCGTGGCGGCGGGATCGAACTTGCCCGCCACCACCAGCACCGCGTTGTCCGGCTGGTAGTAGCGCCGGTAGAACGCGCGCAGGTTGTCGATGCTGACGTTCTCGACGTCGCTGCGCGCGCCGATCGGTGCCTTGCCGTAGTTGTGCCAGCGGTATGCGGCGGACATGGTCTGCTGCATCAGCATGCGCGACGGGCTGTTCTCGCCCATTTCCATCTCGTTGCGCACCACAGTCATCTCGCTGTCGAGGTCGGCCTTGGACAGCACGCTGTTCACCATGCGGTCCGCTTCCATGCGCAGCGCCCAGTCGAGGTTTTCGTCGCTGGCGGCAAAGGTGCCGAAATAATTGGTACGGTCCTGCGTGGTGGTGCCGTTGACGCTCATGCCGCGCCGCGCGAACTCGGTCGGAATGGCCTTGCCCGGCAGCGAAGGCGTGCCCTTGAACAGCAGGTGCTCGAGCAGGTGGGCCATGCCGGTCTCGCCATAGTTCTCGTGGCGGCTGCCCACGAGGTAGGTGATATTGACCGTGGTGGTGGGCTTGGCCGCGTCCGGGGCCATGACGATGCGCAGGCCGTTGGGCAGGCGGTATTCGGTGATGCCCTCCACAGTGGCGACCTGCTGCGCCTGCGCAGGCGATGCCGCCGGCACCGGCTGCACGGGTTGCGCCGGCGCGGGCAGCGGGGCCAGCAAGGCAAGCATCGACAGGTGCAGGGCAAAACGGCGCATGGCATCTCCGGTGTGGGCTGGCTGCCGGGTAATGAGCTGAAGGGGGGCGCGGCAGTGGCGCAAAGCGCAATTCTAGCCGCCGCCCATACCCGGAACTGTGCCGCAGCCCACCTCTGCATGCCAGAGGGAAATGTCCGAATCCAGCCGGTGCCCAGGCGGCCGAAGCGGTAGCATGCCTGCATGAACCTTGATCCCGACACCTGCTACAAGGCCGTGGCATCGCATGACCGCCGCTTCGACGGGCGCTTCTTCGTAGGCGTCTCCTCGACCGGTGTGTACTGCCGGCCGGTGTGCGCAGTACGCACCCCCAAGCGCGAGAACTGCACCTTCTACGAAAGTGCCGCCGCCGCCGAGAAGCACGGCTTCCGGCCCTGCCTGCGCTGCCGCCCGGAACTGGCGCCCGGGCACGGGCTTGCCGATATCTCGGGCCGGCTCGCGCAGGCCGCCGCCACGCTGATCGACGAAGGCTTCATGGCCGAAGGCAGCGTCACCACGCTGGCCGCGCGCATCGGCGTGACCGAGCGGCATTTGCGGCGCCTGTTCGATGCGCAGTTCGGTGTCTCGGTGCTCGAGTACGCGCAGACCCAGCGGCTGCTGCTGGCCAAGCGCCTGCTGGCCGACACCGCGCTGCCGGTGACCGAGGTGGCGCTGGCGGCCGGCTTCGGCAGCGTGCGCCGCTTCAACGATGTGCTGAAGACGCGCTACGGCCTGACCCCGCTCGCGCTGCGCCGGCGCGCTGCCGACGGCGTGGCCGACCGGCTCGTGTTCGAGCTTGGCTACCGGCCGCCGCTGGCGTGGGAGGCGCTGCTGGGCTTCCTGGCCGCGCGCGCGGTGGATGGCATCGAAGAGATCCGCGACGGCGCCTATGCGCGCACGCTGCGCGTGGAAGCGGGCGGCACCGTGCATGACGGCTGGGTCCGCATTGAGCATGTGCCGCGCCGCATGGTGTTGCGCGTGACCTTGTCGGCGTCGCTGGCGCGCGCGATCCCGCAGGCGCTGGGCAAGGTGCGGCGCCTGTGCGACCTGGGCTGCCGCCCCGATGTGGTCGACCGCCATCTCGGCGAACTCGCGCAGGCCGTGCCGGGCATGCGGTTGCCGGGCAGCGTCGACGGGTTTGAGATTGCCGTGCGTGCGGTGGTGGGTCAGGTCATTTCGGTGGCGCACGCGCGCCGCATCCTGGCCGCACTGGCGCAGCGCGCGGATTCGGCGGCAACGCTGCCCGATGCCCTGCCGGGCAGTCTGCGCTACCTGTTCCCGAGCGCCGCCGCCATCGCCGCCATGCCGCCGCAGGACCTGCGCGACGCCGGCGTGCCGGCGGGCAAGGCGCACACGTTGCAGGCGCTGGCGCAGCGCGTGGCCGACGGCACACTCGCGCTTGACGCGCACGCGCCGCCCGAAGCGACCGTCGCGGCGCTGCGCGCCATCGACGGCATCGGCGACTGGACCGCGCAGTACGTCGCCATGCGCGCGCTGGGCTGGCCCGATGCCTTCCCTGGCACCGACTATGCGCTGCGCAAGGTGCTGGGCGTCGGCACCGTCAGTGCAATGCACGCGCGCACTGCGCAATGGGCGCCGTGGCGCGCCTATGCGGCGGTCCACCTGTGGCATCGCTATGAGACCATGAAGGACGCGCCCGCCGCGTCCGAACCGGAGACCATGACATGAGCAGCTATCGCCAGATCGACAGCCCGCTGGGCACCATGCTGTTGCGCGCGGAAGGGACGCACCTGACCGGCGTCTTCTTCGCGGGGCAGAAGTACTATCCCGCCAACGTGGCAGCAAGCAGTGGCGAAGCATCGCTGCAGGAGGCGGCCGTGCTCGAACGCGCCGCGCTGGAGCTGGCCGAATACTTCGCCGGCAAGCGCGACGCCTTTACCGTGCCGGTGCGCTTCGCGGGCAGCCCGTTCCAGCAGCGCGTCTGGCACGCGCTGCAGGCCATTCCATGCGGCGCAACGGCGTCCTACGGCGAACTGGCCGGCGCCCTCGGCCTGCCGCCGACGCACGCGCGCGCGGTCGGCGGCGCGGTGGGGCGCAACCCGCTGTCCGTCATCGTGCCCTGCCATCGCGTGCTCGGCACTGCCGGCGCGCTGACGGGCTACGCCGGCGGCATCGAGCGCAAGCGCGCGCTGTTGCGGCGCGAGGGTGTCGGCCCGGCGGGCGCTTGAGCCGGCGCCATGCCGCGCCTGTTTTTCGCCGTGGAAGTGCCGCCGGCGCGGGCGGAGCGGTTGCTGTCGACCCTGCCGGAGGCGACCGGCCTGCGCCCGGTGCCGGCCACGCAGGTTCATCTGACCCTGCATTTCCTCGGCGAATGCGGCGTGCCCGAGGCGCAGCTGAACGCCGCGCTCGACGGACTCGCAGCGCCCGCCTTCACGCTGCAGGCTGCAGGCACCGGCCGCTTCCGGACCGGCCAGGGCTCGGTGCTGTGGGCCGGCCTCGCGCCGGGTCCCGGGCTTGACGCACTGCGCGCGCTGCATGCCGCGGTGGGGCAGGCGCTGGCACAGGCCGCCGGCATCGAGCCGGAGCGCCGCCGCTACCACCCACACCTGACGCTGGCACGCTGCCGCCCGACGGTACCCGAGGCCATGTTGCGCGCCTGGCTCGACGCGCAACGGATGCTCGCCAGCGATCCCTGGCCGGTGCAGCGGCTGGTGCTGTTCGAAAGCCGGCTGGGACCGCAGGGCGCGGAGCACCTCGTGCTGCAGGCGTGGCCACTGGCCCGGCCTGCTGCTACGCCAGGTTGCTGAGCCCCAGCGCGGCCCCGAGCCCGCACAGCGCCGACCCGATGGCGCCGTCCAGCAGACGTTGGCGGCGCAGCATCGCCGCCCGCAACGCCGGCGCGGCGAATACACCGGCCACCAGGCTGAACCACGCCAGGTGCGCCAGCGACATGAACGCACCGTAGCCGAACTGCACCGGCACCGGCGTGTGCGCGTCGACCACCTGCGTATAGGTGCTGACCACGAACAGCGTGCATTTCGGGTTCAGCGCATTGGTCAGGAAGCCCATGCGCAAGGCCGCGGCCGGCCGCAGTGCCGGGGCGCCGTGCAGGTCGACCGCCAGCGGCGCGCGCCGGCGCAGCGTCTGCAGGCCGATCCACACCAGGTAGGCCGCGCCCAGCGCCTTCACCACCGTCAGCACGCTGTGCGCATGCGCCATCAGCAGCGCCACGCCGAACATCGTGTACAGCACATGGACCTGCACCCCCATTGCGATGCCAAGGGCGCTGAGCAGCCCGGCGCGGCGGCCGTACAGGTAGCTGTTGCGGGTCACCATGGCGAAATCCGGGCCGGGGCTGACCACGGCGAGCACGGTCACGGCGGCGACCGCCAGCGGTTCGACGACTGGAAGGGCAACTGGAATCATTTTGTGTGAGGTTACGTTGTGGTTGAGAGCCGATCGCCGCCGCCGGACTAGGCCGGCACGGCAAAGCGTACCCAATTCTGCGTGCCACAAACGAGACCCACAACCGATATATACTCGCGCAAATACGTGAGAAAAACTGACTGAAAATCCCGATGCACTGGCTGGGCTGGATCCGCTTTTTCGAGGCTGCCGCACGCCACGAGAGCTTCGTGCGCGCGGCCGAAGAACTGCACCTGACCCACGGCGCGGTCAGCCGGCAGATCCGCCAGCTGGAAGACACGCTCGGCGTGGCACTGTTCGAGCGGCGCAACCGCGGCGTCTTCCTGACCGATGCGGGGCGCACGCTGTTCGCCGCCGCTTCACAGTCAATGGAGATGCTGGCCGGCGCCGCGGCGCGCATCCGCACCCAGCCGCCTGGCCGGGCGCTGGTGCTGTCGTGCGAGCCGACCGTGGCAATGCGCTGGCTGATCCCGCGCCTGCCGCGCTTTGCCGCGCGCCACCCTGACATCCCGCTGCACCTGATGGCGGCGGGCGGCCCGATCGATTTCGCGCGCAGCGGCGCCGACCTGGCGCTGCGGCGCAATGACTTCGCCTTCGAGCCGCGCTGGCACGCGCGCGAGGTGGCGCAGGAATGGGTCGGGCCGGTGTGCCGCCCGCTGCTGGCCCAGGGTCCCGCCGCTGTTCCGGCACGGCTGCATACGCGCACCCGGCCCGATGCCTGGCAACGCTGGCTGGCTGCCGCCGGCCCTGACGCGCAGGCCGTCCGCTTCGAGGGCGATGCCTGGTACGAGCACTTCTACCTGAGCCTGCAGGCCGCGGCGGCGGGCCTCGGCTGGGCCATGGCTTCGCGGCTGATGGCCGCCGACGAGATCGCCGACGGGCGCCTGGCTGCCCCGTTCGGCTTCACGCCGGACGGGTCGGCGTACCATCTGTTGTCGCCGGCGCCGTTCGAGCACGACACGCGCCGGCTGCTGCTGCTCGCGTGGCTGCGCGACGAGGCGCAGGCAATGCTGGCGCCGGCCGCATCCCCGGCGGGGCCGCCATTGGAGCCGAAGGACGCCTGAAAGCGGCGCAGGCGCTACCCCCCGTAAGTCTGTGCTCAAGTTCTGCCACAGTTTTGCCGAAGGTGTCGCCATGAGTCTTGCCGGACGCGGGGGCACGCGCTTAACATGCGGCGCGCGGCCGGCAGGCCGACTGGCTGCCGCGCCCCCACTACACCCCCAGCCGGCGGCATCCCGCTATACCAGACGTTGCGTGAATCCATGAATCAGCACGAAGCCACCGGGGCCGGCACCGGAACCGAGACCGACACTGCCGCCGCCGACACGCCGGCGGACGATCGTTACCGCCTCACGCACAACTCCCAGATCGGCACCGTGCTGCGCGACCTGTCGTGGCAGAAGTGCATGCTGAGCGTGCGCACCCGTACCGGGCACCAGTTCGTCACCTCGATCCTGCAGGTCGATCCGGTCAACCGGACCTTCGTGTTCGACTGGTGCAATGCCGACGCCGAGCGGCAGTCGCTGATGACCTCGGAAGAGAATGCATTCTCGGGTTTGCTGCGCGGCGTGCCGGTGAACTTTATGGTGGGGCAGCCGGCCGCGACCCGCTTCGAGCAAGGCCCGGCCTTTGTCGTCGAATTTCCGGAGAAGCTCTATCACTTCCAGCGCCGCCGCCATTTCCGCGCGCGCACACTGGTGACCAAGGGCTACCGCTGCGAAATCCGGGGCGCCGACAATGCGCTGCTGTGCCTGGACATTGCCGACCTGTCGCTGTCCGGCGTCGGGCTGCGCTCCAAGAGCGTCACCGAGGAACAGTTGCCGGTCGGTACCACCGTGGCCAAGTGCCGTCTCGACTTCCGCGAGCTGGGCAAGGTCGAGCTCGACCTGCAGGTGGTTGGCCACTGGCTGGTCGGCCATGACGGCAACGCCATCCACCACTTCGGCTGCGCCTTTATCAATCCGGACGGCCGTATGGAGAACTTCCTGCAGCGGCTGGTATTCGCGCTGGAGCTGGCGCACCGGGGCTGAACATCCCGGCGCGCGAGGCGCGGCCCGTCAGGAGCCGATCAGCCGCCCGATGGCCGCCGCGGCTTCGCGCATCGGCGGCAGCAGCCGCGTGATCATCTCGCTTTCCGGTACGCGCGCGGCGCGCACGCTCACGCTCAGGCCAGCCAGCACGATGCCGGAGGCCGAGCGCACCGGCACGGAAATCGCGCGCAGGCCCGGCTCCAGCTCCTCGTCGACGATCACGTAGTCGACTTCGCGTGCCCGCGCGAAGCATGCCTCCAGCTCCTGCCGCGACACCTTGGTCTGCAGCGTGCGCGGACGCAGCTCGGCATGCTCGAAAAAGCCGTCGAGCACCGAGGCCGGCTGGTGCGCCAGCAGCAGCCGGCCGTTGGAGGTGCAGTAGGCCGGCAGGCGGCTGCCCATGCCCAGCGAGTAGTTCAGGACCCGCTGCACTTCGGAGCGGACCAGGTAGAGGATGTCGGTGCCGTCGAGGATGGCCAGCGCGCAGGTCTCGTGGATGCGCGCGCTCAGGTTGTCCAGGATCGGCTGCGCCAGCGACACCAGCGAGGTCGAAGAGAAATACGCATGCCCCAGGTGCAGCACCCGCGGGCGCAGCGCGAACTGGCCCTCCTGCTGGCTGACATAGCCAAGCTGCTCCAGCGTATAGAGGCAGCGCCGCACCGAGGCGCGCGACAGCTGCGTGCGCTGCGCCACCTGCGAGATGGTCAGCGGACGCTTGCGTTCCGAGAAGGCCTCCAGCACGGTCAGCCCGCGCGCCAGCGACAGCATGAAATTGGGATCGCCGGCAAAGCTGCTCAGCAAATCGGCCTGCGGCCGGGCGACGCGGACGGTGTCGGCCTGTGCATGGCCGAGACCGATGGGGCGGAGGACTTCCATTGGGCTGTGCTTGTCCGGGTTCGTTGTTCGATAATCGCGCAATCTTAAACCGGCTTGGCGCAACGGGCCAGCATTGCGTGCATCCAACTGTGTCCCGGTGGCCACGATGCGCGTTTAGTGATCGATGCGATACCTCCCGAGCAGGTGGCGTTGCACCAGCACCGTCAGGAAGCCCGCCGCCATGAAGGTCAGCGTGGCCACCAGCGAGCGCACCGGACCACGCGACAGGCCGCTGTGAAATGGTGAAACCGATCTGCATGGAAACCTCCGCGAGTGCGGCCGGCAGCGCGGCCCGAGGCGGGGATAGGAGGTGGGCAACCATGCTCGCGGCCGTTGCCCGAATGCGGCGACCGCCCATAAAAAAGTCGCCGCTGGGGCAGCGGCGACCGGGGAAGGGTCGTCATTCAAGAGGGGGTCTTGCTGACGGGAAAAGTATAGACCTTTGAATTAAGACATTACATACAACTTCGGTGGGGTACGCTCGCATCACACGCGCGGCCCACGTTGCGGTGGACCCGCGTCTCAGAACGGCTTGCCGAGGAAGAGGTAGAAGCTGTATGTCCCGGCCGCGGCCCGGCCATAGGCGAAATAGAGTGGCCCGAGCGGGCTGTCCAGCGCCAGGAACAGCGATCCCGACTTGAGCAGCCCGGTCGGGCTTCCCGGCACCAGCGGCGCACCCATGCGGCCTGCCTCCAGCGAGAAGCCGGCGTAGATGCCCTGCAGCAGCGTCTGCCGCGCCAGTTTGTTGTAGTAGACCAGCCGCGCAAACTGCAGGTTGCCGCCCAGCAGTTGCCCGGTCGCATAGCCGGATTGCTGCAGGAAGCCGCCCCACTGGAACAGGTCATAGCGCGGCAGCGGGTTGCCGACATTGGTGCCGGCCTTGAGCCCGAGCGACACGGTATGGTTTCCGATCGAATGGGCATACACCAGGTCGCCCTGCGCCTTGATATAGGAATCGTCGGCACCGAGTCCCGGTTGCGAGGCATAGACCCGCAACGAGCCAGCATAGCCGAAGCGCGGGAAGTCGACGCTGTCGAGCTGGTCGAAGAAGAGCCGGCCGGTAATTGCGCCGCGCTTGATCCTGCCGGGGCCCGGCGACAGCGCCTCCGGGCCGGTGCTCAGCGTGGCGTCCAGCGTGCCGGTCTGCACGCCCAGCCGCAGCTCACCGTACTTGGTGAACTGGCTGCCCACGTCCAGCGCTACGTCAAGGCGGCGCAGGTCATAGGTGGCCAGGCGGGTGCTGCCCTGGAACACGTTGACCGGGCGGCGCTCCAGCTCGATGCGCGGGGCGATGAAGAAGTACTGGCGCGTGTTCAGCGGCTGGTAGAACTCGCTCGTCAGCGAAGTAGTCTGGCCCACCTGCAGATCGGTGCGCCATTCGGCGCCAAGCGAGTTCAGCCAGGTGCGCCGGTAGCTGCCGATCAGGTTGAAGAACGCATCGCCGCGGAAGTCCGTGCTGAGCCCGAGGCCAAAGCGCAGGTAGTCCGGCCCGTACGATTTCTCGACCGCATTGACCACCAGGATGCGCTTGCCCGGCTCTTCCATGATGCCGTAGTTGACGTGCTCGAAGTCGCCGGTGCCGAACAGCCGCCGCATGTCCTGGTCGAGCGTGGCCTGGTCAAGCGGCTCGCCCGGCTTGGTCTCCATCACCGCCGTCGCAAACTCGGGATTGACGCGGTGCAGCGGCGCCAGCTCGATCGCATCCACCGGCCGCGTGTCGGGCGGCGACACCGCCTGCTGCGCCGCGCGCAGCTGCGCATACTGCGCCGGCGGCAGTGCCAGCGGCGCGAGGCGCTCGGCCACCTTGCGCGCCGCGGCTTCGCCGATGGGGATGGTGGCGGTCAGGTGGTCGAAGTCGGTCGCGGAAAAATCGCCGAGCGCGGGCTCGATCAGCACGTCGGCGGGGCCCAGCGAGGCCAGCGAGGCGCGCACGTTCTGCTCGGTCAGGATGTTGAGCATCTGGCCTGTCACGCCGATGACCGAGGTCAGCTCCTCGCGCTTCATCAGCGGCGTGCCGAGGTTGACGGCGATGATGACATCGGCGCCCATCGCGCGCGCCACGCCGACCGGCAGGTTGTCGGTGAGCCCGCCGTCGACCAGCAGCCTTCCCTGGTATTCCGCCGGCGCCACCGCGCCCGGCACCGACATGCTGGCGCGCATCACGTTGGCCAGCTCGCCGGCGTTGAACACGACCGGCGTGCCGGCGACGAGGTCGGTGGCGACGGCGCGGTAGGGGATCGGCAGCTTGTCGAAGTCGCGGTAGCCGGGCGTGCGCGCCAGCTGGCGCAGCACCGTCTCAAGCTGCACGCCCGAGACCGCGCCCTTGGGCAGCAGCAGCCCTCTCGTTTGCACGCCGATCTCGGGCGTGAACAGGTTGGTGAAATCGTCCTGCTTGCGGCGCACGGTCAGGTCCTTGCGCGGCGGGCGTTCCTTGAACAGCTTTTCGGTGCTCAGCCCGCTGACCAGCCGTTCCATCTCGGCGGGCGACATGCCGGTGGCATAGGCGCCGCCCACCAGCGAGCCCATGCTGGTGCCGGCGATGCAGTCCACCGGCACGCGCAGATCCTCCAGCACCTTGAGCACACCGATATGCGCGGCGCCGCGCGCACCGCCGCCGGACAGCACCAGGCAGATGCGCGGACGCGCGCCGCGGGCCGGCGCGGCGCTCACGGCGGGTGTGTCGATCGCGGCGGGTGCCGGGGGCATGATCGCTGGTGCCGGCGCGAGTGCGGAGTCAGGCGTTGCGTCCGGCGCTGCGTCCGGCGCGGCCCGGGCGCCAACGGCAAGGCAAGCCGCCAGCGCGAGCGCTGCCAGCCGCAGGATCCGCAACCCCCAGGGTGTGGCTGCCTTCATGTCGTCGTCCGTTCAGCAGGCAGCCGCAATGCGGCGCCGGTTGCCCGGTCTGTGCGCGGCCGGGATGGGCGTCGGCTTATCTTCGGGCAAAACGCGGCGCACGGGCCGCCTGGAGTGCGCGCCGCAAAACAATTCATCATGCCGCTCGGAAGCGTGCAGATCGGCATCCGCTGCCGGGAGCGCACTGCACAGGCCGCTTGCAGTGACTAAGATGAACGCAGACCAGGGCGGGCGCAGCCCGCACAGAGGGGGAATCGCCATGACCGCACTGGTGGAGTGGACCCGCGAACATACCTGCCGGCTGTTCCCGATGTCGGCCGAATACCATCGCGCCGGGGGCAGCGAGGTGCAGGTGAGCTGGCAGGCCGAGCCGCCCGGCTCGCCCGGCCGCTGCCGCATCAGCGCGTCGCTGGCATTCGACCAGGACGTGATTGACGCCGTCTACCTGGCCGACCCGGCCGAGCTGGCCCGCATCGGCGCGCGGCTGGCAGACGTGGTGGCGCGCTGGCTTGCCGACGACGACATCGCCTGCCTGTCCGGCACCGCGCTGGTGATCCCGGTCGGAAGCGTGCTGCTGAACCACTGAGCGCCACTGGCCCGGCGCTGCAGCCACGTGGCGGGTGGCGGGGTGGTCGGCGGCGTGGTGGGCGGCGTGGGGGCGGCGTGGGGGCGGCGTGGTTGGCGCCGGCGGCATATACTGGCGGCTGATCCGCCATTTCCGCCCGCAGCGGCGTGCAGTCCGTGTCCCAAGTGTCTCCCGTCAACCCTGTCGCCAACCCCGCGGACGACCCGCGCCCCGTGCCGCCCGAACGGCCCGGCGACGACGAATGCTGCGGCTCCGGCTGCGATCCGTGCATCTTCGATTTCTACTACCAGGAGCTGGACCGCTATCGCGAGGAACTGCGCGCGTGGGAGGCGCGCCACGCGGCGCGGCACGCGGAGGATCCGGCCAGTTGAACGCGCTGCTCGACTTCGTGCGGCGCCATCCGCGCCTGTTCGTGCTGACCGGCGCCGGCATCAGCACGGATTCCGGCATCCCCGGCTATCGCGACGCGCGCGGCCAGTGGCAGCGTTCGCAACCGATCACGCTGCAGGCCTTCCTAGGCTCGCACGCCGGGCGCCAGCGCTACTGGGCGCGCAGCATGCTTGGCTGGCCGGTGGCGTGGCAGGCGCGGCCCAACGGCGCGCACCATGCGCTCGCCCGGCTGGGCGAGCATGGCCGCCTGGGCGCGCTGGTCACGCAGAATGTCGACGGCCTGCACCAGCGCGCCGGCAGCCGCGACGTGATCGAGCTGCACGGCAGCCTGGCCAGCGCCATTTGCCTGGACTGCGGCGCACGCCATGACCGCGCCGGCCTGCAGGACTGGCTGCTGGACCAGAACGCCGCGCTGCGCGACGTGATCGCCGAGCCCGCCGCCGATGGCGACGTGCATTTCGAATCGCCGCTGTTCGCGCAGTTCCGCGTGCCCGAGTGCGGGCGCTGCGGCGGCATCCTCAAGCCTGACGTGGTCTTCTTCGGCGAGTCGGTCCCGCGCGTGCGCGTCGATGCCGCGCGCGCGGCGCTCGAGGCCGCCGACGCGGTGCTGGTGGTGGGCTCGTCGCTGATGGTGTATTCGGGCTACCGCTTCTGTGTCTGGGCCGGGCAGATGGGCAAGCAGGTGGCGGCGCTCAACCTGGGCACCACGCGCGCGGACGATATGCTGGCGCTGAAGGTCGAAGCCGGCTGCGCGCCCACGTTGCAGGCGCTGGTGGCGCAGCTCGAATCGGACACTGCGCGCTGAACTCCGGCGCGACCCGGCACACCACCCGTTGACGCGGCCGCCTTGCAGGCATAGCATCGCCAGATCTTCGAATCCTTTCCCGATTTCGTCATGAACGCAGACCGCCAACGCCCCGTCATCGCCGCGCCACCGTGCGACGCGATGCCGCGCGTGCGTCGCCAGCCTGCGTTCGTCGCTGTCGCACCGCCGCCGTTCTCCGCCGGCGCGCATCCGCCCCCGCCGCCACGCGGCTGACGGGCGCGCATCGCGGCCCGCATCACAGCTCCCCGGTTTTCACGCCTGCGCGTGCCTGACGGCACGGCAGCCGCGCGCCTGTGCGCCGCTGCCGGCTGCCGCAGTTGCTATGCGCGCTTGCGCGCCGGGGTCTGCCAGGCTTTCGACAGATGACATCCATGACCACCGAAAAAGACTGCGCGGCGCAACTGGGCGCCGCGACCCACGCCCGGCATGCGGTATCCGCCGCGTTCTGGGCCACACCCCTGTTCGTGCTGCTGTGGAGCAGCGGCGCCATCGCGGCGCGCCTCGGGCTGGACCATGCCACGCCCTTTGCCTTGCTGACGCTGCGCTTCGCCATCACGCTGGCGGTGCTTGGCGCCATCGGCCTGGCAAGCGGCCACCTGCTGCCGCCGCGCGGCGAACGGCTGCATGTGGCGCTGACCGGCCTGCTGCTGATTGGCGGCTACGCCGTGTTCTACTTCCTTGCGCTCGACCATGGCATGACGCCTGGTGTGCTGGCCACCGTGCTGGGCGCGCAACCGATGCTGACCCTGCTGCTGACCGAGCGACGCTACAGCACCACCCGCATCGCGGGCCTGGCGCTCGCGCTCGCCGGGTTGGCACTGGTGGTCGCCGACAGCCTGCTGCTGGCACGGCTTTCTGTGGCGGGCGTGTCGTGCGGGCTGGCAGCGCTGGCCTGCATGACCGTCGGCGCCATCCTGCAGAAGCGCATCGCGCGCGCGCCGGCGCAGGTGTTGCCGCTGCAGTATGGCGCCAGCCTCGCGGCATGCCTGCTGTGCCTGCCGTTCCAGCCCTTTGCCTTCGAGGTATCGCTGGCGTTCGCGCTGCCGCTGCTGTGGCTGACGCTCGGCATCTCGATCGGCGCCACGCTGTTGTTCTACCGCCTGATCCGCGCGGGCAACCTGGTCAATGTGACCAGCCTGTTCTACCTGGTGCCTGCGGGCACCGCGGTGCTGGACTACCTGCTGCTGGGCAACCGGATGGCGCCGCTGGCGCTTGCCGGGATGGCGGCGGTGCTGGCGGGACTGGCGCTGGTGTTCCGCGGCGCGCGCGAAACGGCGCGGCGTTAGCGGTTCTTCACTTCAACCCGCACTTCTTCCTTGCCGACCGTGATGGTCCCCGGCTCGACCTCCTTGCCGCCGAAGTGCAGTTCCTCGGGCTTGAAGGTATAGACCGGATAGTCCTTCAGCAGCTGCTGCGCAACGACCGCGCCAATGGCGTTGAGTTGCTCGCGGTACTGGGCCATGCCGGCAACTTCCACCTGTTGCACCGTGGGGTTGTCGAGCAGCACGGCCCGCTTGCCGGAGTCGTAGCGCACGCCGCTGTTGAGCGCCAGCTTGCCGTCGACCGGCGGCGAGGGCAGCAGCGCGTTGGTCAGGCGGGCCTCGACATGGGTGATGAGCCGGTTGCTGGCCTCGTCTAGCACCAGCCGGGGGTGGCTAAGCTGTACGGTCACCACTTCCGCGTAGCGCAGCGTGGCGGGAAAACGCTGATCCAGCGCGGCCTGCAGTTCCTGGCGGGTGAGCGTGTATTCGCCGGTCCAGACGTTGTAGCCGGCCAGCGCGGGCGTAGCCGCGGCGAAGACGGCCGCGGCGGCAAGGAGCAGGGAGGGGCGCAGGCGCATGTGGCGGATGGTGCGCGCCTTGACGGCGCGGCGTGGATGGAGTCAGCCAGTCAGACCGCGCGCGCGGGATGGCGTTCCGTCACATAGCCCCGGCGCGCATGCGCGCAGGTCAGTAATGCGGCGGGATTTCCTGCAGGGGATCGGACTCTGCCGCCGTCGACGTGGCGCTGCGCAATTGCTGGTACAGCGCGCGGAACTGCTCCTGCAGCAGGTCGATCTGCTGCTGCTGGCGCGCCACCGTGGTGTTGAGCGTTTCGAGCAGGTCTTCCTGGAAGGCGAGCTTGATTTCGAGTTCGGTGATGCGTTCGTCCATGGCGCGTGGCTGTCGTGGGTTCGCCGGTTTCTCCGGCTGGCGGCGCGCATTGTAATCCCGTATGCCGATGCCGCCGGCGAAACCGCACGCGCCGCGCTTACTTCTGCTCGGTGATCAGCATCCACATGACGCCAAAGCGGTCGCTCACCATGCCAAATTGCTCGGCGAAGAAAGTCTTGTCCAGCGGCATCACCACCTGGCCACCTTCCTTCAGGCCGTTGAAGGCATTTTCCACCCCGGCCTTGTCGGCAAAGCTGATTGTCAGCCCGAAGCCCTCGAACTTGGGCTGGTTCGAGCAGCGGCCGTCGGAAGCCATGATCACGCTGTCGCCGATCTGGAATTCCATGTGCATGACTTTGTCTTCCGTTCCCGGAGGCGCCTGGCAGCCGGGGTCGGCCTTTTGCGGCTCGGGATTTTCCTTGAACGTCATCCGCATATTGACCTTGGCGCCAAGGGTCTTCTTGTAGAACTCGACAGCTTCATCGCAACGGCCTTCAAAAAAGAGATAGGGCTGGACTTGCATGACAACTCCTGTAGAGAGAGCCGCCCGGGCGGGGCAGGCAGGAAGAACCTAGCCGGCGTACGGACGATGGCCTCGGGGATCCGGCAACGGGCGCAACGATTTGTGTACGCCGTCCACAATACCTTAGCAAACCAAGTGGCTGGTGTCCACATCAATGCGGGATCGGCCTCGGCTGGGGCGTGCATGCCGGGCTGTAGAATGCCCGCGAACCGTCACTATCCGGCTCTCGCCTGAACACCTTAGACATCCGGAGCTGCCTTGCGTTACGAATTGACCGACCTGCGCCTGTTCCAGGCGATCGCCGATGCACAAAGTCTTTCCGGCGGCGCTTCGGCCACGCATATCACCGCGTCGGCGGCCAGCTACCGGCTGAAGAACCTCGAGCATGCGATGGGCACGCCGCTGTTTGTGCGCACCGCGCGCGGCATGGAGCTGACGCCGGCCGGCGAGACATTGCTGGTCCATGTGCGCGAGCTGCTGCTCGGCGTCGAGCGCATGCACGGCGAGGTGGGCCGTTTCTCGGCGGGACTGAAGGGCAATATCCGGCTGCTGGCCAACAGCAGCTCGCTCAATGGCTTCATCATCCCGAGCGTGAGCCGCTTCCTGCTGGCCAACCCGGACGTGAACATCGACCTCGAAGAACGCGCCAGCCAGTCGATCCTGACCGCGGTCGCGGCGCATGAAGCCGACGTCGGCATTCTCGCCGGCGACTTCGAGACCACCGGCGTGCGCTCGGTGCGCTATGCGCGCGACGAACTGATCCTGGCGGTCGCGGCGGAGCATCCGCTGGCGCGCGAGCCGGAGGTTCGCTTCGGCGCGGCACTGGCTTTCGACTTTGTGTGCATGAGCCGCACCAGCAGCAACTTCCTGTTCCTGCGCGACATGGCGCAGCGCGCGGGCAAGAGCCCTAACGTGCGCCTGCATGCGCACAGCTTCGACGCGGTGCTGTCGCTGGCCGAGGCGGGGGTCGGGGTGGCACTCGTGCCGCGCAGCGTGGCGGCACAAGCGCTGCGCGATGCGCGCGTGGCGGGGGTGCGGCTGGCCGAGCCCTGGGCACTGCGCGAGCTCAACCTGATCGTGCGCGCCGACGGCAAGCTGCCGTCATTTGCCGAGGCGTTCGCGCAGTTCCTGCTCAACGATCCGCGCGTGGTGGCCACGCGCGAGGGCGGCGCCGTGGCCGGCACGGCGCCGTAATAGCGCAACCAGGGGGCGCAGGTCAGCGCTTCCGGTTCAGGAACGTGGCCATATGCTGCTGCGGCTCGCCGGTGTCGAACGCGCTGCCGAATTCCGCCACGCTGTTGTTGATCGAAACATCGACCGGCGCATCTTCCCATTCGCGCAATAAACGCTTCTGCTGACGCACGGCAACGGGACCGAAGCCCGCCAGCAGCGCGGCCACCCGCTCGACCTCCTGGTCCAGCGCATCCAGCGGCACCACGCGGCTGACCAGCCCCCACTGCAGCGCGTCTTCGGCGTTGGCGATCTCGCCCGTGAGCAGCAGCCATGACGCGCGCGCATTGCCGATCAGGCGCGGCATCAGCGCCGCGTGGATCACCGACGGGATGCCGACCTTGACCTCGGGCATGCCGAGCTGCGCATTGTCGGCGGCGATGCGGATGTCGCACGCCAGCGCCAGCTCCAGCCCGCCGCCCAGGCACCAGCCCGGCATGCGCGCGATCACCGGCGCCGGGCAATGGCGCACCGCGTCGCAAAGGCGGCGCAGGCCGCTGATGAATGCCTGCGCGCTGGCGCGGTCCAGCGCGGCCATTTCCTTGATATCGGCGCCGCCGACAAAGCCCTTGTCGCCGCTGCCGCGCAGCACCACCACGCGCACCGCATCGTTGGCGGCCAGCGCCTCGATCGCGCGCGTGACCGAGGCGATCACCGGCGTGCCGAGGATGTTGAGGGAACCCGCGTCGCGGATGGTGACGGTGGCAATGCCGCGCGCGTCGACGTCGACGCCGGCGTATTGTTCCTGGATGGTTTCGCTCATGTCGTTCCTTGCTGGTGGCTGGCTTACTGGAGCCTGGTGAACCGGATATCGTCGACGACCTTCTTCCAGTGCGCATTCTGCCCGCGCACCAGGTCGGAGAAGGCCTGGCGCGAGGTGGGCGCGGGGATCGCGCCCTGCTTCTCGATCGCGGCGATCACGTCGGGTTCGGCCAGCACCTTGCGCACGGCCTGGTTCAGCTTGTCGAGGATGGGGGCGGGCGTGCCGGCCGGCGCGCCGAGCCCGAACCACGACGGGTTGTTCATCGCCGGCAGGCCGGCTTCGGCATAGGTCGGCACGTTGGGCAGCACCTTCAGGCGCTGCTTCGCCGCAACCGCAAGCGGCTTCAGCCGGCCACCCTGGATCAGCGCGGACGACGAGGGGATGTTGTCGAACACGACCTGGATCTGGCCCGCGACCGCATCGTTGAGCGCCGGGCCCAGGCCCTTGTAGGGCACATGCAGCATGCGCGTGCCGGTGGCGTTCATGAACAGCTCGCCGTTCATGTGGCTCAGGCCGCCGTTGCCCGACGAGCCAAACGAGTACTTGCCGGGATTGGCTTTCAGCAGCCTGATGAACGCCTGCAGGTCGGTGGCCGGAAACGACGGGTTGACCACCAGCACGTTCGGCACGTCGGCGAGGTTGCTGATCGGTGCGAAGTCCTTCACCGGGTCATACGCGGTCTTGACGTAGACGTTGGGATTGACCGCGTGCGAGCTTTCCACCTCCATCACCAGCGTGTAGCCGTCGGCGGGCTGCTTGGCGGCATAGGCGCTGCCCACCGCGCCGCCGGCGCCCGGGCGGTTCTCGACCACCACCGGCTGGCCCAGCACCGGGCCCAGATGGGTGCCGACGATGCGGGCGATGATGTCGGTGGTGCCGCCCGCGGCGTAGGGCACGACCAGCTTGATCGGGCGGTCGGGGTAGGCGCTGGCCTGCGCGGCGCCGGCAGTGGCGAGCGCTGCGAACAGGGCAACGGTGGAAAGGACTGGCTTCATCGGTTGTCTCCGGAGCAGGGTTTGTGTGTCTTGCAGGGCAATCAATTCGCGGCGCTCTGCTCGCCCAGCAGCGGCGGCGGCATGAGCGGGCCGTCGTGGCCCGCCAGCATCGGGTTGCGCACCATCGGCACGCGGCCCATGACGGGATGCTCCGCTACCCGCATCAGGCCGCGGTGCTGCACCTGCGGGTGGGCGAAGACTTCGTCCATGGTGTGGATCGGGCCCCAGGGCACGCCGTTGGCGTCGAACGCTTCGGTCCATTCGATGCGCGTGCGCGTGGGGAAAAGCTCGGCCAGCAGCGCGCGCAGCGCCGGCAGGTGCTCGATGCGCGCCGAATTGGTGGCGTAGCGCGGGTCTTGCGCCAGCTCGGGCATGCCCGCCACCGCGCAGAAGCGCGCGAACTGGCCGTCATTGCCGATCGCCAGGATCAGGTGGCCGTCGGCGCAGCGGAACACTTCATACGGCGCGCAGTTGGGATGCGCATTACCGCTGCGCTGCGGGTTCTGACCAGAGACCAGGTAGTTGGCGGCCTGGTTGGCATTCATCGCCACGGCCACGTCGAGCAGCGCGATATCGAGATGCGCGCCCGCACCGGTCGACTGCCGCTGGTACAGCGCGGCCAGCACCGCCGAGGTCGCATACATGCCGGTGCTCAGGTCCACCACCGCCACGCCGGTGCGCAGCGGCCCCGCGCCCGGGGCGCCGTCGGGCTGGCCGGTATAGCTCATCAAGCCGCCCATGCCCTGGAACACGTAGTCATAGCCGGGCTTGTCGGCCATCGGCCCGTCCTGGCCGAAGCCGGTGATCGACAGGTAGACCAGGCGTGAGTTGATTGCCTTTAGGGCTTCGTAGTCGAGCCCGTAGCGACGCAGCGTGCCGACCTTGTAGTTCTCGACCAGCACGTCGGCCTCGCGCGCCAGCTCGCGCACCTGCGCGGCGCCTTCCGGCGTGCTGTAGTCGATTGCCACCGAGTGCTTGCCGCGGTTGCAGCAGATGAAGTACCCCGACAGGCGCGGACCGCCTTCGGTGCCGGCCGGCGCGTCGAGGTAGGGCGGGCCCCAGCCGCGGGTGTCGTCGCCGCGCCGGGGATGTTCGACCTTGGTCACCTCGGCGCCCAGGTCGGCCAGGTTCTGGGTGCACCAGGGACCGGCGAGGATGCGCGACAGGTCCAGGACCCGGATCCCTTGCAGGGCGCGATGCAGCATGACGACTCCGCTCTCAAAACGACGATGCGGCGCAGTATAGGGAGGGGTCCCGGGAGCTAACCAGTCGAGAGTTTTGAAGGGCGCGTTCGCGGCTTTTCAACGCTCCGCCGGGGTGCGGCCCGCGACCCGGCATTGGCCTGCGTTTGGCGCGTGGGCGCTGCCGTGTCACAATTCGCGTTTGGCACTGACTCGGCCCGTGACTCGGCCGGCCGCGTCGCCGTGCTTCCGCGCGCGCTGGCACCCTTCCGGGCGACGCGGCGGGAGCCCGCCCAAGAGCCGACAAATTCACTTAGATTTCTGGCGATGACTACCATCCTGCAGCACATTCCTACCGGCGAGCGCGTCGGTATCGCCTTCTCCGGCGGCCTTGACACCAGCGCGGCACTCCTCTGGATGCGCCAGAAGGGCGCCGTCCCCTACGCCTACACCGCCAACCTGGGCCAGCCCGACGAGCCCGACTACGACGATATCCCGCGCCGCGCCAAGGCCTACGGCGCCGAGGAAGCCCGCCTGGTCGACTGCCGCACGCAACTGGTGGCCGAGGGCATCGCCGCCCTGCAGTGCGGTGCGTTCCACATTTCCACCGCCGGCATCACCTACTTCAACACCACCCCGATCGGCCGCGCCGTCACCGGCACCATGCTGGTCGCCGCGATGAAGGAAGATGGCGTCAACATCTGGGGCGATGGCAGCACGTTCAAGGGCAATGACATCGAGCGCTTCTACCGCTACGGCCTGCTGACCAACCCCGGCCTGCAGATCTACAAGCCGTGGCTGGACCAGCAGTTCATCGACGAACTGGGCGGCCGCGCCGAGATGTCCGAGTTCATGCGCCAGAACGGCTTCGACTACAAGATGTCGGCCGAAAAGGCGTACTCGACCGACTCCAACATGCTGGGCGCCACCCACGAGGCCAAGGACCTGGAGCACCTGGATTCGGGCATCCGCATCGTCCAGCCGATCATGGGCGTGCAGTTCTGGCGCGATGACGTCGAAGTCAAGCGCGAGGAAGTCACCGTGCGCTTCGAGGAAGGCCAGCCGGTCGCGCTGAACGGCCAGACCTTCGCCAACAGCGTCGACCTGTTCATGGAAGCCAACCGCATCGGCGGCCGCCATGGCCTGGGCATGAGCGACCAGATCGAAAACCGCATCATCGAAGCCAAGAGCCGCGGCATCTACGAAGCCCCGGGCCTGGCGCTGCTGTTCATCGCCTACGAGCGCCTGATCACCGGCATCCACAACGAAGACACCATCGAGCAGTACCGCGACAACGGCCGCCGCCTGGGCCGCCTGCTGTACCAGGGCCGCTGGTTCGACCCGCAATCCATCATGCTGCGCGAAACCGCCCAGCGCTGGGTGGCCGGCGCCATCACCGGCGAAGTCACCATCGAACTGCGCCGCGGCAACGACTACTCGATCCTGAACACCACCTCGCCCAACCTGACCTACAAGCCGGAACGGCTGACGATGGAAAAGGGCGAGTCGATGTTCACGCCGCTGGACCGGATCGGCCAGCTGACCATGCGCACGCTGGATATCGTCGATACGCGCGAGAAGCTGCAGACGTACGCCAAGACCGGCCTGCTGTCGACGCAGGTGAGCGCTTCGCTGCCGAAGCTGGAAGACTGAGTGGGGTCGCGCCGGTTGGCACGATTTGCCAGGTAAGCAAAACCGGCGCCTTTGGGTGCCGGTTTTTTTTCGCCGTCTCCGGCAACACCGGCTGGACGGCTCAGTGCGTGTTGTGTAAAGTTGCGCAAATGAAGAGCGCGGACCTGATCAGGCAACTGATGTCCGACGGCTGGTATTTGACGCACATCGTCGGATCGCACCATCAGTTCAGGCACCCCACCAAACCAGGAAAGGTAACGGTGCCTCACCCGAAGAAAGACCTGCCACTCGGCACGGTGCGCAGCATCCTCAAGCAGGCCCGCCTCCGGTAACAGAAAATTTTTTCTGATCGCCCCATGCTATATCCCGTCCATATCGAGCCCGGCGACGCAAAGCACGCCCACGGCATCTCGTTTCCGGATTTCCCCGGATGCTTTTCCGCTGCCGATGACTGGGCGGACATTCCAGCCAACGCGCAGGAGGCTGTCGAAGCCCACTTTGCCGACGGGGAGCCGATTCCCGAACCATCCAGTCCGGAGCGCTGGTTTCATCATCCGCAGTATCAGGGCGGCATCTGGATGCTGGTCGACATCGACTTGTCGCGCGTCAACACAAGAGCCGTACGGGTGAACATCAGCTTGCCAGAGCGCTTGGTCCAGCAAATCGATGATGCTGCCAAAAGCCGGCATATGAGCCGATCGGCATTTCTCGCGCTGGCGGCACAGCACGAGATGGAACAAGGCTGATCGGCGGCTGACGCGATTCCCCATTGCGGCAGCGTACACTGTGGCCTCGAGACCACCGGAGCCACCCCCCATGCCCTCCCTCCGTACCCTCTACCCCGAAATCGAGCCCTACCACTGCGGCACGCTCGATGTCGGCGACGGCCACGTGCTCTATTACGAGCGCGTCGGCACGCCGGGCGCCAAGCCGGCGGTGTTCCTGCACGGCGGCCCCGGTGGCGGGATCTCGGCCGACCATCGGCGCCTGTTCGACCCGGCGCGCTATGACGTGCTGCTGTTCGACCAGCGCGGCTGCGGACGATCGACGCCGCATGCCGGGCTGGAGCACAACACCACGTGGCACCTGGTCGACGATATCGAGCGGCTGCGCGAACTTGCCGGCGTGGAGCGCTGGCTGGTCTTCGGCGGCTCCTGGGGCTCGACGCTCGCGCTGGCCTATGCGCAGAAGCATCCGCGGCGCGTCAGCGAACTGGTGCTGCGCGGCATCTACACGGTGTCGCAGGCAGAGCTGGACTGGTACTACCAGTATGGCGTGTCCGAGATGTTCCCCGAGAAATGGGAGCGCTTCCAGGCGCCGGTGCCCGAAGCGGAGCGCGGCAACATGATGGCGGCCTATCGCAAGCTGCTGACCGGCGACGACAAGGACAAGCAGGTCGAAGCCGCGCGTGCCTGGAGCGTGTGGGAAGGCGAGACCATCACGCTGCTGCCGGATGCCGGCAACAGCGCCAAGCATGACGACAGCCACTTCGCGCTTGCCTTTGCGCGGCTGGAGAACCATTACTTCACGCACCGCTGCTGGCTGGAGGATGGCCAGCTGCTGCGCGATGCGTACAGGCTGGCGGATATTCCCGGGGTCATCGTACATGGCCGCTATGACATGCCGTGCCCGGTACGCTATGCGCATGCCCTGCACAAGGCCTGGCCGAAGGCCGATTTTCACCTGATCGAAGGGGCGGGCCATGCGTGGACGGAACCGGGGATCATGGACCAGCTGATCGCCGCCACGGACCGCTTCGCCGCGGCGTAGTGCTGGCGCGCCGACAGGAGACCACGATGCAGCTCTTCGCACGCGCCGTCGACGAGGCGCGGCCCTATCGCTCGCTCTTTCCGCCGGGCGCGCCGGACCGGGACTGAAAGCAGCCGGCGATCGCCGGCGGCAAGCGACAGGATGCCATTCGCGCCTCCGGCCGCCGCTCAGCGCAAGCGGCCATGTGTCGCGAGCAAGGTCAGAGGACGCGCCAGCAGTGTACTGGCCAGCGCCATCAGCAGCAGCCCCGAGAATGCCGTCGTGCTGATGACGCGCGCGTCCAGCAGCACGGTCAGCACCACCACCTCGACCAGTCCCTTGGTCTGCAGCAGCGCGCCCAGCGCGAGCGACTTGCGCCAGCCCATGCCCGCGCGCAGCGCCGGCAGCGCAACGCCGGCCATCTTGCCGGCAATGGCGACGACCAGCGACAGTGCGGCGATCCACAGCGTCATCGGTTCCTGCAGCGAAATCTCGGTACGCAGCCCGGCGGCAAGGAAGAAGAATGGCAACAGCACCACCACCGTCATCGGTTCCAGCTGCTGGCGCACGCGCTGTGCCGCCTGCGACGGCCAGGCCAGCCCGGCGACGAAGCCGCCCATCACGTGATGCAGCCCGGCCAGCTCGCCCAGGAATGCCGACGCCAGCACCAGGAAGAAGGCGACCGCCAGCAGTAGTTCCGTCTCCTGCGCGCGGCGCAGCAGCCAGGCGAGCGCGGGGCGCACCACGCCGAACATGAAGGCGAGGTAGGCGCCGGCGCGCACTCCGGTCACCAGCGCGCTGGCGCCTTGCTGGCTGCCCTGCTGCAGCAGCACCAGCGTCAGGAACAGCCACACCCACGCGTCATTGACCGCCGCGCAGCGCAGCGCGAGCTGGCCCAGCGGCGTGCCGGTCAGCCGCATCTCGCGCAGCAGCGCGCCTAGCACGGGCAGCGCGGTGACCGCGGTGCAGATCCCCATCGCGCAGGCGAACCAGTAGGGATCGGCATGCTCGCCCGCCACCGGCCAGCCGGCGCGGATCATCCACCATCCCGTCACGCCGCCGAGCACGAACGGCGCCGCGATGCTGCCCAGCGAGATGCGCAGGGTGTCATGCCAGTGCGTCGTCGCCGCGTCTTCGCGCAAATGCAGGCCGGTCAGGAAGCAGAACAGCGTCACGGCGAGCCATTGCAGGCCGGACAGCATCGGCAGGTGATCGGGGCCGAACAGCGCCGACCAGCGCTGGGGCGCCAGCTGGCCGAACACCGACGGCCCGAGCAGGATGCCGGCCAGCACCTGCACCGCCACCAGCGGAAAGGCGGCCTGCAGGCCCGCGCCGCGCCACAGCAGGTAGGGAAGCGCCACCACCAGCATGGCCTGCAGGAAGAAGATGCTTACCGCGTTCATCGGATCTCCCCGGCCATGCCTTACCCGAACATCCCGCCGTTGACCGAAATCACCTGCCGCGTGATATAGCCGGCATCGGGCGACAGCAGGAAGGCGACGGTGGCGGCAACCTCGTCCGGCGTGCCCATGCGCCGCGCCGGGATCAGGCGCAGCGCTTCCTCGCGCACGTGCGCCTCGACCATGTCGGTGTCGATCAGGCCGGGCGCGACGCAGTTGACCGTGATGGCGCGCTTGGCCAGTTCGATGGCGAGCGCCTTGGTGGCGCCGATGATGCCCGCCTTGGCGGCGCTGTAGTTGGCCTGCCCGCGGTTGCCGACCAGTCCGGAGACCGACGACAGCGTGACGATGCGGCCAGGCTGGCGGCGCTGCACCATCGGCATCACCACCGGGTTGAGCACGTTGTAGAAGGCATCGAGGTTGGTGTGCACCACCTCGTCCCATTCGGCGCCGGTCATGGCCGGGAAGGCCGCGTCGCGGGCCAGCCCGGCATTGCAGACCACGCCGTAGTAGCAGCCGTGCGTGGCGATGTCGGCCAGCAGCGTGGCCGCTGCCTCGTCGCGGCGGCTGACGTCGAAGCACAGCACGCGCGACCTGCTGCCATGGGCGCGCACCGCGTCGGCCACGGCTTCGGCTTCGTCGCGGCGTGCGCGGCAATGGACCACCACGTCATAGCCATCGCGCGCCAGGCGCAGCGCGATGGCGCGGCCGATGCCACGCGACGATCCGGTGACCAGTACGGTCGGATTGGTCATGCTTGTTGTCCTTGCAGAATTGCCATGCCGGCTCGGCGGCGGTCAGACGTTGCAGAATTCTTCCAGCACCGCCATGCGGCGGCGCGGATCGGCGACGAACGGGTTGTTGCGGTCCCAGGCATATCCGGCCAGCACCGCGCTGATCATGCTGCGGATCTCCGGCGTGGCATTGGGGTAGAAAATCAGCTTCTGGAAGCGGCCTTCATACCATGCTTCGACAAAGACGCGGAAGCAATCCACGCCCGCTCGCAGCGGCTGCGCGAAATCCTTCTCCCAGTCCACCGCTTCGCCGCCGAGCTGGCGCACCAGGCACTCCACGGCCAGGCTGGCCGACTTGAAGGCAATGGTGACGCCGGAGGAAAACACCGGATCGAGGAATTCGCCGGCATTGCCGAGCAGCGCGTAGCCATTGCCCCACAGCGAACTGACGTTGGCCGAATAGCCCGCGATCTGCCGCGCCGGGGTGTCCCAGCAGGCATCGGCAAGCAGGCTCGCCAGCCCGGGCTCCTCCGCCACCAGCGCGCGCAGCCGCTCGGTCTCGGTGCCGGTGTAGTTGTCCAGGAACGCCTTCTCCGCCACCACGCCGAGCGAGCAGCGGCCGTCCGAGAACGGGATGGTCCAGTACCAGACATCCGGGTGCTGCGGATGCACGCTGATCAGGATCTTGTTGCGGTCGAAGCCCCCCGGCGCGATCCGGTCCTCGACATGGGTGAAGAGCGCGCTGCGCACCGGGAAGCCCGACGGCGACTCCAGCTTGAGCAGGCGCGGCAGGATGCGGCCGAAGCCCGAGGCATCGAGCAGGAATTTCGCGCGCACCCGGTACCGGCTGCCCTCCGGCGCGCGCACCGTCACCTCGGGCTGCGCGCCGCTGACATCGACGTTCTCGACCAGATGCGCGAAACGGACCTCGGCGCCCTGGCGTGCCGCCTCGCGGATCAGCACATCGTCGAAGCGGGCACGCTGCACCTGGTAGGTCGTGCCCCAGCCGGGAGAGAATTTTTCGCGGAAGTCGAAGGCGGTGTGCTGGCCGGCGCGGGAGAACGCGGCGCCGTTCTTGTACTGGAAGCCGGCTTCGACCACCGCGCGCAGCATGCCGGCGCTTTCGATATAGGCCATGCTCTGCGGCAGCAAACTCTCGCCGATCGAAAAGCGCGGGAAGATTTCCTTCTCGATCACCAGTACCGGGATTCCGTGCTTGCGCAGCAGGCCCGCCGCGACCGAGCCGGCCGGGCCTGCGCCGATGATGACGACATCCGTGGTTTCCGTTTGCATGGTGTCCGATCCTTGTTCCTGGTCAGGCCGGCGGGGTGGGCGCCGCCGGCAAACGCAAGAATATGGCGGTAAATCGTCGCCAGTTGGCGTTCCAGCAACATCTTGAAACCATTTCAGGGCGCTGTCGCGCGGAATCGGGTGTGCAGCAAAGGTGCTGCAAGGGGTGCAATAAAAAGCGCATGGCGGCCGCGTTTATTTCGCTGCCCGCCATCTGACGGTGCGCTTGCCGGCAAGCCTGCCCAACTCCCGGCAAAATGTGGGACCGTGGTCACACCCCCCTTCCGGAGAATCCCATGCCAGCCACCACCATGCCCTACCGCCGCCTCGGCGTCAGCAACCTGCGCGTTTCAGCGCTGTGCCTGGGCACCATGATGTTTGCCGACCAGACCGACGAGGCCGAGGCGGCGCGCATCGTTGCCAGCGCGCGTGACCACGGCGTGAATTTCATCGATACGGCCGATGTCTACACCAAGGGCGCGTCGGAGCAGATGGTCGGCCGGCTGCTGACCGCGAACCGCCACGACTGGGTGCTGGCGACCAAGCTCGGCAACGTAATGCAGCCCGCGCCCAACCACTCGCACTACTCGCGCGTGTGGATCACGCGCGCGGTCGAGGACAGCCTGCACCGGCTCGCGACCGACTACATCGATATCCTCTACCTGCACCGCGACTATCCCGGCGAGAACCTGGAAGAGGCGGTCCGCGCGATGGGCGACCTGGTGCGCAGCGGCAAGATCCGCTACTGGGCGGTGTCGAACTTCCGCGGCTGGCGCCTTGCCGAGATCGCGCGGCTGTGCGGCGAGCTGGGCGTGCCGCGCCCGGTGGCCTGCCAGCCGTACTACAACCTGCTGAACCGCCTGCCCGAGGTGGAGATCCTGCCGGCTTGCGAGCACTACGGCCTGGGTGTGGTGCCCTACAGCCCGGTGGCGCGCGGCGTGCTGACCGGCAAGTACGCGCCCGGACAGGCGCCGGAACAGGGCACGCGCGCCGGCCGTGCCGACCGCCGCATGATGGAAACCGAATTCCGCGAGGAATCGCTGGTGATCGCACAGCAACTCAAGGCGCATGCCGAGGCGCGCGGCCTGACGCCGGGGCAGTTCGCCACGGCGTGGGTGCTGGCCAACCCCATCATTTCGTCGGTTATCGCGGGGCCGCGCACGCTGGCGCAGTTCGAAGATTACTTCGGTGCGCTCGGGGCTGCGATCACGCCCGACGAAGAATCGATGATCGATGCGCTGGTCGCGCCGGGGCATGCGTCGACCCACGGCTACAACGACCCGGGCTACCCGTTCGGGGGACGGCCGGTGGCACGCGCGCAGCAGGCATGACAGCGACGCACGCCGGCGGTGCAGGGCACGCCGGCATGTGGCGCAAGCGCGTCTCCGAATGACGCGCGTTAGCGACGGCGCGATGCAGGGCGAGGGTCAATAACGCCATGACCTCGCGCATGCTTGATGCACGCCGGCCAGACTCCTACTAATATCAAGACAGGCGGCACGCGCAATGCGCGTGCCGCGAGAACATTGCGCTTCGAGCTGGTGCGCGGATTCCGATGCGCGCAACGCCGGCCAAACAGGGAAGCCCAAACGTGTCGCGTCGTGGCTGGATTTTCGCTGGCTTGGCGGTCGCCCTCACCGGGGGCGTCTACGTCGTGTATAGCTTTGTCGCGAGCGAAGTGCGCAATTCGCACTGGCAGGCGCGGCTCATCGGCGAGCTCGGCCAGCGGCTGACCTTCGAGATCCAGCCTGGCGCCAGCGACAGCATCCGCTTTCCGCATTCCGGTCCTTACGACGCACGCATGGGCTACGGCCTGCTGCCGCAGTTCGCGCAACGGCTGCAGCAGCGCGGCTACGTTCCCGCCGAGCAGGCGCGCATGTCGCCCGACATGGTCAGGCTGATGGACCAGGGCTTGTTCGCGCCGTACCGCGAGAAGAACCAGGCCGGCCTCCTGCTGCGCGACTGCAACGGGCTGACGCTGGCGTTCGAGCGCTATCCGCAGCGCCAGTATCCCGACTTCGCCACGGTGCCGCCGCTGCTGGTGAGCGCGCTGCTGTACGTCGAGAACCAGGGCCTGCTCAACCCCGAATACCCCAACATGAACCCGGCGCTGGACTGGCGCCGGCTGTCGCGCGCGGTGCTCGACCAGTTCATCCGGCTGGCCGACCGTTCGCACGACGCGCCCGGCGGCAGCACGCTGGCCACGCAGATCGAGAAGTACCGGCACTCACCCGAAGGACGCACCGCGTCGATCCCCGAGAAATTCCGGCAGATGGCATCGGCGTCGTTGCGCGCTTACCTGGACGGACCCGACACGCAGCGCGCGCGCGAGCGCATCGTGGTCGACTACCTCAACACCGTGCCGCTGTCGGCGCGCGAGGGCTTCGGCGAGATCAACGGCATCGGCGACGCGCTGTGGGTGTGGTATGGCGAGGACTTCGGCGAGGTCAACCGGCTGCTCAAGGAAATGGACCAGCGCGCGCCCGAGCCGCGCCAGGCGCAGGTATTCAAGCGAGCGCTGTCGCTGATCATCTCGCAGCGCCGGCCGTCTTACCATTTGCGCCGCGACGACACCAACCTGGATGCGCTGACGGCCAGCTACCTGCGCTTGCTGGCCGCCAACAGCGTCATCACCGCCGAGCTGCGCGACGCGGCGCTGGCGCAGCCGCTGGACAAGGCCGCGCCGCCGCAGCGCGGGCCGCAGGAGCCGTTCGTCACGCGCAAGGCCGTCAACCGCGTTCGCGCCGATGTCACCCGCCTGACCGGCGTGGAAAGCCGCTACGACATGGACCGGCTCGACCTGACGGTCGACAGCACCATCAACCGCGAGGCGCAGCGCATCGTCACCGAGACGCTGCAGCGCGTGAACAACAAGACGGACGCGCGCGCCATGGGCCTGTACGGCCATAACCTGCTGCGCGACAACGACGACCCGTCGAAGCTGATGACCAGCTTCACGCTGTTCGAGCGTGTCGGCAACGCCAACGTGGTGCGGGTGCAGGCCGACAACATCGACCAGCCGTTCGACATCAACAGCGGCGCGCGGCTGAACCTCGGTTCGACCGCCAAGCTGCGCACGCTGGTGACCTACCTGGAAATCGTCAGCGAGCTGCATGCGCAATACGCCGGCATGGGCCGCGCCGAACTGGCCGGGGTGCGGCTGGCACGGCAGGATGTGCTTGCCCACTGGGCGGTGGATTACCTGTCCAAGGCGAAGAAGCCCGAGGAGCGCGAACTGATGGCGATGCTCGAGGCCGCGATGGAGCGCAAGTACTCCGGCAGCGCCGGGGAAGGCTTCTACACCGGCGGCGGGCTGCAGAGCTTCACCAACTTCGAGCGCTCGGCGGGCGAGCGCAACATGACCGTGCGCATCGCGTTCCAGCATTCGGTCAACCTGGTCTTCATCCGCATGATGCGCGACATCGTGCGCTACGAGACCTTCCACGCCAATCCGGACATCGGCGACCTGTTCGAGGACCGCAACGCCCCGGGCCGGCGCGAGTACCTGGAGCGCTTTGCCGACCAGGAAGGCAGCGCCTACATGGTCAACTTCTACCAGCGCTACCGCGGCAAGACTTCCGAGCAGCGGCTGGATACGCTGCTGGGCCGCGTGCGCATGACCATCCCGCACATCAACGCGGTGCGCATGTCGGTGACGCTGCTGAGCGCGCGCCCCTACCTGGACGAGGACAGCTATATCCGCATCATGCGCGCGCGCCTGGGCGACAAGCAGCTCGCCAAGGAAGACCTGCCCGCGCTGTACCGCAAGTACGGCAAGGACAAGTTCAACCTGAACGACCGCGGCTACCTGTCACGGGTGCATCCGCTGGAACTGTGGATGGTGGAGTACCTGGACCAGCACCCCGACGCCACGCTGACGGAGCTGCTGCGCGCCAGCACGGCGGAGCGCCAGGAAGTCTACAAGTGGCTGTTCAAGACGCGCAGCAAGGCGGGCCAGGACAACCGCATCCGCACGCTGCTGGAGCAGGACGCCTTCACCCGCATCGCCAGGCGCTGGCAACGGGTGGGCTATCCGTTCGATTCGCTGACGCCGTCGTACGCCAGCGCGATCGGCGCGGCGGGCGACCGTCCGGCGGCGCTGGCCGAGCTGGCCGGCATCCTGCTGGCCGGCGGCGTGGCCACGCAGAGTGCAGCGGTGCGCAGCCTGGCCTTTGCCGACGGCACGCCCTACGCCACGCGCTACGTGCTGCAGCCGGGCCCGGGCAAGCGCGTGCTGCCGGCCGAGGTGGCCGAGCTGGCGCGGCGTTCGATGCTGGACGTGGTGGAACGCGGCACCGCCAAGTCGATCCGCGGCGCTTTCACGGTGCCGGGCCGCGACGGCGGGTCGCTGACGGTGGCGGGCAAGACCGGCACCGGCGACCAGCGCTTCCAGGTGTACGGGCCGGGCGGGCGGCTGATCTCGTCGCGCTCGGTGAACCGCTCGGCGACGTTCGTCTTTACGCTGGGCGAGCGCTTCTTCGGCACCGTGGTGGTCAATGTGCGCGAGCCGTACGCGGTGCGCTACAGCTTTACCAGCGCGCTGGCGGTGCGGGTGCTGCGCGCGATCGCGCCGCAGGTGGCGGCGATGGCGCCAGGCGGCGACCGTGCGCTGCTGCGCTGCCGTGATGCGGCGCCGGGCCTGCGCATGCCGCGCGTGCCGACCATGGCGTCACCGGCCGAAGCCGTGCCGGGCGCCAGCATGGCGCAGGGGCTGGAAGCCCCGCCGCCCCGCGCCGACGCGGTGGCTCAGCCCGCGGCGCCTGCGCCGGCCAAGCCCGAAGCGCCGAGCCTGGCCGACGCCAACGATGCCATCACCGTGCGCAAGGCCAGTCAGCCCTTGCGGCGGACCATGCCGTAGATCACCAGCAGCACGATCGCGCCGATCACCGAGGCGATCCAGCCGGCCGGTTGGCCCGGCTGGTACCAGCCCATCGCGCGGCCGACGTAGCCGGCCACCACCGAGCCCAGCACGCCGAGGATGATGGTCATGATCCAGCCCATCTTGTCTTCGCCGGGCTTCACCGCCCGTGCGATCAGTCCGACGATGAGGCCAACGAACACGGTGCCGATGAATGCCATCATGGTGCGCTCCCGGTAGTGGACTGCTTAGGATGGGGGCCGGCTGCATGGTGCAGCCGGCTGCGCTTCATGATACACGCAGCCGCCGGCCGCGTATGACGCTGACGTGACAGCGCCGCTGCGGTCAGGCGCGCGCCAGCCGGAACTGGCCGACGGCCCGGTGCAGCATGTCGGCCTGGTCCTCCAGCGACGCCGCCGCGGCCGCCGCCTCTTCCACCAGCGCCGCGTTCTGCTGCGCCATCTGATCCATCTGCGACACCGCCTGGTTGACCTGCTCGATGCCGCCGGTCTGCTCCTCGGTGGCGGCCCGCATCTCGCCCATCAGGTCGGTCACGCGCTTGACCGCTGCCACGATCTCGTCCATCGCCTTGCCGGCGCTTTCCACCAGCACCGCGCCGTCTTCCACGCGCTGCGCCGAGTCGCCGATCAGCGCCTTGATCTCCTTGGCGGCGGTGGCGCTGCGCTGCGCCAGCGTGCGCACCTCGCCGGCCACCACGGCAAAGCCGCGGCCCTGCTCGCCGGCGCGCGCGGCTTCCACTGCGGCGTTCAGCGCCAGGATGTTGGTCTGGAAGGCAATGCCCTCGATCACGCCGATGATGTCGGCCACCTTGCCCGAGGCCTGCTTGATCTCGCCCATGGTGCCGACCACCTGGTTGACGATGGTGCCGCCGCGCACGGCGATGTCCGAGGCACCCTCCGCCAGGCGGCTGGCCTGGCGCGCGTTGTCGGCGCTCTGGCGCACGGTGCTGGTGAGCTGCTCCATGCTCGCCGCGGTTTCCTGCAGCGAGGCGGCCTGCTCTTCGCTGCGGCGCGACAGGTCGGCGTTGCCCGCGGCGATCTGCTTGGCGGCGCCGGCGATCGAATCGGCCGAGCCGCGGATGCTGCCGATCGCGCCGGTCAGGCGCGCCTGCATGCGCTGCATCGCGAACAGCACGCTGTGCTCGTCGCCCGGGCGCACTTCGACATGGCCGGCGAGGTCGCCCTCGGCAATGCGGCCGGCGATCTGCGCGGTGGCCGCCGGCTCGCCGCCGAGCTGGCGGTGCAGGCTGGCGGAGACGCGCACCATCACCAGCGACATCAGCGCGCCGACCGCCAGCAGCAGGCCCAGCGCCTTCCACAGCTCGGCGCGGAACGCCGCCTCGATGTCATCCAGGTACAGCCCGGCGATAAAGTTCCAGTCCCACGGGCGGAAGTTGGCCACGTAACTCAGCTTCGGCTGCGGCGCCTCGGCGCCCGGCTTGGGCCACAGGTATTCGACGAAGCCCTTGCCGGCACCCTTGCCGATCGCGGCGATATCGCGGAACAGGTAGACGCCGTTAGGGTCCTTCATCCCCTCCATCGCCTTGCCGTTCATCTCCGGCTTGAACGGGTGCATCAGCACCACGGTGTCGGAGCGCATCAGCGTGAAGTAGCCGTCGGCGCCGAAGCGCATCGCACGCACGCGCTCGATGGCCTGCTGCCTGGCCTCGTCGGCGGGCAGCTTGCCGGCCCTGGCCAGCGCTTCGTACTCGGCCACCACCGAGACCGCGGTGTCGGTGACGTGAGCCAGGTCGAGCCGGCGCTCATCCATGCGCAGCGTGCGTATGTGCCAGGCGTTCCACAGCGTGATGCCGAGCAGGCAGACCCAGCTCAGCACCAGCGGCAGCATCAGTTTTTTCTTCAGGCTCAGGTTGTCCAGCATGCTTTCCATTCCTCCTTCAGCGCATTGCGCATTGCTCATCGGTGACACGCATCTGCGGCGTCATTCGTGGTTGGCGCCTGTCCGGGCATGCGTGTGCGTCTGCGGGCTAACGGCGGGGCAGGAAACTAACTTGATTGGGGTAATACCGTCCATGGAAGCGGTGTGGTTGTTTGGCTTTAATACATTTGCCTTATAAGTGCTGTAGTGAGCGCTTATTTTTTATGGGTGGCATGCGAGACGTGCTGCTGCCGGCTCTTGTCGCGCCGTTGCCCCCGGAAATCCGGCAGAATCGGCGCGTTGCACCGACGTAGCCTTTCTTATCTCCATCGATCCCCGCGCACATGGCCACCTTGCCGAGCCCCTCCGAAAACACCCACCGCCACGAGGGGCCGCTTGCCGTGTTCCTGGTGTTCCTGCACCTCGGCCTGACGTCGTTCGGCGGTCCGGTTGCGCACCTGGCGTTCTTCCGCGATGAGCTGGTGCGGCGCCGCCAGTGGCTGAGCGAGGCCGCCTATGCCGACGTGGTCGCGCTGTGCCAGTGCCTGCCTGGCCCAGCCAGCAGCCAGACCGGGATCGCGCTGGGGCTGTCGCGCGCGGGGTACGCTGGCGCGCTCGCCGCATGGCTGGGTTTCACGCTGCCGTCGGCATTGCTGATGATCCTGTTCGCGCTGGGCGTCTCGCACTACGGCATGGCCGCGGCACCCGGGGTGCTGCACGGGCTCAAGCTGGTGGCGGTGGCGGTGGTGGCGCAGGCGGTGTGGGGCATGGCGCGCACGCTGTGCCGTGGCCCGGTGCGCATCGCCATCATGATCGCCGCCACGGGCGCGGTGCTGGCGCTGCCGGGGGCGTGGACGCAGGTGGCGGTGATGGCCGTTGCGGCGCTGGCGGGCGCCTTGCTGCTGCGGCCGGCGCTGGCCGGCACGCATGAGCCGCTCGGACTGCCGGTCAGCCATCGTGCCGGGGCGCTGCTGCTGGTGGCATTCGCCTTGCTGCTGGCCGGTCTGCCGGTGCTGGCGCAGTTGAGCGCCGATCCCGCCGTGCGCCTGTTCGATGCCTTCTACCGCGCTGGCGCGCTGGTCTTCGGCGGCGGCCACGTGGTGCTGCCGCTGCTGGACGCCGAAGTGGTGGCGCCCGGCTGGGTCGGCAAGGAAACCTTCCTCGCCGGTTACGGCGTGGCCCAGGCCATGCCCGGCCCGTTGTTTACGTTTGCCGCCTTCCTGGGCGCCTCGTCGCAGGTGCCGCCGTCCGGCTGGGCCGGCGGGCTGCTGTGCACGGTGGCGATCTTCCTGCCCGGCGCGCTGCTGGTCATCGGCGCGCTGCCTTACTGGGATAGCCTGCGCCGCAACCGCCGGGCACAGGCGGCTCTGGCCGGCGTCAACGCGGCCGTGGTGGGGCTGCTGCTGGCGGCGCTGTGGCAGCCGGTGTGGGTCAGCGCGGTGCGCGGGCCGCTCGATATCGTGCTGGTCGCGCTGGCGCTGGTGGCGCTGATGCTGTGGAAGCTGCCGCCCTGGCTGGTGGTGCTGGCCAGCGGCGTGGCGGGGTGGGCGGCGGGCACGTGGTTGTAGCGCCGCTGTCATAGTGGCTATAGCGGCGCATCCGAGGAGGGCGCGCGCCGCACACACACACAAAGCCTGACCCTTGTAATGCGCCGTAACCTGACGCGCCCGGAACCGTTTGCGCATTCAAATGCGAACGATTATCCTTCTCTCCTGCGTCCGTCATTGTGATGGCAATGGCACAACCCCTGCGTCTTGTGTGCAAGGCGGCGCTCCAGCTTCCCAGGATTCCCAGCAGGGCCGGCCGCCGGTCCTACCGGGGCCAGCCGCCTACCACCGCGATGACCGAATCCCAGCCAGCTTCCGGCCAGCAGCGCCGCGCGTTCTGGCTCAAGCACCTTCACCAGTGGCACTGGATCAGTTCCGCGATCTGCCTGATCGGGATGATGCTGTTTGCCGTGACCGGATTTACGCTTAACCACGCATCGCAGATCGAGGCAAAGCCCGCGGTCGAGACGCGCCATGCCACCGCCCCCGCTGCGCTGCTCGACACGCTGCGCGCGCAGGAGCCCGCTGGCGACGGCAAGGCCCGCGATCGCAAGGCGCCCGTGCCCGAAGCGCTGGCCGCCTGGCTGGCACAGGCGCTCGATGTCGATGCCGGCGGGCGCGAGGCCGAATGGTCGGCCGATGAAATCTACGTGGCGCTGCCGCGCCCGGGCGGCGATGCCTGGGTCAGCCTTGAGCTCGACAGCGGCGAGGCCCAGTACGAGAAAACCACGCGCGGCGCGATCTCCTACCTGAACGACCTGCACAAGGGCCGCAACACCGGCCAGGCATGGAGCCTGTTCCTGGATGTGTTCGCGCTCGCGTGCCTGGTCTTCAGCGTCACCGGCCTGTTCCTGCTCAAGCTGCATGCGGGCGGGCGGCTGGCGACCTGGCCGCTGGTCGGCCTGGGGCTGGTGGTGCCGCTGCTGCTGGCGGTGTTGTTCATTCACTGAGCCTGGCCCTGGCCAGGCACGCCGGCATCCCGATCGATTTTCCTGCTGCATCTCACTGACGAGGTTTCTCCGAATATGCGCCGACTGCTCTCCGTCACCCTGACCGGCATGGCCACGGTCCCGTTCGCGGGCCCCGCGCTGGCCGCCGACCTGAACGTCAAGGTGGAAATCCCGCGACTTAACGTGGCCGGGTACCACAAGCCCTATGTGGCGATGTGGGTCGAGCGCGCCGACCAGAGCCCGGTGCAGACCCTGGCGGTCTGGTATGACGGCAAGCTCAAGGAAAACGAGGGCACCAAGTGGCTCAAGGACATGCGCCAGTGGTGGCGCAAGGCCGGCCGCGACCTGAACATGCCGGCCGACGGCATCTCGGGCGCGACCCGCGCGCCGGGCGAGCACACGGTCAGCTTCCGCGACGGCAAGAACCCGCTGGGCAAGCTGCCGGCGGGCGACTACCAGCTGGTGGTCGAAGCCGCGCGCGAAGTCGGCGGACGCGAGCTGGTGCGCGTGCCGTTCACCTGGCCGCCGCAAGCCGCACAGACCGCCCGCGCCAAGGGCGACCACGAACTCGGCGGTGTCACCGTCGACCTGAAGCCGTAATCCTTCCCGGAGCCCGACGATGAAACCCGCCGCCAACCTGTCTGCCATCCTGTCCCCCGCCCGTTCCCGCATGGCCACCCACATGGCCACCAACCTGGCCGTGCTCGCCCTGGCCGCGCTGGCGCCGCTGGCCGCGCACGCGCACCGCCAGTGGCTGCTGCCGTCGGCCACCGTGCTGTCGGGCAACGATTCGTGGGTGACCGTGGACGCCGCGGTCTCCAACGACCTGTTCTACTTCGAGCACGTGCCGCTGCGCCTCGACAACCTGCAGGTGACCGCACCGGACGGCAGCGCCGTCAAGGCCGAGAACGCGGCGACCGGCAAGTACCGCAGCACCTTCGACGTGCACTTGACGCAGCCGGGCACGTACCGCGTGGCGGTGGTCAACCAGGGCGTGTTCGCCAGCTACAAGGTCGATGGCCAGGCAAAGCGCTGGCGCGGCTCGGCGGAGAACTTCGCCAGGGAAGTCCCGGCCAACGCGCAGGAGCTGACGGTCACGCAGGCCGAAGGGCGGGTCGAGTCCTTCGTCACCGCCGGCAAGCCCAGCGACAAGGGCCTGCGCACCACCGGCCGCGGCCTGGAGCTGGCCCCGATTACGCATCCCAACGACCTGGTCGCAGGCGACACCGCCAGCTTCCGCCTGCTGCTCGACGGCAAGCCCGCCGCCAATCTGAAGGTCGAGGTGGTGCCGGGCGGCATCCGCTATCGCGACAAGCTGCAGGAGCTCAGCGTCACCACCGACGCCGACGGCAAGTTCAGCGTTAAGTGGCCGGCGCCCGGCATGTACTGGATGGAAGCCGAGGTGCGCGACGACAAGGCGACCTTCAAGCAGGCCAAGTCGCGCCGCGCGACCTACGCGGTCACGGTAGAAGTGCTGCCGCAATAAGCATTGCGCTGATGAACCGCATCCTGGTCCCCGTCGCGCTGCAAGCACCTCCGGTGCCGCCCGCGCGCGATGGGCGGCAGCACCGCTGGGGCGGCGCGAGCATGGGCACGACCTGGTCGGTCGTGGCCATGTTGCCGCCGGCTGCGGATGCCGATGCCATCGGCGCAGGCATCGCCTCGGTGATCGACGGCGTGATTGCGCAGATGAGCAACTGGGAGCCGGATTCCGATATCAGCCGCTTCAACCGCGCCGGGGCGGGCAGCTGGCACGAGCTGCCGCCCGATTGCTTTGCCGTGCTGCAATGCGCGCTGCAGGTGGCGCGCGACAGCGGCGGCGCATATGACCCGAGCGCCGGGCCGCTGGTCGACCTGTGGGGTTTCGGCCCGGCGCCGCGGCGCGGCGCGCCGCCGTCGCCCGATGCCGTCCAGGCAGCGCGCGGCCGCTGTGGCTGGTCGCGCATCGAACTCGATGACGATGCAAGGCGCGCGCGCCAGCCCGGCGGCGTGTCACTGGATTTCTGCGCCATCGCCAAGGGCTTTGCCGTCGACGCGGTGGCGCGCTACCTCGACACGCAGGGTTTGGCGCACCACCTGACCGAGATCGGCGGCGAACTGCGCGGCCATGGCGTCAAGCCTGACGGCATGCCGTGGTGGGTCGCGCTGGAAGCGCCGCCGGGCCTGGGCAGCGACGAACAAGAAAAACAGGAAAAACAGCACGGGCAGACCCTGCTGGCATTGCACGGCCTGTCCGTCGCCACCTCCGGCGACTACCGCCGCTACTTTGACCGCGACGGCCGGCGCTATGCGCATACCATCGACCCGCGCACCGGCTACCCGGCCAGCCACGCGCTGGCTTCGGTCACGGTGATCCACCCGCAGTGCATGCTGGCCGATGCGCTGTCCACCGCGCTGACCGTGCTCGGCCCCGAGGCCGGCATGGCGCACGCGCGCCGCCACGGCATTGCCGCGCGCTTCCTGGTGCGCACGCCGGGCGGTTTCGACGAACATCTTTCCCCGGCTTTTGCCGCGATGCTGGCATGAGCCGTCCCATCCTTTCACCCTTTGCCGGCGCCAGCTGGCTGGCGCTGGCCGGCGGCGTGGCGCTGTCGCTGCTGGGACCGTCGCGCAGCGCCATCGCCGCCGGCGTGGTCGCCGCCTATGCCGGCTTCTGCGGCACGGTGCTGGCGACCCACCGCCAGCGGCGCACGCGCGTGGCGGCATTGGCAGGCACCACGGACGGCGCCACGCTGGTCGCCTATGCCAGCCAGACCGGGTTTGCCGAGCAGCTCGCGCTGCAGACCGCGACCGCGCTGCAGGGCGCCGGCATGCCGGTGCAATTGCTGTCGCTGGCCGATGTCGATGCCGGCCGGCTGGCCGCCTGCCGGCAGGCGCTGTTCGTGGTCAGTACCACCGGCGAGGGCGACGCGCCCGACAGCGCCTGCGGGTTTGCGCGCCGGCTGCTGGCTGGCCGCGCGGACGGGCTGCGCGAGCTGCGCTACGGCATCCTGGCGCTCGGCGACAGCAGCTACGCGCGCTTCTGCGCCTTTGGCCACGCGCTCGACCACTGGCTGCAGCGCCATCGCGCGCAGCCGCTGTTCGACCTGATCGAGGTCGACAACGGCGATGCCGGCGCGCTGCGCCACTGGCAGAACCACCTGTCGGCGCTCAGCGGCGGCGCCGAGATTGCCGACTGGGAGCGCCAGCCCTACGGCGACTGGGTGCTGGCCCAGCGCCGCCACCTGAATCCCGGCAGCCACGGCGCGCCGGCGTTCCACGTGGTGCTGGAGCCGCGGGACCGCGACGCGCTCGACTGGCAGCCGGGCGATATCGCCGAAGTCGGCCCATGCCATGCGCCGGCCGAGGTCGCGCGGCTGCTGGCGCGCCTCGCGCTGGACGGTGCCACGCCGGTGCGCTGCGACGCCCGCGACCTGACGCTAGCCGAGGCGCTGGCCACGCGCATGCCGCTGCCCGACGTCCACTTTGCCGCGATGCAGGCCGTACCGCCGCAGCAGCTGGTCGATGCGCTGTCGCCGCTGCCGCACCGCGAGTATTCAATTGCTTCGCTGCCGCAGGACGGCCGCCTCGAACTGCTGGTGCGGCAGGCGCGCCGCGACGACGGCCGGCTGGGGCTGGCCTCCGGCTGGCTGACCGAGCATGCGGCCGTGGGCGCGCGCATTGCGCTGCGCATCCGCGCCAACCGCAGCTTCCATCCACCCGCCGACGATCGGCCGCTGATCCTGGTCGGCAACGGCACCGGGCTGGCCGGCCTGCGCGCCCACCTGAAGGCGTGCGCCGCGGCGGCACGGCGCCGCAACTGGCTGCTGTTCGGCGAGCGCTCGGCGCAGCATGACGCCTTCTTCGCCGACGAACTGGCCGCATGGCGGGCCGACGGCACGCTGCAGCGTGTCGACCACGCCTGGTCGCGCGACGGCGCCACGCCGCACTACGTGCAGGACGCGCTGCGCGCGCAGGCGGCGCTGGTGCGCGAGTGGGTGCAGGAAGGCGCGGCCATCTATGTTTGCGGCAGCCTGCAAGGCATGGCCGGCGGCGTCAACGAGGCCCTCACGGAAATCCTCGGCGAACCCGCGCTGCGCCAGCTTGCCGACGAGGGCCGCTACCGGCGCGACGTCTACTGATTGCACCACGTGCCGTGCGGAGATCGGCCGCGCCTTCCTTTACCCACTCGCGCCCCGGCCGCGCATGCACTATCTTCGGTGTGGACTGCAAAGCATTTGCAGCGAACACAAAACCGAGGAGACCTGATGCGACGCACCCCCCGCCGCCTTGCCGCTGCGCTGGCTTTGGCTGCCACCACCGTTGCCACCACCATCCCCGCCGCCATGGCCGAGGCGCCCGCGCGCGCCGACCGCCTGGCCGTTCCCGGCCTGGAGAAACCCGCGACCGTGCTGGTCGACCGCTGGGGCGTGCCGCATATCTACGCCGGCACGCTTTACGACGCCTTCTACGTGCAGGGTTTCATGGCAGCGCGCGACCGCCTGTGGCAGATCGACCTGTGGCGCAAGCGCGGCCTCGGCGAGATGGCGAAGGACTTCGGCCCCGCCTATGCCGACGGCGACCGCATGGCGCGCGCGGTGCTGTTCCGCGGCGACATGTACCGCGAATGGCTGGCCTACGGCTCCGACGCCAAGCGCGTCGCCGAGGCCTTCGTTGCGGGCGTGAACGCCTACGTGGCGCTGACCGAGCAGAAGCCGGAACTGCTGCCGCCCGAGTTCCGCAAGCTCAACTACAAGCCCGCGCGCTGGCAGGCCGAGGATATCGTGCGCATCCGCCACCACGGCCTGACGCTGAACTTCACCGGCGAGATCGATCGCGCCCGCCTGTTCTGCGAAGCCAAGGCCGATGCCGTGCGCGCCGACTGGATCCGGCGCGAGCTCGACCCGCCGGTCGAACCGAGACTCAGCGCCGGCCTCGATCCCTGCACGGTGCCCGCTGCCGAGCTGCGCCGTGCCTACGAGCTGGCCACCGCCGCTGCGCGCTTCCCCAAGGACGCATGGAGCGGCGCCCAAAACGCCAGCATCCCGCTCGACCAGCTCTACGCACTGGTCGACCCCAACAGCGACACCGGCCGCAGCCTCGGCTCCAACAACTGGGTCATCGGCGGCAAGCGCACCACCACCGGCCGGCCGATCCTGGCCAACGACCCGCACCGCTCGCATGGCGCGCCCAGCCTGCGCTACATCAGCCACCTGAACGCGCCCGGCATGTCGGTGATCGGCGCGGGCGAGCCGTTCCTGCCAGGCATCTCGATCGGGCACAACGGCACCATCGCGTTCGGCCTGACGCGCTTCTACATGGACCAGGAAGACCTCTACGGCTACGAGCTGAACCCGGCCAACGCGCGCGAATACAAGTACAAGGGCCGCTGGGAGCCGATGGAGACCGTCACCGAGGAGATCGTCGTCAAGGGCGAGTCAGCACCGCGCAAGGTCACCGTCGACTTCACCCGCCACGGCCCGGTGCTGTACGCCGACGCCGCGCGCGCCTGGGTGCTGCGCGCCGCGTGGCTCGACTACGGCATGGCGCCGTACTTCGGCTCGATGGACTACATGCGCGCGCGCAACTGGGACCAGTTCCGCGCCGCCATGAACCGCTGGGGCGCGCCCGGCGAAAACCAGGTCTATGCCGACACCGGCGGCAATATCGGCTGGATCCCCGGCGGCCTGACCGTCAAGCGCCCCAACTGGGACGGGCTGACGCCGGTGCCGGGCGACGGCCGCTATGAATGGGCCGGCTACCGCAACATGGACGAGCTGCCGTGGGCCTACAACCCGGCGCCCGGCTATATCGTCACCGCCAACGAGAACAACATCCCGCCCGAGCATCCGGCGGCAAAGCCGGGCGTGGGCTACGAATGGAGCGACAGCTCGCGCGCGCGGCGCCTGAAGGCGGTGGTGGGCGCCAGTCCGCGCAGCTCGGTGCAGGACTCGATGGCGTGGCAGAACGACACGGTGTCGCTGCCGGCGCAGCGCGTGGTGGCGCTGCTGAAGGACGTGCGCAGCGACGACGCGCAACTGGCGCGCGGCCTTGACCTGCTGCGCGGCTGGGACGGCAACGAACGCGCCGACAGCGCCGCGGCGGCGTTGTTCGAAGTCTGGTTCAGCAAGCACCTGCGCCCGGCGGTGGTGCGCGCGGCCTTGCCCGCCGATGCCGCCCGGCTGGTCGGCGCCGGCGATGCAGCGCGCGTGGTCGCGGTGCTGGAGCAGCCAGATCCGTGGATGCCGGCGGCGCGGCGCAATGCGGTGATGCTCGAATCGCTGAAGGCCGCGCTGGCCGAGGTGGAAGGCAAGCTCGGCCCCGACCCGCGCGGCTGGCAATGGGGCAAGCTGCACACCGCGGTGTTCACGCATCCGATGGACCCGATCCTGAACGACGCCGAGCGGCAGCAGTTCAACGTCAACGCTGGCCCGATCGGCGGCTCGGCCTTTACGCCGATGAATACCAGCTACCGAAACAACGATTTCCGGCTGACCGCGGGGGCCTCGTTCCGCATGGTGCTGGATGTTGGCAACTGGGATGGCTCGCGCGTGATCAACACGCCGGGGCAGTCGGGCAATCCTGCGAGCGCGCATTACCGCGACCTGGCGCCGTTGTGGGCCAAGGGGGAGTATTTCCCGCTGGTTTATACGCGCAAGGCGGTGGAGAGGGTGAGCAGGGAGAGGTTGGAGCTGGTGCCGCAGTAAGAACCTTCAACCGGCGCATCGCAAGCTCAACCGTCTGCCGCAAGCTACCACCCCCTGCAAACGCACCCCTCTCCCGCAAGCGGGCGAGGGGTGCAAACCGCCAGCAGGTGGAAGACTCTCGCCTTACTTCAACAACCCCAACACCGCCTCAGCCCCCGCCTCCGACGACGCCGGGTTCTGCCCCGTCACCAGCCGTCCCGCCACCGCAACGTGGCTGGCCCAGTCATCCCCTCGCGTAAACCGCCCGCCGCTGGCCTTCAGCACATCCTCCACCAGGAACGGCACCACCTCGGTGAGCTGCACCGCCTCTTCCTCGCTGTTGGTAAAGCCCGTGACTTCCTTGCCCTGGACCAGCGGCTGCCCGTCCGCGCCCTTGACGTGCCGCAGCACCCCCGGCGCATGGCACACGGCGCCCACCGGCTTGCCGAGCCGGTCGAACTGCTCGATCAGCGCGATCGAACGCTTGTCTTCCGCCAGGTCCCACAGCGGGCCATGGCCGCCGGGATAGAACACGGCGTCGAAGTCGTCGGCCTTTACCTGGTCCAGCGTCAGCGTGCTGGCCAGCGCCTGCTGCGCGGCGGTGTCGGCGCGGAAGCGGCGGGTCGCATCGGTCTGTGCATCCGGATCGTCGCTCTTGGGATCGATTGGCGGCTGGCCGCCTTTGGGCGAAGCCAGCGTGATGTCGGCGCCGGCGTCCTTGAAGACGTAGTAGGGCGCGGCGAATTCCTCCAGCCAGAAGCCGGTCTTCTTGCCCGTATTGCCAAGCTGGTCGTGCGAGGTCAGCACCATCAGGATTTGCATGTTCGTTCTCCGGTTTTGCGTCCACGGTCAGCCGGGGCAGCCCCGGCATTGGCAACATCCTACGCAGCTGGATATGATTCGAAAACTTCGAATCTTCGATTTCTGCCATCCAAAAAATGAATATCGTCAGCAAGGACCTGAACCTGCTCTACGTCTTCCATGTGCTCTACCAGGAAGGCAACGCCTCGCGCGCGGCGGCGCGCATGGCGCTGAGCCAGCCGGCGCTCAGCCACAAGCTGAACCGGCTGCGCGACGAACTGGGCGACCCGCTGTTCGTGCGCGCGCCGCGCGGCCTGACGCCGACGCCGCGCGCGCACGAGCTGGCACCGCAGGTGCAGCGGCTGGTGGCGGAACTGGATGCCTTCTACGAGGCCTGCGATGGCCGCGATTTCCTTGCGCGCGGCGAGGCCGTCCATCTCTACACCACCGACTACATGGAACAACTGCTGCTGCCCGCGCTGCTGCCGCGGCTGCGGCGCGACGCACCCGGGCTGGTCGTGGTCACGCATAACACCCGCGGCGAGCTGCCGCGCGAGGAACTGGAAAAGGGCACCTGCGACCTGGCGATCGCGGGGTTCTACGAAGACCTGCCGGATACCTTCCACCAGCAGCGGCTGTGCAGCGAAGACTTCGTCGTGCTGGCATCCAGGTCCAACCCGCACCTGGCGCGCGGCCTCGATCTCGATGCATTCCTGGCTTGCGAGCACCTGCTGACGACGCTGACCGGCGACCTCAACGGCGTGGTCGACCGCGCGCTGGCGGCGCAAGGGCGCAAGCGCAAGGTGGTGGCGGGGCTGTCGAGCTTCCTGGCGCCGAGCCGGCTGGTGCGCGGCACGGCCTTGCTGCTGACCTGCCTGCGGTCGGTGGCGGATGAGGCGGTCGCGCGCGACCCGGACCTGTTGCTGCTGCCGGTGCCGTTTGCCTTGCCCAGGGTGGAGATGATGCAGATCTGGCATGCCCGCACCGACGCCGACCGGCTGCGGCGCTGGCTGCGCCAGCAGATCCAGGAAGTGGCCGGCTCGCTGCAGCCGCAGCCGCTGTTGCAGCCATAGCCGCAGGACAGGCCTGCGGCGCGCAAGCCGGCCCGGCCAGCGGTCAGGCGCGGTTGACCACTGGCACCAGCGCCCCCTGCACCGCGCGCGCGGCGTCGGAGGCGAGGAACAGGATCACGTCGGCCAGCGCATCGAGGGCGACCCAGCGCGAGGTATCGGCATCCGGCATGGCCTGGCGGTTCTCGGGCGTGTCGAGGATGCTGGGCAGCACCGCGTTGACGCGGATGCCCTGGTCGCGCAGCTCGGCCGACATCGATTCGGTGACACGCGCCAGCGCGTCCTTGGAGGCGCAGTAGGCGCCCATCTGCGCCAGCCCGCGCGCCGCCGAATTGGCGCCCACGTTGACGATGGCGCCGCCGCCGGCGGCCAGCATGTGCGGCACCACCGCGCGCGCCATGTTCAGCACCGTGCCCACGTTCATGTCGAACAGGCGGTTCCAGTCTGCGGTGCTGGTCTCGTGGATGCCCGTGCCCATGGCGAAGCCGCCGGCCAGGTTGCACACCACGTCGATGCGCCCGCACGCCTGCACGGCTGCGCCGATGGCCTTGGCCAGGCTGTCCGCATCGAGCAGGTCGGCCTGCAGGGCCAGGTGGCCGCTGCCGACTTCCGGCAATGGTGCGTCGTGACGGTCCAGCAGCACCACGCGCGCGCCCGCCTGCGCAAAGGCGTGCGCGACCGCGCGGCCCAGGTTGCCGCGTGCGCCGGTGACCAGTACGTTCTTGCCGTTGAAGTTCATTTGCGTGCTCCTGCGCCGTGGCGGCGCGCATTGTCGTGATCAGGTTTCGCCCGGCTTTTTTCTTCTTCGACCATCGTGGCCGGCAGCGAAAAACGCAAGCCAGTCTACGCAACGGCACGCAACATAAGCTTGCGAAAACGCCTCGGGGTAACCCTCGAAACGCACGAGAAGTTGCGCGCGCGGCTTACCGTTTGCGCCGCGCCGGGGTCTGCGCGGGCACAACGCCTGAAGCGGCCGCCTCCTTCGCCGCGGCTTCTTCCAGGAACTGCACCAGCAGCTGTGCCGCGGGCGACAGCAGCGAGAAGTCGCGGCAGCAGATCGCAAAGCGCCGACGCGCCCAGTCGTTGCGCAGCGGGATCACGCGCAGGCCAAAGGCCGCGGCGACGAGCGTGGCGATCTCCGCCGGGATGATGACGATGCCGAGTTCCGCGCGCACGCAGCGCAGCGCGGCGTCGAAGGTGGACACCACCGCGCGATGCGCCATGCGGCGGCCCAGGATCGAGGCATAGCGCGTCAGCATGATCTGCACCGCGGTCTGTGCCGGCATGGCGATCTGGTCGTAGTCCAGCGTGTCTTCGAACAGGCAGGTATCCGCGCGCGCCAGCGGGTGCCCCGCGTGGACGACGGCGGCGAGGTGGTCGGTGCGGTAGGGGCGGGTCTGGAAGCCTTCCAGGTCGGCCGCGTCCCAGCAGATGCCCAGCGGCGCCGTGCCGTCGCGCAGCGCGCGCACCACTTCGCTGCTCAGGCTCTCCTCGATCGTCACGCGCACGTCGCGGTGCGCCGGCAACTGCATGAAGGCGGCGATGTCGTCCGGCAGCGATTCCGCCATGGTCGACACCGTGGCGAGCAGGCGCACCTGCCCGCGCACGCCGGAGCCGTAGTCAACCATGTCGCGCGTCACGCGGTCGGCCGCTGCCAGCATGACGCGCGCATGACCCAGCACGATCTCGCCGGCGGGGGTGGGGATGACACCGCGGCGGCGGCGTTCCAGCAGCGTGGCGCCGACCGTCTCTTCCAATTGCGCCAGCCGCTTGCTGATGGCGGACGCAACGATGTGTTCCTGCTCGCCCGCGCGCGCCATGTTGCGGGTTTCGCAGACGGCGACGAACAGGCGCAGCGTGGTGAGGTCGAGGTCTCGCATGGCGGGGGCAACTTGGTTTCCGGATTGGAATGCTACGCCGCCGGGAGGCGCGATGACATCGCATCCGGGAAATCCCGGAGCGTGACAAAGGGCACGTGATGACTTTCCGTTTCGGCATGTCTGGATGCGTAAACCATCGCTTCAGCTTGCCTGGAGAAACTCATAGAGTTATCCCGTCGCCCCCGCACGGACGCCTCACCAGTCCCCGAGAACCATGACCCTTTCCTTCCCCAGCCAGGCCGTGATCCGCGAAGTCGGTCTGCGCGACGGCCTGCAAAGCATCCGCACCATCCTGCCTACCGCCAGCAAGCTCGCGTGGATCCGCGGCGCCCACGCCGCCGGCCTGCGCGAACTGGAAGTCGGTTCGTTCGTCCCCGCGCGCCTGTTGCCGCAACTGGCCGATACCGCCGAACTGGTCGCGTTCGCGCGCACGCTGCCGGGTATGTTCACGTCGGTGCTGGTGCCCAACCTGCGCGGCGCGCAGGACGCGCTGGAGTCTGGCGCCGACCTGATGATCGTGCCGCTGTCGGCCAGCCACGCGCACAGCCTTGCCAACCTGCGCAAGACGCCCGATGAAGTCGTGGCCGAAGTGACGCGCATCCGCGCCGCGCGCGATGCCAGCGGCGCGAAGACGCTGATCGAAGGCGGCGTCGGTACTGCGTTCGGCTGCACGCTGCAGGGTCATGTCGATGCCGATGAAGTGCTGCGGCTGATGCAGGCGCTGCTCGATGCCGGCGCCGACCGCGTCAGCCTGGCCGATACCGTCGGCTACGCCGATCCGGCCATGGTGCGCGAGCTGTTCGCGCGCGCCATCGCCATCGCCGGCGAGCGCTTCTGGTGCGGCCATTTCCACGACACGCGCGGGCTCGGCCTGGCCAATGTCTATGCCGCGCTCGAGGCCGGCGTGACCCGCTTCGACGCCTGCCTGGCCGGCATCGGCGGCTGCCCGCACGCGCCCGGCGCCAGCGGCAACGTTGCCACCGAAGACCTTGCCTACCTGCTCGGCAGCATGGGCATCGATACCGGCATCGACATCGGGCGCCTGCTGGCGCTGCGTGAAGACGTGGCCGGCTGGCTGCGCGACGAGACCCTGCACGGCACGCTGTGGCGCGCCGGCCTGCCCAAGACCTTCGCGGCCGAGCGCGTCGCGGCCACCGTTTGAGAACCAACATGCCCCAAGACAGCAACAGCAACGCCCTGCCGCTCGCCGGCGTGCGCGTGGTCGAATTCACGCACATGGTGATGGGCCCCACCTGCGGCATGATCCTGGCCGACCTCGGCGCCGAGGTGATCAAGGTCGAGCCGCCCGGCGGCGACAAGACGCGCAGCCTGCCGGGCCTGGGCATCGGCTTCTTCCGCGCCTTCAACCGCAACAAGAAAAGCGTGGTGCTCGACATCACCACCGACGAAGGCCGCGCCGCCGCCGCCGAGCTGGCGGGCCAGAGCGACATCCTGCTGGAGAACTTCCGTCCCGGCCTGATGCAGAAGCTGGGGCTGGACTACGCCACGCTGTCGCGCGACTACCCGCACCTGATCTACGTCTCGCACAAGGGCTTCCTGCCCGGCCCGTACGAGAACCGGCTGGCGCTCGATGAAGTCGTGCAGATGATGGGCGGCCTGTCCTACATGACCGGCCCGAGCGGCCGGCCGCTGCGCGCCGGCACCTCGGTCAACGACATCATGGGCGGCATGTTCGGCGCGATCGGCGTGCTCGCCGCGCTGCGCGAGCGCGACCGCACCGGCAAGGGGCAGGAGATCCAGAGCGCGCTATTCGAGAACTGCGTGTTCCTGGCCTCGCAGCACATGCAGCAATTCGCGATGACCGGCGAGCCGCCGCCGCCGATGCCGTCGCGCGTGTCGGCGTGGAGCGTGTATGACGTGTTCACGCTGGCGCAGGACGAGCAGCTTTTTATCGGCGCGGTCAGCGACAAGCAGTTCGTCACGCTGTGCCACGTGCTGGAGCATCCGGAACTGATCGACAAGCCGGAGTACGCTAGCAACACCGCGCGCGTGGCCGTGCGGGCGCAACTGCTGGAAGAACTGGGTGCGATCCTGCGCCACCATCGTTCCGCGGAACTCGCGCCGAAGCTCGAAGCGGCCGGCATTCCCTATGCGCCGATCGTGCGCCCCGACCAGTTGCTCGACGATCCGCACCTGCTCGCCAGCGGCGGACTGGTGCCGATGCAGGCCGACGACGGCTCGACCACGCCCACGGTGCTGCTGCCGTTGCTGATGGGCGGCCGCCGCCCCGGCGTGCGCAGCCCGCTGCCGAGGCCCGGCGAGCACAATGAAGAGATCCTGGCGCAGCTCGGCAAGGGCCGCGGCTGAACTGCGCCTGCCCGGCAGGCCGCGGCACAGCGGCGCCGGCATCGCCCGACGATAACGATACGGAGACAAATCCATGCAACGTCGCACCCTGCTCAAGTCCGTGCTGGCAATTTCCGCCACGCTCGCCGTTTCCCTCACCGTTCCTGGCTTAGAAGCGCTCGCACAGGGCGGAGCGGGCAAGCCCGTGCGCCTGATCCTGCCGATCAGCGCCGGCTCCGGCGTCGACACCATCGCTCGTGCCGCGGGCCCCGCGCTGGGCAAGGCATTCGGCCAGCCGGTGGTGATCGAGAACCTGCCTGGCGCGGGTGGCATCACTGGTGCCGCGGCCGTGGTCAAGGCGCAGCCCGACGGCAGCACGCTGGGGCTGGTATCGAACAACCACGTGATCAACCCCAGCGTGTTCCGCGCGATGCCGTTCGACGCAATCAAGGACATCACGCCGATCAGCGTGATCGGCACCACGCCGCTGGTGCTGGTGGTCAACCCCAGGGTGCCGGCGAAGAACGTAAAAGAGCTGGTGGCGCTGCTCAAGGCCAGGCCCGATGGCTACAACTACGCGTCGTCGGGCAACGGCACCATCATCCACCTGGCCGGCGAGATGTTCCTGGACGAGGCGGGCGTGACGGCACGCCATGTGCCGTACAAGGGCACCGGCCCGATGATCAACGACCTGCTCGCCGGGCAGGTGGAAATGGGCGTGGTCGCGCTCAATGCGGTGGCGCCGCACCTGAAGGCCGGCACGCTGCGCGCGATCGGCCTGTGCGGCGACAAGCGCACGGACGCCGCGCCGGACATTGCCACCATCGCCGAACAGGGTTTGCCGCGCTACAACGTCGCGGGCTGGTTCGCTGTCATCGGCCCGGCCGGCATGCCGGCGCCGGAAGTCAGGCGCGTGCACGATGCCTTTGCCAGGGCCTTCACGTCGCCCGAAGTGCTGGAAGCGATGAAGAAGCAGGGCACGGTGGTCGAGCCCGGCACGCCCGAAGCCGCTGCAGCGTTCTTCCGCAGCGAAGCCGCGCGCTACGCCGCGCTGGTGAAGAAGGCCAACGTCAAGGTCGAATAGGCCGGCGACCACACACGCGGCACATAAACCGGCAAGCGCCTAGAATGTCCTGATCCCGCCATGCAGGAGCACGAAGATGCCAGGCAAGCCCGTCAAGATACCCGGCCCCGACCATCCCATCACTATCACGCCGACACAAGGACGAGTGGTGGTGAAGGTGGCGGGCCGTATTGTCGCCGACAGCACCGCGGCGCTGACGCTCCAGGAAGCCAGCTACGCGCCGGTGCAGTACATCCCGCGCGCCGATGTCGACATGGCGCAGCTCGCACGCAGCGATCACGCCACCTACTGCCCCTACAAGGGCGACTGCAGCTACCCCTCCATCCCCGCCGCCGGCGAGCGCGGGCGCAATGCGGTATGGAGCTACGAGACGCCTTACGACGCGGTCGCCGCGATTGCGTCGCACGTGGCCTTCTACCCGGATCGCGTCGACAGCATCGATATCGGCGGCATCGGCGATTGAATGTGCCGGCGCAGTCAGGGAGACAGCGCCGCGTCGACCATGGCCACGGCCAGTCCCGTCAGCAACGCCAGAGCGGAAGCGATAAACCACCGTACGGTCTTGCGATATTCCTCCACCGCATCGTCCTCGATGCGCAGCGCGCGGAACAGCGCCACGATCTGCAGCGAGACTGCCGCCAGCAGCGAGATCGCGGCGAACACCGCGCGCACGTTCCAGTGGCCCGGGCTTTCGAAGCCCCAGAAGCGCCAGAACGCCAATGAAAAGCCCAGCAGCACCGTGATGGCGGTGATGATGCCCTGGCGGTAGCCGCTGGGCACCAGCGGTGGTACGGGCCCTGGTGGCGTAGCGGGTTCGGTGGGCGGTTCCATCGGGCGCCTCAGCCGCGGCCTTCGGGCAGTTGCACCGCGGCGAGGGTGGCGTCGTCAGTACCGATAACCCTGCTGACGTGCCCCTTGCCCGTGGTGTCTTCCAGCAGCAGCGCACTGCCCGCGGCAAGCGGCCGGCGCTCGCCATCGCTGGCTTCGAACTCCATCGCACCGGCCAGCACGAAGATCCACATGCGTATCGGCGACGGGTGCAGCGTGCCGACCCAGCCGGCCGGCACCAGCAGGAACCCCTGTCGCGCCGCATCGGCCAGCGGCGATATCCAGAAGGCCCGCGCGGGCGGGGCAAACAGCCTCTCCGTGATGGCCACGGAAACCGGGCCGAAGTGGGATTCGCCGTCGGCATCGGCATAGAGACGCTCGAAGGCCAGCGGCGGACGCTGGGTTGTGACGGTTTCGGCAGTGGCAGCCATGACACCCCCTGCGGCGCATTGCAAGTGCGGGTTGTTATCCACGCAGTCTAGGCTGCCATGCGGCGAGTGCAATACCAGGCCGGCGCACCGGGTGCTTCAATCAACCCTTGCTGAAGATGCTGTAGAAGTCGGGCGCGCCGCTGTCGGGCATGCTCAGGTCGAGCGAGCCTTCGATGTGCTCGAGGTGCTCGGCCATCAGTGCGCTGGCACGCGCGGCATCGCGCTGCTCGATGGCATCGATCAGCTGGCGGTGCTCGTGCTCGGCGCATGCGGGTGCGCCGGGGCGGTCGTACAGCGTGATGATCAGGCAGGTGAGCGAAACCATCTCGCGGATCAGTTTTTCCAGGATCGCATTGCCGGCCATCTCGGCCAGCAGGATATGGAATTCGCCGGACAGCCGGATCATCGCGGCGCGGTCGCCGCGGGCGCGAGCGTTGTCCTCTTCCATGGCATGGCGGCGCAGGCTGCGGACCTTGGCCGGCGTGGCGCCCAGCGCCAGCTCGGCGGCCAGCGCGGGCTCGACCACGCGGCGGGCCTGAAAGACCTCGCGCGCCTCGTCGACGGTGGGGCTCGACACGAAGGCGCCGCGGTTGGGCACCAGCGTCACCAGCTTTTCATGCGCGAGGCGGGCGAACACCTGCCGGATGCGGGCGCGGCTGGCGCCGGTGACTTCGCACAGGCGTTCTTCGACCAGCTTGGTGCCGGCCAGGAGGCGATGCTCCATGATCGCCGTCAGCAGGCCAAGGTAGATGGCCTCGGTGGCGGAGGCCTCGCCGGCGGCGGACTCGTTGCCGGCCGGTTCCTCCGGGGTGGCTGGCGGGACGGGCCTGGGTGCGGCTTTCGGTGCCGCTTTGGATGCGGGCCGGCGCGGCGCTTTTGCCGCGGCGCCGGGCGCCGCGTTCTTCGATGTGGTTGCCATATCAGGGTACGGACAGTCGGGCTGTCGCCGGAAGTGGCGACGAAACACGGCTATATCGTACACAAATATGGCGACGCGGACGTTCCTGGTCAGGCCGTCGCGGCTTCCTTCACCGGGTTGGCAACGGCAGCGCCAGCCGTCGCGGGGCGGAACGGATGCGCCTGCGCCCAGTGCCGCGCGATGTCGACACGGCGGCAGATCCACACCTTGTCATGGCCCTGCACATAGTCGAGGAAGCGCTGCAGCGCGCGGAAGCGGCCGGGGCGGCCGAGCAGCCGGCAGTGCATGCCGATCGACAGCATCTTGGGGCTGTCCTGTCCTGCGGGATCGCCTTCCTCGTAGAGGACGTCGAACGAATCCTTCAGGTACTGGAAGAACTGCTCGCCGGTGTTGAAACCTTGCGGCGTGGCAAAGCGCATGTCGTTCGAGTCCAGCGTGTACGGCACCACCAGGTGCGGCTTCTTCTCGCCGCCGGTGACTTCCACCTCGGTCCAGAAGGGCAGGTCGTCGCCGTAGTAGTCGGAGTCGTACAGCAAGCCGCCGTGCTCGACCACCAGCCGGCGCGTGTTGGGGCTGTCGCGCCCGGTGTACCAGCCAAGCGGCAGCTCGCCGGTCAGCTCCTTGATGATCTGCATGCCGATGCGCATGTGCTCGCGCTCGGTGGCCTCGTCGATGTTCTGGTAGTGGATCCAGCGCCAGCCGTGGCAGGCGATCTCGTGGCCCAGCTCGACGAACGCTCGCGTCAGCTCCGGATGGCGCTGCAGCGCCATCGACACCCCGAAGATGGTCAGCGGCAGGCCGCGCTTCTCGAACTCTCGCAGGATGCGCCAGACGCCCGCGCGCGAGCCGTATTCATAGATGCCCTCCATGCTCATGTGGCGGTCGGGATAGGCTGCGGCGCCGACGATCTCGGAGAGGAACTGCTCGGAGGCGGCGTCGCCGTGCAGCACGCAGTTCTCGCCGCCTTCTTCGTAGTTGAGGACGAACTGCACGGCGATGCGCGCGCCGCCCGGCCAGCGCGCGTGGGGAGGCTGGGCACCGTAGCCGGTCAGGTCGCGGGGATAACGTGTCTGGAGCATGTTGCGCGATAAGGTAAGAGGTTCTGGAAACGTCAGTTCAGCGCATACGGCGCCAGCATGCCGGCATACGCCTTGGGCAGCGGCCGCGCCCAGTCGCCGCGCTTGCTGGTGGCCAGCCGCACCGAGACCATCGCCTCGGCCAGCTTGACCGCGCACGTCACGCCGTCGATCACCGGCGCGCCGATGGCGTCGGCGATTTCGTCGCACAGGTCGGTCATGCCGGCGCAGCCGAGCACGATGCATTCGCTGCGGTCTTCCACCAGCGCGCGGCGGCAGGCCTCGGTGATGATGCGGCGCGCGTCCGAGCCGGGGCGCTCCAGGTCGAGCACCGGCAGGTCGCAGGCGCGCACGTTGCTGCAGAAGCGCTTCATGCCATAGCGCTCGGCCAGGTGCCAGGCGATATTGCAGGTGCGCGCCAGTGTGGTCACCACGCTGAAGCTGCTGCCGACCATGCTGGCCATGTGCATCGCCGCCTCGGCGATGCCGATCACCGGGCCGCGCGCCACCTCGCGCGCCGCGTACAGGCCGGGGTCGCCGAAGCAGGCGATGACGTAGCCGTCCACGCCTTCCTGTTCGCCGGCAAGGATCTCGTCGAGGATGCCGGGCACCGACAGCGCCTCGTCATAGTGGCTCTCGATCGAGGCCGGGCCCATGCGCGGGCTGACCGCGCTGATGCGCGTGCCCTGCTCGGCCACGGCGCGGGCGCACTGGCCGATCTTCTCGGTCATGCTTTCGGTGGTATTGGGGTTGATGATCTTCAGCTTCATGGGACGCGGCTCTGGGATGGATGCTGTCGAAGGAGTGATGTCGTTTCAAGCCTGGCTGGAGGCAGCGGCGGGCGCGGCCAGGTGGCCCGGCATCATGCGCGGTGCCAGCTGGCGGTACAGCACCAGCGCGATGCCCATGCCGATGAACCAGCTGTAGTTGGCCGCAGCCTGCCAGGCCGGCACCACCACGCACAGGATCGGGATGATGGCCGCGGGGATCATGGTGGCCACCGCCGCCGGGTTGAAGCCGTTGCGGTACCAGTAGCGGCCGCGCGGGTTCAGCGTGTACAGGTCATCGACTTCCACGTGCTGGCGCCGCACCAGGTAGTAGTCGGCGATCAGGATGCCGAACAGCGGGCCGATGAAGGCGCCCAGCACATCCAGCGTGTAGTGGATCACGGCCGGGTTGTTGTACAGGTTCCAGGGCGTGATGAAGATCGAGGCCACCGCGGCGATCATGCCGCCCGTGCGCCAGCTGATGTGCTTGGGCGACACATTGGAGAAATCGAACGCCGGCGATACGAAGTTGGCGACGATGTTGATGCCGATGGTCGCGGTCATGAAGGTGAAGGCGCCCAGCAGCATGGCGAAGGTGCTGTCGATATGGCTCACCGTCTCAACCGGGTCGGTGATCAGCTTGCCGAACACCGGCAGCGTAGCCGAGGTGGTGATCACGGTCAGCAGCGAGAAGCCCAGGAAGTTGACCGGCAGGCCCCAGAAGTTGCCGCGCTTGACCGACTTGAAATCCTTGGCATAGCGCGAGAAGTCGCCGAAGTTCAGCATCGGGCCGGAGAAATACGACACCACCAGTGCGATCGCGCTCAGCATCACCGGCACCGCTTCCCAGCCGGTGTACTTGACGAAGCTCAGCGTGAAGTTGACGTTTTCCCAGCCGGCCTTGTTCACCAGCCAGATCGCCAGCGCGATCATTACCACGTACACCGCCGGGCCGGCCCAGTCGATGAACTTGCGGATGGTCTCCATGCCGGTCCAGAAGACCAGCGCCTGCAGCACCCACAGCACCATGAACGCAGCCCAGCCCAGCGTCGACAGCCCGGCGAGGCCGTGCAGCTTGACGTCGGCATATGGCGCCAGCGATGGGAAGAAGTGCAGCGCCAGCACCAGGAAGGCGCTGGACGCAAGGTAGGTCTGGATGCCGTACCACGCCACCGCGATCAGTCCGCGGATGATGGCCGGGATATTCGCGCCGAGCACGCCGAACGAGGCCCGGCAGATCACCGGGTAGGGCGTACCGGTCACCTGGCTGGGCTTGGCCACCAGGTTGCAGAAAAACTGCACGATCACGATCCCGACCAGCAGCGATACCAGCACCTGCCAGCTGGTCAGCCCAAGCGCGAACAGGCTGCCGGCGGTGATGTAGCCGCCCACGCTGTGCACGTCGGACATCCAGAAGGCAAAGATGTTGTAGGTGCCCCAGGTCTGCTTGCGCAGCGGCGCCAGGTCCTCGTTGGTCAGCCGCTCGTCGTAGGTGGGCTTGATCAGGGCATTGCCGTGTGCGGCATGCCCCGCCTGCTGCGCGCCGGCGGTCGCATCTGGCGTTACGGTCGTTTGCATCATCTGAGTCTCCTGGCAGATGGTTGTCTTGACGATAGGCGAACGTGCGGCTGTCTGGCTCTTTCGTGCGCCATGGGATTGCTTGCTGTGCTGTCTACTAAATTGTCTACAAAATCTGTTTGGTGTGTAGACGATGTTGTAGATCACGGTTTGGTGATTGTCAACATTCGTTTTCCCGAAAGAGCGAGGCGGGTAGACATGCTGGCGGGTAGGCAGAGGGAAGCTGCAATATGCGGAACAGGGCACATGAATGCCGTCCCGGCGAGGGGCGCCTTGCCGCAGATAAAAGACACGTGGCAGGGGAAGCCGCGGCCGCCCTATTGGATCGGGCGCAGTGCATGGCAAGGTAAGATCCCGACCCGATCACCTGCGCGCCGTTGAACCTGGCGGCCAGTTGCGGCAGCACGGCATCTAGCCAGCCTCGGGCAATGGCAGTTTGTCGTTGGCGAAGTGCCCAGCACTACCGCTACCGGTTATCCGTCCCCAAGGTTCAGAAGGACGAGGCGAAGGGTACGGTGACGAGGCTGGACAGCGCCTTGCATGCGGCCATGACGAGAGCGCTTGCTCAAGTGAGCAGCGAAGTCGCTCGCGATGTAGGCCCGCCGCAGGACAAGCCCTTGTGCCCCGTCCCCGACACGGTCAAGGACGACGACCGCGATGCCTACTAAAGCTACGGCGCGGGCCACTACGCCTATGAAATCGTGAGGGATATGCCAGTCTGGGTTGGCCGCCAATGCTTTATCGGGCGCCTGATCGACTGGTTCGGCGGCTATTCACGCAAGGATGGTCTGTTCGCGCAACTCTGGGTGCGCAACCTGAAGGGCGATGCTGAGCAGACGTATGCCGTCCACGGCTTGCGCACCGCCATCGCAGGCGGGATCAAGATATCGGTAGGCAAGGTCGAAGGCGACAACGGCATGTAGCCTGCCTCGCGGCCGCCCAACAAGTAGTTGCTCGTCCACTTCGTTATTGTCCGCAGGAGCCTGCCATGTCCGCCTCGACTTTCGTTCGTGCCCGGATCGATCAGCAAATCAAGGAAGAGGCCGCGGCCGTGCTGGAAGCAATGGGTTTGACCGTTTCCGACGCCGTCCGCATGCTGTTGACCCGCATCGCGCTGGAGCAGGCTTTGCCTTCGGGGCTGATAACTCCGAACCCTGCAACCATTGCCGCGCTGAAAGAAGCGCGGGCCGGCGGCCTGCGCAAATTCGGGTCCGTGGCGGCGTTGATGGCGGATCTCAACGATGAGGATGAATGAACTGACGAGCCAGTTCAGACGAGACTACAAACGCGAATTGAAAGGCCCTTACCGGTCGGCGTTGCAGGGCCAGAAAAACGAACTTTCCGCCACCATCGAATTGCTGGCGCGCGACGAGGCCTTGCCTGCACGATGCCGCGACCACGGCCTGGTCGGCGCGCCGCGCGCCTGCCTCAAGCATAGCGTGCGGCCGCCCGGGGACGGGCGGCACAGTGCCATCCGCGGGACTGGCCCCTATTCTCCCGGAACCGGAACCGGAACCGGAACCGGAACCGGAACCGCGGCGCGCGTAGCCACGCCATTGGCGCCGGCCGGCAGCGCGGGGAATTCCATCTCGGCATAGCGCACGAAGCGGGTCTTGCGCACGATGCGGTAGCCCGCCCAGATCGCGAGGAAGATCGGGATGCCGATATAGGTGGCGGCCACGCCGACCCAGTCGATCCTGCCGCTGGTGAAGGCCTGGTAGTTCTGGCCCAGCGTGACGATCAGGCACAGTGCGAAGGCGAAGATCGGTCCGTAGGGAAAGAATGGCGAACGGTAGGGCAGGCGCGACAGGTCATGGCCCTGCGCGACGAAGCCCTTGCGGAAGCGGTAGTGGCTGACCGCGATGCCCAGCCACGCGATGAAGCCGGTCATGCCCGACAGGTTCAGCAGCCACAGGTACACGGACTTGCTTTCGAACAGCGAGGTGAGGAAGCACAGCGCGCCCACCGCGGTGGTCGCCAGCAGCGCCACCAGCGGCACGCCGTTGCGCGTCAGCCGCGCGAAGATGCGCGGCGCGCGCCCCTCGGTGGCGAGGTTGTACAGCATCCGGGTCGAGGCGTACATGCCGGAATTGCCGGCCGACAGCACCGCGGTCAGGATCACCGCGTTCATCACGCCGGCGGCAAAGGCCAGGCCCGCATGGCGGAACACCAGCGTGAACGGGCTCACGCCCGGGGTCTGCACGTCGCTCTTGAGCAGGCTGGGGTCGGTGTAGGGGATCAGGATGCCGATGATCAGGATCGCCAGCACATAGAACAGCAGGATGCGCCAGAACACCTGCCGCACCGCGCGCGGGATGTTCTTCGCCGGGTCGGCCGATTCGCCGGCGGCCACGCCGATCAGCTCGGTGCCCTGGAATGAGAAGCCGGCAATCATGGCCACGCCGATCAGCGCCGGCAGCCCGCCGACGAAGGGCGCATCGCCAAGGGTCAGGTTGGCCAGGCCGTCCGTGGCCGGCATGTCGCCGCGCATGATGCCGAAGATCATCAGCGTGCCGATGCCGATGAAGGCGATCACCGTCACCACCTTGACCAGCGCGCACCAGTACTCGGCCTCGCCGAAGCCGCGCACCGAGATGGCATTGAGCGCGAACATCAGCCCGAGGAACAGCGCACTCCACAGCACGCCTGGCGTGTCGGGGAACCAGTACAGCATCACCAGCTGCGCCGCGGCCAGTTCCACCGCGATGGTCACCGCCCAGTTGTACCAGTAGTTCCACCCCAGCGCGAAGCCGAAGCCTTCGTCGACATAGCGCGCGCCGTAGGTGGCGAACGATCCCGATACCGGCATGTACGCGGCCAGTTCGCCCAGGCTGGTCATCAGGAAATACACCATCGCGCCGATCAGGATGTAGGCGGCCAGCGCGCCGCCGGGCCCGGCCTGCGCGATGGTGGCGCCCGACGCCACGAACAGTCCGGTGCCGATCGAGCCGCCGATGGCGATCATGGTGAGATGGCGGGCGCGCAGCGTGCGGCGCAGCGTTGGCGCTGGCGCGCCGGAAGTGGAAGGTTGGCTGGACATCGGGACTTGGGTCGGGACGCGCAAAAGCGCGCAACTATGCCGGGGATCGGCCGCGGAGGCAACGCGGCCGGAGGTTCCGCCGGGGCGGCCTACCGGCCGGTATATACAACTGGCTACGCGGCGGGATCATAAGAGAAAACGCAGTGCAGGAAAAGCCGCAAACTTGACGCCACCCAACGCAAGTCATGCCGCAGCGCACAAGCCATGTAGGACAACGACCCCGCCTGGAAAGGAATGGCACCGCTGCCGTCACCTGTTGCCGCGGTGTATTGTCGTGATAGCGGGGCCTGGCACGCCACATGCGGTCTGTATGGAGTTGACTGCATCGCGCGTCCCGGCCCGGCGCCTTTCCGGCGCAGGGAGCTCCATGGATGTTCCAGACTTTCTTCTGCCACTATCCGTCCGATACCTGCCGCCAGCGGCCGCAACCGCTGGCAGCGCTGCCGCTGGCGATCACGCTGACGCTGGCGCTGGCCATGGGGCTGACCGGTTGCGCAAGCCTGCCGGCATCGGCCCAGCGCCCGCCGTCCAGCGCGCCGGCCGCCACCGCCACTGCCGCGGACACGCCGCTGGGCAAGGCGCTGGCCCCGCGCCTGGCGCAGCGCCCGGGCGAGTCGCTGTTCTACCCGCTCTCGTCAGGCCCCGATGCGCTGGCTGCGCGCCTGGCGCTGGCCCGCGCGGCGCAGCGCAGCCTTGACCTGCAGACCTACATCCTCGAGCCGACCGGTACCGGCGCCGCGGTGCTGGGCGATATCATCGACGCTGCCGACCGCGGCGTGCGCGTGCGCATGCTGCTCGACGACCTGCGCACCGGCGGCGAGGTAGACAAGGTCCTGTCGGCGGTCGATTCGCATCCCAATATCGAAGTGCGCCTGTTCAACCCGTTCGCCAACCGCAGCCTGCGCTGGCTGGAAATGCTGGCGGACTTCAGCCGGCTGGACCGGCGCATGCATAACAAGTCGATGACGGTGGACAACCAGATGTCGGTGGTGGGCGGGCGCAATATCGGCGATGCCTACTTCTCCGCGCGCACCGACATGGATTTCAGCGACCTCGACGTGCTGATCGCCGGCCCGGCCGTGCCGCAGGTATCCGCGGTCTTTGACGAATACTGGAATGACGAGTCTTCCTACCCGGTGGTGGCGCTGATCCCCGAGGGCAAGGAGGCGCCAGTGGAAATGCGCAACCTGCGCAAGCGCCTCGAGGCGCGCGGCGACCAGGCCAAGGCCAGCCAGTACGTGCAGGAACTGCTCGACTCGGGCCTGGCCAAGGGCATCGAAAGCGGCCGCATGCCGGCCTACACCGGCAAGGCTACGGTGGTCTCCGACAAGGCCGCCAAGATCACCCACCAGACCCATGACGATCCCGGCCATGCCACCGCCCGGCTGGAGAAGATGATCAGCGGCGCGCAGAAGGAAGTCCTGCTGATCTCCCCATACTTCGTCCCCGACGATGACGGCGAAGCCTGGCTGATCGCGATCGCAAAGCGTGGCATCCGCGTGCGCATCCTGACCAATTCCTTCTCGGCCACCGACGTCAGCGCCGTGCACGCGGGCTATGCCCCGCACCGCGAGGCACTGGTGGCCGCCGGCATCGAGCTGTACGAACTCAAGCCCAGCGCCTATGCCGAGCTGGCGCAGCGCGGCAAGGCCGCCAAGGGTTCGCGCTCGCGCTCCTGGCTGTCGTCCAGCCGCGCCAGCCTGCACGCCAAGAACTACATCGTCGACCGGCGCCTGGTGTTCATCGGCTCCCTCAACATGGATCCGCGCTCGGCCAAATTGAACACCGAGATGGGCATCGTGCTCGACAGCCCGGCGCTGGCCGAGCGCATGATCAAGACCACCGAGGACGGCCTGCTCGACATGGCCTACCGCGTCGGCGTGCGCACCGATGCCGACGGCAACAACGCGCGGCTGACGTGGACCACGCGCGAGAACAGTCAGCTCACCACCTACGACAGCGAGCCCGGCATGGGCGCACTGCAGCATCTGGGCATCGGTGTACTGCGTGTGCTCCCGATCAAGAAAGAGTTGTAAACATCGCTGCACGGCGCCGACGCGCCTTTCCTGAACCATCGTTTGCGGTTATGGTTTTTCGCTTCATTGCACCGTGCCGTCCCGGCACGCCCGCCGCAAAGGAGCGTTATGAAAGCCGCCGTCCTGCATCAACCCAAGACCCCGCTCGTGATCGAAGATGTTGCCATCGGCAAGCCCGGCCCGCGCGAAGTGCTGGTGCGCACCGCTGCCGTGGGCGTGTGCCACTCTGACCTGCATTTCCTGGACGGCGCCTATCCCTACCCGATGCCGGCCATCCTGGGGCACGAGGCCGCCGGCGTGGTCGAGCAGGTTGGCGCCGAGGTGCGCACGGTCAGGCCCGGCGACCACGTCATCACCTGCCTGTCGGCGTACTGCGGCCATTGCGAGCATTGCCTGACGGGGCACCTGTCGCTGTGCATCGAGCCCGACACCCGCCGCCGCGAGGGCGAGGAGCCGCGGCTTATGGCGCGGCAGGGCGGACCCATGAACCAGTTCCTGAACCTGTCGGCCTTTGCCGAGCAGATGCTGATCCACGAGCACGCGCTGGTGGCGATCCGCCGCGACATGCCGCTGGACCGCGCCGCGCTGATCGGCTGCGCCGTCACCACGGGCATGGGCGCGGTCATCCATACCGCCAGGGTGCAGCCGGGCGAGAGCGTGGCCGTGATCGGCTGCGGCGGCATCGGCCTGGCCACGGTCAACAGTGCCGCGATTGCCGGCGCCGGCCGCATCATCGCGATCGACCGGGTGCCGGCCAAGCTGGAACTGGCGCGCAAGTTCGGCGCCACCGACGTGATCGATGCCGGCAATGCCGACGTGCTCGACGCCGTGCGCGGGCTGACCGGCGGCGGCGTGCATCACGCCTTCGAGGCCATCGGCCTGAAGCAGACCACCGAGCAGGCCTTTGCCATGCTGCGCCGCGGCGGCACCGCCACCGTGATCGGCATGATCGCGCCGGGCGTCAAGATCGAACTGAAGGGCAGCGACTTCCTCGGTGAGAAGCGCATCCAGGGCTCGCTGATGGGCTCGAACCGCTTCCCGGTCGACATGCCGCGCATGGTCGATTTCTACATGGCCGGCCGGCTGCACCTGGACCAGCTGATCGCGCAGCGCCTGCCGCTGGAGCGCATCAACGATGCCTTTGACGAACTGCGCCGGGGCGAACTGGCGCGATCGGTGATCCTGTTCGAGTAAGAGTTAAGTAAGCGATCGCCTCAGGGTTGCGCGGGACCGCTGCCGAGCGCTGCTTGCATCGACCGGTGCCATTGTCCACACTGTGGGACAATGCCGCTCTCCCACCGCAGCCGCCCCCAACCCTATCCCAGCTTCCCCCCGCATGAAGACCATCGACTGGAAAGACTGGGAAATCTTCTGCCGCGTGGTGGAAGGCGGCGGCTTCACACAAGGCGCCGAACTCGCGCAAGTGCCCAAAGCCTCCGCCAGCGCCGCCGTGGCGCGGTTGGGCCAGCCGCAGCGTTCGCCGTGGATGGCTCAGTAGGGCTGGTTCGCGGGCCGGACCTCGAAGCGCAACTGCTCGGCCAGGTCCAGCATCTCTTCATCATCCTCGCTACGCGTGATCCAGCCGGCGTAGGCGTCGCCGCCGGTATCCCAGTTCCACAGCGTATAGCCGGCCACGCGCAACTGGTTGTGCGCCAGCTCCATCAGCTCGGGCACGCTGGTGCTTTCCAGGAACGACTCTTCCTCGGGCTCGTCCGTGCCCCAGTCGATTTCCAGGTCGATGCGCTCGCACAGCTGGTTCAGGCAGCCGATAAAGGACTGGCAGTCCTTCCAGTCGACAAAGAAGCCGGATTGCCAGTCGATGACTTCGCGCACCACCCACAGCAGCTCGCCGCCGTCGGTGTCGTCGTCCTCGGCGTCAAGCAGCGCGTCTTCGAACATCGACAGCTGCGCCGCCGTCTGCGCGCTGTCGTCGAGGTTGATCAGGGCGAAGAAACGCGCGATCGCGTCCTGCGTGTCGTCGTCCAGTGGTGTGGCCATGCGGGATCTCCTGTGGTGCCGTGCGGCTTGGTCATGCCGCGATTAGTGCCGCGACCTATGCCGCGATGCGCATGATCTCGCGTTGGCCCGCCGGTGTCACGCGCAACGCGCGCGAAGTGCGCGTAGTCTCGACCCAGCCGCGCTCCAGCAGGCTGCCCAGCAGCGCCGCGCCCAGCGCACCGCCGAGGTGGGGTTTGCGCTCGCTCCAGTCCGGGCAGGTGCAGGCGAACTGGCGCCGCTTGCGCCGCGCTGCAGCAATGTCGATGCCCAGTCCCGCCAGCGCCTGCGCGCCGTCGCCGCTCAGCTCCACGCGCTGCGCGTCCAGCACCAGCCAGCCGCTATGCGTCATCCGCTCGAACAACCCCACCGCCAGTTCGCCGGCCAGGTGGTCGTAGCAGGTACGCGCCTGCCGCAGCGCCGGCGGCGCGGTGCGCGACACGGGCACGTCGCGCAGCCGCGGCGGCCGGCTGGCCAGCGACGCCGACGCCAGCGCCTCGATCGCCACGCCAATCTCCGGCGCCGCCAGCCGGTAATACCGGTTGCGCCCGCGCGTCTCCACCGCCAGCATCCCGCCCTCGGTCAACCGCGCCAGGTGCCCGCTGGTGGACGACGCCGACAGGCCGGCGATCAGCGCCAGCTCGCCCGCGGGCCGCGCGCTGCCATCCATCAGCGCCCATAGCATGGCGGCGCGGCCGGGGTCGGCGAGCAGGCCGGCCAGCTGGCTGATACCGGGGGTGTAATCCATGGTTCGGCTCCGGGTGAAGGGTGCAAGGCGGAGTATATGGCCGAACTCGGGGGCCATTACGTGCGAGATAGCTTCATCGCGCGCACGTAGTCCTGCGCCGGTCGATCACTCCCACAAATCTGTGGACAGGGTTAGGCGATCCAGGCGGACCAGCGGAGTGTTGCCGATTGCGTCGACGATGGATTCAAGGACTTTGCTCATAGTGCCTTCCTGCAGCGGAAAGCAGATGTGTCTTGAATGGCAAGTTGTCTCTGGTGGCGAAGATTGGACAATCGTGAGGGTTTCTAGGAGCGGGCAGGCTTAATCCTTTTCAAGGTGAGTAGTCGCCGTTAGAGCGATGGCAGCCTAAGTGCGGCGCGATGGTCGCTCCTTCGAGGTCAAGCCACTCTACGCCAGGTGGGAGCGCACCATCAGCGGCCGAGAATGGCCGAACTTGGGCTCACGTCAAGGCGGTGCTGGCGCAGCGCTTACTCTGCTCCGAGATTAGCCGCGTGTTCTGAGGCTTTCCGCACAAACGTCATCAATCTTTGGGATGAAGCGGCTCATGCTTGTTACTAGTCTGAAACATCCGAAGCAGGCCCTAGACAGGAGACAATATGACTACGGCAGCCACTCCCACAGGTTCCGTGCTGGCGCAACGATTCAAGCAACGCTTGAAGCCATTCATGCCGGCGTGGCTGCTGAAATTCCGCCGCGACGGTGTGATACGCAGGGAAAGCTCATTGTACGAAGGCAAGTCGCTGGGCGAAATCTTCACCCATGTGTACGAAACCGGCGCCTGGGGCGTGGCCGAGGACCAGTCGGGGTTCTATAGCGGCAGCAGTTCCCACGACCCGAAGATCGTCGAACCCTATGTCGAGGCGGTGACTGCGTACCTGACGGCAATGCCGGAGCGGCCGTCCGTCGTCGACATGGGCTGCGGCGACTTCAATGTCGGCAAACGCCTGCGCGCCGTGTGCGGACGCTATATCGGCTGCGACGTGGTGGACGCGGCGATCCAGTCGAACCGCACGAGGTTCGCCGATCTTGACGTCGACTTCCGCTGCGTCGACATCACGACCGACCTGCTGCCTCCTGGCGACATCGTGTTCCTGCGCCAGGTGCTGGACCATCTGGACAATGCGCGCATCGCCACCGTGCTGTCGAAGCTGGGGCCGTACAAGGTCCTGATCCTGACCGAGTACCTGCCACAAAGCGCAAACTTCACGCCCAATCTCGACAAGACGATCGGCTCGCACCTGCGCCTGTTCGGGGCGCAACCGAGCGGGCTCGTGCTGACCGCGCCGCCGTTCAATCTGAAGGTGCTGTCCGCGCGGATTCTCTGCGAAGTTCCCGACAGCGGTGGTGTCATCCGCACCATCGCGTACAGATTGCCGGGACGCTGAGTCCTGTCGATCGGGAGCCGTCTCGGCAATTGCACGGGAGACGGCCTCGAACACCACGCGCGGCGCTTCGTGCGCTACCAACAGCGCTTCGGCGCGCAGTTTGTCGCCAGCGGGCCGGCGTGGTCGCTCGACGCCAAGGGCGCGGCCGAGCCGACGCGCGTGCCCGATGGCGTGGCGGCGCGCTGCGTCAATGACGAGGAACGGCTCGCGCGCCGTTTCGAGATGAGCTGCGATGCGTCGTTCTGGCGCGAGGCCGGGGTGGAGGCGGGCTTCGAGTCGGTGCCGCTGCACGGCTACGTGCATCTCTTCCACCTGGAATGGCACCGCAACCTGTGGGTGCATGTGCAGCACCTGACCGAATACCGCTACCAGCCAGAGTTGCGCGACAAGCTGGTGCTGCCCGACCACCACCGCGACCTGATCGATATCCTGACCTCGCACATGGACGTGCTGGTGCCGGACTTCGTGGCCGGCAAGTCGGGCGGCACCACCATCCTGTGCCAGGGCGCGCCTGGACTGGGCAAGACGCTGACCGCCGAGATCTATGCCGAAGTCGTAGGCAAGCCGCTGTACCGGGTCCATTCGGGACAGCTCGGCACCACGGCGGCGTCGGCCGGCGCCAGCCTGGGCGGCATCCTGCAGCGCGCCATGCGCTGGAACGCGATCCTGCTGCTGGACGAGGCCGACGTCTGTATCCGCTGCCGGGACAAAGACCTCGAGCACAACGCCATCGTCGCCGAGTTCCTGCGCACGCTGGAGTACTTCAACGGCCTGCTGTTCATGACCACCAACCGCATCGGCGAGGTCGACGATGCCATCCTGTCGCGCTGCATCGCCACCATCCACTACGAAACGCCGGGCAAGGTCGATGCGCGGCGCCTGTGGCGGCTGCAGGCGGCGCAGTTCGGCGCCGAGCTGGGCGACGGGCTGGTCGAGGCGCTGCTGCGGGCCTATCCGAAGGCCAGCGGGCGCGATATCAAGGAGCTGCTCAAGCTGGCCACCCGCTATGCCCGCGCGCGGGAGGTGCCGCTGAACGAGGACGTGTTCAGGCTTTGCGGGCAATTCCGGGGACTGAACTGAAGCGCATGCCGTGAAGCGCGGGCCAGCGGTATCATGGCGCATCTGCCAACGCCGCTGACGCGCCCCATGAGCCTCGATCCTGCCGAACTGCAGGCTGTACGGCCCTACCTGCTGCGCTTTGCGCGCCTGCAGCTGCGCGATGAGGGGCTGGCGGAAGACGCCGTGTCGGAAACGCTGCTGGCCGCGCTGGAGCACCCGGAGCGCTTTGGCGGCCAGTCCTCGCTGCGCACCTACCTGGTCGGCATCCTCAAGCACAAGCTGATCGACAGCCTGCGCAGCGGCCGGCGCGAGGTGCGGCTGGCGCTGGTGGCGCCGGAGGACGGCGAGGTGCCGTCCGAACAGGAGGCGCTGGATGCGCTGTTCACGCGCAACGGCCACTACCAGGACCCGCCTTCCGACTGGGGCGACCCCGAGCGCGCCTTCGAGCGCCGCGAGTTCTTCGAGATCCTGCAGTTGTGCGTCGACCGGCTGCCGCCGCGGCTGGGCCGGCTGTTCATGATGCGGGAATGGCTGGAGCTGGATACCGAAGAAATCTGTCAGGTCTTGCAGATCAGCGCGACCAATGCATGGGCCATGCTGTACCGGGCCCGCATGCGGCTGCGCGCGTGCCTGGAACTGCACTGGTTCGGGCGCCGCGACGCAACCGGCAAGGGGTGATCGGCCTCCTGCGAACGATCTCGTCCACATAACCCTCGGCAACCACCATGCCCGACCGCCCCGCCCGCCGCCTGCTGCCGGACTGCGAAGAGGTTCACCACCTGACCATGAAGGGCCTGGACCAGCCCTTGTCATGGGTGGAACGGCTGCGCATGCGCAGCCACCTGGCGATCTGCGAAGCCTGCACCGTGTTCAGCGCGCAGATGCGGACCATGCGGGAGGCGATGCGGCGGATGGGGCGGGAGGATTGAGGCCACTGCTCGCAATCAGGTGCGCGAGGTGCTGAACGCAAGCCAACGTCTCTCGCAAACGCTCCCCTCCCCCGCGAAGTGGGAGAGGGGAGCAAACCGGCGGCAATCACGCACGCGCACCTTCGCCGTAGGGATCGAAACCACCCACGCGGCTGCCTTCGCTGTACGGGTCGAAGCTGCGCGCCGGGGCTGCCGATACGCCGCCGCGGTCCAGGCCGGCCACCGTGCGGGCGCCGTCCACGTACGGATCGGGCTTGCCGGCGCGGGCGCCATCGGTGAAGGCATCGTGCGAACGGAACTCATAACCGTACTTGTCGCCAGGCAGCGTGGCGGCGGCCAGCGTGCGCGCACCATCGGTGAAGACGTCGTGCGAGCGGAACTCGTAACCATACTTGTCGCCGGGCAGCGGTTCGGCTGCGCTAGCGGCGTGCGCGGCGCCGAGGGCGGCCAGCGACAGGAACAGGGCGGAAGCGAAACGGGCGGTCTTGGTCATGATTTTCTCCAGTATTATTCGTTGAATTTGGCAGAACGTCTTGCTGTGTGTGCGTGCCGTTCATGTAACGAACTATAGGAGTCTTGGTCGGGCATAAGCGGGGAGCAGTATGGACAAATCGTTCAAATAAATTGAAATAGATGCCGGCTGGCGCGCCGCGTTACGTCATGACGCAAATGTAATCGGCTCGCCGCGTGAACACTGCCCGGCCTCGGTTAAACTTGCGGCTCACTGCCATTCCCGACATGCAACGCCTGCTCCTCATCGTCCTCGCGCTGATCCTGCCGCTCCAGTTCGCCTGGGCGGGAGCGGCCGCCTATTGCCGGCACGAGGTGGCAGCGGCGGCCAAGGCGCACCTGGGGCATCACGAGCACCAGCACCAGCAGAAAGGCGAGGCCGGCCAGCCCGCAACCAAGGCCGACGCTGATGTCGACAAGCTGGGCATCGCCGATCCCGACTGCGGCGTCTGCCATGTCGCCTCGGTCCCGTTCGCACGGGCCGACGGGCCGCGCGTGCAGGCCAGCCAGCGCGTTGAACTGGCGCAGGCCCCGCGGCAGGCCGGCTTCTCCTCCCACAGCGCCAGGGCGCCCGACCGCCCGCAGTGGCCCCGTCTCGCTTAGCCGGCGAGACGACGCCACCCGCTTCCCTGACTTCTTCCTGATTCGCTGAACTCAGGCGTCTCGCCGAATTCCCGGTTTCTTTCCTGGTGCAATTCGATGCGAAGACTTTTGCTGCCGCTGGGGCTGGCGGCCGTACTGACCAGCCCGCTTGCCGGCGTCGCCCAGACGCCACCATCCGCCATCCAACCCTCGCCGTACGCCGCCAGTGCGGACGGCGCGGGCGTACGCGAGCCATCCGGCACGCTGACGCTGGACGCCGCGCTGGCGCTGGCCGAAGCCGGCAGCTTCGCGCTGTCCGCCGCCGGCAAGGAGCTGGATGCCACCGAGGGCGACCTGACGCAGGCGCGCGTGATCCCCAATCCCGAGCTGGCAGTGTCGATGGAAGACACGCGCCGCGCCACGCGCTCGACCACCGGCCAGTTCAACGTGCCGATCGAACTCGGTGGCAAGCGCGCCGCCCGCATCGGCGTGGCCGAGCGCGGCCGCGAGCTGGCGCAGGCGGAGCTGGGCGGCGTGCGCGCCGAACTCCGCGCCGCGGTGATCGCGCGCTTCTTCGGCGTGCTGGTGGCGCAGGAGCGCGTCAAGCTGGCCGAGGGCTCGGTCGGCATCGCCAGCCGCGCGGCGCAGGCTGCCTCGCGCCGAGTCGCCGCCGGCAAGGTGGCGCCGCTGGAAGCGACGCGCGCACAGGTCGAGCAGGCCAACGCCGAGCTGGAATTGGCCGAGGCCACCGGCGCGCTGCAGTCCGCACGGCAGTTGCTGGCCGCGCTGTGGGGCAATGCCGCGCCGCGCTTCGCGCAGGCACAGGGCGACCTCGACGCGTTGCCGTCGCGCCCCGCGCCCGCCGCGCTGGAAACGGCGCTGGAAGATTCGCCGTTGCTGGCCGCGAGCCGGCTCTTAGCCGAACGCAGCCGCGCCGAAGCCGCGGTGGCGCGCAGCCGCCAGTACCCCGACGTCACCGTCAGCCTCGGCGCCAAGCGCGACAACGAGGCCAACCGCAACATGGCCGTGCTGGGCGTGGCGATCCCGCTGCCGCTGTTCGACCGCAACCAGGGCAACCTGTACGCGGCGCTGCGCCGGGCCGACCGCGCGCAGGACGTGCATGCCGCCAACCGCATCCGGCTGGCCAATGAATTGCAGCAGGCGTCGACGCAGCTGTCGGTGTCGCGCGCCGCGGCCCAGACGCTGCAGGGTTCGGTGCTGCCGGCGGCGGAGCAGGCGTATGCCGCCGCTTCGCGCGGGTTCGAGGCCGGAAAATTCAATTTCCTCGACGTGCTGGACGCCCAGCGCACCCTGTTCCAGGCGCGCATCCGCTACCTGGACGTGCTGGCCCGCACCTATGACGCGGCCGCCAGCATCGATCGCATCCTCGGACACTGATACGGAAGGCTCCAGGCATGGCAATAAGCAAGCAACAACGGGCCGCGGTGGTGGCCATTCTGGTCGCGGGGCTGCTGGGCGGCGCGGCGATCCTGTTCACGGGCAAGGGCGGCGGGTCGGGCGAGGCCGGGCATGAGCATGGCGAGCACGCTGAAAAGGGCGAGCATGCCGACCATGACGACGGCCACGCGCACGACAAGCCGGCGAGTACGCAGGCCGACGCCCCCGCTGCCGCCGCTGCGCCGGCGCAGGCCGCGGACCGGCCCCATGTCATCAAGCTGACGCCGGAGCAGGTGCAGCAGGCCGGCATCGGTATCGCCACGGCAGGCCCCGCGCCGTTGCGCGGCAGCATCGATTTCCCCGGCGAAATCCGCTTCAACGACGACCGCACCGCGCACGTGGTGCCGCGCGTCGCGGGCGTGGCGCAGGCGGTGCCGGCCAACCTGGGCGAGCAGGTCGCCAAGGGCCAGGTTCTGGCAGTAATCGCCAGCACGGCACTCGCCGAGCAGCGCAGCGAACTGCTCGCGGCGCAGCGGCGCGAGGCGCTGGCGCGCGCCACCTACGCGCGCGAAAAGACGCTGTGGCAGGAGAAGATCTCTGCCGGGCAGGACTACCAGCAGGCCCGCGCCGCGCTGGAAGAAGCGCAGATCGCGGTGCAGAATGCCAGGCAGAAGCTGGTCGCGATCGGCGCATCGGAAAGCGCCGGCAAGGATCGAGTGGACGGCAAGGGCGGCAGCCTGAACCAGTTCGCGCTGCGCGCCCCGTTCGACGGCATCATCGTCGAGAAGCACCTGTCGCTGGGCGAAGCCGTCAAGGAAGACGCCAGCGTCTTCACCATCTCGGACCTGAGTTCGGTCTGGGCCGAGTTCGTGGTCTCGGCGCGCGACCTCGACCAGGTGCGCGTGGGCGAGACCGTCAGGATCCGTTCCACCGCCTCGGAGACGCAGGCCGAGGGCAAGGTCTCCTACGTCGGCGCGCTGCTCGGCGAACAGACCCGTACCGCCAAGGCCCGCGTGACGCTGTCAAATCCGGGCATGGCGTGGCGGCCCGGGCTGTTCGTCACCGTCAGCGTGCTCGGCGCCGCGACGCAGGTGCCGGTTACGGTGGAAGCCGATGCCGTGCAGCAGGTCGATGGCCGCAGTGCCGTGTTCGTCGCGGTGCCGGGCGGGTTCGCCATGCAGGCGGTCAAGACCGGCCGCAGCGGCGGCAAGCTGGTCGAGATCACCGAAGGCCTGCAGGCCGGCGCGCGCTACGCCGCGGCCAACAGCTTCATCCTCAAGTCCGAGCTGGGCAAGGCCAGCGCCGGGCATGAGCACTGAGCGGGAGGCGCCATGTTCGAACGCCTGATCCGCTTTGCCATCGAGCAGCGCTGGCTGGTGCTGCTGGCCGTGCTCGGCATGGCCGCGCTGGGCCTGTACAACTACACCCGGCTGCCGATCGACGCCGTGCCTGACATCACCAACGTCCAGGTGCAGATCAACACCGCCGCGCCCGGCTATTCGCCACTGGAGACCGAGCAGCGCATCACCTACCCGGTCGAGACAGTGATGGCGGGCCTGCCGGGGCTGGAGCAGACCCGCTCGCTGTCGCGCTACGGGCTGTCACAGGTCACGGTGATCTTCCGCGAAGGCACCGATATCCATTTCGCGCGGCAGCTGGTCAACCAGCGCATCCAGGAAGCGCGCGACAAGCTTCCACCCGGCATCACGCCGGCGATGGGCCCGATCTCGACCGGCCTCGGCGAGATCTACCTGTGGACCGTCGAAGCCGAGCCCGGCGCGCGCAAGCCCGACGGCACGCCCTACACGCTGCCCGACCTGCGCGAGATCCAGGACTGGGTGATCCGTGCGCAGCTGCGCAACGTGCCTGGCGTGGCCGAGGTCAATGCCATCGGCGGCCATGCGCGCGCCTACGTGGTGGCGCCAAGCCTGGAGCGGATGGCGTCGTACGGGCTGTCGCTCGCCGACGTGGTCACGGCGCTGGAGAAGAACAACGACAACGTCGGCGCCGGCTACATCGAGCGGCGCGGCGAGCAATACCTGGTGCGCGTGCCGGGCCAGGTGCGCTCGCTCGACGATATCCGCGACGTCATCGTCGGCACCGCGCAGGGCCAGCCGATCCGCGTGCGCGATTTGGCCAGCGTGCAGACCGGCGGCGAGCTGCGTACCGGCGCCGCCACCGAGGATGGCCGCGAGGTGGTGCTGGGCACGGTCTTCATGCTGATCGGCGAGAACAGCCGCACGGTGTCGCAGGCCGTAGACCGCAAGATGGCGGAGATCAACCGCACGCTGCCGGCCGGCGTGAAGGCGATCACCGTGTACGACCGCACCAAGCTGGTCGACAAGGCCATCGCCACGGTGAAGAAGAACCTGCTGGAAGGCGCCGTGCTGGTGATCGCCATCCTGTTCCTGTTCCTCGGCAACCTGCGCGCGGCGCTGATCACCGCGCTGGTGATCCCGCTGTCGATGCTGTTCACCTTTACCGGCATGGTCCACACGCGCACCAGCGCCAACCTGATGAGCCTGGGGGCGCTGGACTTCGGCATCATCGTCGATGGCGCGGTGGTGATCGTCGAGAACTGCGTGCGGCGCCTGGCGCATGCGCAGCAACGGCATGGCCGCGCGCTGACGCGCACCGAGCGCCTGCACGAGGTCTTCGGCGCCGCGCGCGAGGCACGCCGGCCGCTGCTGTACGGCCAGCTCATCATCATGGTGGTGTACCTGCCGATCTTTGCGCTGACCGGCGTCGAGGGCAAGATGTTCCACCCGATGGCGATCACGGTGGTGCTGGCGCTGCTGGGCGCGATGGTGCTGTCGGTAACCTTCGTTCCCGCCGCGGTAGCGCTGGCGATCGGCAATCGCGTGGCCGAGCGCGAGAACCGGCTGATGGCGTGGGCGCGGCGCCGCTATGCCGTGCTGCTGGACCGCTCGCTGTCGGCGACGCCGGTGGTGCTGGCGCTGGCCGGCGTGGCGGTGGCGCTGTCGCTGGCGATCGCCACGCGCCTGGGCAGCGAGTTCGTGCCCAGCCTCAACGAGGGCGACCTCGCCATCCAGGCGCTGCGCATTCCCGGCACCAGCCTGACGCAATCGGTGGCGATGCAGCAGCAGGTCGAGACCACGCTGAAAGCGAAATTCCCCGAGATCGAACGCGTGTTCGCGCGCACCGGCACCGCCGAGATTGCCTCCGACCCGATGCCGCCGAATATCTCGGACGGCTACATCATGCTCAGGCCGCAGTCCGAATGGCCCGCGCCGCGCCGCACGCGCGACGAACTGATCGCCGCGATCCGCGCGGAGGTCGGCAAGCTGCCCGGCAACAACTACGAGTTCTCGCAGCCGATCCAGCTGCGCTTCAACGAGCTGATCTCGGGCGTGCGCTCCGACGTCGCGGTCAAGGTGTTCGGTGACGACAACGCCGTGCTGGAAGATACCGCCAACCGCATCGCCGCGGTGCTGCAGGGCATTGCGGGCGCGGCCGAGGTCAAAGTCGAGCAGACCACCGGGCTGCCGATGCTGAGCGTCAATATCGACCGCGACAAGGCCGCGCGCTACGGGCTCAACCTGAGCGATATCCAGGAAGCGGTGGCGATCGGCATCGGCGGCAAGGTGTCAGGGACGTTCTTCAGCGGCGACCGCCGCTTCGACATCGTGGTGCGCCTGCCCGATGCCGTGCGCGAAGACGTGGACGCGCTGCGGCGCCTGCCGGTGGCGCTGCCGAAAGACACCGTGGCGGGCGCGCGCACCAGCTATATCCCGCTCAGCGAAGTTGCCACCGTGGAGATCGCGCCGGGCCCCAACCAGGTCTCGCGCGAGAACGGCAAGCGCCGCATCGTGGTCAGCGCCAACGTGCGCGGGCGCGATATCGGCAGCTTCGTGCCCGAGGCGGAGGCCGCCATCCGCGATCGCGTGCGCATCCCCGCCGGCTACTGGACCAGCTGGAGCGGCACCTTCGAGCAGCTGCAGTCCGCCACGGCGCGCCTGCGCGTAGTGGTGCCGCTGGCACTGGGGCTGGTGTTCGTGCTGCTGTTCGCCATGTTCGGCAACGTCAAGCACGGGCTGCTGGTCTTCACCGGCATCCCGTTCGCGCTGACCGGCGGCATCCTCGCGCTGTGGCTGCGCGGCATCCCGCTGTCGATCTCGGCCGCGGTGGGCTTTATCGCGCTGTGCGGCGTGGCGGTGCTGAACGGGCTGGTGATGCTGTCGTTTATCCGTTCGCTGCGCGAGGAGGGCGTGGGGCTCGACCAGGCGATCCGCGACGGCGCGCTGACGCGGCTGCGGCCCGTGCTGATGACCGCGCTGGTGGCGTCGCTGGGTTTCGTGCCGATGGCGCTGGCCACCGGCACGGGCGCCGAAGTGCAGCGTCCGCTGGCCACGGTGGTGATCGGCGGCATCCTGTCGTCGACGGCGCTGACGCTGCTGGTGTTGCCGGTGCTGTACCGGCTGGCGCACAGGAAAGATGAGCCGGTGACTGCGGACCGCCAGGCCGGCAATCCATCTTTCACGTCGCCGTGAAGCGTTTGCCGTGCCCAGGCGGCAAACTGGCAGCATATTTCAGCCCCCGTGTGCCGCCATGCTGCCTGCCGCCGAATCCCATGCCAACGATGCCAACCATGCGCTCGACCCGCTAAGCGCCGTCACGCACCCCGATCCCTATCCCTACTACCGCGAACTGGCGACGCACCGGCCGTTCTTCCGCGACCAGCGGCTCGGCCTGTGGGTTGCGGCGGGCGCACGCGAAGTGGCGACGGTGCTGTCCCACCCCGACTGCCGCGTGCGTCCGCCAGCGCAGCCGGTGCCGCCCGCACTGGCTGGTACCGCCGCCGGGGATCTGTTCGGCCGGCTGATCCGCATGAACGACGGCGCCGCGCATGCGCCGTTGAAGGACCTGCTGATGCCACTGCTTGCCGCCATCGATCCGGCGGCAGCTGCACGCCGTGCGGCAGCGCTGGCTGAGCTGATGGACGCCGGCACGGCATGGTCCGCGGAACGCATCAATGGCGTCCTGTCGACGCTGCCGGTCGTGACGCTGGCTGACCTGCTCGGCCTGCCCGTCGCGGTGGATCGAGCCACGGCAGCGGCCGTGGCCGCCCACGTCGCAGCATTTGCCGCCGCACAGTCACCGCTTGCCGATGCGAACGCCGTGCAAGCCGGAGCGGTCGCCGCACAATGGCTCGGCAACTGGCTCGCCAATGCCGTACCGGCAGCAGGCCCGTTGCCGTCGCTGCAGCAGGCTGCCTGTGCGGCGGGCATCGATGCGCAAGCGGTGGCCGCCAACACCATCGGCCTGCTGGTGCAGGCCTGCGAAGCCACCGCCGCGCTGGCAGGCAATTCGCTGCTGCATCTCGGCCGTGGCAAGGCGTTGCCCGGAATATCACCGGACCAACTGGTCACAGAGGTGGCGGTGTCGGATCCCCCGGTGCAGAACACGCGCCGCTTCCTCGCCGCCGATGCAACCCTGTGCGGCCATGACGTCAAGGCCGGCGATGTGGTGCTGGTGCTGCTCGCCGCAGCCTCCTGCGGCGGTATGGCGGATGGCGAGCGTCCGTGGACCTTCGGCCACGGACGCCACGCGTGCCCAGGCGACAGGCTGGCGCAGGCGCTCGCCGGCGCGACGGTGACGGCACTACTTGCACGCGGCGCCGCCCCGGCCGTACTGGCGCGCGCGTTCCGCTATCGTCCTTCCCTGAACGCCCGCATCCCGCATTTCTGCTGACCTCACCATTCAAAACACGGAGCCCTCATGATCGCCGTCATCTTTGAAGTCGAGCCCGCACCGGGCCGCCGCGACGCCTACCTCGATATCGCCGCAAGGCTGCGCAGCGAGTTGGAGAGCATCGACGGCTTTATCTCGGTCGAACGCTTCCAGAGCCTGGCCAACCCGGGCAAGGTTCTGTCGCTATCGTTCTTCCGCGACGAGGCGGCCGTGATCGCCTGGCGCAATACCGTGGCACACCGCGAGGCACAGGCCGTGGGCCGCGGCGGCGTGTTTGCCGACTACCGCCTGCGCGTGGCACAGGTGCTGCGCGACTACGGCATGCACGCACGCGACGAAGCCCCCGCCGACAGCCGCGCAGTGCACGACCGCAAGCCCGGCTGAAGGAGCATGCGATGACGATGGAAGCAATCGGCACGCAGGCTGCCTTTATCGGCCTGACCTTCCTGCTGGCAGGCTTGGTCAAAGGCGTGGTGGGCCTGGGCCTGCCCACCGTCGCGGTGGGATTGCTCGGGCTGGTGATGCCGCCGGCGCAGGCCGCGGCGCTGCTGGTGGCGCCGTCGATGGTGACCAACGTGGTGCAGCTGTTCAGCGGTCCGCGCTTCGGCCAGCTGGTACTTCGGCTATGGCCGATGCTGGCGGCGATCTGCGCCGGCACGTGGCTGTGCGCTGCGCTGGTGGCGGCCGGGATGATGACCCACGCCACCTCGGCGCTTGGCGTGGCGCTGGTGCTGTATGCGGTGGTCGGACTGGCAGCGGTCAAGCTGCACGTGCCGCCGGCGGCAGAGGCCTGGCTCGGGCCGGTGGTCGGGGTGGTGACCGGCGCGATCACTGCGGTGACCGGCGTGTTCGTGATTCCCGCTGTGCCTTACCTGCAAGGGCTGGGGCTCGAAAAGGAGGGCCTGGTGCAGGCGCTGGGGTTGTCCTTCACGATCTCGACCATTGCGCTGGCGGTCAGCCTGGAGCTGGACGGATCGTTGCTGCACACCCCGGTGCTGGGGGCTTCGTTGCTGGCACTGGTGCCTGCGCTTGGCGGCATGTTCATCGGGCAATGGCTGCGCCATCGCATCAGTGCGGAGCGCTTCCGCAAGCTGTTCTTCTGCGGGCTGCTGGTGCTGGGCGGCGAGCTGGCGATGCGCGGGCTTTCGTGATCACGCTTTCGCATACGATCGGTTTTCTCCCCTCTCCCGCTTGCGGGAGAGGGAGCACCCAGTCGGTTAAGCAAAGGTCATGGGTACGCGAACGATCCTCACCGCCCCGCCTGCACCACTCGCCCATTCAACGGCTGCACCGGCCGCGCATTCATCGGGTAGAGCTTGCGGAACGTCGCCAGTTGCGCCGCCGAAATCTCCACCGGCGTCTTCAACACCTGCCATCGCACATCCTCGCTGCAAGGCGGCGTGGTCAGCGAGCCGGTGAACGCCCAGTAGGATTGCTGCGCAGGCAGCAGCGCCGCCACGTCAATCGGCGCACCCAGCTCGCGCGACTCGCCGGCCTTGGCCGGCAGGCTGGCAAAGACCGGCTGCAACGCCGCGTTTTCGCGCCCGGTCTTGAACAGCACCGCCACCACCGCCAGCTTGCCTTCGGCGTTCTGGTGCACCAGGTGCGCCACCAGCGGATAGGCCTTGCCGTTGATCTTCTCTTCGCTCGGCGTATGGAAGTGGAATTGCACCAGCTTGTACGCCGCGCCGTCGAACTCGGCCTGCCCGCCCGCAGGCAGGTTGACCTGGATGGTATGGCCGTTGTTGACCACGGTTGCCGGCGTTGCGGTGTAGCCAAAGCCGATCGGCTTCAGGTCTGCGCTCACGGTCTTGTTGGTACGGATATCGATGGGCGACTGGTGCTTGCCCAGCGTGCAGGTCTTGTAGCCGGCGTCGAGCTCGCCCCAATGGCTGGCGCCGGTCGGCCCGGCGTAGGTCCAGTGGGTGTCGTTGCCTGCCCAGGCGGCAGGGGCGAGCAGGGCTGCGCAAATGGTGATGGCCGGCAGCTTGATGGTCATGTCGATGCGTCCTCGTGTAGGTGACCCCTTCGTACTCCGAACTCCCGGGTTGGCGCGATCTGCTGCCACGCCTGATCCGGGCCCGAAATCATGCAGCAAAAATCGCCCCGCGCGAACTCAGCATTACTGAATTCCGGTCTGCACTGCGCTTATTCCGGGTATGCGGCTGACGCTGGCGCACCGGCCAGCACTGGGACGGTCCGGGGTATTCGAGCCGTTTGATCGACGGCGCGGCCCTGGACCGGCAAGCGGGTTCATGACAGGCACGGCCGGCGTGATCCGGCCGTGCCTGCGCCTTCAGTGGGGCGGGGTGCCCGGCTGGCTTGACTCCAGCTGGTCCCGAACCGCGGCGATATGGTCGCCGGCGGCATCGACGGCCGCTTCGAGATCCTGCTCGCTGCAGTGAAGCTCGCGGCACCAGTACTGCACTTCAAGCGGATCCATCAGGTTAACGCGGCCCGGATCCAAAGGCCTGAACTGGCTCGTTGCATCGATCATGCTCGCCTCCTGTCCGTGCCTCGGCGCGACACGACCCTTGCATTGTAGGCAGTGATCGCGATCGCGTTGCATGCAAAGCCGATGCTGTGCGCCATGCCATGCACGCGACTCGGCATATGATGCACGGGTTACCCACACCGACAGGACGACGCATGCCCCGCTCTTCCGGTGCAAAGCTCTGGTCCACGCTGAACAAGGCCGCCACGCGCAATGCCCGCCGCATGCAGCGCGCGGTCAACCGCAACATCACCAAGCCGATGACCGAAGCCATCGTGCGCAACGCGGTGAAGCAATCCGCTGCACTCACCGCGGCCACGCAGCGCGCGCTGTCCGGCGTGGTGTCGCCGGCCGAGCCGCCGCGCAGCCGCGGCAGCGGCCGCTGGGAGGAGGGCAGCTGGGGCGCCGGGCCGCTCGCGCCGCGGCGCTATCGCATCTTCGTGCCGGCGGGCGCCAATGGCAGGCGGCGCGCACCGATGCTGGTGTTGCTGCATGGCTGCGGGCAGGACACCGCCAGCTTTGCAGCGGTCACGCGTGCTGCCGCCGTGGCGCGCGAGGCGGGCTGGGTGGTGCTGTTGCCCGAGCAGAGTTCGCAGGCGAACGCGCAGCGCTGCTGGAACTGGTTTAAGCCCGCCGGGCACGGTGCGGTGGAAGCGGGCCTGCTGATGGCGCTGGTCGAGCAGGCATGCCGCACGCATCCGGTGGCGGCTAACCGCGTCAGCGTGCTCGGCTTGTCAGCGGGCGGGGCGATGGCTTTGACGCTCGGCCTGCGCTATCCCGCGCGCTTCGCGGCGGTGGGCTCGCATTCCGGTGCGGTGCCGTGGAGCGCCACCAACGCGGCGCAGGCCACACGCGCGATGCGCGGCCAGCGCGGGCCCGATGCGCAGGCCGTCCACGCGCTGCGCCTCGGCCTTGCCGGCCGGCGCCCGCCGCCGCTGCTGCTGCTGCATGGCGACGCCGACGCCATGGTCGACTTCAGCAATGCCACCGCGGCGGCGGCACTGTGGATGCACCTGCAGCCCGAAGGCGCCCATCCGCTTGCCGCGGTGCCGGCGCGGCGCGCCCAGCGCGGCATGCGGCGTGCGGTCGATGTGTTCGACTGGACCGAGGGCAAGGCGCCTTACATGCGGCTGGTGCGGGTCGAAGGGCTCGGCCATGCGTGGAGTGGCGGAGCCGGGGGGCACGCGTTCTCGGATCCGGCGGGGCCGGATGGGCTGAAGCTGGCGTTGCGGTTTTTTCTGGCGGTCGGGGGGTGAGGAGCGTCACCCGGGCGTCACCCCGGCGTCACCCCGGCGTCACCCCAGCGTCACCGGCTCGATCACTACATCAGTGACCGCACAAGCCACGCACGGCAGGATCAACCCTTCCTCTTTCTCATCCAGGCTCAGCCCGGGCCATTCGATCCGGTAGCGGATCGATCCGGCATGCAGCCGGCTGGCACAGGCGCGGCAAGTGCCGTTGCGGCAGGAGTTGGGCAGCGGCACGCCGTCCAGCAAGGCGGCTTCCAGCAAGCTTAGCGCGGCCGGGGCGGCAAAAGTCTGGCCGCCTGGCAGCACCTGCGCGGTGAATTCGCCGCCGATGTCCGCTATGGACGCATCGCGTTCATCCATGGGAATCGTCCTGTGCCTGCGGAAATTGCGCGCGCCCATGGGTGGCGTCGCGCAAGGCATCGCGCGCCGTATCCACTTGCGTGGCGGGAAGGCGCAGCACCAGCGTTGCCAGCGCGCCATAGGCGGTATCGGCCAGCGTGCAGCCATGTTGGGCGGCCTGTTCGATCCAGCGGCGCACGCGTGGCTCGTCGGCATAGTCGATCGATATCGTCAGCGTGGCGTAGGCGATGCGCTCGATGCGTTCGGCCGATTTCAGCGCGGCGGCGATGGCATCGGTGTAAGCGCGCACCAACCCGCCAGCGCCCAGCTTGACGCCGCCGTAGTAACGCACCACCGCGGCCAGCACGCCGTCGAGGTCGTGGTGGCGCAGCACTTCCAGGATCGGCCGGCCGGCGGTACCCGAAGGTTCGCCGTCGTCGGACATGCCCGACGCGCCGCCGGCGAGCAGCGCCCAGCACACATGGGTAGCGGTGGGGTGTTCCGCGCGCAGCGCCTGCAGCGCGGCCATGGCCGCGTCGCGGTCGGCCACCGGCAAGGCCAGGGCCAGGAAACGGCTCTTGCGGATTTCGACTTCGGCCTGGACAGGGTGGGCTAGCGTGTAGGTCGGCAAGCGGGAAGGGCGGAAAAAGCTGGAAGAAGCTGCGCGGTGCGGCCGCGGACAGAAGCGGGAAGTGTACCGCAGCGGATGAGGCACCCCGGCCGTGGCTCCCATGTGAAGTGTTGCATCGTCAACTTCCTGTCACAAAGACGCCCTACGATCTCCGGCTGTCGGGCGCAATGCCGCCCGCCGCCCGCCTGTGCCAACAGGTGCCCGGCCGCCCGCGCGGTGCCGGCGCGATCAAGCGGTCAAAAAAACCAGATCCATCCCTTTCCCCGGATAAAACCATGCAACAACAACCTGATGCTGGCCGCCGCAAGGCCCTGAAACTGCTGGCGGGCGCGCCGATGCTTCCGTTTGGCCTGGCTTCCGCCGGCCTGCTGGCCGGCTGCGGCGGCAGCGACGATGCCGTGGCCGCGCCCGCCACTGGCCCGGCGCCTGGCGCCACCTTCACCACGGCCGAGTTCATTCCCATGAGCGCGCCCACGCTGTCGGATGCCGCCGCGATGGCGACCACCACTGTCGGCTCGAGCCTGAAGGTGTCGTTCAGCGACGGCAGCAGCACCACCTACAAGCTTGCCTACCAGCCGTTCTTCGTCACCGGCGACACGCTGCCGGACGGCAAGGGCGGCACCATCGTGGCCGGCGGCTACTACAACATCAACAACCAGCCGATCATGGACACCTCCGTGGCCGGCAAGGAACGCCAGTTCTTCTCCGACGCACCGGACGGCAGCTCGCTGCTGAAGCTGGCCAACCCGACGGTGCCCGGCGTCAAGGGCAATACCGTGTTTGCGGTGGTGCAGTTCGAGTACACCTCGCGCAACCAGAACAACACCAGCATGTACGGCCTGCTGCCGTCGCCGATCGCTGTCGTGACGCTGGACCAGGACCCGGCCACCGGCAAGCTGACCCCGGTGAAGTACCACAACGTCGATACCTCCGGCGTCAACGGCCTGTGGATCACCTGCGGCGCGAGCCTGTCGCCGTGGAACACCCACCTGTCGAGCGAAGAGTACGAGACCGACCTGAAGGACGCCGCGGCGGTCACGCAACTGCAGGGCTACAGCCAGAACCTGTATGGCGACCCCGCCAGGGCCAATGCCTACAACTATGGCCACCTGCCCGAAGTGACGGTCAACCCCGACGGCACCGGCACCATCAGGAAGCACTACTGCCTGGGCCGCATCTCGCACGAACTGGTGCAGGTCATGCCCGACGAGCGCACCGTGCTGATGGGCGACGATGCCACCAACGGCGGCTTGTTCATGTTTATCGCCGACAGCGCGCGCGACCTGTCCAGCGGCTCGCTTTACGTGGGCAAGTGGCAGCAGACCTCGGGCGTCGGCCCGGGCAGCGCCACGCTGTCGTGGATCAAGCTGGGCAGCGCCACCAGTGCCGAGATCCGCGCGCTGGTCGATGGCGGCATCAGGCTGGCCGACATCATGGACGTGCAGACCGTCAACCCGAACGACAGCAGCTACACCCGCATCCTGTACAACGGCAAGGCCAACTGGATCAAGCTGGTGCCGGGCATGGAAAAGGCCGCGGCCTACCTGGAAACCCACCGCTACGCCGCGCTGGTCGGCGGCAGCCTGGGCTTTACCAAGATGGAAGGCACCACGGTCAACATCAGGGACAAGAAAGCCTACTCGGCGATGTCGCGCATCGAGTCGAGCATGCTCACCGGCAACGCCGCCAACCAGGGCGACATCCAGGTCGAAGGCCCGTACTCCGGCGCCGTCTATGAGCTGAACCTGAAAGGTGGACAGACCGACAAGAGCGGCAACGCCATCAACAGCGAATGGGTGCCGGTCGACATGGCCGCGGTGCCGGCACTGGTCAGCGAAGACCTCGGCGGCGGCAAGATGAAGCAGCAGGATGCGCTCGGCAACTTCGCCAACCCGGACAAGGTCGCCACGCCCGACAACCTCAAGTTCTCGGAGAAGCTGCGCACGCTGTTCGTCGGCGAGGACAGCAACACCCACGTCAACAACTTCCTGTGGGCCTACAACGTCGACACTAAGGTGCTCAGCCGCGTGCTGTCGTGCCCGGCCGGCGCCGAGTCGACCGGCTTGCATGCGGTGGACGAGATCAACGGCTGGACCTACGTGATGAGCAACTTCCAGCACGTGGGCGACTGGGAATCGCCGCTGCATGACGTGGTCAAGCCGACGCTGGACCCACTGGTGCGTGCCAATTACAAGGACCGCTTCGGCGCGGCGGTGGGGTACCTGACCGGCGACCCGACGGGCGTGAAGCTGGCGAAGGCCTGACCGCAAGCGGGCGCTGTAGCATGAAGGCGGCGGCCTTGGCCGCCGCCAGTGCATCCCGGGTCCGCGCAGACTCTGCTACGCTAGCCGTTCACCCGGCAAACGAGCCAGTCGCCATGACCGACCAGACCCACGACCCCGACGCACGCCGCATGGCGCCCGCCACCGAGCGCAATCGCGAGCCCATCCTCGCGGTGCTGCGCAATGTGCTGCCCGCCAGCGGCACGGTCCTGGAAATCGCCAGCGGCACTGGCCAGCACGCGGTGCACTTTGCCGCGGCGTTTCCAGGCCTGACCTGGCAGCCGAGCGATCCCGACCGTGCCGCGCGTGAATCGATCGCCGCATGGACCGCGCATGCGGGGTTGGCCAATGTGCGCGCGCCGCTGGACCTTGACGTGTGCCGCCAGCCCTGGGGCATCGATGCGGCCGATGCGATGGTCTGCATCAATATGCTCCATATCTCGCCGTGGGCCGCGGCCGAAGCACTGTTCGCAGGCGCAGGGAGGCTGCTGAAGCCTGGCGGCGTGCTCTACCTGTATGGTCCCTATCGCCGCGGCGGCGCACATACCGCGCCGAGCAATGCCGCCTTCGACGCCCAGCTGCGCGCCACCGACGCTGACTGGGGCGTGCGCGACATGGAGGACGTGGTTGCGCTGGGCGCCGCACAGGGATTGCGCTGCGACGAGCCGGTGCCGATGCCGGCCAACAACTTCAGCCTGGTGTTCCGCAAATAGGCGCATGCGCGGCGCGTGAAAGCGCAGGGGTGGAACACCGGAAGCGCGAAAGCGGAAAGCGCAGCGGGGCACCATCCTACGCCACGGGCCCCGTGGCCGCTTTGCACTAAAATCTTCCGTTCATTTCGATCCAGCGACGCCGTTGCCCCCAGGGCCCTGCCGCGCCGCGCCCGCCACGGAGAACACGATGAAGGTCCAGAACATCCTGCAGACGATCGGCAATACCCCGCATATCCGCATCAACCGCCTGTTCGGCAGCGGGCACGAAGTCTGGATCAAGTCCGAGCGCAGCAATCCCGGCGCCTCGATCAAGGACCGCATTGCGCTGTCGATGGTCGAAGACGCCGAGCGCCGTGGCGTGCTGAAGCCGGGCGGCACCATCATCGAGCCGACCTCCGGCAATACCGGCATAGGCCTGGCAATGGTGGCCGCGGTCAAGGGCTACAAGCTGGTGCTGGTGATGCCGGACAGCATGTCGATCGAGCGCCGCCGGCTGATGCTGGCCTACGGCGCCAGCTTCGACCTGACTCCGCGCGAGAAGGGCATGAAGGGCGCGATCGCGCGTGCCGAGGAACTGGTTGCCGCCACGCCCGGCGCCTGGATGCCGCAACAGTTCGAGAACCCCGCCAACATCGACGTGCACGTGCGCACCACCGCGCAGGAAATCCTGAACGACTTCCCCGAAGGGCTTGACGTGCTCATCACCGGCGTCGGCACCGGCGGCCACCTGACCGGCTGCGCCCGGGTGCTGAAGGACAAGTGGCCGCAGCTCAAGGTCTTCGGCGTCGAGCCGGTGGCCTCGCCGGTGATCTCCGGCGGCGCGCCGGCACCGCATCCGATCCAGGGCATCGGCGCGGGCTTTATCCCGAAGAACCTCGACACCGCGCTGCTCGACGGCGTGATCCAGGTCGATGCCGAACCCGCGCGCGAGATGGCCCGCCGCTGCGCGCGCGAAGAAGGCATCCTGGTCGGCATCTCGTCCGGCGCGACGCTGGCCGCGATCGCGCAGAAGCTGCCGGAGCTGCCCGCCAATGCGCGCGTGCTCGGCTTCAACTACGACACCGGCGAACGCTACCTGACGGTGGAGGGTTTCCTGCCGGCCTGAGCCACTGGCCGGCAGCGAGGCCGCGCCAGGCAGTGGGGGATGGGTGCCGTCAGGAGGACAAGCCGTGGCGCTTGTGCCAGTCGGCCAGCGATTCCTCCGGCCACGTGTCGCAGCGCACGTGGCCCTTGCCCTTGGGCACATCGACCCATGGCGCGGCGGATTCCAGCGAGGCTTCCACCACCTCGGGCGGGCGCGGCAGCGGCGTGTCGATGGCCGAGGCATGCGGATACACCAGCTCCGGCCAGCGCGGATCCCACAGCCACAGCGCGCTGCCGCACTTCACGCAGAAATGCCGCTGTGCCGGCGAGCGCCGCGCGCGCTTGCCCGGCTCGCGCAGCACCGCGTGGTAGATGCCCAGGTGTTTGCGCCCGCGCACGTGCAGCGTGGCGGCATCGCCGCCGATATTGATCGCATAGCCGCCGCCGCCGGCGGTCTTGCGGCAGATCGAGCAATGGCAGTGCATGTACGGGCACGGCGAGTCCGATTCCAGCGAGAAATGGACGGCGCCACAATGGCAGGAGCCTTCGAGATGCATGGTGGGATCCTTTGCGCGTTGGCGTTTTCGGCAGTCCCTTGACTGTAGAAAACCCTGCCCAAAGTGCAAAACCAAGCCGCGCCAGGCTCGCGTCACAGCGCCTTGCGCAACGTCAGGTTGACGCGCGCGCGTCCCAGCAGCGGATGATCCCCATCGGCCAGCGGCGCCACGCCGTGGAAGGCCAGCCGCGACGGGCCGCCCCACACCACCACGTCGCCATGCGCCAGCCGCACGCGCTGCGGCCGGTCCGCGCGGCGCATGCCGCCGAACAGGAATACCGCTGGCAAGCCCAGCGAGACCGATACGATCGGCGCGCCGAAGTCGCGTTCATCGCGGTCCTGGTGCAGCGACAGGCGCGTGCCCGGCACATAGCGGTTGACCAGGCAGGCATCGGGCGCGAAGCCGGCAAAGCCGGCTTGCGCCGCCGCTTCGGCCGCCAGCGCGCGCAATCGCGGCGGCATCGCCGGCCAGGGCTGGCCGCTCAGCGGGTCCGTGCGGTCGTAGCGGTAGCCGCGGGCATCCGAGACCCAGCCCGCATCCCCGCAGTTCGTCATCGCCACCGACATCGTCAGGCCGCCAGGCGTCACCATGTGGCGCAGCGGGGCCGCGGCAATCACCGCCTGCACGTCGGCGAGCAGGGCCTCTGCATCCGCGCGCGCCAGGCCGCGCAGCACCACTGCGCCGTCCGCCAGGGGCTCGGGCGCAGAATCGGCAGGGGCGGTGTCGTCGAGGTTGTCGAAGAGGTCGAAGGTCATGGCCTGAGGATAGACGCGTCGGACCGCGCGTGCGGAAAAATCAATAACTTAGCACTGAAGGACGCGTCAGCCCCCAATGCGGACAACCTCGCAGACCGGACATGACAGATCCGGCGGACATGGAAGGAGACAACCCTGATGCAACGACGTCGCATTTTGCGCATCGCACTGGCTGCCACCGGCCTCGCGCTGACGGCACCTCTCGGCACGCAGGCACTGGCTGCCGACGATTTCCCGACCCGCCCGATCCGGCTCATCGTCCCTTATGGCGCTGGTGGCGTCACCGACCAGGTGACGCGCGCACTGGCTGAGGCGGCCAGCCGTGAATTGGGCCAGGCGATTGTGGTGGAAAACAAGATCGCGCCCGGCGCCTCGCGGAGGCTTGGCCGCGACTATCCTTTCGCTATTCGTTCCGAGCATATCAGGTGTTGGAATTTTTGATTTTACGATGGCGCGGACGCTTCCTACACTCCCCAGACAAAAGAAGCATGCGGAGACAGACATCGTGATTACCTCACTATCGCCAACTTGCGCGAAGCCCTGGCCGCGACCAGCCTGGACGACTAAGACACTCTCGAAAAAGCCCGCGTCTACATGAGCGGCACCATGCGCTGGTTCCGGCTTTATCTCCGTGTCCCCGCGGCCTGATCGGTCCGGATAATTCCAACAAATACCGGGGCCGGTGCGCGACCTGCGTGCCGGCAAGCCGTGCTGTCGACCCCGGCAGCACGCTCCCCGCAAGCCGCGCGCCCGCATGACTCGTCGCCACCCGGCGCGGGCCCGTGCGAACGCTCGGCAGCACATGAAGGAGACCCCTATATGAGCTTGTTCCGAACCAAAGACATTGACGCCATGCTGGTGGACCGCAACGTCGGCGGCCTGAAGAAGGTGCTGGGTCCGATGGACCTCGTGCTGATGGGCATCGGCGCCATCATCGGCACCGGCATCTTCGTGCTGACCGGCACCGGCGCTTTGACCGCGGGCCCGGCGCTGACCGTGTCTTTCGTCATTGCGGCCATGGCCTGCGGCTTCGCCGCGCTGTGCTATGCCGAGTTCGCCTCCGCCATCCCGGTGTCGGGATCGATCTATACGTATAGCTACGCGACTCTGGGCGAGATCATCGCCTGGATGATCGGCTGGGACCTTCTGCTCGAATACGGTCTGGCTACCTCGGCGGTTTCGGTAGGATGGTCGGGATACTTCCAGTCGCTGGTGGCAGGTTTCGGCCTGCATTTACCGACGGCGCTGACGGCAGCTCCGGGGGCGGTGCCAGGCGTGACCACCTTGTTCAACCTGCCGGCTTTCCTGATCATGTTAGTCACCACTTGGGTGGTGTCCTGCGGCGTGCGGGAGTCGGCCCGACTCAATAACGTGATGGTGGCGATCAAGATTGCGGTGGTGGTGCTGTTCATCGCGGTCGGCGTCTGGCACGTCAAGCCGGCCAACTGGCAGCCATTCGCGCCGTTCGGGGTATCTGGCATCTTCAATGCGGCGGCGCTGGTTTTCTTCGCCTTCATCGGTTTCGATGCGGTGACCTCCGCCGCCGAGGAAGTGCGAAATCCGCACCGCGACCTGCCGGTGGGTATCATCGGCTCGCTGACGGTCTGCACAGTGCTATACGTGATAGTCGCGGCCATCATGACTGGCGTCGTCCCCTTCACCAAGTTCGCCGGCGTCGACCATCCCGTGTCGCTGGTGCTGCAGTACGCGGGACAGAACTGGGTGGCCGGCTTTGTCGACCTGGGCGCTATTCTGGGCATGACCACAGTGATCCTGGTGATGACCTTTGGCCAGACTCGCGTGATTTTTGCCATGTCTCGCGATGGCCTGCTGCCCGCCAGGCTGTCGTCGGTGCACCCGTTGCACGCCACGCCGTTCTTTGCCACGTGGACCGTCGGCATTGTGTTCGCGATGATCGCCGCCTTCGTGCCGCTCAATGTGCTGGCCGAGTTGATCAATATCGGCACGCTCGCCGCCTTCACGCTCATTTCAATCGCGGTGCTGGTACTGCGCCGGACCCGTCCCGAACTGAAGAGGGCCTTTCGCTGCCCCGGCGTGCCGGTGGTTCCGCTGCTATCGGTTGGCTTCTGCCTGTTCCTGATGGCGCACCTTCAAGCGCTGACCTGGGTCGCCTTCCTCACGTGGCTCGGGATCGGGCTGTCGGTCTACTTTCTGTACGCGCGCCGCAATGCGGTGCTGCACGGTGGCACCAGGTAGCACGCGGGGCCGGCCGTAGAAGCCTGCATGGACGCCACCGTTTGCCACTGAAAAGCGTGTGAATGGATGTAGAGGCCAACCTTGGGGTAAGCGAAAACCCCAACCGCTTCCACGCCCGGATCTGAGTAAGATGCCAACCCGGCGCTGGCGCGACACAATCGCCCGCCGCCGAACCCGATGGGGGCTCCGCGCCCATCAAAGCCGCACCGCACTGCAACCCAGGCGGTGTGCCAAGGAAGGCAGAGCTACAGCTTTGCATTCCCCACGTCATGGAGAAGAAGTTGAACGACCGTACCCACGCGGCCGCTGTCCGCCTGTTCGGCACCGGCGAAGGCCTGTCCCACGAGCGCGTGACGCTCGCCACTGATCCGCAATCCGGCCTGCAGGCCATCATCGCCATCTACAACACCAGACTGGGCCCCGCCTTCGGCGGCTGCCGGTACTGGACCTATTCCGCCGAGACCGAGGCGCTGTCCGACGCCCTGCGCCTGTCGCAGGGCATGGCTTACAAGAACGCCCTCGCCGGGCTGCCTTTCGGCGGCGGCAAGGCTGTGATCCTGCGCTCGCCGGCGCAGACGGACCGCCAACAGCTCTTCCGCGCATTCGGCCGCATGGTGGAGTCGCTGCGAGGCAGCTATATCACGGCTGAAGACGTGGGCACGACGGTGGACGACATGCGCGCTGTCCAGGCCGAGACCGGCTACGTTAGCGGCATGCCGCGCGACGGCGGATTCGGTGGCAACCCCTCGCCGTGGACAGCTTATGGCGTGTTCGTCGGTATTCAGGCGGCGGCGCAGTACCGCCTGGACCGCAAGTCGCTCGCGGGGCTGTCAGTGGCCGTCCAGGGACTGGGGTCGGTAGGCTGGGAACTCTGCCGCCGCCTCCATGAGGCGGGTGCGAACCTGACCGTGGCGGATATCGATGCCGGGCGCGCATCGCAGGCGCAACAGCAATTTGGCGCACACGTCGTATCGCCGGAAGCCATTACGGGCGCGGATGTCGACGTATTTGCACCTTGTGCGCTGGGTGCCGTCATCACCCCGGCCGTGGCCGAAAGCTGCCGCTTCCAGATCATCGCCGGCGGCGCAAACAACCAACTCGCTTCACTGGCCGAAGGCGACACCTTGCATCAGCGCGGCATCTTCTATGCGCCGGATTTCCTCATCAATGCCGGTGGCATCGTAAGTTGCGCCCGGGAATACCTCGGCGGCGTCGACGATTCAGCCCTTCGCGATGAAGTGGCCGGTATCCGCGATCGGGTGCTCAGGCTCGCGCAACGCGTAGAGTCGGCAGGCGAGGCGCCGGCACGCGAGGCGGTGAAGTGGGCGCACGAGGTGTTGTCGCACGGCATCGGGTTGCACTGAGCTGTCACCCCGACCCGGAGAAGGTATATGAACGGACACCCGAAGCCCCACAGTTCGGCCAGCGCCGGCGACAAGCTCGTCATCTTTGACACCACCCTGCGCGATGGCGAACAGTCGCCCGGCGCGGCGATGGCCATCAGGCAGAAAATCGCGATCGCGGAACAGCTGGACGCCCTGAACGTCGATGTCATCGAAGCCGGCTTTGCAGCCAGCTCGGATGGCGACCACGACGCCATCAAGGAGATTTCCCGGCAAGTAAAAGGCAGCGTGATCTGCTCGCTTGCCCGTGCCAACGAGCGGGATATCGAGAGAGCCGCCAATGCGCTGAGCGGCGCGAGAAGATCCCGCATCCACACCTTTATTGCAACGTCAGCGTTGCACATGGAGAAGAAGCTGCGCATGACCCCGGAGGAGGTATCTCTGCGGGCCCGCACTGCTGTCCGCTTCGCGCGAAAATTCACGGACGACGTGGAATTCAGCACTGAGGATGGGAGTCGATCGGACCCGGATTTCCTCTGTCGCGTGATCGAGGGTGTCATCGACGAAGGGGCGACCACGATCAACTTTCCCGACACCGTTGGCTATGCCATGCCCGCCGAATTCGCCGAAGGACTCAGGAAGCTTCGCGAGCGTATTCCCAACTCCGACAAGGCCGTATGGTCAGTCCATTGCCACAATGATCTCGGCCTGGCCGTTGCCAACTCGCTAGAGGCCGTCAGACATGGTGGCGCGCGTCAGATCGAATGCACCATCAACGGGCTTGGCGAGCGCGCAGGCAATGCGTCTCTGGAAGAGGTCGTCATGGCAGTAAAGACCAGGCGCGACCTGTTCGGACTAGATGTTGGAGTGAACACCGCCCATTTGCTCGCTGCGTCCAGGGCTGTCTCTGAGGCCACGGGATTCAGCGTTCCACCCAACAAGGCGGTGGTTGGTGCAAATGCCTTCGCCCATGCTTCCGGTATTCATCAAGATGGCATCCTGAAAGCGCGCGAGACCTATGAAATCATGCGACCGGAAGACGTCGGATGGGACAAAGGCGCGCTCGTGCTTGGCAAGCTTTCTGGTCGGAATGCTTTCAGGCACAGGGTTCAGGAGCTGGGCATGCATTTTCGCGACGACGAAATGCTATCCGCCGCCTTCGCGCGCTTCAAGCGACTGGCGGATACCAAGCCCGAGATCACCGATGATGATCTGAGAGACATTGCCTTTGGCGTGGCGGAATCCCGCACATTCAGCGCCTGATAAGCGGGGCCGGCCACGTCGCCGGCAGCTACCACAGGCGGCGCTGGGGACAGCGCCGCCTGTACGGATCGCCGAACGTCGGGACAAGCCGACACCGGAATTCCGGTATCCGCTAACCTCTGGCGCCAGCACACCAGTACGCGGGCGGGTGGCTAAAACACGGGTAGCGAACCGAAGCTGCGACTGGCAGCTACTACACCAATCGCAGATCCCACAGCGCATCCAGTACGTGTTGGGTGGAGCGTTCAACGTACCCCGCACGATGCGCGATGCCGAGCCGACGCCATAACGCCGGGCGCAGCGGACGCATGACGATGCGCTTGTCCGGCAATGGCGTGGTGGCCTCGTGGGGCAACAGCGCCGCGCCGTAACCCGCCGCGACCAGGCTCTTGATCGCGTCGTTGTAGTTGAGCTGAATGCGTGGTGCGGGATGGTGTCCCGCGGCCGCGAACCACTCCGCAGTCTGACGCGAGAGGCGCGTGGTCGCATCATTAAGAATCAGAGGCTGGGCGGCGAGCCAGTCCGGCGTGACGCGGGCCGGGCACTGCCAATGCGCCGGCACGAAGGCCATCACGGGGTCGCGGCGCCAGGGCTTTATCACCAGTCCGGCCACCGGCGGCTGAGGCAGTGCAACCAGCCCGATATCCAGCGTGCCGTCCGCCAGCCGGGACAGTGTTTCCTGCGAAGTGAGGACCGCAATCTGGATGTCGATGGCGGGATGCTGCTGGCGCAGCACCTCGAGCGCCTGTGGCAGCAGGTGCGCGATCGCGCCAGTCGACGCACCGAGCCGGACGCGCCCTTCGAGCCCCTCCACCTGTCGTTGAATATCGTCCAGCGCCTGCTCCGCATCGGCCAGCAGCCGACGCCCGCGCTCCACCAGCACCTCTCCGATCGCCGACGGCCTTACCTGTCCGCGTTTTCGCGACAGGAGCGGTGCTCCGATGCGTTGTTCCAGGTCAGCGATGTGGAGGCTGACCGTGGGCGGCGCAAGGTGCAAGGCACGCGCCGCCTCGGCGAATGAGCCATGGTCGGCAATGGCGACCAGCGTGCGCAGGCGGTCCAGGCTGATCTCTCGCATGTCGGCTCCATATTCAGGAAAACTGAATGTCAAGGTTGTGAAATTCAACTTTCGCTATTCTAGTGCTCCATGGAAGATGGGTGCTCCTTCGACGTGTTACCCCCTTCAGTCACCGGAGTATTCCTCGCATGAGCTCCCCCCTGGTTTTTATCGACGGCGACCAAGGCACCACCGGGTTGCAAATCCACGAACGGCTGCGCGGCCGGACCGACCTCAGCCTGTTCACGCTTGACGCGTCGGAACGCAAGGACCCACGGCGTCGTGCGGAAGCCATCAATGCCTGCGACATCGCCATCCTCTGTTTGCCCGATGCCGCCGCGCGCGAGGCGGTGAACGCCATCGTCAATCCCGCCGTCAGGGTGATCGACGCAAGTTCAGCCCACCGCACGCATCCGGACTGGGCATATGGTTTTCCGGAAATGACACCGGGACAGGCCGCGCGCATTGCGAACGCGCGACGGGTCACCAATCCCGGCTGCTATCCGACCGGTGCGATTGGCCTGCTGCGTCCCCTGGTGCAGGCCGGGCTTGTGCCAGCCAGCTACCCGGTCAGCATTCATGCGGTGTCCGGCTACTCCGGACGCGGGCGTGCCGGCGTGGAGGAGTATGAGGGGCCGGATGCCGTCAGCGCGCCGGCATTCCAGGTGTATGGCCTGGAACTCGCGCACAAGCACCCCCCGGAGATCCAGCAGCATGCCGGGCTCGCGCAGCGTCCGATCTTCGTTCCCGCGTATGGGGCGTTCCGCCAGGGCATCGTGCTGACGGTGCCCCTCGCGTTGAGGCTGCTGGCCCCCGACGTGGATGGCGCCACGCTCCACGCTTGCCTCGCCCGCCACTATGCGGGGGCGGCCCATGTACATGTCCTGCCGTTGCACGAATCGCGCGTTTTAGAACACCTGGATCCGCAGGTACTGAACGGTACGAATGACATGCACTTAAGCGTATTTCCTAACATGGAGCACGGGCACGTCCTGCTGTCCGCGGTTTTCGACAATCTTGGCAAAGGCGCATCCGGCGCCGCGGTTCAAAACCTGAACCTGATGCTCACGCAGCAATAGTGGCCGATGGCGGCCGCCTGAAACGGCGGCCTTTGTGTTCCGGTGGTGCCTGAATGCCCGACACGTCCCCAAAAAAATCAGGCGAACGTATCAATCTCGCCGCGCGCCGGCACCCGTGCAGACCGGGCCACCGGTTCCGCTGATGCGGCGGGCTCGGCGCCAGCCAGCGTGCTCGTGCCGAAGGCCGGCTGCCCGCGCCCGTTGCCCGGCGCCTGCTGCTGTTGCTGCCCGTTGCCGGCCTGGTTGGCAAAGCCGTCGGCGCCGACCGACGTCTGTCCCAGCTGGATGCCGTTTTCGGACAGCGCGGTGCGCAGGTGCGGCAGCGCCGCTTCCACTGCGGCCCGTACCGCCTGGTGCGGCGAGACGAACTGCGCCTGGGCCTGGTCGTTGACCACGTTGAGCACGACCTTCAGCGGGCCAAGGTCGGGCGGGTTCAGTTGCAGCTCTGCGCTCTGCGTGCCCTGGGTGCTGAGGCGGAGCATCTGCTGGCCCAGGGCCTGCGGCCACTGGCTGTCGTACAGCGCCGGGGCGACCATCGGGCGAGCGGTTGCGGCCGCGGCAGCCGCCGGGGCCTGGGCCGTGTGCTGGCCGGCGAGCGCGGCGGCCAGGGCGGGCGCGTTGTCGGCGCTGGTCGACACCGTGGCGGCCTCGGTGGCGCGCGCCGCGGCTTGCGCGGCGGCGAACGAGCTGGCGGCCGGACGCGCTTCGCCGGCGCCATTGGCAGCGGCAAGCGGATCGGCGCGGTGCTGGCCGATGCCGCTGTCGGGCTGCTGGCCGGCGTTGTCCTGCTGCGCCGGAATGCTGGCGGCTGGCACGGATTGCGTGAGGGCAGAGCCCGACCTGGCGTCCGTGGCGGCCGGCGTGCTGCCCTGCATCGCGGCGCGTTGCGAGGCGATGGTGGCGAGCGTGTCGGCGACTGAAGGCTGGGCCGGCGCGGCCTCGGCGGTCACGACCTGCAGCGTGTCGGGCAATACGGCGTTGCCCCGCAGCGTCTGCGCCTGGGCGCTGGCAACGTCGGATGCGCCGGCAGCCGCCGGCTGCGCGGCGCCGGCCAGCGCGGCTTGCAGGGCAGTGTTGCTGCCTGCGTCGGCGGTCGAGCCGACCGCTGCGCCGGCAGCGCCGGCCGCTGCGGACGCTGCCGTGGCCGGGGCCGTTGCCGGCAGCAGCAATGCCAGCGCCGCGGCGGCGGCTGCGGCCGCGGCATCGGCGGCCACGTTGCTGTCATCGTCTTCCTTGGCCTTGTCGGCGGCCGCCGGCTTGTCCGCCGGCGCCGCCGGCGGCTTGCCGGTGTCGGCGCGTGCCGGCTCCGGCGCTGGCTGTTTTTGGCTCGCGGACCTTTCCTGCCCGGCGTCTGCGTCCCGGGCCTTTGTTGCCGGGGCTTGCTGCGGGCTGCTTTCGCGGGCACGCGCCAGTGCGTCGCCGAAGCCGCTGGTGTCGCTGCTGGCGCGCCTGGTGCTTTCGGTTGCACTGGCAGCCGCCTTGGCGGCATTGGCGGTGTTGCTGACAATCTGGCTGATATCGATCATGTCGTTCTGCTGCGGAATTCCGGTAGCGGTCGCGGCTTAGCCAAGCCGGGTGGCGGCGGCGCGTGCCAGCCGGGCCGCGTATTCGTCATTGGCGCGCTGCTCGCGGCGCGCGGCGACCTGTTCTTCCCTGGCCTCGGCCCGCGCGATCAGCGTGTCGAAGGAATTCAGCCGGCGCTTCTGGTGCTGCCAGCGGGTGCGCCCGGCCAGGAGGTCGGCTTCGGCCTTGGCCAGCGCCGCGGTCTGCTGGCGGATGGCCTGGTCGAGCGAGTCGAGGAAGCGCGAAAAGTCCTGCCAGCGGCTCGAGGTCATGCCCTCCGCGGCCACGGCCTGCATGCGCGCGCGGTACTCGTGGCGGTATTGCGTCAGCTGGTTCAGCTGCTGCTCCGCCTGCGTGCGCGAGCCCTGCAGCCGGCCGAGTTCGCGCGCGGCGGCGTCGGTATCGTTCTGGGCAAGGTCCGCCAGGGTATTAAGCGGTGAAGGCTTGGCCATGATCACTCCTGTCGAAGAGGCTGTGCAGCTGGGCGATGGCGTCGTCGTAGCCGGCGCGCTGGTGGATATCCTGTTGCAGGAAGGCTTCCATGCGCGGATGCAGCCGGATTGCAAGGTCCAGCTCGGGATCGTTGCCCGGCACGTAGGCGCCCACGCTGATCAGGTCGCGGTTGCGCTGATAGCGCGACATCAACTGCTTGAAGCGGCGCACCGAGGCGAACTGCTCATGCGGGATCAGCGCGGTCATGGCGCGGCTGATGGAGGCCTCGACATCGATGGCGGGGTAGTGCCCCGACTCGGCCAGGCTGCGCGACAGCACGATATGGCCGTCCAGGATCGCTCGCGCCGAATCGGCGATCGGGTCCTGCTGGTCGTCGCCTTCGGTCAGCACGGTGTAGAACGCGGTGATCGAGCCGCCGCCCTCGGGGCCATTGCCGGTGCGCTCGACCAGCGTCGGCAGCTTGGCGAAGACCGACGGCGGATAGCCCTTGGTCGCGGGCGGTTCGCCGATCGCCAGCGCGATCTCGCGCTGCGCCATGGCGTAGCGCGTCAGCGAATCCATGATCAGCAGCACATGCTGGCCCTGGTCGCGGAAATACTCGGCGAGCCGGGTTGCATAGACGGCGCCCTGCATGCGCAGCAGCGGCGAGCAATCGGCCGGCGCCGCCACGACCACGGAGCGGCGGCGGCCCTCCGGCCCCAGGATGTTCTCGATGAATTCTTTGACCTCGCGGCCGCGCTCGCCGATCAGGCCGACCACGATCACGTCGGCGCTGGTGTAGCGCGCCATCATGCCCAGCAGCACGCTCTTGCCCACGCCCGAGCCCGCGAACAGGCCCATGCGCTGGCCGCGCCCCACCGTCAGCATGCCGTTGATGGCACGCACGCCGGTATCGAGCACGGTTTCGATAGGTGCGCGCATCAGCGGGTTGATCTGCTCGCCGGCCAGCGGCACTTCCATTGCCGCGGCCAGCGGGCCCAGGCCATCGAGCGGGCGGCCCGCGGCATCGAGCACGCGGCCGAGCAGGCCCGCGCCGACGGGCAGGCGCTTGGAGCCCGGCTCGCGCGGCGCGGCGGTGCCGGCCGGCTGCGGCGACGGCTCCAGCGGATAGACGCGGGCGCCCGGCAGCAGGCCGACCACGTCGGATTGCGGCATCAGGTAAAGGCGGTCGGCACCGAAGCCCACCACTTCCGCTTCGGCGGTGCGGGGTGCGTTGCTGTCGGCGATGAACTGACCGGCGGGCAGTTCGATCAGGCAGTCGCTGCCCACCGGCAGGCGCAGGCCCACGGCCTCGAGCACCAGCCCCGCGGCACGCGTCAGGCGGCCGCAGCTGCGCTTGCTGTCGAGGCCGGCAATGCCGGCCGATGCGGTTTCGAGCGCGCCGATCCAGCGTTGCGTATGCCGGCTCGATGCGCCATCCGGCGCGGCTTGTCCGACTGGTGCGGCGGCCTCAGTCATGCGGCGGCTCCCACGGATCGTCGCGCCCCAGCGCCTTGGCCACGCGCGTCCAGCGCGTGGCCAGCGTCGCGTCGCGCTCGCCGCTGGCGGCGCTGGCAATGCAGCCGCCGCGCGCCACCGTCGGATCCGGTCGTACGGTCCAGCCCGCGGCTTCGAGTTCGCCCTGCAGGTGCGCCTCGACCAGCGCAACGTCGTCAGGATGCAGCAGCACGCTGGGCGAGCCCTGCAGCGCGGGCTCGCTGGCCAGCAGCTCGCGCACCGCGGGCAGCAGCACCGAGGGATCCCCGGCAACCGTGGTGCGCACCAGCTGGCGCGCCACATCCAGCGCCAGCGTCACCAGCGCGCGCGCGACCTGATCGTCGACGCCCGTCAGCGCGCTGCGGAAATTGGTGGCCAGCGCCTGCAGCTGCGCGGCCTCGTTGCGCGCCGCTTCCAGCCCGCGCGAATAGCCTTCGCGGTGGCCGTCGCCATAGCCCTGAGTCTGTCCCTGCGTGTAGCCCTGCGCATAGCCTTCCTTGCGCGCGCCCTCGCGCATCGCATCCAGCGCCGCGAAATCGATCGGCGGTGGCGCGGGCTCGGCCGGCAAGAGGTCGGCAGGCGTCTCGGGCGCGTTGTTGCGCGCATCGCGCGGGTCGAGCGAGCCCATCTGCCAGCGCTGCCAGCCGGCGCCACCACCGCGCGCGCGGCGCGGCGGCTCGAACGGCGCGAAGCCGCCGTGCGCGCTGTCAGGGGGATCGCCCCGTACCGCGCGGCGTGCGCTCAGTGCGTTCGGCGCGTGCTGTGCGTTCGGTGCGTGCTGTGCGTGCTGTGCATTCAGGCCGCGCTCGGGTAATGCATCAGACATAGGCATCGTCGCCTCCGCCGATCTGGACTTCGCCCGCATCCGCCAGGCGTCTCACCACCTGCAGGATGGCCTTTTGCTCGGCTTCGACCTGCGACACGCGCACCGGGCCGAGCGCATCCAGGTCCTCGCGCAGCATCTCGCCGGCGCGCGTGGACATGTTGCGGATGAACTTGTCGCGCAATTCCGACGGCGCGCCCTTGAGCGCGACGATGAGCGACTCGGTGGCGATTTCCTTGAGCACGCGCTGGATGCCGCGGTCGTCGACCTCCAGCAGGTTCTCGAACAGGAACATCTCGTCGATGATCTTCTGCGCCAGGTCGCCGTCGTGCAGGCGCACGCCGTCGATGACCGCCTCTTCGTGCGCGGTGCTCATCAGGTTGATGATCTCCGCCGCGGTGCGCACGCCGCCCATGCGGCTGCGCTTCAGGCTCTGGCCCGCCAGCAGCTTGGTCAGCACGTCGGTCAGCTCCTGCAGCGCGCCCGGCTGCACGCCGCCGAAGGTGGCGATACGCAGGATCACGTCGTTGCGCAGGCGGTCGGTGAACAGGCCCAGCACCTCCGACGACTTCTGGCGGTCCAGGTGGATCAGGATGGTGGCGATGATCTGCGGGTGCTCGTCGCGGATCAGCTCGGCGATCGAGGTCGCGTCCATCCAGTTGAGCGAGTCGATGCCGCTGCCCGGGTCGCGCGACTCCAGGATGTCCTCGATCACCGACTGCGCGCGCTCCTCGCCCAGCGCCTTGTTCAGCACGCTGCGGATAAAGGCGCTGGAATCGACGTTCAGTGCCAGGTACTGCTCGGTCTCGGAGCGGAACTCGCCCAGCACGCCGGCCATTTCCTCGCGCGTGACTGAACTGAGCGAGGCCATGGCAGCGCCCAGTTCCTGCACCTCGCGCTGTGACAGGTGCTTGAACACCTCGGCCGCGGCATCCTCGCCGATCGCCATCATCAGCACGGCGCTCTTCTGCAGGCCGCTGGCGGAGACTTCCTTGGAGATGGCCTTAGCGGTTGTCATTGGCAATCCAGTTCTTGATCACGCTGGCGACCAGGCGCGGGTCGCGCTGTGCGGCGTCACGCACCAGCGCGAGGTCGCTTTCATACTTGGCGGCAAGCCGCAGGACTTCCGGATTGGCGGGCTCTTCTGGCGGCAGCAGCACGGCCTCGGTCTCTTCCCTGGCTTCCGGTGCCGGCAGCGGCGGCGTGGTGTAGCGGCGCAGGATCGGGCGCGCCACCTTGAACCACGCGAACAGCGCCAGCAGTGCCAGCAGCAGGTAGCCCGCGCCGGTCTTGCCGAGATCGATCATTTCAGGTTGCTTCCACAGCGGGACTTCCGGCGTGACCTCGCGGTCCACGGTGAACGGGCTGTTGACCACGTTGATCGAGTCGCCCCGATCGGACGAGAAGCCCATTGCCTCCTTGGTCAGGTTCTCGATCTGCGCCAGCAGCGCCGGCGGCAGCGGCTGCGCCACCATCTTGCCCTTGGCATCGGCCGCCTGGCGGTAGTTCACCACCACCGCCACCGACAGCCGGCGCACGCCGCCCGGTGCCTGCTGCACATGGCGCACGGTGCGGTCCAGCTCGTAGTTGACGGTGGAATCGCGGCGGTTACTGCTCGGGCCGCTGGCCGTGCCGGCCTGCGCGCCTTGCGCGGCCTGGCCTTGCTGGCCCGCTTGCCCTGCCTGGCCCGGCTGGCCGGCGGCGGGGGCGCCGGCCTGTCCAGGCGCCTGGCCCGCGCGCGGCGTCTGCGGCGTGGTCACCGGCGCGACCGCGGCAGCGGGCGGCTGGTTGGACAGCGCGCCCGGCACGCCGCCCGGCGGCGTCGCGCCCTGCTGGCTCGACTCGCTGGTCTGCTGGCTGCGGATGGCCGAGCGGGTGGGATCCTGGTTGGGCTTGTAGCTCTCGTCGGTGTGCTCGACGATGGAGAAGTCCACGTCGGCCGTCACCTGCGCACGCACGTTGTCCTTGCCGACGATCGGCGCCAGGATCGCCTCGATGCGCTTGAGGTAGTTCTGTTCCAGCGCCTGCACGTACTTGAGCTGGGTGGCGTCGAGCATGCGCTCGTTGCCGCTGTTCGACAGCAGGTTGCCGTGCTGGTCGACGATCGAGATCGACTTGGGCGTCAGCTCCGGCACGCTCGACGACACCAGGTGGCTGATCGCCGCGACCTGGCCCTCGTCGATGGCGCGGCCCGGGTAAAGCTGCAGCACGATCGAGGCGGTAGGCTTCTGGCGCTCGCGCACGAACAGCGTCGGCTTGGGGATCGCCAGGTGCACGCGGGCCGACTGCACGGCGGCGATCGATTCGATCGAGCGCGCCAGCTCGCCTTCCAGCCCGCGCTGGTAATTGACCTGCTCGGCAAACTGGCTGATGCCGAACTTCTGGTTGTCCATCAGCTCCATGCCCGCGGTGCCGCTCTTGGGCAGGCCCTGCGAGGCGAGCCGCAGCCGCGTCTCGTGGACTTTCCCGGCCGGCACCATCACCGCGCCGCCGCCTTCGGCAAACTTGTACGGCACGTTCATCTGCTGCAGCGACTGCAGCACCGCACCGCCGTCGCGCTCGGACAGGTTGCTGTACAGCACCTTGTAGTCCGGCGCGCGCGACCACAGCACGCCCACGGCGATGGCGGCGGCAAGCGCCGCGCCGCCCAGCATCAGCGGCAGCCTGGGGTTGGCCTTCAGGCGCTCAAGCACCTCGGCCGGCCGGCCCGGCATGGCAACCGCCGCGGTCACGCGCGTGCTCCTGCGCCGGCGCCGCGATGCTCGCGACGGCTCGGGCGGTGATGGCGGCCATGGTCGTCGGCACGGCTCATGGCGCGGCACACATTACGCTGCAGAGAAAACACGCGTACTCCCGGATCAATGGTTGGTCTGGCAAGTGCCGGAAGGCGGCGCTCGGCGGCTGCCCGCGCTTGTCCGGCACGGTGGCAATGATCGGCCAGACTTGAGTGGGACAATGCCGCAAACAGACCCGGTTTTCCGCCCGATTTCGGGCCATGGCGGGTGCGTGGCGGCGGGTACTCTGCAAACCGCTGAAAATCGGTGCGCCCCGTCTGCCTTGCCGGCATGAATGTGCTCGACGAGACGCGCCATCGACTGACCCGGCTACGAGCCGGCCCATGACGACGCCATGACCACTATCTCTTCCATCGAGTCCATGCTGCAGCAGTTGCGCGGCCTGTCACAGGTTGCCTCGGGCAACAGCGCCACCCAGTCGGCACCGGTTGCCGGCGGCGGCTTCGCCGGCGAGCTGCAACGCTCGCTGGGCAAGATCAATGCGGCGCAGGAGCGCGCCTATGGCCAGGCCGAGGCCTTCGAGCTGGGCAAGCCGGGGGTGGCGCTCAATGACGTGATGATCGACCTGCAGAAGGCGAACATCTCGTTCCAGACCGGGGTGCAGGTGCGGAACCGGCTGGTGCAGGCGTATCAGGAGATGATGAGCATGCCGATCTGATTGGCGCGGCAGGATTGCCGCGCACAGAGCAAAGAGCCCCTGGCCGCGTGCGCATGCCAGGGGCTCTTTGCCTTTCAGGGATGCGTCAGGGCATGGCTGGGCCAGACCAGCAGAAGTTCAGGTCCGCGGCTCCGCGATGTCCATGCCCGATTCCAGGTGGTAGATCCACGCCAGCAGTTCGGCCACCGCTACATACAGCTGCGGCGGAATCTGGCTGTCCAGGTCCACCTGCATCAGCAGGTTGACCAGCGTGGGCGAGTCGTGGATATAGACACCCGCTTCTTTGGCGCGGGCGATGATGGCCTCGGCCACCACGCCATAGCCCTTGGCAACCACGCGTGGTGCCTGGTTGTTGTGCTGGTAGCTGAGCGCGATGGCCGCGCCGCGGTCTGCTGCGCCTTCGCTCATGACGTGGCTCCTGCGGCGAGGTCGTCCTGGGTCTGGATATTGAGCCGCTGCAGCGGGATGCCCTGGGCTTCCAGACGGTTGCGCAGCAGCGGCCGCGCGGCGATCAGGCGCGCGGCGATATCGGTCTCGCCGGTGGCGACACGCGCCTCCAGTCCGGACGGGCCCAGCGTCAGCAGGACTTCCACAGTGCCAAGGCTGGGCAACTGCAGCCGGATCCGGCTCGACCACGGCCTGCTCGCGTCGTCGGGGCCCTGGCCATTCGCCTCGGGATCCGTACGCCGGATGTCCCACTCCATGGCTGCGCCAGGCCATGCTTCGCCGGCAAAGCGGAACTGCTGCGTCGCGAGCAGTTCGAGCTGCTGGCGAACCACGCCCTCGGTCGCGGGATGAATCGCCGGTCCGGCGGGTGCTGCTTGCCGGGAGGCTTCGCTGGCGATGCTGTCGGTATTGCCGGTGCGCGCTGCATGGGCTGCCATCGGCTCGGCTGCCGCCGGACGCGCGGCGTCCGCGGTGGCCTGGTAGGCCTGCGTCGCCAGCATGCCGGTGGATGGCCGTGGCGGTGGCGTGTCGGCATCGCGGCTATACACGGCTGCGGAGCCGGTGCCCTGGCGCACACCCTGCTCGGACGGCGCGTGGCTGTGCGCCACGCGCGGATTGCGCGGCGAGGCCAGCGCTTCGGCCAGCACCTGCGAGGCCGGCAGCAGCGGCGGTGTGCTAATGCGAGGCACGTCACCGCTGGCCGGTCCGGCATAGGTCAACATGGCCGAGGTGGAAGCCTGCGGCTGCGTGGCGGATGGTTGGCCGGGTGCCGCCTGTGGTGACGTGCGTGGTACACCTGCCTGCGGCTCCTGCAGGATGGTCGACAAAGGGCGCGCACCGCCGACCCACTGCGCCAGGTGCGACTCATAGAACAGCCCGCTTTGTCCCACGGCATTCGCCAGCGCCGCTGCGGCAGCCTGCATCAAACCGGCTGCCGGCGGGGCGGGCAACAACGGCATGCCGGCCTTGACCGGCTGCGGCCCGGCGCCCTCCATCACCGCCAGGATCGCGCGCGCGGCACTGCTCAGCGATTCGCGCGTGGACGTGCCCGGCAGCAGCGCGGCCTGCGCCGGCATGCCATTGGGACCTGCTGCCTGCTGGCTGTGGCGGATTGCCTGGCCGGTGGAATTCTGGACGCTTGATTCCGTGGTCTCGGGCACGGGCTGCAGCGCGGCCAGCCTGTCGATCGCCAGCGCGGGGCGCAGCGATTGCGGGTCCGGGGCCTGACCGGGAGCCAGGCCTGGTGGCAGGTGGATGCCGGTCATTTTTCAGGAATCAGTGGAAAAGGCGGCGCGGCGCACGGACGTGCGTGTGTGTGTTCAGGCGAGTGGGCGCGCCGCTGGCGGCGCGCGGTATCTGTCTGGCTGCCGCTCAGGCCATGGCGCCGTACGTCGACGCAAGCTCCACCTGCCGGCGCGAACTGGTCAGCATGTCGCCGAGCTTCGTGAGCCGCGGCATGGCCAGGTCGCGGATGCTGGCATCGTATGTGAGGATGCGGTCCAGCAACTGGTAGCGGCGCATGCGCTCGGCATCGGAGAAGGGGGTTTCGTGGTCGAGCTGGCGCAGGTGCTCGACCTGTTCCAGGTAAGTGCGCTGCAGCTCGGTGACGGTGTCCCAGTCGCCGGCCTGGGCGGCGTCATGCATGCGAGACGACAGGGCCAGGATGGCTTCGTAGCAGGTGACGATGGGGGAGAAGGGTGCCATGTCAGTTGTCCTGTAAGGCAGGTTGCGGCTCGCCGATCTGCGCCCAGGCCGAAGCCAGGCTTTCCAGTAGGGTATCGACCTCGGCCAGCAGGGCCGCGTCGCTACGCAGGTTGGCCAGCATCAGCCGGCGCACCATGTATTCGTACAGGGACTCGAGGTTGGCGGAGATTTCGCCGCCCGCGTTGTGGTCCAGCACGGCGCGCAGGCCGTTGTCGATGATGTCGATGGCTTTGGAGATGGCGTTGCCGCGTTCGGCAATGTTGCCGCCTTCCAGGTGGAACTTTGCCCGCGCGATGGCGGCGCGGGCGCCGTCATACAGCATCGTGATGAGTTTGTGCGGGCTGGCGCTCATCGCGCCGGTGTGAACACCGACCTGGGCGTAGGCGTTAGCGGCTTGGCGGGCGAACATGTGCGTTATCCCCGTACGTTACTTGGAGCTGCTGTTGGTGAGCGCGTTGAACTGCTGCGTCAGGTAGCTGCTGGTGCGGTTCATCTGCGCGACGACCAGGTCCAGTTGCGTGAACTGGGCCTTGTAGCGGTCGATGGTAGCGTTGACCCGCTCTTCGACGCGGTCATAGTCGTCTTCCAGGTCCTTCAGCGTCTTGGTGATGCCATCCTGGGCCGATTTGAGTGCGCCATCGGTCTTGGTCAGGCCGTCGACGTAGTCGGTGACCTGCTTGCCGATGCCGCCGCTGCCGCTGGTGCTGGAAAACATTGCCGTGACACCGGCAAGGTCATTGTTCAGAGCCTTGGTCAGCTTGGTGTCGTCGAGCGCCATCGTGCCGTCCTTGTTGAACGAGATGCCGACGTCGATCAACGTCATCGTGCCACCATTGCCGTTGTCCAACGCGCCGCCGAGCATGCCGCGCAGGCGCGACTGGATAGAACGCAGCGTGGTGTCGCCGGTCAGCGCCGCCGAAGTGCCGGCGTCGGTGTCGAAGGCCGTCAGGGACTTCGCCGCGCTCTGGATATTGTTATACGCGGTGACGAAGGCCTGGACCGACGACTTGATCGAATCGTTGTCGCGCGTCACCACCAGCGAGGTGGTGCCGGTCTTGCTCAGGTTCATGGTCACGCCCTGCGCCGCGTCCACCACTGAGTTGCTCTGGCTGACCACGTCGATGCCGTTGATCTTCAGCGTGGCATTGGCCGGCGGGACCTTCTGCTCCATCTTGTTCGCGGCGGGCGCGGCGGCAGGGTCAAAGGCAACGAGGTTGTTCAATGCGGCATCGCCCGACGACACGCGCATCGTGGCTTGCGTGCCGGTCTTGTCGGAAGTCAGCACCAGGCGGTAAGGCGTGGCGCTGCCATCGTTGACGATGCTCGCGGTCACGCCGACGCCAGCCTTGTTGATGGCGTCGCGCACGCCTTCCAGCGATGCGTTGGCCGGGATCGTGACCTTCTTGGTGCTGGTGGCGGCGCCACCGGTGGCCAGCGCTTCGCCAAAGTCAAAGGTGATCTCGCCCCCGCCGATCGCCGCCTTCTGGTCGGCGACGTTGCCGCTCACGAGCGACTGGGCGGTGGCCAGCGTGTTGACGGTGATGCTGTAGTTGCCCGGTACGGCATTGGCTGCGGTGGTCACCGACATCACGTCGGTGGAGCCGACGGTGGCCTTGACCGCGCCGAATGTATCGGCGTTGGACAGCTTCTTGGCCGCGGCCTGGTATGCCGACAGCACGCTTTGCAGCTGGCTGAAGGCTGACAGCTTGGTCTGGTAACTCCTGGCCTGGTTGTTGATGGCGGTGAGCGGCGCTTGCTCAGCCGTCTTGAGCTGGTCCAGCAGGGAACTCAGGTCCAGGTTGGAGCCGATGCCGATGGAGGAGATCGTTGCCATGCGTGTCGTGCCTTTCTTCAACTTTGTTCGTTTCCGCGGCGATGGTGGGGTATTCCGTGCCTCAGGCCTTCTGGGTGACGAGCAACCCCTGCAACTTGTTCATGGCCCGGGCGATGCGCAGCACCTCTTCGGTGGGCATCTGGCGGATCAGGTCACCTGTTTCCTTGTCGATCACCTTGGTGATGATGCGGTTCGTGTCTTCATCGATCTCGAAACGCAGGCCGATCGAGGTGGTCTCCAACACGTCGGCAAGTTCGCCGAGCGCTGCCAGTGCTTCCGCGGAGTCGGCGCTATCGTTGCTCATCCTTGCCGCCTCGCTTAGCGCTTGGGGTGCTACGGTTGGTTTCGGGGTGCGCTGCGCCGCGGTGTCATTGGTGGAGAGCATTTCGGGCGGCAGGCCGACTTTGCCAGGGTTCAAGATCAAGAATGGCGGCATGATCTGTTCCTTACACGGCGGGAGAATTCGGGGTTAGGTTGAAACGCTTGGCTCGCAGCGGTCTGCCAGCGAAGCGCTCCAGCTGATCGGGAAAAAAGGCTGGGCCTCGCGGCCCAGCCTTTGATGCCTTGCGCGGATGCGATCAACGCAGCAGCGAGAGCACGCCTTGCGTGGTCTGGTTGGCTTGCGCCAGCACAGAGGTACCTGCTTGCTGCAGAATCTGCGCACGGGTCATGTTGGACACTTCCGTGGCGTAGTCAGCGTCTTGAATACGCGAGCGCGAGGCCGACAGGTTGGTTACTGCAGTGCCCAGATTGGCGATCACCGAGTCAAAGCGGTTTTGCACGGCACCAAGGGAACTGCGCAGATCGTCGACCTTCTTCAGCGCCGCGTCGATCGCCTCCAGCGGGCTCGCGGTCGTACCGGTCTGCAGGCTAGCAACTGAAACTTTCGACGTGTCAACGGTGAAGGCGGCCGTGCCTGCAGTCGTCGTGGTATCGGCCGATTGCGGATCCAAGGCGATATAGCGGTACATTGCAGTGCCGTCGACTGCGCCGGTGAAGCCTTGGTTGATCAGCGAGGTGGTTTCGCCGGCGCCGTTAGGAGTGATCGCAACCTCGGCATACAGATTACCGTTCTTATCCGCCACGGCGTTGCCGGTGAAGACTGCGCCGCCAGCTGCCAAGCCGAGCTTGGACGACAAGTCGTCCGTGTTCGCTTCTGCGACAGTAGTGGTCGTAACGGCAGTAGTCGAGCCGTAGAGGGCTTGCAGCTGAGCGGCCGTGGGAGCATCGCCAGCTGCCGAGCCAGTTGCGCCATCGAAGGCGAAAGTAGCGGTGGCGGCCGGACCGGCTACGTTGAAGCCTTGCATCCCCAGAGTTTTCGAACTGATTTCGGCCAAATCGATGGTGATCGTCTCGCCGTCGTTAGCGCCAACTTGGATGGTAAGGGGCTTGGCGCTGGAGGACAGCACCTTCACGCCGTTGAAGTCGGTCTGTTGCGAAGTCCGGTCGATTTCCGACAGGCGCTGCGAGATTTCGTCCTGGATCGACTTCAGGTCCGAAGCCGAGTTCGAGCCGTTGGCGGCCTGCACGCTCAGTTCGCGGATACGCTGCAGGTTGTTGTTGACTTCGGTCAGCGCGCCTTCGGTCGTTTGCGCCAGCGAGATGCCGTCGTTGGCGTTGCGCTGTGCCTGGGTCAGGCCCTTGATGTTCGCAGTGAACCGGTTCGCAATCGCCTGACCAGCTGCATCGTCCTTGGCGCTGTTGATGCGCAGGCCCGACGACAGGCGCTGGATCGCCGTGTTCAGCGACGATTGCGAAGCGTTCATGTTGTTCTGAGTCATCAGAGACAACGAATTGGTGTTAATGACTTGCGCCATTTACGACTCCTATTTGCAAAGTTTTTTGGCATTCCGGCTGCTAGCCGTAACGTTGGCTGCCTGCTTTGCAGGGCGTAGAGTGCCTCCGTTGCAAGGGTTATCGACCGCCCCCGGCAAAGGTTTAGAGTGATCTCTGCAAGAGTTTCAGGGGGTATCGCCGGGGGCGCCCGGGCGTGCGTCGGCCTGCCAACAGGCCGCAGGAGTGTGGTGTTGCGATGGCTGCTTCAGCGCCCCTTGCGCGTCCGCGGTATATAGATAGGCACGAATTCCGCCGCAATCGCCGGATCGATACCGACCACCGGCGTGTCCAGCGGTGTCACCAAACAAATCGCCTGCTTGTAGACAATGGTGGGCTGCGGATCGTCCAGCCGCCGGCCGAGCAGCACCATATAGTTGTCCGTCGCCAGCACGATCCCCTGCAGGCGCGTGCCGTTGGACAAATAGACGACCACCGGCGCGCGGTTGGCCGACTGGGCGGCGAGGTGCTGGTACTGCAGGTCCTTTCGGGTGGAGCGCTTGGGCCGGATTTCCTTCTTCTTCACAACGACTCCGGAAGAGCCCGCAAGGGTTCTGGCGGCTGATGACGGTCCGTTGGCCGGCGACCGGGTGGGCGGCGCGGCCAGGGCGGCAGGGGAAAGGTCCGCTCTCGGAACCGGCCTCGGGTCGGGACGTCGGCGCCGCGACGCCTGCGGGCCTCTTGTGTGGGCCGCGGGAGTGTCGGGCACATGCCGGCGAGGGGCGCTGCCAGAAGAGAAGGGGAGTACTTCAGCGCCGAGAGTAACAAAGTTTTACAAGGGTCGACGGGCAGAGTGCTTCGCCAGGCCTAGAGCGTTAGCTCTACAAAATTTGTTGCGCTCGGAGTCGTGATATTGTACCGGTTTTGTGCGACTGCACAATGATCTTCGCCTGCCGTGTCCACCAGCCCTGACGCGGTCGGGGCACGCAGTGAAAAACTGAAGGAAAGTCAAAATTCGTCCTGAAGTAATCTCAGGACCAAAATCACTAAAAGTGCGCGAATTGCCGCATGACAGGGATTCCCCTGATAGAAGCGGGATTTACACCTCATGTAAGCGCGTTTATATTCTTGGCAAGAGCTTGGTTTCAAGCTCTTGCAGTCCTGGAAAGCCTACGAGCACCCCGCGCGTGGGCTTCTTTTTTTGGTGCCTACGTCGTTTGAGTCGCGCTCTGTGGCGCTGTGGCCGGGAATAAACCGACCGTTCGGGATGTCCAGCGTGATTAAAAGCCACCTTCCGGACAGGCAATTCACCGAACTGCGGGTGTTTTTGCCTCTAATTCTCATTTCCCTTCAAGAATTGTGCGCTGACCGCCGATAGCGCGCCACCGCTGCCATATGCCCTAGCGCGCCGGGGCACGGCAAGCACCGGCGGCGGGAAGCGCCTACCATAGCCGCTCTCCTTGACTCCGCAACAAGAGCAGGACCGGTCACCGCGCCGCCTCGATGCGCGGCTTTCCGCGATCCTGCCGTCCGCAGGTGCACATGACCGCCTCCTCCCCGCCGCCCTTGCAAGCGGCCGCCCGTTGGGTTCCGCTTCCTCGGGCGGCACTGCTTCCAAGTCCGCCAGCCAGCGCAACACCGGCGCTCCCGTGCCGCCGGTGCCGGTCATGCAGGTGATCTTCGGGCTGATGCTGGCGATCCCGTTCGGCGCGTTTGCGGCGGACCGGCTGATGTCGTGGAGCGGGCGCGACAAGCCGCTGCGGATGGCCGGCGCGCTGGTGGCGCCGCTGCTGGTGGCGCGGCTGCCGGAGACAGTGCTGCGCGGCAGCGTCGGCAGCGCGGCAGCGGCTGCGGAGTGAATATTCCGAAGGCCGCGCCGGGATGTCCTAGCCCGCGGCCCCGCCCACATTGCCGCCGCGCGCCACGCGCCGCCGTGCCCGTGCGGCCAGCCCCGCGCCCAGTGCCCAGCGCAGCGCCGGCGCAAGCACGCGCATGCCGGCCCGCGTGGCCGAGCGCCGCAGCGACGGTCCGTCGAGGTCGAGCTGCTGCCGCGCCCACGGCGGCAGCAAGGCAATGCCGGCATCGGCCATGATCCGCACCGCCGGTTGCAGCAGCGGGTTGGCCACCGGCATCCTGCGCACCAGCCGCACCACTTCACGGGTGCGCTCGCTGGCCTGCAGCTGGGGCCGCATCGCTTCCAGGTAGGCCGCCACCGCCGCGCGCGAGCGCGGCACGTCGGCTGCGCCGAGCAGCAGCGCAACGCGCGCGACCTCGTCGTAATAGCGGTCCTGCTCGGCCTCGCCCAGCGGCCCGACATAGCGCAGGTAGCCCGCCATGAAGCTCGACACCTCGGCCACATGCACCCATGTCAGCAGCGCCGGATCGGTCGCCGCATAAGGCCGTCCGTCCGGCGCCACGCCGGTGACGCCGGCATGGATGCGCCGTACGCGCCCGATCAGCGCCATGGCATCGTCGCGGCTGCCGTAAGTGGTGCCGGCAATAAACTGGGCGGTGCGGCCGAGCCGGCCCTGCATGTCGGTGCGAAAGCTGGAGTGGTCCCACACGCCGGCCAGCGCCAGCGGATGCAGCGTCTGCAGCAGCAGCGCGCTGACGCCGCCGGCCAGCATTGCCGGGAAGTCTGCGTGCACGCGCCAGCAGACCGCGTCGGGGCCGAACAGCCCGGGGTCGCCGGGCGGGTTGTCATAGTCGAGCGTGAGGCCGGAATTGCTGCGCGTCAGCGCGCGTACCTGCGCGCCGGCGTGCGCACGCACCCTGGCCACCGGTCCAGGCGCGCTGCGTTCGCGCCGGGCGTCGCGGGAGACCGCGGAATCAGCGGAATGGGCGGGATCGGTGTGGCTGGACAAGACCGTGTGGCAAGCAAGAAGACGTCACGGCCAGCATACACGGTAAGCCGCGGACGCGCGCGACGGGGTGCCGCGGCAATTTGGAAAGGAGAGCGGCAACCTCAGCAAAAAGGGCCGGATCTCCCGTTCGGGAGACCCGGCCGATCAAGTTCCGGCGTATGCCCCTGCGGCCGCACCGCATGTTGCTGCCGCACATACCCGGATAGCTGCCTCTATGTCAGCGGCAAGCCTGACTGCTGAGGTTACTGTTGGCGTTGTCCGCCCTGGCCGCCCTGGCCGCCTTGACCGCCCTGTTGGCCGCCCTGACCGCCTTGCTGACCACTGCGTTGACCGCTCTGCTGGCCCGGTTGCGAGCTGCCGCGATCCTGCTGTTGCTGTTGGCCTTGGCCACGATCTTGATTACCCATTTGACCGCCGCCCTGTTGTTGTCCCATGCCGCCTGATTGCTGGCTGCCGCGTTGGCCAGATTGCTGTTCTTGTTGCTTTTGATCTTGCTTTTGGCCCGACTGCGATTGACCCGGCTGTTGCTGCTGTCCCATTGCTAGTCTCCTTGACGCGGCGGACTGCCGCATTCCCGGTTTTGCAATCGCCATGCCAAGCGGAAGCATGCCGGCAGCGGGCTTGCCGTGGCGGGCGGCGCCGCATGCTGCACCCGGCGCGGCTGCCCGCTTTTACAACAGGTGGACCGATTTACACACCCCTGTCGCCGCGGCTCCCGCGTGGCGTTGGGAGAACACTTGGTATGGACTTTGCGGACTGACAACGTGCCAGCAGTCCCGCGTGCCAGGCAGCGAACGCGGCGGAGGCGCTGGGAACCTGTACAGGAGACACAGCCATGCGAATTACCCGATTTTCCGCGCGCGGCATCAGGCTGGCTTGCGTGGCCGCAGCGTTGGCGGCGGCTGCCGGCGCCGCGCAGGCGCTGGACAAAAGTGGCCTGATATTCATCGCGGCCGACAACGCGCCGGCGGCACCGGTCAACTCCGCGCCAGGCATGCCGGGCCGGGCCGACCCGGATCGTGGCGCGAGCGCCGACATGAGCGCCGACAAGGCCAAGCAGGCGGTCGAGGATGGCGCCATCACCACCAAGATCAAGACCAAGCTGCTGACCGCCAAGGATCTCAAGTCGACCGGCATCCACGTGAAGACGAAGAATGGCACGGTTGAAGTGGGCGGCACAGTGCCAAGCCAGCAACAGCATAACCTGGCACTGGACACGATCCGCAGTGTCGAAGGCGTGACGTCGGTGAACGATAACCTCAAGGTCACTTCGCGCTGACCGCTGAAGCGCAATGCCGGGCACGCCAGTGCCCGCCGTCCGCCGATGTGCGAAACACAACGCACCATCTCCGGTTTTCCGGATTCCAGCTAGGCGGCTTTGCGGCGTGTCGTGCCCGTGCTCTTGCGAGCCGCGGCATGAGACTTGGCATGCGACTTGGCGTGCGACTGGGCCGGCGCATGCTTGGCCGCGGTCGTGCGCTTGGCCGTCGTCCGCTTTGCGGGTGATTTCGTCGCCGCTGCATGGCGCGCGGGCGTCTTGCGGCGGCTGCGGCTTGCGCGGGCGCGGTCGTCATCGGCTTCGGCTTCCTTCGCCGCTTGCGATTCCTCCGCCGGCTTCGCGCGGCGCCGGCCCTTGCCGTCGTCGCCCTTGCCGCGCTCGCCCAGGCTCTTGCGCAGCAGCGCCACCATGTCGATGACCTTGGCGCTGCGCCGCGGCGCTTCTTCGTCCTCGGTGGGCTGGGTCAGCTGGTGCGTCTTGCCGGATTCGATCTTGGCGTCGATGCGCGCCATCATGTCGTCGCGATAGGTGTCGCGATACTGTTCTGGCTTCCAGTCTTCGGTCATGTCCTCGACCAGCTTGGTTGCCATCTCGATCTCGCGCGCATGGGCGCCGCTGCCCTTGGTGCTCGACGCCTTCGGCAGGCGCAGCTCCGAGATCGGCAGCACTTCGTCGGCGAAGCGCATGGTGTTGAGTACCAGCGCGTTGTCGTGGACCAGCACTGCCGCCAGGTGCTGGCGATTGCGCAGCACCACAAGCGCCAGCGCGGCGCGGCCGGTGCGCCGCATCGTCGCATGCAGCAGCGCGTAGCCGCGGTCGCCGCGCTTGTCCGGCTCGAGGTAGTAGGGGGTGTCGAAGAAATAGGGCGGAATGCTCTGCGCCTCGACAAAGCTGACGATGTCGACCGTCTGCGTGGCTTCGACATTGGCCTGGCGGAAATCCTCGTCGTTCAGCAGCACGTACTCGTCCTTGGCGTACTGGTAGCCCTTGACGATGTGCTCCTTGTCGACCGGCTTGCCGGTGCTCTTGTTGATGCGCTGGTAGCCCACCGGGGCCATGTCGCGCACGTCTAGCAGGTCGAGGTCGAGTGTCTGGCTGCGCGACGCTGGCCGCAGGACGACCGGGATATTGACGAGGCCAAAGGTAATGGCGCCTTTCCAGATGATGCGGGACACTTGACGGCTCCTTTATCGCATTGATCGCGCGCGCGTTGCGGCGGCGGTGGCGGCTGGTCGCCCGGTGGCGGGTCGGAGACGGGTTCGGGAGGCCCCGGCGGCGGCTCGGGCGGCGGGACTTCCGGCTCTCGCGGGGGAATGTCGGGGTCGGGCGTGGTATGCACGTAGGCTCCTTGTCAGGGTTGATGGCGGACCGGCATGGCCGTTGGCTAAACGCGGTCCTTGAGCGTATCGAGCAGGTGCGTCAGCGCGTCCAGGTCGGCCGGCTTTACCAGGTGCTGGTCGAAGCCCGCTTCCATCGCGCGGCGGCGGTCCTCGGGCTGGCCGAAGCCGGTCAATGCGACCAGCGTGGCGCCGCGCATCTCGGGCAGCGCGCGCAGCCGGCGCGCAGTCTCGAAGCCGTCCATGGCCGGCATGCCGAGATCCAGCAGCACCACTTCCGGGCGCGCGGCGGTGGCGAGCGCGACAGCCGTGGGCCCGTCCGGCGCCGTCACCACGGTGTGGCCCATGGTCTGGAGCGTCATGGTCATGGCTTCGAGGGCGTCGGCGTTGTCGTCCACCACCATGATCCGCCGCGACACGCCACTGTGCGCCGCGGACTTGCCGGTGCCGGGGTGCCACTTGTGCCACGGCTCGACCGGCAGCGTGACGCTGAAGGTGCTGCCCTGGCCAGGGCCGGGGCTGTCGGCGCGGATCGTGCCGCCATGCAGCAAGACCAGCTTCTGCACCAGCGTCAGGCCGATGCCGGGCCCGTCGTGCGGGAAGGCGTTGGCCGGCGCCGTGCCGTCGTTGATGTTGCGGTTGCCGACGCTGCTGTCGATGCTGCTGCCTTTGCCGGCGTTGCCATCGGCGGGATCGTGCGGGGCCAGCGGGTCGAACAACAGCCGCTGCAGCGCCTCGGATAGTCCGGTGCCGTTGTCGCGCACGCGCACCGTGACATGGCCGCCGGCGGAACCGCTGGCCGCATTCTCGTCGAGCGTGGCGTCGACCGTGATCTGGCCGCCCGCGGGCGTGTAGGCGGCGGCATTGTGCAGCAGGTTGCTGAAGATCTGCGTCAGCCGCACCAGGTCGCCCCGCACCGGCAGCGGCTGCTCGGGCAGCGACAGGCGCAGCGTGTGGCCGTAGACGTCGATCTCCGGCCGCACCGCTTCGACCGCGGTACTGAGCGCGGCGCGCAGCTCTACCAGGTCCTGGCGCAGTGTGATGCGGCCCTGGTTGAAGCGCGAGATATCGAGCAGCTCGTCGACCAGCCGGGTCAGGTGGTGCAGCTGGCGGCCGATGATGTCGCGCGCGCGGAACATGTCCTCGCGCGAAGGCGACAGCTGCTGCAGCATGTCGGCGGCGCTGCGCAGCGGTGCGAGCGGGTTGCGCAACTCGTGGGCGAGCATGGCCAGGAACTGGTCCTTGCGCCGCTCCTCGTCACGCAGCGTGCGTCCGGCGCGGTTCTGCAGCGTCACGTCCTGGCAGATGCCGGCAATGCGCAGCGGCCGGGCATGGCCGGTATCGCAGGCATCGCCGCCATCGCCGGCATGGCCGGCATCGGCGCGCGCGGCCGCCTGACCGGCGCCGTGCACGGGGAAGGCGCGCGCGCGGATCTCGCGCAGCTGGCCGTCGGGCCGCGTCATCTGGAATTCGATATCCATGCGGCCGTCGGACAGCATGCTGGCGAGAGCGGCCTCGACGCGTGGTCGGTCGGCCGGGACCAGGCGGTCCAGGCAGCGGCGCGGGTTCTCCATCACCTCTGCGGCCGAATGGCCCCACAGCGCCTCGAACGAAGGGCTGACGAACAGCAGGCGCCGGGCGGCGGGATCAAGGATCCAGACCACGTCGGCCAGCGACTCCGCCAGCTGGCGGAACAGGTCCTCGTTGTCGTGCAGGGCCTGCGTGGTGCGGTGGTAGGCATCTTCCGCCCCGCGCAGCCGCAGCAGCGCCTGGATGCTCGACAGGACTTCCTCGGGCTCGGCAGGCTCGACCAGGTAGCCGTCGGCGCCGCAGTTCAGCGCCTCGACCCGCTGGCGCGCCTGGGCCACGCCGGGCGAGGTCAGCAGCACCAGGGTGCGGGCGATCTCCGGGTCGTCCTTGATCAGCCGGCACACCTCCAGCCCACTGATATCGGGCAGGCGCGACGACAGCAGCACCAGCGCCGGCGCATGCTGGCGCACCAGCGCCAGCGCCGACTGGCCGGTGGCCGCCTCGATCACGGAAAACTCGCCGCGATGCAGGATGCGGCTCTTGACGTAGCGCGGTCCCTCGCGGTCCTCGACGTTGAGGATCAACGGAGCGCGGTTGGCTTGCGGGCGCATGGCGTCACGCTGACGCGCGCTTTCGCGCGCGTCCGCAGGCGACCACCGGCGCGCAGGCGCGCGGCCGGTGCGGCCGGTTTCGGAGCAGGTAAAAGCGTGCCGGCTCCGTGTCCTCGTGTGCAAATCCTGCAAGGCTGGGCGGCATGCCGGTTGTAATAACTACATGCGTGCAGAAGTGATCCATTGCGTTCCCCCTTTGTGGCGGCTTATCCACGGGCCCTCGACGAGGCCGTTCCGCTTCGCAGTGGCAAGAGGCATGCCGGGGCCATGCGCCGGCGGCAGGACGCGACGTGCCTTTAGCGGCGCGCGGCCTCGCCGCTATGCGCTTCGGCACTTGGCGAGGTGCCGCCGTGCGGGCCGGTCGAGCCAGGGGCTTCGGCCGCCTTTTGCGGGATCTTGCCGGGCTCGGTGGCGCCCCCTGCGGCAGCGCCCTTGCCAAAACGCGCTGCCAGCTTGTCCTGCACGCGAGTCAGGGCTTCGGCCTGCTGCTTGGCCGTTTCCGCTTCCTTGGCCTTCTTGGCTTCGGCCGCCTGCTGCTGCTCGGGCGTGGGTGCCGGCAAGCGCGCCTGCACCGGCGCGGCGGCGAACGACAGCATCGCGCATGAAATCAGCAGACGGCGCAGCGCGCGCCGGTTGTGCGGCGCGCGGGTGCCGGAGCCAGCGCTGCCGCCGCCGACGGCGCGGATCGTACCGGGAATGCTGAGGTGGGTCATTGCGCTCTCTCCGTAGGTTGCGGCCTGGGCTCACGCCGGGTGTCCCGCCGTTTGTCCCGCCGTTTGTCCTTATGGAAAGCGGGGCAAGAAATGTGCCGCAGGTGTGCGGCGAGGTGGTTCAGCCGGCCCGCCCCAGCCGCGCCGCGGCACGGGTGATGGCCTGCCGCACGCCGGCATAGCCGGCCCACGGATCGTCGGCCTGCAAGGCCTCCAGCCGCGGGCCCACGTTGGCGACGGTCCATTGCGCCGCGCTCTCCAGCGTCCCGAGCTCTTCCCATGAGACCGGGATCGATACGCCCAGCCCTGGCCGCGCGCGTGCCGAGAACGCCGCGACGGTGGTCGCGCCGACACCATTGCGCAGGTAATCAATGAAAATCTTCCCTACGCGATTGCGCGCACCGCTCTTGGCGACGAAGCGCTGCGGGATGGTGGCGGCGACATGGCGCACTACGTCTTGCGCGAAGTCCTTGACCTCGTCCCAGCCGGCGCGCGGCGCGACCGGCACCACCACGTGCAGGCCTTTGCCGCCGCTGGTCTTCAGGAAGCTGGCCAGGCCAAGCTCGTCGAGCAGTGCCTTCATCAGCGCGGCGGCCTCCTGCATCTGGTCCCAGGGCACGCCTTCGCCGGGGTCCAGGTCGAAGATGATGCGATTGGGCCGGTCGAGGCTGCGCTTGCTGGCATTCCAGGTGTGGAACTCGACCACGTTAAGCTGGGCCGCCGAGACCAGCGCCTCGGCCGACACGATCTCCAGCAGCGCGGGATGCCCCGGCCACAGCGACGGGTCCAGGATGTTGATGCCATCGACGCGCAGCGTGTCGCCATGGCGCTGGAAGAACTGTTCGCCGCCCACGCCGGCAGGGGCGCGCACCATCGCGATCGGGCGGCCGCGCAGGTGCGGCAGCATCAGCGGCGCGGCCTGCTCGTAGTAGCGCACCAGGTCGCCCTTGGTCAGGCCGGAGGCGGTGTCGATCACGCGTTCGGCATGGCTGATCCTGACCTTGCCACCCAGCGCGGCAGGCTGCTTGCCGTGGGAGCCGGTTCTTTCCGCGGTTTTTGCCGGAGCCTTCTCGGCTGTCTTCGATGCAGTCCTGGCTGCGCGCTTTGCGGGGGCCTTCTCTGGCGCCGTCTTTGCCGCCGTCTTTGCTGCTTTCGCTGCGGCCTTGGTCCCCTTGCCGGCCGGTGCCGCCGGCATCTCGACCGACACCGCGCCGGCGGGCTTGTCGGTGCGCAGCCCGTGGAACACGGCATGGCGCACGCGGCCTTCGCGGGTCCAGCTGCCGAACGACACCTCGGCCACCAGCTTCGGCCGCACCCAGTGTCCCTTCACGCCCGCCGGCACGGTCGCGAACGGCGACGTATCGGCGCGCAGCGCGTCGAGCTGCGCGCGCAGTTCGCCGAGCGTGCGCGTGTCGAAGCCGGTGCCGACGTTGCCGGCATAGCGCAGCCGTCCGCCGCTGTCGTGCACGCCCAGCAGCAGCGAGCCGATGCCGGTGCGGCTGCCGCTGGGATCGGTAAAGCCCGCCACCACGAATTCCTGGCGCAGGGTGCATTTGAGCTTGATCCAGGTGTTGCTGCGCGTGCTGACATAGCTGGAATCGGCGCGCTTGCCGATCACGCCTTCGAGCTTCATGCGGCAGGCGGCGTCGAGCATTTCGTCGGGGGCGGCCTCGAAGTCCTCGCTGAACTGCAGCCGCGGCGCGGTGTTGCCGGCAAAGATATGCCGCAGCAGCGCGCGGCGCTCGGCCAGCGGCACCTTGCGCAGGTCATGGCCGGCATAGAAGGGCAGGTCGAACACGAAGTACTGGATGGCCTCGACGCGCGCGGTATCGAAGGCGTTCTGCAAGGCCTGGAAGTCGGTCTCGCCATGCTTGCCGAGCACCACGATCTCGCCGTCGAGCCAGCCGTCGGGCAGCCCCAGCGTGCCGACATCACGCGCCAGCGCGCGCAGCTTCGCGGTCCAGTCATGGCCCTGGCGCGTGAACAGCCGCACGTCCTTGCCGTCGATGCGCGCCAGCACCCGGTAGCCGTCGAACTTGATCTCATAGCGCCAGGCCGCGGCGTCGGCCGGAGGCTTGTCGACCAGCGTGGCCAGCTGCGGCGCCAGCGCCAGCGGCAACGCCGCGCGCGGCGCGCCGGGCTGCGGCTTCAGTGCCCTGGCGCGGGGGGCGGCGTGGGTTGTCCCGCCGGCGTCGGCCTTGCCGGCACGCTTTGCCGCCGGCCTGGCGGAGCCGCTGGCAGCTTGCGTCTTGCGCGCCGTGCCGCCCAGCACGCTGTCGGGCAGCGCCTCGACCACGTCGAACTCGGCCGCCGGCACCGCGGCGTCGTCGCGCTCCTTGATCAGCAGCCACGCGTCCTGCTCCTTCTGCCGGCTGCCGTGCATCCGCACCAGCGTCCAGTGGCCATGCAGCTTTTCGCCGCGCAGCTCGAACTTGAGCTTGCCGGCGCGGTAGCCGGCCTCGGCGTCGCCGACCGGCACCCAGGTGCCACGGTCCCATACGATCACCGTGCCCGCGCCGTAGTGCCCGGCTGGGATGACGCCCTCGAAGCCCGCGTAGTCCATCGGATGGTCTTCGACGTGGACTGCCATGCGCTTGTCGTGCGGGTCCAGGCTCGGGCCCTTGGGCACGGCCCAGCTTTTCAGCGTGCCGCCGAGTTCGAGCCGGAAGTCGTAGTGCAGCCGCCGCGCCGCGTGCTTCTGGATCACGAACGACAGCTCGCCGGCGCGCTTGCGCGGTGCGCCGCGTGTGCGGGCGGCGGCACCGCTGGGCTCGGGCGTGGCGCCGAAGTCGCGCATGCGGCGGTATTTGTCCAGCGCGGCGCTGGCCGTGCTGCGCTTGCGGGCCGCCGCGCCGGCCTTGCGCGCCGCCGGCGGCGAGCCCTTGCGGGCAGGCTTGCCGCTGCGCGCCGTCGTGCGCTTTGCCGCAGTGCGGCTGTCGCCGGAGTCCTGTCGCGTCGTCTTGGCCATGGCTGTCGCCGGTTGCGGAAAGATGCATCCAGCTTAGGCAGCACATGGCGCCGGCGAAATCGGCGCCAGTCCTACAGCGGCACAGGATGGCGCCGCGACGGCACGCGCACGGCAGCGCGTGCCGGCCGGCATGTGGTTCTTACCGGACGTTGTAATTCTGCCGCGCGTCTGCTCCCCCCTCCGCGCGCCCGCAGGCCGGCGCGGATGGGAACGCAATTTGCGATGCTTGTCTGCAATGCACTGTCGGTGATCAACCATTGCCACGCCCGGCGCCGTGCCGGGATCATCCCGAGGAGAAGCGGCAGATGAAACCCACCCTGAAGAAAATCGGCTCGCAGGTGATCGTGCTGACCGGCGCCACCAGTGGAGTGGGCCTGGTCACCGCGCGCAAGGCCGCCGCGCGGGGTGCGCGGCTGGTGCTGGTGGCGCGCAGCGAGGATTCGCTGCACAAGCTGGCCGAAGAGTTGCGCCAGCAGGGCGCCGAAGTCATCACTGTCGCTGCCGATGTGGGCCGGCACGAAGAGGTCGGCAAGGTCGCGCAGGCCGCGATCGAGCGCTTCGGTGGCTTCGACACATGGATCAACAATGCCGGCGTGACGATCTTCGGCCGCCACGGCGACGTGCCGCTGGAAGACCAGCGGCGGCTGTTCGACACCAACTACTGGGGCACCGTCCATGGCTCGCTGGCGGCGGCCGCGCACTTGCGCGAATGCGGCGGCGCCATCATCAACATGGGCAGCGAGGCCTCCGATGGGCCGCTGCCGCTGCAGAGCGCGTACGCGGCCTCGCAGCATGCGATCAAGGGCTTTACCGATTCGCTGCGGCTGGAGCTGGAACAGGAACAGGCGCCGGTCAGCATCACGCTGATCAAGCCCGCCGGCCTGGAAACGCCGCTGGCCATGCACGCCAAGAACTTCCTTGACGTCGAGCCGCGCCTGCCGCCACCGCTGTACGATCCGGCGCTGGCCGCCGATGCGATCCTGTTCGCCGCCGAGAACCCGCGCCGCGACCTGTTCGTCGGCGGGGCGGCCAAGGCTTTCTCCGCGGCGGCGTACCACACGCCGCATACCTTCGACCGCTTCATGCGCCGCTTCATGGGCCGTGCCCAGCAGACGCGCCACCCGGCCGGCCCGCTCGAGGACAACACACTGTACGGCAGCGGCAGCGGGCTGCAGGAGCGCAGCGGCACGCGCACCGCGCTGCAGTCGTGCCCCTATACGACCACGGCGCGGCATCCGGTGCTGGCCACCGCGCTGATCGTCGGCGCGTCCGCCGCGCTGGCGGCGGTGGTGCAGGCGCGCCGGGGGCGCTAGCCTTCCGCCCAGCCACACCGGCAACCAGCGCGCCGCGTGGTGTGCGCCGTGGTCGCGGTCGGTGCCACGAACACCTATCATGGAGCTGAATGCCCGCCGGCTGGCGGGCATTTGGCCGTGCCGCAGGCGTACCGCCTGCCGGCCATGGTGGCACGCCGGGCGCCCGCATCCGCCGTACTGCGCGTACTACGTATTGAATGGCCTGCCATGATCGTCCATTACCACGTAGGGTTTGTCCATGTCGGAGCCGCAAGCGACAAAAGGTGCCTGCGCGCCACATCTGGCAGAGGCGGGAGCCGTTCCCCCCGGGCGTGTCGGCCAGCCAACCGTTGAGCAATACCGGCGCCTGCTGGATGCGGTCGAGGACGTGGCGGTGTTCGAAACGGATGCAGAGGGCCTCATCGTGGCGTGGCCCGACTCCGCGCTCCGCGTATTCGGCTACCGCGCCGAAGACATCGCCGGCCGGCACTTCTCCTGCCTGCACCGCGCCGATGATGTCGCCGCCGGTTTGCCGCTGCAGTGGCAGCAGGCCGCGGCGCAGGCCGGCAGTGCCCGCGACCGGGGCTGGCGCGTGCGCCGGGACGGCAGCCAGTTGCAGGCCGCCTGTGTCATGCATGCGAGCGCCGGCGGCTTCGTGGTGGCTTGCCGCGATATCACCGTGCAGGAAGCCGCGTCCGATCACGCCCGCCTGGCCGAGTCGCGCCTGCAGCTGCTGGCCGACAACCTGCCCGGCACCGCGGTCTGCGAGCTGGACCTGGATGGCACCATCCGCAGCTGGAACGTCGGCGCGCAGGCCGTGACCGGATACACGGCGGCTGAGGCGGTCGGCAAGCCGCTGGCGCTGTTGTACACCGGGCCGGATGCCGCGGCCGGGCGCGACCGCGCGGCGCTGGAAGCCGCGCGCGCCTGCGGCCAGTGGGCCGGCGACGAGCGCCTGGCACGCCAGGATGGCGCGATCGTGCGCTGCCAGACCCGCATGGTGCTGGTGCGCGATGCCGCGGGTTGCCCGGCCGGGCTGCTCTGGACCGCGCGCGACATCAGCGACGCGCTGCGCCTGGAGCTGCTCGAATCCGGCAACCGGCGCCTGCAATCCTTCCTTGCCATCCTTGGGCACGAACTGCGCAACCCGCTGGCGCCGGTGCGCAATGCGGTCGAGGTGATCGCGCTGACGCCGGATGCCGATACCCGCATCCGCCATTGCGCCGCGATCATCGACCGGCAGTTGCGCCAGCTCGAGCGGCTGGTCAATGACCTGCTGGATGTCGGCCGCGTGACCGCGGGCAAGATGAAGATGGAGCTGACGCCTACGTCTTACAACGAAGTGGTCGGCAACAGCCTCGAG